>NZ_OPYO01000037.1:0-545614 GCF_900275665.1 Pseudomonas sp. JV241A
AACTGGGGCAGTTGGACCGCCGTCAGATCGCCGCTCTGGTGGGCGTAGCGCCTTACAACAACGATAGTGGTAGCCATCGAGGGCACCGCCAGATATGGGGTGGTCGGGCCCATGTAAGGCGAGTGCTGTACATGTCGAGCTGGATCATCATCCGTCACAACACAGAATTTAAAGCACGCTACGAAGCACTTCGGGAGCGTGGGAAGTGCGCCAAGGTAGCCCTCGTAGCCTGTATGCGGGTGCTGATCGTCAGGCTGAATGCAATGCTGCGGGACAATACCCCTTGGCGAGAGCAAACAGCCTGATCAAGACAGTTGCTCCCACAGGGCTTGTCTCAACATAGAGACAAATTCAATTAAATTCATTAAAGAATTCATTTTTTACCTTTAAATTCAATAGCTTATAAACATGGCACGATTCCCGCTATCTCCTCCTAACCAACAAAAACAAGATGCACCCAAGGAGACACTCGATGAGTGTGATCATCGCCCTGGCAGCCCTGGCGCTGTTGATGCTGGCTGCCTACCGTGGTTATAGCGTTATCCTCTTCGCCCCCATTGCCGCCCTTGGCGCGGTGCTGTTGACTGACCCTTCCGCAGTCGCCCCGGCCTTTACCGGGGTGTTCATGGAAAAGATGGTCGGTTTCATCAAGCTGTACTTTCCGGTGTTCCTGCTCGGCGCCGTGTTCGGCAAGCTGATCGAGCTGTCGGGCTTCTCGCGCTCGATCGTCGCCGCCGCCATCCGCCTGCTCGGCACCCGTCAGGCGATGCTGGTGATCGTGCTGGTCTGCGCCCTGCTCACCTACGGCGGTGTGTCGCTGTTCGTGGTGGTGTTTGCGGTGTACCCGTTTGCCGCCGAGATGTTCCGCCAGAGCAATATCCCCAAGCGCCTGATCCCGGCCACCATCGCCCTGGGGGCGTTTTCCTTCACCATGGATGCGCTGCCCGGCACCCCGCAGATCCAGAACATCATCCCCAGCACCTTCTTCAACACCACCGCCTGGGCCGCGCCCTGGCTGGGCCTGATCGGCACCCTGTTCGTGTTCTGCACCGGCATGCTCTACCTGCAGCGCCAGCGCAACAAGGCCCAGCGCGCCGGTGAAGGCTATGGCAGCGAGCTGCGCAACGAGCCGGAAACCGCCGCCGACCTCACCCTGCCCAACCCGCTGCTGGCGTTGTCGCCGCTGCTGCTGGTGGGGGTGATGAACCTCCTGTTCACCCACTGGATTCCGGCCTGGTACGGCAAGACCCATAGCCTCAGCCTGCCGGGCATGAGCACGCCGGTGCAGACCGATATCGCCAAGCTCACGGCGATCTGGGCGGTGGAAGCGGCGTTGCTGCTGGGCATCCTGCTGGTGCTGGTGGCAGGCTTCGGCGCGATCAAGAACCGCCTGGCCGAGGGCAGCAAAAGCGCGGTGAGCGGCGCCTTGCTGGCAGCGATGAACACGGCCTCCGAATATGGCTTTGGCGCGGTGATCGCCTCGCTGCCGGGGTTTCTGGTGCTGGCCGATGCACTGCGGGCCATCCCTAACCCGCTGGTCAACGAAGCGATTACCGTGACCTTGCTGGCCGGTATCACCGGCTCCGCTTCCGGCGGCATGAGCATCGCCCTGGCGGCGATGTCCGACAGTTTTATTGCCGCCGCCAACGCCGCCAACATTCCCCTTGAAGTGCTGCACCGGGTCGCAGCCATGGCCAGCGGCGGCATGGACACCCTGCCGCACAACGGCGCGGTGATCACCCTGCTGGCGGTCACCGGCCTGACCCACCGCGAGGCCTACAAGGATATTTTCGGCATTACCCTGATCAAGACCCTGGCGGTGTTCGTGGTGATTGCTACGTTCTATGCCACCGGTATCGTTTAAGGAGCACCCTATGAGTCTCATCGGCAAGACAGCAGTCGTCACCGGCTCTACCAGCGGCATCGGCCTGGGCATTGCCCAGGTATTGGCCAAGGCCGGCGCCAACCTGATCCTCAATGGCTTTGGCGATGCCAGCGCGGCGATTGCCGAAGTCGCCCGCCACGGTACCCGGGTCGGCCATTACCCGGCGGACCTCAGCGACGTGGCGCAAATCCAGGACCTGTTCACCTACGCGATGCGCGAGTTCGGCGGCGTCGACATTCTCGTCAACAATGCCGGCATCCAGCATGTGGCGGCGGTCGAAGACTTCCCGGTGGAGCGCTGGGATTCGATCATCGCCGTCAACCTGTCGGCCGTGTTCCATGGTACCCGCCTGGTGCTGCCGGGCATGCGCGCGCGCAACTGGGGGCGGATCGTCAACATCGCGTCGGTGCACGGCCAGGTCGGCTCCACCGGCAAGGCTGCGTATGTGGCGGCCAAGCATGGGGTGGTGGGTCTGACCAAGGTGGTCGGGCTGGAAACCGCCACCAGCAACATTACCTGCAACGCGATTTGCCCGGGTTGGGTGCTGACGCCGCTGGTGCAGAAACAGATCGATGACCGTGCCGCCAACGGTGTCGATCCGCAGCAGGCCCAGCACGATCTGCTGGCCGAGAAGCAGCCGTCTTTGGCCTTCGTCACTCCCGAACACCTGGGTGAGCTGGTATTGTTCCTCTGTAGCGAGGCTGGCAGTCAGGTTCGTGGCGCTGCCTGGAACATCGATGGCGGCTGGCTGGCCCAGTGACGGGCAACCTGGCAACCTGGCTGCGGCATCGTGTTTTTTGACCTGCAAGGAGGCCTTATGCGCCCACTCTCCCTCACCGCGTTGTTCACCCTGACCCTGGCAGTCGGTACTTCGGTACAGGCCGCCAGCCTCAAGGACGTGGCGCCCTACCCCGAGGCCGAAAAAGGCTTTACCCGCCAGGTGATCCACCTGCCAAAGCAGGCTGACGAGTCGGCCTACAAACTCGAAGTGCTGGCTGGCAAGCAACTGGAAGTCGACTGCAACCGCCAGCACCTGGGCGGCAACCTCGAAGAGCAGACCCTGCAAGGTTGGGGTTACAACTACTACCGTCTGGAAAAAGTCATGGGCCCGGCCTCGACCTTGATGGCCTGCCCGGACGGCAAGAAAAAACAGGCATTCGTGCCGGTGGTCGGCGAAGGTTTTATGCTGCGTTACAACAGCAAGTTGCCGGTGGTGGTGTACGTGCCGGAAGGCGTTGAAGTACGTTACCGCGTCTGGTCGGCCTCGAACAAAGTGAAAAAAGCTACAGTGGAATAAAGCACTGCTGATCGCTGGCAATGCCAGCTCCCACAGGAATCGAGTGAACCCAGATCTTGTGGGAGCCGGCGTTGCCGGCGATGGGGTGCGAGCAGCCCTGGCCAACCGCAAAAAGGAACGCCCATGAACGAAGTGCTCTGGCGCCCGAGCAAGGCGCGTATTCAGGCCAGTCGGATGGATGCCTTTCGCCGGCAGGTCAATCAGCAGTTTGGCCTTGCGCTCAGCAACTACGCCGACCTGCACCGCTGGAGCATCGAACAGCGTCCCGCGTTCTGGCAAACCCTTGCCGACTACTTCCAGGTGCGCTGGCAGCAGCCGGCCACCCAGGTGCTCGACGAAGGCCCGCAGATGCCCGATGCGCGCTGGTTCCCCGGCGCCACTCTGAACTTTGCCGAACACCTGCTGCGCCGTCGCGATACTCATCCGGCATTGATCGTCGTGCGTGAAGACGGTGAGCAACGGGTCATCAGCCATGCCGAGCTGGCCGCACAGGTGGCCGGCCTGCAACGCAGTTTCAAGGCTGCAGGCATCGGCGTTGGCGACCGGGTTGCCGCCTGCATGCCGAACACCTGGCAAACCCTGGTGGCAATGCTGGCCTGCACCAGCCTTGGGGCGATCTGGTCGTGCTCGTCGCCCGAGTTCGGCACCCACGGCATCATCGACCGCTTCGGCCAGATCGAGCCAAAGCTGCTGATGATCTGCGCCGGTTACCAATACGCCGGCAAACAGATCGATCAAGTCGACAAGATCAACCAGGTACTGGCACAACTGCCGACCCTGCAACACCTGCTGGTGGTGCCCTACACCCGCGCGCACACCCGCACCGATGAATTCAACAGTCAGGCCCGGGTCAGCCTCTGGGACGACTTCTACCAATCCGGCGGCGAACCCCAGTTCACCCCGCTACCGTTCAATCACCCGCTGTACATCCTCTATTCCAGCGGCACCACCGGCGTGCCCAAGTGCATTGTCCACAGCGCCGGCGGCGTGTTGCTGCAGCACCTCAAGGAGCACGGCCTGCACAACGACCTGGGCGATGATGACGTGCTGTTCTACTACACCACCTGCGGCTGGATGATGTGGAACTGGCTGGTCAGCGGCCTGGCCGTGGGGGCAACCCTGGTGCTGTACGACGGCTCGCCTTTTCATCCGGGCCCCGAACGCCTGCTCGACCTGGTCGACAGCGAGCGCATCAGCGCATTCGGCACCAGCGCCAAGTACCTGGCGGCCCTGGAACAAGCCGGCCTGCAGCCACGCCTGAGTCATCGCCTGGACTCGCTGAAGTTGCTGCTGTCGACCGGCTCGCCGTTGTCGCCGGAAAGCTACGACTACGTCTACCGCGAATTCAAGCGCGACCTGTGCCTGGCGTCGATGTCGGGCGGTACCGATATTGTCTCTTGCTTCGTTATCGGCAACCCGCTGTTGCCGGTGCGCCGCGGCCAGATCCAGTGCAAGAGCCTGGGCATGGCGGTTGAGGTCTGGGATGACGCAGGCCATGCGCTGATCGGTGAAAAAGGCGAACTGGTCTGCACCCGGCACTTCCCGGCCATCCCCCTGGGTTTCTGGAATGACCCGCAAGGCGAACGCTTCCATGCCGCTTACTTCAGCCAGTTCCCCGGGGTCTGGGCCCAGGGCGATTATGCCGAGGAGCTGGCCGATGGCGGCATGTTGATCCATGGCCGCTCGGACGCGGTGTTGAATCCAGGCGGCGTGCGCATCGGCACGGCGGAAATCTACCGCCAGGTCGAGAAGATCCATGAGGTGGTCGAAAGCGTCGCCATCGGCCAGCGCTGGCATAACGATGTGCGTGTGGTACTGTTCGTGCGCCTGCGCGACGGCCTGCAACTGGATGACGCCTTGCAGGCACGCATCCGTCAGGTGATTCGCAGCAACACCACGCCGCGCCATGTGCCGGCAGTGATCGCGGCCGTGACGGACATCCCCCGTACTATCAGCGGCAAGATCGTTGAACTGGCGATACGCAACGTGGTGCACGGCGAGCCGGTGAAGAACACCGATGCCCTGGCCAACCCCGAGGCCCTGGGGCAATTTCGTGACCGCGAAGAATTGCGCGATCAGGCATAATGCGCGGTTTTTACCCTTTGCGAAGGTAGGTTGAGATGAAAGCACAGGCCCGGCATATTCTGGTCAAGACCGCTGAAGAGGCCGAACAGCTCAAGCAACGCATCGCCAAGGGCGAGGCATTCGATGTGCTGGCCAAGAAGTACTCCACGTGCCCGTCAGGCAAGCGCGGCGGCGACCTGGGCGAAGTGCGGCCGGGGCAGATGGTCGGCGCCATCGACCAGGTCATTTTCAAGAAACCGCTGCGTACCGTGCACGGCCCGATCAAGAGCAAGTTCGGCTATCACCTGGTGCAGGTGTTCTACCGCGATTAAAGGCTGTCGCGGCGCCGCTGCGAGCGTTGATTACGCTGATCTTCAAGGTCATTGCGCAGGCCGACGATCAGGTTGGAAATCGCCCGGCTGCTGGTCAGTTGCTCGGCACTGATGCCGGTGACCAACAGGTCGACCCGCTCGCAGCTGCGGTCGAACACCCGCACGGTCAGTGAACGGTCGGCGGCCAGGGTGCACTGGCAGCGGGTGGGTAAAAAACTGCTTTCTATGATGTTGCGCAACTCCAGGGTCGAGAGCATCGGTACGTCTCCTTGGCAGGTGGCGGACAGCGGTTCCGTGTTGCCCGGTCCAGCTGCAAGACTAGGTCATATTTCCCAATCGAATCAGACCCTTTCACTATAAGCACCTGAGGCTTTTGCCGGCTGCGGGGCAGTAGCGGCCATTCGCCACCTAGCATTTTTGCCAGTTGTCGATATTTCTGTTTGCTCTATACATCAACGCAGACCCCGTCCAGCGCTCACAGGGAAGCTGGATCTGCAGTGGTCAGCGCCCTGTATGGAAATGGAGCCTGCCTGATGCGAGCCTCGCTTATCGTGGTACTTAGCGCCCTGCCTTTGACTGCCTTGGCACAAAACCTTGTTGTCGGCCAAGGCCAGACTCTAGGCGCCCAGATCCAGACATCGGGAATCGATGACTTTCGCATGACCGGCGGGACTATCCAGTCGCTGGCTCAAGGCGACGGTCTTGATACCTTTTTCATGTCTCAGGGATGGATCATCAATTTCTTCGAAGACGGTGACTTTGCAATCTTCACGGGCGGACGTATTGGCCGCGTCAACATGAAGCTGGACGACAACACCTTCGACATGTCCGGCGGCACCATCGACGGTAATCTGGTCACCGGCTTTGGCAACGACACCATTATCCTCAGCGGCGGCACCATCGGCGGCAACATCAGCACCAGTGGCGGCACCGACACGTTCACCATCACCGGCGGCGAGCTGCTGGGCAACCTGCTCGCCAGTGTCGGCAACGACGTGCTTACCTGGCAAGGTGGCGGGGTTATACATGGCACGGTGGACATGGGCGGTGATAACGACCAGGCCACGTTGAGCGGCCTGGAGGCCAGCGTCCTGAACATCACGGTCAACGGTGGCGCCGGCCAGGACACCCTGACCTTCGACAACAGCAAGCCTGTCGGTGGCGCCCTCTATACCAACTGGGAAACGTTCAACCTCAACAACGGCAGTGCCTTCACCCTCAATGACACCCTGGCCCTTGGCGACGCCGCCAGTGCTAGCGGCGTGGTGAACATCGATGCCAGCAGCAGCCTGGTATCGCAAACGGGTGTTATCAGCCCGTTCACCAACGGACAGCCTGTCACCGTGACCAACGCCGGGCTGATCGACCTCAGCAGTGGCGGCAATGCCCAAGGCAGCCTGACTATCAACGGCAACTACACCGGCAACGGCGGCACGCTTGCACTCAACACGGTGCTGGCCGGCGATGACGCGCCTTCCGATCACCTGGTGGTAAACGGTGGGCTGATTTCCGGCTCGACCAATCTGCTGATCAATAACTTTGGAGGTACCGGGGCCGCCACTAACGTCAACGGTATTCCCGTGGTGATCGCCGCCAATGGCGCTACCAGTACCAATGGAGCATTTGTTCAGACCCAGGTACTGTCAGCTGGTGCCTTCGATTATCGCCTGGTCAAGGGCGGCTCCACTGCCGGTAGTGAGCAGAGCTGGTTTCTGGTCTCGAGTATCACCGCCCCGCCCGCGCCGCCGCCGGTGGATCAACCTCCTCCGGTCGACCAGCCGCCACCGGTAGTGCCACCGGCAGTTACCCCGCCGGTATTGGCTCCCGCACCCAATCAACCAGTCCTGTCCATTCCTCCGGCTGGCCAGAGCCTGGTGATCTACCGCCCGGCAGTACCGGTATATGCTGTCGCGCCGCGGGCCGCCGCGCTGGTATCGCGATTCAACCTGGGCACCTTCCACCAGCGCCACGGCGACCAGACGTCGCTCCGGGAGCAAGGTGCTTTCTCAGCCAGTTGGGGCCAGGCATATGGCTATAACTTTCACCAGCGCTGGTCCGGCACGGTAAGCCCGAGCCTGGATGGCAATCTCTACGGCTTCAAGGTCGGGCAGGACCTCTACGCGCAGGTCAGCGAAAGCGGCTACCGCCAGCATATCGGCTTTTACGTCAGCCACAGCCGCCTGGACGGCGACGTCAAGGGCTATGCCCAGGGCATCCAGGACCGCTCGGTTGGCGACCTGAAGCTGGACGGCGACAGTGTCGGTGCCTACTGGACCCTGATCGCTCCCCTGCAGTGGTATGTTGATGCAGTGGTGCAATACACCGACCTTGATGGCCGCGCCCGCACCGATCGAGGCGATAAGCTCGACCTGGACGGCGATGCCTGGACCGGCTCGCTCGAATTCGGCTACCCCTTCCTGCTGTCGACGGCCTGGACACTGGAGCCCCAGGCACAGTTGATTGCCCAGAAAGTGTCACTCAAAGGCCAACGTGATCAGGTATCCAAGGTTGACTTTGACAGTGATACCGAGCTGACCGGTCGCCTCGGGCTGCGCCTGGAGGGTGACTTCAAGGCGCAAACCGCAGACTGGCGTCCTTTCCTGCAAGCCAACATCTGGCACGTTGACGGTGGCCAGGACACTGTGACCTTTGATGATAGCGACAAGATCGAGACCGATTTCAAAGGCACTTCACTGGAAATCGAAGCTGGTCTCGTCGCCCAACTGACCAGTAATTTCGCGGTTCAGTTCAGCCTCAACCATCGTCGCAACCTCGATAGCTCGCAACTGGAAGGCACTGGCGCTAACGCCGGTGTGCGCTTCAGTTTCTAAGCCCGCCGCGCTGCCAGCAAGCCGATCCCGGCGCAGCTGAGCAGCGTGGCACTGACCCGATTGAACAGCCGCCGCGGCCCGGGCTGGTTGAACCAGCGCTGCAGGTAGGCGCCCAGCCAGGCGTAGATGGCGATGGCCAGCCACTCCAGCAGCAGGAACATACCGCCCAGCCAGGTGAACTGTTCGGCCACCGGCAGCGGGCTGCCGACGCTGATGAACTGCGGCAAAAAGGCAGTGAAGATCAGAATCGCCTTGGGGTTGCCGGCCGCCACCCAGAACTCCTGGCGCGCCAGGCGCAACGTACCGCGGCGGCGTTCGCTGACCAGCGCCGCCTCGCCCACAGGTGCCCGCCATAACTGCCAGGCGATGTAGAACAGGTACGCAGCGCCCAGCACCTTGATGGCCAGGAACAGGTACTCGCTGGTATGCAGCACCACCGCCAGGCCCATGGCCGCCAGCACGATCATCCCGGCAAAGGCGAACAACCGGCCAATCCCCGCCACACAGGCCGTTCGCAGGCCATACCGGCTGGCATTGTTCAGCGACAACAGGTTGTTCGGCCCGGGGGCCATGTTCAGGGCAAAGCAGGCCGGGATGAACAGGGCCAGGGTGGTCAGGTCCATGGGGGCGCTCCGGTGGCAAAGAACACAAGGTTCCGCTCGCCGCTGTACCCGCGTCAAGGTACAGCTGGACGGCAAAACTGTGCAGCCCCTGGCGGGCCATGCAGTGATAGACTTCTGGCCACGTTTTCATCGGCTCCTGCACATGCCCCAGCCAACTGACGCCGCCCGTACAGCGTTCTGGCGCGACCCGGCCTTGCCCTATATCGAAAGCCGCCGCGCCTGCGACAGCCGTGCCTGCTACAAGGCGCACAGCCATCCAACGTTCTCCATTGGTGCGGTCGATCAGGGCAGCAGTGTGTTTAGCGGCGCGAACAAAGCGCAAACACGCCTTCACCCTGGCACGCTGGTGTTCGTTCCGGCGCACTGCGTGCATGCCTGCAACCCCGAACCCGGGCTGAGCTGGAGTTACCAGATGATCCATCTGGACGCCGCCTGGCTGCAGACCTTGCGCCTGGAGTCGGCACTGGCGGCGCAGGTAGAGGGAACGCCGGCGCACGTCACGTGCAACCGGTCGACCTACGCCCGTTTTACCCGGCTCAACGATCTGTTGTTCTCTGCGGCCAGTGCCCATGAGAAAGAAGCCACTTTGATCGCGTTCATTGGCGATCACTACAGCCCGCCAACCCAGACCTTGTCGCCGCCACCGCAACGCCTTGAGCGCAACCTTGAAGCGTTGCTCCAACGGCTTGCCCAGGAAGACGCCCGCAGCGTGTCGCTGGGCGAACTGGCGGACAGCGTCGGCATGGGCCGATACCAACTGATCCGGGCGTTCCGTGCCGCGACCGGCCTTACCCCCCATGCCTGGCAATTGAACCTGCGCATCAACCGCGCGCGCCAGTGGTTGCGCAAGGGCCAGGACATGGCTGACATCGCCTATCGCCTGGGCTTTGCCGACCAGAGCCACTTCCAGCGCGTGTTCAAGGCCCACACCGGCGTAACACCTGGGCTGTACCGCGGCTGAACACGCAATTTCGTTCAATACAGGCCCCTCGCACGGCACCGACAATCAGCCCCCCTCTCGCTGAAGAAGTCCGTCATTCATGGAGCAGTTTCTGATCGTGGCGGCAGCGCATTTTCTTGCCCTGCTGTCCCCCGGCCCTGATTTTTTCCTGGTTGCGCGCACCTCGATGAGCGCCGGCTGGCTAAAGGCGACCGGCGCCTGCCTGGGTATCGCCCTGGCCAACGGCGTGTTCATTCTTGCCGCTTTCAGCGGAGTCTCGGCGCTGCGCCCGGACAGTGCGCTGTTCGTCGCCATCCAACTGGCCGGTTGCGCCTACCTGCTGTACATCGGCGTGTTGTTCATTCGCCATGCCGACAGCACCTCGCTGATTCAGGTAACCGCAGCGAATGACGGGCTGGCGAGCCCCTGGATTCAGGGTTTGCTGATGGGCTTTGTGTCCGGCATTCTCAACCCGAAAAACGCCCTGTTCTATGTCAGTCTGGCAAGCATGGTCAGTGGCAGCCACACCAGCCTGGGCTGGAAGCTGGTCTACGGCCTGTGGATGTTCAGCGCCGTGCTGCTGTGGGATGTTCTGGTCGCCGCAGCCATCGGCAACCTGCGAGTACGCCGGCGCTTTTCCCGGGCACTGCCGTGGCTTGAGCGGGTGTCCGGCGCCGTGCTGATCTTATTGGCACTGGCAGTGATCATTCACCTGGGCTGGCGCTGAGCGCGGTCAGGCTGGCCAGGTCCAGCAGGCTGAACTGGCCGCTGGCCCAGCCACCGGTATCGATATGCCATATATTGCCCAGCACCTTTACTTGCCGCTGGGGGGTATGGCCGACAATCAATGCGCGCAGCCCGTCGATGGGCGTGACATCGCCGACATACAGGCGCTTGCGCGACCATTGGCAGACCTCCTGGACCTCGCTCGGCGGGGTGCTCGCCAGTTGCTCACGCAAGTCGGCCCAACGGCGGTAAGGGCTATCGGCATGCAGCAGGCCGATCAGCCCCCCTGCGGTTTCGACCTCGATTGCCAGTGGCATGCGCCGAAAGCGTTCGGCAAAGCGCACCTGTTCAGCCTCGCTCAGGGCCAGGAACCAGCCGCCGCCCGCAGCGCGGTACTGGCTGTAATCAAGCAGGCCGCCATCAACGTGGGTGATCGCCAGCGCCTCGTGATTGCCTTGCACGGCGTGGAACCAGGGTTGCGCCAGCCACTGCAGCGCCTGCGGGCACTCCGGCCCGCGGTCGACCAGGTCGCCAACGCTGAACAGGCGGTCCGCCGCCGGATCGAAACCGATCGCCGTCAGCCGTTCCTGCAGGCGCGAGAAATACCCGTGGATGTCACCCACGGCGATGTCCCTGCCGCGCCGATTGGCGGTGAATCGCTCGATCCTGCGCACTACCCACTCCTCTGTTTTCAATCGCCACAGGCGTACAATGAAGCCTGTGCAGCGAACTGCGCAAGGCTGCACCTGGAGGTGAATCATGCGCCCTGCCCTGACCTTGGCCACATTGAGCCTGATGGCCTTCAACAGCCTGGCGCAAACCGCGGCCACGCCCAACGTTGAAGTCACCTTCGACAAACCCGAACACTTTCGCGACGCCAGCCTGGACAGCAACGGCTACCAACGCGGCGCCGATGCTTACGTCATGAAGGAGCTGAGCGCCTACCTGGTCAAACTGGGCCAACGCTACCTGCCCGCGGGCCAGACCCTGCGCATCGACATCCGCGACATCGACCTGGCCGGGCACTACGAGCCTTGGCGCAGCAATGCCTACTCGGTACGGATCCTGCGCGACGTCACCTGGCCCAGTATCGACCTGCACTACACCCTGTCGCAACCCGGCCAGGTGCTCAGCCAGGCCGACGCGCACCTGAGCGACAAGTTCTACCTGCAGCGCCCGGGCCGGCGCGCCGACACCGACCGCCTGTATGCCGAGAAGGCCATGCTCCAGGAGTGGTTTCGCAAGCAGTTCAGCGTGCAGCAACAGACCTCGGGTTTTTAGCCAACTCCAGTAGGTCTGTGTATACCAAACCTGTGGGAGCGGGACTTGCCCGCGATCGACCGCGCAGCGGTCGTAGTTCAGGCAACACAGAATGTACAGGCTGCAACAGCCTCAGGCACAGCTGTCATGCTCGCCAATTTCCGGCCGTCCGATGATGACTGCAAGCACGGATGCTTATGCACAAAACCACCCGCCCCCGGGATAGCCACACCCTGAGCCTCCTCGCCCTTGCCTTCGCCGCGCTGACTATGGATGACGCTGTTGGTCACCAGCGAGTAGCGCCGAACCTGCCCGTGCCCAAGCGGTCCAATCCTAAGAGCCTGTTGTCAAGCAACAGTGCCGAGGAGGATACCAATGGTCACCCACTACAAGACCGCCGGCCACCTTGCTTGCGGTCACCACGGCAAGAACCTGGTCACGACCACCGAACTCAATCGGGTCAAATGCCGCAGCTGTCGCAACACCGAGGCGTTCAAGACTGCCCGCAAGGACCAGCGCAATGCCGCTCGGCGCAGCGCACGCAAGGCCAGAACTCAACACACCGGCACTGACTGGCGCAGCGCCTGGGTCGAGCGCCTGAGCGCCCTGCCCGGCCGGCAGCGTTTGCCACGCGGGTTCGCCGGCCAAGGCTTCGTCTGAGGCAAGCCTTTACCTGGCGCGGATCAAGCGCTTGAGGGCGATGGGCGCGATAAATCGGTGAAACGGCGCGACCGGCAGCATGTACAACCGGCCGAGACGATTGTGGGTGTGCACCACGGTGGACACCACGATCTCGCGGCGGTTGTCGGCGTCCAAGGGTAGCCGCAGCAACGAGATGTAGACGTCCAGGTGCTTGTCGCGGTCGACCAGCAGCACTTCATCCGGGCTATTGCTGATCAGGGTGAAAATCCCGACGCGCTCATTGACCTGGTAAGACGCCTCGTCGCGCTGAAGGTCGACTCTCGACAAACGCCCCAGGTCTTTCAGGCCGCACAGTCGAACCAGGCGATTGCGCAGCACCATAAGGTTGTCGATCCAGCGCGGCATGCTGCTCATCAACGTCAGAAAATGCCCCAGCGCCGAGCGTTCGATATTGCCGACTGCGGCTCGGTGAGCGTCAACGAAGTCGGCGCCGGGCAGTTGCGGGTGGATCTGCGAGTTGGCAGGTACAGCACAGGCATTGATCGGTTGGTTCATCTGCAAGTGCCCTTACCGGCAGTTTCGCATTCCCAGGTTCTCGCTGAAACGCAACAGGTAGCCATCCGGGTCCTGGATGAGGAAGTTGCGCTGACCGTTCAGGCGGTCGTTACTGCGGTACCAATGCGCCTCGACCGCCCGGCGCAAGGGGTACCCCGCTGTTTCGAAGGCATCTGCCAGGTCCTGGGCGTTATCGCACAGGATCTGCAGATTGAGGCCTCGTCCGAACGGTTGTTCCAGCGGTTCCACGCGCCAGGGCGAATCGCTGTGCCAATCCTGCTCCAGCATCAGCTGACTTTGGCCAAACGACAGGAAGGCGAATTTGTCTTCAGGGCGCTGGTATTCCAGGGTGAAACCCGCGGTGCTGCAGTAGAACTGCAGGCTGCGCTGCAGGTCGCTTACGATCAGTTCGGGCACCAGGGCGTTCATCGTGAACATCGGGATCTCCATGGCAGGTTCAGGGGCCAAGCTGCGCGAGTCTACAACAGCGCGGTATCAGTATCACCCCTCCTTCTTCCTTGCTTGCGATCGGCTTCAGCCCGTTTCGGCGGGCTCTCTGTTGCAGTGGCATTCACAATCCTTTCACAAGCCAGGGTGCATAGTCTTGCCACTCCTCGTGACACCTTTGGCCCGCCTTCCTCTGCGGGCTTTTCTTTGCCAGGATGATGGGCTAAGTGCCCTGCCTTGAACGCTCGACAGCACGGGCAAGGAAGAACTGACGGGAGATCTCAGTCGGTTGCGCGACACCGGACACCCCAAAGCACTCCAAAAGCGATATTCGGCAACATCATGACCGCGAACATGCCCCAAAACCTCGTTTCAGCACACTGGGCTGGTGCACTACTCAAAGGAGATGAAATGGCATGAAAGATCAATCTGGCCCTATCCCACTTGTTATCCTTGACGTCCAAGATGCCATTGATCGGCCGAACTGGGATGGCAAAAATAATCCTGACTATTTGCTGGTCATCCTACGCCTTCTCAATCACTGGCGATTGATCGGTTGGCCGGTTCTTCACGTGAAGCACGATGAGCAGACTCCTACATCCAGCTATTACGTCCATGGCCCATGGAATGGCATTAAGAAGGACGTCGCCCCTATAAAGGGAGAAACCATCATCACCAAACAGGAAAACTGCGCTTTCATTGGCACCGAACTAGACGCCATTCTTAAACGGATGCAGGTTACGCGATTGGTGCTGACGGGTGTTGTCATTCACAACAGCATGGATGCCACAGTCCGTGCGGGAAAAGCACTCGGATACAGCATCATCCTTCCCTCAGACGCCACGACAGCTGTGCCCGTCATTGGGGCGCATGGAAAGTCATGGGACGCCATAACTGTCCATGAATTGACCTTGGCTATATTGGGTGATGAGTATGCCGATGTCATGTCATCGGATGAAGTGGTCGCTCAGTTCACCCTATGAAGTTATCTGCCGCCATGCACGGCGTGGGTTGACTATTCTCTGCGACTTCTCTTCCACCCTGAATAGGTCATGGCGAGACCAATAACCAGAAGAGAAATCACGGGAATATCAATTCTCTTCGACCTCAGAAAAAAGTTTATGGCCATCCCTGTCCCGGCCAGCAAAAGCAGAAGACCAGATACAAATGAGGAGCGATTAAAAGCCTTGTCCATAGCGAACTTCTCCTAAAACGTTACGCATTGATTGGGGCTGATCGCTTGACGCGCAGGGCCTTTAATCCAAGCGTTGGTATAGAGCCAATGTGCCGGGCGAACGAGTAAAAATTAACCGAGGCTTTGCCCGGAATCTTTAGGACAAGCCTGAAAAATTCAAAAAGTACCTGTCTTGCGATGAGCGACGGACAGCCGAACCACTTGCGTCCCCCTATCCATGGCAGCGGCGAGACTCCATTCCAGACCAAGGCAACCATCCGTGGCCATGAACTGGAGGGCAGTGTCAGGGCGGCCTGTGGGTGTCGGAGCGCGAGTGGCTGGGGCGTAGCCATGATCGCCACAATCGCCCCGCCCATCCCCGCCGTGAAGTACGCGGCGGCCATGGCCACGTCCACTGGTCAGCCTGGGGCGTGTATTGCGCAAACAAGCGTCTACTAGTGGTCATGCCCTCTGGCTCTACAAACAAGAAGCCAATCGAGGTGTGCCACCCATGAGACGCATCCAGAAGATCACCCAGCAGCGCCGCCGGCAACTGCATGTTCACTTGCCGCCAAGCGGATTAAAGGAGGCGTCACATGGCGATGGACCAGGCCGAGCGCGACCGGCGCAGGTGCGAGAAGTCCGCGAAGCTGCAGGAAGAAGACCTGCGCTTGAAGGTTCGACCAGGGACTAAGCAGGCCCTAGAATGGGTCAGGCTGATATTCGGCCAGATTTTCATTCAGAGACGAGGCTATCTCCTTCGCCTTTTCAACGATGAATTTGACGCGAGTCTTGTAGGCCATTCTCGCTCCTTGACCCGGCCCCATGCCGATCCCCCGCAATACCCCATCCCAAACCACATTGCCACCATGCCGCATCCGGCCACGGAGGACGGCGCATGCATGGAGAAAGCCACGAGCTGCTACAACTGCGACTACGTTCGCCGCCACTACAATGTGCCGGCCGAGATCGAGCGCCGCGCAATTGCCAACGGCGAGCCTGGAGTGCTCATACGGCGAAATGGCCGAGAAGCTACCGCTGAAGGAATGGAAAGTCATCCCGCCCTGGTGCGACTGGTTCAACGTCGAACACTGGGTTGGCGACGACCACCACTGGGTGCAACAGGTATGGGGCGCGACGCGCTCGCAGGCGAAGTACCTGGCCTACCAAGAGTTGCAGGACAAGCAAGGCGATGTGTTACTTCAAAGCACGGCTTGCCTGCCCCTCGTCTGCTACCCGCCAGCACACTGGTATATCAGTCCTGATCTGTCAGCTCGCACACTCCATTCGCACCACCCTTGCCGGTGTACGACACATCGGGCGAGCCATCGGGCTTGATGGTGAGCGAGATAGTTACCCCGCTGCCTTTGGCCTCGAAATAGTTGTCGTTGAATTTCTTCAGCTTCGCCTCTTTGCCATTGATGTAGATCGGGCCGCCTTCATCGGCATGCACCTCAATGTTTCCTGGGCAAGTTGCATTCACCAGTGGGATGTCCGCATTGGCAATGCCGGCGACGGAAACCAGCAAAGCGCCCAACAGTAGCTGCTTCATCGAATCACCTGCTGCTTATCGACCAGGGACAGTCACCTGACGTAGAAGATGAATATTGATATCAATCTTCGTTATCCAAGGTAGTTGCTTATTCACCGCTCGCATCGCCAGGTAGGTCCTCGTTCTGTCCTTATCGAGCCGCCACTCTCCTCTCAGGATCTGTTGGACTAAGAACCTCGGAACTCCGTAGTAGCCACACGCGGGGCAATCAACTTCGACAAATACAGCAGCTGTAGACAGTGCCCTCGCCTTCTCACCGCAGATTAAGCATTCCATGCTTCACCCGTTGTTTGTGCCAAAAAATCTCAATTTTAGTCGCTTCTCAGCGAGGTATCCCCATGCCCACAGAAAACCGATCCAGCAATACCGAACAGATGGTCAGCGTGCCGTGTGAGCAACTGACCGAGTGGCGGGTCGCTCCTTCCCAGAGTTGGCCCAGGCCATCCGTGCATTACCGCTGCCGCAGTAGCTTTTGATGCAAAGAGTACATTTGTACTCCGCCCGCTTTAACCCCTCTCCCCTGTATTGAACAGCCGTGATATGGCGGCAAGGACGAAGTCATGTCTGAAGAAAAAGTGGTGATGTACGAATCCCCTGAAGCCACCAACATCCGGACCGTGACAGGTTGGGTCGATCCTTCCGGCCGATTCTGGGGTAACGATGAACACGCCGAAGCATCCGGCGCATTATCGTCGATGGCCAGCCAGAAGACCGGACCAAGACAAAGCACCACCGGGTTTATCCTGCTCAATGAGCGCGCGCTCCACGCCCGGCGCCCGGCCGATCTGCGTCGGATTGCTTCGAAGTCCGCGACTCCCACCAGCCCATTTGTATTCCAACCGGGCAAAGGCGGGATGTGGATCAGAGAGCCAAGTTTTACAATCAAGCACTTCAAGCTCGCGCTCAAGGCGCTGGGCATCCGTGAACGTCGGCAGTACGACACGCGCCACACCTACGCAACCATGTGCCTGATGGCTTGGATGAACCCCGCGTTCATCGCGAACCAGCTCGGCCATAGCGTCGAGATGTTGCTCTCTACTTACGCAAAATGGATCAGCTCCTCCTCGGATTGGAGGGAGCTGGAGAAGCTGCCGGCTAGCGTCTGATCGGCCCAGAATTGGCCCCGATCAGGCGACGGCACCTAAACACACCTCTGGAACCCCCGCAGGATAAGCACTTGATTTCTACCGCTAACATCCCCATGCGCTATCAAACAGGTGTTAGCGGGTTCCGGTGAGTAGGTTTTACTGGGCCAAACCCCTCGCGCCTACCCACTGAAACACACCTGCTGGTCCGTGAATTGGTCCGGCAGGATATTCCCCTCTTCCATGCCGTTTCGGCATATCATGGCGTCCTGTCGACCGAACACAATCCCTTCCTCCTGCAACTCGTCAGCTTTCTAACCTGCCTCCTTCACATCCCGGAAATGTCCACTACCGTATATTCCCTGCACCGTTCAAAACGCACAGGGAATAGCCATGATAGGGAAGCAAATTGCCATCTGGTCAGCGGTGGTATTAAGCCCGTGGGCACATGCTGCCCCCATTACAGCCCCGTCCGATCCTAATGCTGAGTATTCGATTATCAGCGTGACCGAGACCGATCCAGGCCTTCAGGTGATCACTCAGAGAACAGGCATCAGCGGGATCAGCTACTCGAAGCGGCAGTTCGATTGCGTCCAGCGCAGGGTACTGTTCTTGGGCGCCGGCTCTTCGGTGACGGACCTTGAAAACGCCAGCGGTGACGATGAGCCTACGCCCTTGTTCAAAGGATCCCTTGCCCGGGCCATATCGGATGTAGTGTGCAGAGACTTCGTCGCCGGAGCACGCTAGCGCCAGAGTCCCGAAAGGTTAGTTCCCCAGACTGCTCTGCCTCTCGTCAGCTCCGATGGTCAGAATACGCCCACCTCGATTACTGTACATCCAAACAGTATTCATAGGCGGAACCGTGATCATCGAAGACGACAGCTTCGCGCTGGGCATGCCCACGCCTGTTCAAATGTTGCGCCAGCATGCGCGCCTGGTCGAAGCCGAGTGTGAGCAGTTGCGGCATGAGCTCGATCGGGCCAGAGAGAACATCGAGAAGCTGGTGGCCATTCATCAGGCCCAAGCCGCTGAGATCACCAAGCTGAACGCCAGGATCGAGCACATGACCTGGGAGCTGTCCGACGCACTCGTGGAAAATACAGAGCTGAAGAATCGGCAGATCGGCGGGATTCCTCGCACCTACGGCGGCATGCCGCCGACGCCAGACGGCCGGAGATAAGTTGAAATTAGTGCAACGAGCGTGCAGGCCCGCCGAGCGACCGCAGTTGGTACTCGGTGACAGCCTGGTACAGCGACTCGGCCTCCAGACGCAGGCGTTCGACTTCCTCTGCCGGCTGGCCGGCGTCCTGGGCTGCTTGGTAGCGCCGCTGCGCATCGATAGCCTGCTGAATCAGCGGCTCGCCAGCCTCAATTGCTCCCCCCAGGGTCTTCTTCACGCTACTGCTCCGGATATTTGGTCAGAACATTATAGGCCAACGGCTATTCGGGCCTGGCCGAAGATCAGCCGAGTCAGCGACGACCACCGACAACTACTTTAGGCCAGCTAAGGAGCGCCAGGGATGCCCGTAGAAGCCCGGAAAAGTACAGAATCGGTAAAACTTGTGTTCCAGAAACAGTGAGCTAATGTCTGGATTATGTTGACCAACTCTCGGCAGGGAGACATGGATGATTCGCTACCTATCGAAGGTTTTACTTATAGCTGCCATTGCATTTTCTGCTAAAGCCAGCGAAACAGAAAACCGTGTTGACAACGTATTTAATGTTGGATCCGAAATCCCTATAGAGCTCAGGTATTTCACACAGCTCATGGGCGGAAATTCACTTGCGGACGCTAAGAACAGGTTCAACTGTTTGAGAAAAACGAATCCTGACATCCCTGCCGCCATCGTCGCCTACCCTACCCCCCCCCTGAAGATCATGCAGTCTTCATCCATCGCAGGCATGCGTCAAACATTTCCATACTCGGTTGTCGTTGCTAGCTACGCTACGGAAATCGAAGCCCACGAATCTCTATACTGGGCAAGAAAGAGCATTGATTTCAAGCCTCTTTTTAAATGCCTTGGCTTCGACAAAACAGGCGATCCAACCATACTCGAAGGCCAATTCTATGTGTATGAATTACGCGTCGCAAAACAGAAGTGGCCACAACTGATCGCGAGAGCACCTCTACCGAGCTTTGATGGCATAGGTTATGCTAGGACCCAGTACGCAGGCGTCAGCCAGGACTTTATAGCGCTTATCAAAAGGAAGATTTATACCAATATTGAAATGGTGAAGGCCGAACTTGCGGCCATCCGTAACTTGTATCCTGAAGTGAGTTTTGCAGCCATCAAACAAGGCGAGTACTACTACCTCACGGTAGCGTCAAACGTGGAGAAGTCAACGCTTGACGAGGCCATCCTGCAGATGCGCAGACGTGGACTGTACGAATATACCTACCTTGCCAGCATTTCAAGTGAAGTGGAGGTCAGTAGAGTTCAGCAACCACCGCGTATTGTGGGCATCTTGAGCCAGGCATCCGACTTTGATGCGAAACCTCAATTAGGGACGGTGAAGTCGTCCCTGACAATTTCAGTTCTCGATATGCAGGACTTGGTAGCGCCAGTACAGGAACGGGTGAAGTCATGCTTCGACAAAGTTAAAACCAAAGTTTCGTCAACCGGTGAGGACATTGAGCTGGGCCTTCCAATAGAGGAATTTGCCGCGTGCTCGGGTGTGGTGCTGGACAACAAAAGCATCACAAAATGCCTGTTGGACTCAAGCTGCACCGGGCTTCGCGTACCGTTGCATTTCAATATTCCTCCCTCGAAACTGGTTCGTGAATGCCTGACAGGAAATGTCGAGCTTTGCACTGGCACCTTTTTGGACCCGCTATTTCAAACGACGTTCAACAGGCTAAACGGGGTGCAATGTCTCGACAACGGAGCGTCGCCGGCCTGCCTGCAAGTCATGTCACTGCTGGACAAGTTGTGTGATGACCCCGCGAACTTGGACAGTTGCACTCTCTATCCGACTTTGATGAGCAGTATCCCCAGACGGTTCTTGGATGTGCTGAGCTGTGTGAGGGATGGACATTGTCAGAACCTCGTGCCTAGGCCGCCAAATATTGATGTGATGGTTAACGAGGAAATCGAGCGGATCAAGACGACGACAGAGGGTTTGGTACGCCCGGTCAAGGAAGGCTTGGCAATGCTGAGTAAAAACACCGATGAGCTCGTTACGGCATTCAAGGCATGTCAGGACCTCGCAGCATCCAAGGACAACAAGGAGCAAGCCAAGGCCTGCTTTGCCAGGTTATCCCTGACTCCGGACGAGCAAAATACACTCAGTTGCTTCGCTGCTGGCGGCGAGCAAAGCAGAACCGATTGCTTTCTCAAGGATGATCGGCTCAAGGAAGTCGTGGAACAGGCAAACTGCTTGAAAGCTGCAGGTGCGGATCTGACGGAAATGGCCAAATGCAGTGGCGACGGAGACCTGGCCAAGATCGAGGAAAAATACAAGTGCGCAACCGGCGAGCAAAGTGCATTGAAGGCCGTGCTCAAATGCAATGACACCCTGCCTCCGGAGATGACCACAGCGATCAAATGCATCGAGTCCAGCAATAGTGTGGAAGACAAAGTGCTGGCTTGTCTTCCCGAACAAAGTGAGGGCGTGAAGACGGCGCGCTGCATTGCAACCTCAAAAAGTGATGCGCAGCGTCTGGCCTGTTTGAACGATAGCATCCCGATGGACCCTACCGCCAAGAAATCCCTGGCCTGCGTTATTGCGGCAAATGGTGACACCCAGGCGACAGCGAAGTGCGCCATCGGTGAAATCATCCCTGGTGACCTTGGTAAGGCATTGTCCTGTGGTACGACCTCGACAGGAGCGGTCGATTTTGCGCTTTGCGTCGCGGGGCCACAGATGAATGCCGAGCTTCGCATGGCTGCCGAATGCGCTGCATCCTCGGGCGGAGAGCCGATTTCGTTTGCAAGTTGTACGGCGGGGCGCCTCACTGTTGCAGAATTGACCAAGTGCATGAGTGGACAGATTGGTCAGGAAGGCGGCTGTTTCGGGCCGAACAATACAATCGTAAAAACGTTGAACAATGCGATTCACGATCTAACCCACGGCCTGGGCGATGGCAACGACCTGGTCAAGGGCTATCAAGAGCTGCAAGAAATTGGCAACAAGCTAGTCGTGCGGCTGGTTGATCTTGGACGTACCGTCGGCCGGGTACTCGACGACATCGTGAATGAAGCCAAGCGCGGGGATGTGGGTAGAACCCTGTGTAACTGGTTTGGTTGCTGATGACAGCATGAACACCAGCTGACCCAATATGCGAGGTATTTCCATGAAGTTTGCACATGCGTTTCTGTTGATGCCCCTGCTCTCTTCGACCGCGGCTGTGGGCTTGACCTTTGATGTGCTGAATGCGCCGCCGGCTCAATCGACCTCTTCGACCTGTCAGTCATATTCGATGGCCGTCGGTGTGTCTCTTCTATCGCTCAGCCCTTTCCTGATCGACTCCGAAGCTACCATGAAGGAAAGCGAAACCAGGATAAGGGCGGTGCTGAAAACGACGTGCCCGTCGTGCACTGAGTTCAATCGTGATCACTGGAAAATGGCGCTCGAAGCCTACAGCAGTAATAAGCTGACCCTCGGCAGTAAAGCGTTCTCCAATGTGCCCCTGCTTTACGAATACCTCTACCAAAATGCCGTGATCACAAAGAAAACTCCGCTCGACCCTGCTTTGCAAGTTTCCATATCAAAGCCCTCGACCGGCTTTTTCCTGTCGGTGACTGAACTCGACGGAAAAATCTATCCTAGCGGACACGTTGTTACCGTCCTGGGGGTTGATGCTCCCAAGACTAGCGACCCTAGTTACCGTCCTGCGCTGCTCATTCTCAACAGTGGGAACAAGAATGTCCCGGACCAGCCTGTCAGCGACACCCAATGTATCGCCTGGCCCGACAACGGAAAGCCGAAATATGTAGGCTCACTGACATGGATTTCAAACTACACGATCAAACACAATCGCCTGGATTGGGTTATCAAGAAGTAATGATTGCCCAATGCTTAAGAAGGTGCGTCGCTAAGTTGCAATCGCTACCGCCCCGATCAAAAAAGCAGGCTTGCCAGAGTTCCGAGAAACGTACAAGGATCCGCCTCATGGAAACCCTCATGTCAAGCACTCGCATAGAGCCGCGATTGCTTGCGCTCATCAATGATTCAGACGTTCTGAGCAGTTGCTCAGCCTCGGTACGTGGTACGTGCTAGGGAATTTGCAGGGATTGTCTTGGCTTACCAGTGAGCGCAATGATGTCCAGCAGACGGGCAACCTTGCTATCGAACGGGGCGCTACCAGATATGTCCGGTCGCTAGGAGTCGTGCTCGGCTATGTCCGCTTTGGGTCGAAAGCATCCGACGGGGCTTGCTGTTTTCCAGCTCACCGCCCGACCTCTCGAACGTAGGCCTGGCACGCCCGCAGGGCAATCAATCCTTGGTCACCGGCATCGGTGATGGCGACAATTCGTTGAGCAGCCGATGGGTCAAGTTCGCCTCGCGCGGTGCCATGAACCACGCCCCCGGGGCTGGAGGTGGCTGGCACCCCACTTCCACCACCCGGGGCGGCGAGAAGGACTGACAGCCGGAGATCAGAAGTAGCGAGGCGATCGCGCAGGCGAGCCTGGTTTGCTTGAGCATTGGTCAGCTCCTGGAGGTGGGTTTTATCGTTGGCCTGCAGCTGATCTTCAAGGGCGCGGCGCCGGGCCTGCTCTGCGCCCTGCCAGTCGATCACCGCCACAGCGGCCGCCTCTCTCTCTCGCTGGAACGCATTGGCCTGTTTCTCGCTTTTGGCCTGCCACTCGGCATCCATGGTCGAGCGCCCGTGCTCGTATGTGCCCCAGAACGCCCAGGCCACCAGCGCCAGCGATACCGCCGCGCCGGCCGTGCGCACGCTGATCATGCAGCCTCCAAGAACAGCGCCTGCTCGGCCTCCCGGCGGCGCACCAGACCGGTCAGGACCTTGCCCCCAGCTTTGTTCCAGCGCGGGAATTGCTCGGCAGCACCGGCATAGTCGCCACGGTTCAGCAGGCGCAGCAGGGTCGACGACTCGAGGTTGGCCGAGCCCAGGTTGTAGGTGAAGCTGATCAGGGCGTCATGCTGGTTGACGTTGAGCGGCACCTTTACCAAGCGCTCCATCTCCGCCTCGAAGCGCTGTACGTCATTGGCCAGCATGCGCTCGGCCTGTTCCTTGGTGATCGACATTCCAGGCTTGATGCCGCGAGTGGTGCCATAGCCGATGGTCCACACGCCGACGGCGTCCTGGTAGGACTGCAGACGCAGACCCTCGAAGGATTTGATGAGGCTCAGGCCTCGTTGCGATGTGCGCATTCACTTTCTCCAGGCAAAAATAAACCCGCTCGAGGGCGGGTGCGTTGGCTGCGATTGGTGTCAGGCCGGCGGCGCTGGCCAGTCGATCGTGTCGGGGTATTCCAGCTGATCCGGCACACGTATCAGCGCGATGCGGTATTTCTTCCAGGCCTTCAGCTGTGCCGTTTCTGTCTCAGTGGCCTCATCGAGATCCACGGCATCCTGTAACGGCTCTATCGCCGCATCTGCAACAGCGCGGCGGGCAGCGGTCTCTGCCACGATCTCGCTCAAATGGCGTACGACCGCAGCGCGATCCTTCATTTCCTGCGTGACCACCTGTGACCAGTCGATCACACCCTGCCCGACCGCAGCCGCTGGCTCGCCTACGCCCGTCGGCAGCAGAACAGGGCCATCAGCGGGATTGATGATGTCGCTCGGGAAGCGCACATGCTCTGGCGCATCATCGGGGTGCGGTAGCAGCAGCGTGATCTGCAGTGCGCCGTCGATCCGTTCGACCGGACCGATCACCCATTCACAGGCTACGGCCGCCACCGGCAGGGTTGCGCCATCCGGCAGCGGGCCGAAGTCGAATGACTTCAGCTCAACCACGTTCATTTCGCCACCATCTTGTGCGTCTCGGCATGGGCATGCCCCTGCAGAAGCGCAACGATCATGCCCTGCGGAAGCCCAGCAGACTTAGACTCGGCGATAGCCTTGATAAGGCTCGCGTCCAGACCATTGATTGCCGCTACCACATCAGGCGGTAAAGGTAGGGCGTGATGCAGGCGGGTTACGTTGCTCATGGGGCCTCCTCGCACTCAGCTTGCATACCTTCCGTCGAATCGTTCCGACCTTCGTGGCAGCTATCCAAATGAGTGACTAATAGTTAAATCTCTGCCTGGGGAGGCACAAAAAATGCAACCAAGATTCGTTATCGTTCCAGCAGTTCCAATAGCAACGGAGTCGTTTCAATCGGGTGGCCGCTTTTACGCCACTACTCTGTCGGGCGGCTTTGATATTTACGACAACCAGGAAAAGATGCGGCTCAAGCCAAGCTATGTAAACAAGGGCCTGGCAGGTGCGGCATGCGCAAAGATGAACATGGAATCGCGCAATCCCACTGAGCTATTTCCCCTGTTGCGAACGGACTGATCCACGAAAAGACGCGCACACAAATTGTGGGGCGGACTACAGCGTGTCCGCCTTGCGGCTCATGAACCGGTCAGAGTACTCGCGCAGCTTCTCCACCCCGATGAAGCCAACCATGCAGCCAGCAAACACCGCCAGGTTGGTGGGCAGCGAGAAGTACTCCAGCACCGGCATCAGGCTTGTGCCGATCAAGCCGCAGAGGATCCCTTCAAGGATAACCTTGCGGCGACCACCACCACCGTAGATAACGCGGCACATCGCAACGGCAGCTGCCGTTCCACCGGTGTACAGCTGGGGCTGGTGGGCAACCAACCAGGCCAACACTGCGGCCCAAAGGCCAGGATCTTTCTCAGGCATATGGGCCATTCCGGTTCCTCCCTTTCGGGGAGCGGTGAATAAAAAAGCCCGTTTAGGGCGGGCAGTGGCTCCGTGCTATGTTTAGGCGCTATCGCCGAGCTCTCCCGGCTTAGCGGCAGGTAAATCAACACCAACGACAACGAACATAGGACGTCTGGAGGTACATAAAGCAACACTCAGAGACCCATGCAGATATTTGTCTGCAAGAGCCTTAAAGGTCTCGACCTCATCCTCGAAACCCAAAAACAAACCATCCATGAACAGGCGCCCTCTTCGATCAAAGTTAACCGACCGCGCACTATAAGACATAGCTACACCCCTCTAAACAATAGATAAATCACGAAGGAGATGATAGTGAGCAATACAAAATCTAGAAAAAACATCCTAAGCACCACGACAATTCTGATTGAAACATCTGGATCTCGCGGAACCGGATTCATGTTCAACTTCATGATCAACAAGGACACTGGAGTCCCTCTACTAATTACCAACAAGCATGTATTAGCAGATGCAAGAAATCTGAAACTTCGCATTTCAACCTCATCCCCTGAAGACAACACCAAGAGAAGTGGGGTGGCTGAATATTTGATCTCAGGCGGCTTGGAACACATCATTATCCAGCACCCCGATCCAAATATAGACCTTGCAGCAATATGCATAGGGCCGATATTGAACGACATGACAAACAAAGGTCTCTTCGGCTATGGAAACATGTTCATGGAAACCGACATCATCACCACGGATGAACTTGAAAGCATTTCAATTGCAGACGATATCCTGATGGTGGGTTACCCCACCGGATTATCAGACTACAAGCACAACCTACCAATTGTAAGGCGAGGCATTATTGCTAGCGACCCGACCATTCCATTTGATGGCAAAGATCACTTCCTCATCGATTGCGCATGCTTCCCAGGTTCAAGCGGCAGCCCAGTTGTTACCAAAGAACAGTTTTTTTTCAGTGACACAACAGGAAGAATTATGGCTGGAAAAAAACGTAGCGCATTAATTGGAATACTTTGGGGCGGCCCAGTTCACAACTCCGAAGGAAAAATCGTTGTCCGTAGCATACCTACCGCCGCGACCCCAATCCCTCAAGTCCCGCAAATGATCAATCTGGGATTCGTAATCAGCGCAGCCCGAATTCTTGACTTGAAGACATACGTTCTGAATCAAAAGCAAATTGGAGGAATTGAATTTAGATTTTCTCACACATCAATTTGATACTAACTTTTAATTGGTAGTCCAGTGGCTGCTCAGATCCGGCTAAGTCACATGCCCGGCATCTCATGCTTTATCGACCTGAGGTGCAAGGCTTTGATCGACGCCGCTACCGACTTAGTGCAGCTGCTTACGCGCGTCATCTGCAGAAATGATAAAGCCCAGTATTCGAACTGGGCCTTATAGGTTGATTCATTCAGCGATTATCTGGATGAATCCATGCATTAAGGATCTCAGCCATCTCTTCGACTGAAAACTCGTAATCCCAGTGCCCTTTTCCAAGAGACTGGCTAGCATTAAGCATGCGACGGTATGCATCTGCCATCGGCATATGAGCGTTCAAGTCTCGCCCCCGGAAAGTGCTCCAGCGCTCGAGCTCTTCAATCATAATGCGCGCAATACTGTAGCCGTCGTAGTCGCTGCCATTACCATCAAAGCCCGGGAAGCGGACTCTCTCACCCATTTGGGACAATGTATTTAGAGTCGCTATGCCCTCTTGATTAAGCGCAGCGTGTGACTGCTCTAATCGCTCCCAAAGATCCAAAACGTCCGCAACAAACTTAACGTTCTCAGGAGGCTCGACGCTATCCTGAAAGAGGCCCGGATACTTCCAGCGCAACGCCCAAGTATTACCGCTACTAACCTTGTCCTGAATGAACTCGGGGTCAAGACCGTTTTCAATATCAAGCTCTTTGTGAATTTCCGTGAGCAAGGCGACGATCAATTTCTGCTCGTTCGTAAACTCCATCTACTCCACCTCCAAATGGACTGATGGCGGGATGCCATTCAGTCAATTGGTATCGTAACGGAACGAGGTACCCCAAAAACAGCAAAGCCCGACTCAATGGCCGGGCTTTCGAATGTCACTCCTAAACACGCGCAGGAATGACAGGATGGGTGAATATTCGGCGAACCGGCAGGCCCTGTCAAGGCCCTCTATGCAACATCTTGCTCATCGAAGAACACCCCCTCCTTGGTAAGGATCTCCCCAGCCTCAAGGAGCGCCTGATTCACCAGCGTATCCAACCCCTTGAATATCTTCCTGCGCCAGTCGCGCCTGGTGCGCTCCGGCGTCCCGTCGACGTCCCAGGTGTTCATGTCGTAGTTGTGGGCTGGCAGGATGATGACGCCTTCACATGGTGCCTCCTGACGCTGCTTGAGCTTGGCGTTGATAGCCTTCTGGGTTTTCGCCACAGCCGCCTTTCTCCAGGCCGGAGCATCATCATCCACCTCAAGCGATACTTTTTCCGCAGGCGCCCGCTCAGCGCCGCCCAGCTGCGGATATGCCCACGCTGTAACGGCCTTGGTCAGGAACAGGCGCGGGGCAGGCGAAGACACGTGCGATACGATCCGCCCGATAGCGCCGACCTTCGATGCCATGTGCGTTGAGTAGCAAGCGTTCAAGGCCATCCAGTGCTTAGGCTCCAGGCAAGAGTGGAGTCTGCCAAACACCCAGCAGTCGGAGAGAAAAGCCGCCTCTTTACCCACGATCTCGCCTTTGAGCTTGCTGGCCTGGATTTTTGGTGTGTAATCGCAGCCGCCGGCGCTATTGATCGTCTCGGATGCCAGTGCACGAATTACTGCGGAGATAACGTCGCGATAGATCATTGCCCACCCCCTGCCCGCTTGGATTTCCTCAAGATGAATTCTTCGTAGCTGCGCTTGCGGGCGACTGCGGCACCCCAGACAACCACGGCGCCGGATGCCACGAGCATCACGGCCAGAATGAAAAACGCCCATGGTGTGGTCATGCTGCAGCATCCTTCAGCTGTTTGATCTTTGCCCGGTACTCGGCCTTGATGGCTTTCAGGTCGTCGATGGTGTGCTTGCAGGCCTGATGAGGCCCTTCCAGCCAGGCCACCCGGTCGACGCCGATGCGCTGCACCAGCCGGATGCGGTACTCGACCGCATTACCGGACAGGTTGCGATTGCACTTCACGCATTGGCGGTGAACGTTGAGCGGCTCGAAGCGCAGCTCCGGGCAGGCGCCCACAGAGCGGTAGTGGCCAGCGTCCCAGCGGCTGCCGGTGATCAGGTCATAATCGCTGGGCAGCGAGTCGCAGCTGATGCACGGCTGACCGGCATCGCGCAGGCGGATGTAGGTGTTGAACTCGGCCTGGGCCTCGCGCATGTACGTGATCGTCGATATCTGCTTGCGGATGCTACAGCCCCCAGAGCTGTACCGGGCCCAGGGCTTCCCCGCTGACTACCGAATTGATGAGGGCGCCGACGGCAGGAAGTTCACCAAGACCGAGCAGGTGCACATGTGCGGCAACAGCGTCAGTCCGCCTCCGATGGCAGCCCTAGCTCAGGCCAATGATCCGTGGAGGAGGCAAAAGCAGGACGCCGTGGCCGCCTAGCCTCCCATCAGTACGGAGTGAATACGCACTTTAGACACTAACAGACGACCGGGGTACCAGTTCAACCTTGACGAAATCTTGAAGCATCGGGCCAACCGACTTTAGTATTGCTCTCAACTGCTGTCCGATGTGAAGATCCCAGTCATAAACAATGACTAATTTTAGGTTGAAGTCAGCAGGTGAAACAGCCGCCTTAACAATGCGAGCCTGGTTAATATATTTCACCAGCAGGTTTTTGAAACTTGATACAGACCGCAGATACTTCACCTCCAAACACTGCAACCCGGACTCTGTATAAGCAGCAGCATCGTATACAACTCCGGTCCCGCCCATTTTCACGTTAAGCTTTACATCAACACCAGAAAAGCGCTCATCAGAACTTATAAAATGCTGAGTAAGTTCAAATACTTCCTTCATTTGAAAAAGTTGCTTTTGTTTCTTAGCGTGCTCAATCAGATCCAAATCATTTTCAGTATCCGAAGCCGCGACAATAGTCGAAACATCCGACTCCTCAGCGACTTTGTTAATGGGATCTACGGCCTGTTCAGTCGCCGGACATGGCGCGGTGTCGTCGGCCTGCAAAACAGGAGCGTCGGCTGGATTAGCGTTGCCTTCAACACCAGATGCTATTTCAGCATTTTGATCGTCCTTCACTTGCAAATCATTCGAAGCCTGTGGAGTTTCGCCAGGGCGCTCCTGATTAGAACCAAACGTCTCAGTTGTCAGCCTCACAAAACTATCGAAGGGATTTAATGTCTGTAGAAACGACTCATCTTTATTATAATCTTTTGGCGCATAAAGCTTTCCATGATGATTAACAACCAGATAACAGAAAGCCCCTAGAATCAGCACAGGAAACAAAACTATGAACCAGATTATAATTATTCGCTCGCACGACACCAATGTATTTGCCGTACTACCTAACATCCAGTTAGCAAAACCATAAATAAGAGAAATAAAGAGCCCGATTATACCCAGTGGGTTTCGTGCGACATCGCCCAATTTCATGACATCCCTCCCTGACATTCAACTTCCAAGCTCACCACCCTCTAAAGCTGCGCTATCGAAACGACATCATCACAAATGCCAAAAGCCGAGGCAATGGGTTGCTGCATTTCATCAGCACCCCGAAAACCACAGGGCCTGTTCGAGAAAGCGACAGGCATCCGCATCATCAAGCAGTAACCCCTCTATTCACTGCCGCGATATGGCGGCCAAGGACGAAGTCATGCCTGCAAAACAGTATCCCCTGGAGGTGCAAAGCGTCGGTAGCGACACCTACATCGCGATGAGCAAGGGTCACCACGACCTTGAAGTGTTCATGGCCGCGGCTGTGAAGGAATGCCCGGGCTGGTTCCTGGGCGGCCCGCAGCACAAATGGTGCAAGACGATGCCGGATCGCTCCGGCGAGTTTGCATACCGGTACGTGTTCGTCGAGGAAGGCACCCCAGGCTCATGGCCGGCCACTTACTGCTGGGAGTTCGGCGAGGACTACAAGCGCTACAACGCCGAGGTGCAGCCATGACCCGCCTCGCCCTCTGCCTCCTGCTGCTGGCCACCGGCGCCAGCGCAACCGAGAACGTCATCGACGTGCAGCACGACAGCCAGCGCGGCGTCACCTGCTACCTGCTGAACGGGGTCGGCATCAGCTGCATCCCCAACAGCCAGCTGAGGGCCGGCAACGAGCGCCAGCTCTCCCCGCACGAACAAGACACCCCTACCCCTGCAAAGGCGCCAGTGCGCTGGAATGAAAAGAGGTATTCACTGTGATCGACAAAGAGAAGCTGAAGGCTCTGGCCGGAGATGCGGCGGGATTCACGGACATGAGCTTGCCGCCTGATGTCGTCCTGGCCTTGCTCGCGGAAATCGAACGGCTGCAGGGCCTTCAGCCTGTGCCCCCACCGCGCCCACCGGAAGGCGATGGCCTGCCCCGATACGGTCTTCGCTGGAATGGACCAAGCAGCCCACTGGCGGTACCGATGGAGGACGGTTACTGGACGCCCTGGCATCTGGCTGACCAGTTTAAGGCCGAGAATGGGGCATTGCGCAAGGATGCCGAGCGGTACCGTTGGCTGTGCGACAGGTTCGGCATCACCAAACTGCCGTGCGCCGTAGAGCGCATCCTCGGCGGAGAGGTATATGTCGCCGATGGCAAGGTCTCCATAGACGCCGCTGTCGACGCTGCAATGCAGGAAATCACGCCATGATCCTCCTACCCATCGCCGCCCCGCTCTACATGGCCTGGATGATCTGGAAGGGGCCAAGGCCCTGAGAAAAGGATAGAGCCGCCCAGCCAGGCTTACGTCGGTCTTGGACCCAGGACAACTGACTGTGCGAGCAAGAACATCATGTCGGCTGGCTTGATCAACGTCTGTAGGAAAATCCTGACTTACTCCCCCTACAACTCAAGCCAGCCGATATGCGCGGGCGAGGATCATGGCTTAGCCGAGGTTTTCAGGTAAGTCAGTGCATCGCTGAATCGCTGCGCTCGTTCCAGGCTACCGGTCCGGATTGAGCCAAGTTCTCTGCCGTCTTGTCCACGAATGACCACCGTGAAGCGGCTAGACCTGCCACGCTTTTGATAGATGGAGATATCGTCAATGGAATTCAGATAGATACGCCTGCTGGCGTCTTTGGTAACACTCCTGCTGCTGCCAGCAGCGATAGCGCCCGCGCCAAGAGGCGCAGCAGAAGCAAACCCCGTAGCCTCCGAAATCACGCCGTCGGACAAGATGATGATCTTGTCCGTGATCAAAACAGATTGCGGCCGGAATTTCTTTCCATAGTCCTCAAAAAACGCCTGCTCGACTAAATCGGCAGCCTGCTGACGATCACTGAATTGTGCAGCAGATGGTGCGTAGCTCAAGCGCTGGCTACCACAGCCTGCAAATAGAAAGCTCAGCAGGATAACTGCACACCATTTGATTCCATTCGACATGCGGCCCCCTGGCTTTGGAAATAGAAGCCGGAGATTACCCGCGACCAGATGAATTATCCATAGCCCAACCTGCCGCCGCTGGCGGCGTGGAGCCTATCCCATGGAAACCGAAACCAGCGGTGACGTCGACAAGGTCACCGAACAACGCATGGCTGAACTACTCGGCTGCACCAAACGAGCACTTGAAGGCCGGCGCCTGCGCGGCGTACTGCCCGAGGGCGTCTGGATGAAGCACCACGGCCGCATCATTTATAGCAAGAAGAGGTACGACGAATGGCTCGAAAACCAATGGATTTACCCCCAGGGATCGACATCAACCACGGATCGCTCCGCCTCCGTTTCATGTGGGAAGGTACTCGACGCACCGAAACCCTTCCCTACCCCACGACACCGAAAGGCCTCAAGGCTGCATCCCAGCTTCGCGATCAGGTAACAAGCCTCATCAAATACGGGTTACTGGACCAGGACAAATACGCGGAGTTGTTCCCAAACTCCGCCACCGTCGTCGGTGGGGTGCCGGTATTCGGTGAGTACGCTCAGCTGTGGCTGGATAGTCGCGAGATCGTCGACGGCACGCGCAATGGCTACAAGAGCGCGCTCAACCTTTACTGGATGCCGCACCTTGCGCTGGTCCGGATCGACCTGCTGTCAACGACGCGGATTCGCCAAATCGTCAGCACAACGAAATGGACCTCACCTTCGGTCAAGCGCAACGCACTGGTGAAGCTGTCGACCATCCTCAAGGCAGCCGTGGGTGACGGACTGATACTGCGCAACCCTGCAGAGTCGGTGCAGCTGCCCAAGCGAAGCAGAAAAGAGATCGAACCTTTCACCCTGGACGAGGCAAACCGCGTCGTCGCGAGGATGTACGCGGGAAAGCACTGGCCCAGCTCGATCTATGCCGCGTTCTACGAGTTCGTATTTTTCACTGGAATGAGGTTATCCGAAGCGCTGGCCCTTCGTTGGGACGCGGTGGATCTTGAGAAGCGAACGGCGCATGTGAAGCGCACCGTTGCATTAGGAAAGGTGGTGGAACGCACCAAGACAGGAAAGGATCGTTTCGTACTGCTGAATGAACGCGCGCTGCACGCGCTGGAGTTTGCCAGGCAGTACGCAGAGCGGCGCAAGCTGGGCAAAGGAAAGGTGACTGAGACGCCGTACATCTTCCCTCCGTCGAAAAACGCAGAATTCGTGCAGCAAACGTCCGATCTGCATCACCAATGGCGGCCAATCCTCAAGGAATTGGGGATCGGCTACCGGCGGCCATACAACTGCCGTCACACCTATGCGACAATATGCTTAATGTCTGGCCTCAACCCCGCATTTATCGCCCAACAGCTCGGGCATAGCGTGCAGATGCTCTTATCGACTTATGCACGTTGGATCAACTCGACCTCGGATTGGCAGGAGCTTGAAAAGCTCCAGATTGGTCTCAAATTGGTCTCAGGCTGTGAAAGCGTCACATAAGTTATTGATAGGTAAGCCCTTTGATCTCCACCGCTAACATCACCATGCAGTTCGGCGCCAAGCCCTTGTTCGAGAACGTCTCGGTCAAGTTCAACAACGGCAACCGCTACGGCCTGATCGGCGCCAACGGCTGCGGCAAGTCGACCTTCATGAAAATCCTCGGCAACGACCTGGAACCGTCCGCCGGCCAGGTCATGCTCGAGCCGAACGTACGCCTGGGCAAGCTGCGCCAGGATCAGTTCGCCTACGAAGAATTCACCGTGATCGACACCGTGATCATGGGCCACGAGGAGCTGTGGAAGGTCAAGGCCGAGCGCGATCGCATCTACTCGCTGCCGGAAATGACCGAAGAAGACGGCATGGCCGTTGCCGAGCTGGAAACCGAGTTCGCCGAGATGGACGGCTACACCGCCGAATCCCGCGCCGGTGAGCTGCTGCTGGGCCTGGGTATCCCGCTGGAACAGCATTTCGGCCCGATGACCGAAGTCGCGCCAGGCTGGAAGCTGCGTGTACTGCTGGCCCAGGCGCTGTTCTCGAACCCGGAAGTGCTGCTGCTCGACGAACCAACCAACCACCTGGACATCAACACCATCCGCTGGCTGGAAAACATTCTCACGGCGCGTAACAGCACCATGATCATCATTTCCCACGACCGGCACTTCCTCAACAGCGTCTGCACCCACATGGCCGACCTGGACTACGGTGAGCTGCGCCTGTTCCCGGGCAACTACGACGAGTACATGACCGCCGCGACCCAGTCGCGCGAGCAGCTGCTGTCGGACAACGCCAAGAAGAAAGCCCAGATCGCCGAGCTGCAGACCTTCGTCAGCCGCTTCTCGGCCAACGCCTCGAAAGCCAAGCAGGCCACTTCGCGGGCCAAGCAGATCGACAAGATCCAGCTGGCCGAGGTCAAGCCATCGAGCCGGGTCAGCCCGTTCATCCGCTTCGAGCAGACCAAAAAACTGCACCGCCAGGCCGTGACCATCGAGAAGATGTCCAAGGGCTTCGACGGCAAGACCCTGTTCGAGAACTTCAGCTTCACCGTTGAAGCCGGCGAGCGCGTGGCGATCATCGGCCCCAACGGTATCGGCAAGACCACCCTGCTGCGCACCCTGGTCGGTGAACTGGCCCCGGATGCCGGTGCGGTGAAATGGACCGAAAGCGCCGAACTGGGCTACTACGCCCAGGACCACGCCCACGACTTCGAAGAAGACCTCAGCCTGTTCGACTGGATGGGCCAGTGGACCCAGGGCGAGCAAGTGATCCGTGGCACCCTGGGGCGCATGCTGTTCTCCAACGACGAGATCCTCAAGTCGGTGAAGGTGATCTCCGGTGGTGAGCAAGGCCGCATGCTGTTCGGCAAGCTGATCCTGCAAAAGCCCAACGTACTGGTGATGGACGAACCGACCAACCACCTGGACATGGAATCGATCGAGGCGCTCAACCTGGCGCTGGAAAACTACCCGGGTACGCTGGTCTTCGTCAGCCACGACCGTGAGTTCGTGTCGTCGCTGGCCACCCGCATCATCGAGCTGAGCCCGAGCGGTGTGGTGGACTTCAGCGGTACCTACGATGACTACCTGCGCAGCCAGGGTGTGGTGATCTGATCCAGACCTGATCGCGGGGCAAGCCCGCTCCTACAATCCTGTAGGAGCGGGCTTGCCCCGCGATGCTGGAAAATCCGTTAGCCTGCTTCCTTTTCTCTTCGCACCCGGCGATCATGGGCCCTCTCCCACCGCCCGCCAGCGAACGAGCTCATGTCCGCGCAACAACCCGCTCCCGTCGACACCGGGTCGATCACCCGGCAAATCCTCTCGATTGTCTTCTACACCTTCATCGCCTTCCTCTGCATCGGCCTGCCGATCGCGGTACTGCCCAGCTATGTGCATGATCAATTGGGTTTCAGTGCGGTCATCGCCGGTATCACCATCGGCCTGCAGTACCTGGCCACCCTGCTCAGCCGGCCCTTTGCCGGACGGGCGGCGGACAGCCTGGGCAGCAAACGGGCAATCATCTACGGGCTGATCGGGATCGCCGCCAGTGGTGTGCTGACCTTTGCTTCGGCGCTGACTGTAACTGTGCCGCTGCTGAGCCTGCTGGCACTTCTGGGCGGGCGCGTGCTGCTGGGGGTTGCCCAAGGGCTGATTGGTGTTGGCACCTTGAGCTGGGGCATCGGTGCGGTAGGCGCCGAGCAGACTGCGCGGGTGATCTCCTGGAACGGGATTGCCTCGTACGGCGCCATCGCCATCGGCGCGCCGCTGGGGGTGATGCTGGTCGACCAGGTCAACTTCGCTACCCTGGGCCTGGCCTTGAGTGGCCTGGCGCTGTTGGCGTTGCTGGTAATCCGCAACAAGCCGTCGACGCCGGTGGTGCGCGGCGAACGCCTGCCGTTCTGGGCCGCATTCGGCCGAGTGGCGCCGTGCGGCGTCAGCCTGACCCTGGCATCGATCGGCTACGGCACCCTGACCACCTTTGTCACCCTGTTCTATCTTGAGCAGGGCTGGAGCGGTGCGGCCTGGTGCCTGAGTGCTTTCGGCGTGTGCTTCATTCTTTCGCGACTGCTGTTCGTCAACGCGGTCAACCGCTTCGGCGGCTATCAGGTGGCGGTGGCCTGCATGGCCACCGAAGCCCTCGGCCTGGCCTTGCTGTGGCTGGCGCCAAGCCCGGCGCTGGCGCTGATTGGCGCCGGGCTTGCGGGCTTTGGCCTGTCGCTGGTGTATCCGGCGCTGGGTGTGGAGGCGATCAAACAGGTACCCAGCTCCAGCCGCGGCGCGGGCCTGGGCGCCTATGCGGTGTTCTTCGACCTGGCCCTGGCGATTGCCGGGCCGGTGATGGGCGCGGTGGCCCTGTACCTGGGCTATGCCTGGATCTTCTGCGTGGCGGCCTTGCTGTCCCTGCTAGGGGTCGGCCTGACCGTGCTGCTGTCGCGTCGCGCCAACGCTCACTGATCGGCCATAGGCAGCCCGCCCCGGTGGCGGTCACCCAGGGTGTGGTTGAAAAACCGTGCGGCCTCCGCCTGCAACGACAGGTGAATATCCTCCCGGTCGACGCCGTCCGGGTCGTTGCACAAGGCGGCCATCTTCTGCCGCTGTTCGTCGTCGCACGGCGCCATGAAGACAAAATGCCCGGCGCCGGCCAGCAGCTTGTAGTTGGGTGTGACCGGCAGTTTGCGCGCCAGGGCCTGGGCGTTCTTGTCGATGGCCAGCAACTGGTCCTGGTCGCCGCTGTAGATCAACGCCGGCACCTTGACCTCGGCCAGGGCATGACGGCCGAACATCAGGCTCAGGGGCGCCATCAGCAGCAGCGCCTTGACCCGCGGATCAGGCGCAGCCCGCAGGTCGGCACGATCGGCGATCAGAATCCCCTGGGTCTTGCAGGCATCGGCGTCCAGCGGGCGCTCCCGACAGTAACGTTGCAGACGTTCCAGGTCCGGTTGCGCGCCGGACAGGATCAAGGCGGTCTCGCCACCGGCCGAGTAGCCGATCACACCCACCTGCGGGCCATTGATGTAAGGCGCCAGAAAGGCATCGCTCAGGCTGGCAGTGATCGCCGCGCTGATCTGCAAGGGACGTCCGTAGAGGTTGCTCAGGGTCCCCAGGCGGCTATGGTCGCGGGCATTGTCGCCCGGATGGGTCACGGCGACGACGATGAAGCCGCGACGTGCCAGGGCGGTCGCCAGGTCATGCAAGGCCAGGGGCGTACCGGTGTTGCCGTGGGAAAGCATCAACAGCGGATAGCGGCCCATGACCATCGGTGCGCCTTCCCAGGCCTGGATCCGATAGCCGTCGATACGGCTGCTGCGTTCGGGGCCGCTGGACGGATAGAACGCCAGTGCCTGCACCGGTTGCGCATCCAGCGGGTCGGCAAAGCTCAACCGGTGCACGCCGACACTCCAGTGCGCAGCCGGCTCGGCGTGCACCGTCAGTGGGCCGCCCAGCAGCACAAGCAGGAATAACGCGCCAAGACGCCGCATCGTTTTGCACCTTACCCAACGCTGTCGATCAATGCTGACAGTGCGCAGCATAGAACGGGCCGGATCGGCGCAGATGAAGACTCCATGAAAAAACCGACTGCAGGCCATGCCTGCAGTCGGTTTGGGTGGCGCTAGTGCAATCAGGCAGCGGCGAACAGGTCGTTGCTGATCTGCAACTGGGCAGCGTTCAGGGCCTTGACCCGGTGCTCATCACCGTAGGCCAGGCCATGGGCGCGGACGATTTCCAGGTCGGTGATGCCGATGAAGCCGAGGAACACCTTGAGGAACTCTTCATGCCCGACCGCGGTAGGCTGGCCGGCATGCAGGCCGCCGGCGGTCGATACCAGGATCACTTTCTTGTTGCCGCACAGGCCTTCAGGGCCGGCTTCGGTGTAGCGGAAGGTCTTGCCTGCCACGGCGACACGGTCGATCCAGGCCTTGAGCTGGGTCGGCACGGTGAAGTTGTACATCGGCGCAGCCAGCACCACGGCGTCGGCGTCGAGGAATTCCTGCAGGGTCTCGGCGCTGAGTTTGGCCTCGTGCTGTTGCGCGGCATCGCGCAGTTCTTCCGGGGTACTGGCAGCCACCAGGGTCGCGGCCGAGAAGTGGCTGATGGCGTCGCCGGCCAGGTCACGGTAGGTCACCTGCAGCGACGGGTCGGCGGCTTTCCAGGCTTCAACCACGCTGCGGCTCAGCTGACGGGAGGCGGAATTGTCGCCCAGAATGCTCGAATCGATATGCAACAGTTTCATGGGACTCTCCTGAATGAAGACCGCGAGTGGGCGATCACGATGGGGAGAATCCTACTTGGGTGGCGAATAGCTGATAAGTCAGCAAAAATGCGTTAGTTTGTCCTACTGGCAGGACAATGGTGATATCCCATGCAAGACCTCAACGATCTTTTCTACTTTGCCCGCGTGGTCGAAGCCGGCGGTTTTGCTGCCGCCGGCCGTCTGCTCGGTATTCCCAAATCACGCCTGTCCAGGCGTATCGCCGAGCTCGAAGAACGCCTGGGTACGCGTCTGCTGCAACGCACCACGCGCCAGCTGAAGCTGACGGCCGTGGGCGAACGCTACCTGCGCCACTGCCAGGCCATGCTGCTGAAGGCAGAGATGGCCGACGAAGCGGTGGCCAGCATGACCAGCGAACCACGCGGGCGCTTGCGGGTGTCGTGCCCGGTGGGCCTGGCCCATGAATTCTTGCCCGATGTGATCAGCCGCTTCCTGCAGCAATACCCGCAGGTGCAACTGGACATGATCCTGCTCAACCGCCGCGTCGACCTGATCACCGAGGGCGTCGACGTAGCCCTGCGCGTGCGCGACCTGGGTGATGAAGACCCGGCCCTGGTCACCCGCCGCCTGCGTCAGGCGCAGATGCTCCTGGTGGCCGCACCGCAATTCGCCGCCGCGCAGGTGCTCAATCACCCGCAAGACCTGGCCAGCCTGCCGGTACTTGGCGCGGTGGACGCCGACCGCCTGGTGCATCTGCGCCTGCTCGACGCCAAGGGTCACAAGCATGAGCTGGCCATGGAGGCACGGCTGGCGATCGACGACTTTGTCGTGCGCAAGGCCGCCGCCATTGCCGGGCTGGGCTTTACCGCCCTGCCGATCATGCACTGCGAAGAAGAACTCGACCGTGGCGAGCTGGTGCGGCTGCTGCCAGACTGGTCGCTGCCCGGCGGGTATCTGCAGGCAGTCTACCCACATCGGCGCGGGCTGCTGCCGGCGGTGCGGGTGTGGATCGATCATCTGGTGGCGGAATTCGCCCAATGCGGGGAACGTTATGTCTGAAGGGAAAATCACCGAAGCCCAGGTCGCGGCCTTGTGCCTGAGCCTGCCGGGTGCGCGGGAAGACTACAAGTGGGGCGGCGTGCGCGTGTTCTCGGTGGCCGGCAACAAGATGTTCGCCGTGCTTGACCTGGCCGGCGCCGGGTTGTCGTTCAAGGTCGATAGCGATCTGTTTCTGGGTTACGCCGACCGCCCCGGCGTGCGCCCGGCGCCTTATCTGGCGCGAGCGCACTGGATCAGCATGGCGCCACCCTACCCCATGGGCCGCGCTGAACTGAGCGAGCTGCTGCAACGCTCCCACCAACTGGTGGTCAGGCGCCTGCCCAAGCGCCTGCAACCGGGTTTGCTTATCTGAGCACTGGCGCCAACGCCGCACCCAACCAACGGCCGTCGAGCAGCAGGTGGTCGACCCAGAACAGCTGATGCACGGCGACAATGGCCCAAAAGCTCAGCTGGAACGACAGCTTGCGGGTCTTGTGCCGAAAGCGTTGCTGGGCGAGCAAGGCGCCCGGCCAGCCGCCACACAGCTCACTGGCGTGCAAAACCTTCTCCGGCGTGCGCCAGGCCTGGTTGCGGGCCTGCTGCTTGTCGCGCCAATACAGTACAAAGCTCACCAGGCTGGCCAGCGGATAGGCCAGCGCCGGCACCCAGGACTGCCCGCTCAGCAGCATCTGCAGGGCCCCGCCCACGGGCAGCAGGCACAGGGCGACAAAAACCAGCAGCTTGCTGCGCGGGTTTTGCATGGCGCCGCTGGTAGAGGCCGCGCGGCGCTGTTGGCTCTGGCTACGGCTCATCTCAACCGTGCGCCGTGGTCCAGTCGACCCAACCGAACAGCCAGGTGCCGAGAATGATCAGGCCGAACCCGATGCGGTACCAGGCGAAGGCCGCGTAGCTGTGGTTGGCGATGAACTTGAGCAGGCCGCGTACCGCGATCATGGCGAAAATGAACGACACCACGAAGCCGATGGCAAATACCGGGAAGTCGTCGGGCTGGAACAGCTCGCGGTATTTGTAGCCCGAGTACACCGCCGCACCGACCATGGTCGGCATGGCCAGGAAGAACGAGAACTCGGTGGCCGCCTTGCGCGACAGGCCGAACAGCAAGCCACCAATGATGGTCGAGCCGGAGCGCGAGGTACCCGGGATCATCGCCAGGCACTGGGCGCAACCAATCTTCAGGGCATCGCTCCAGCGCATGTCGTCGACCTGGTCAACGCGGATCACATGCTCGCGGCGCTCGGCCCAGAGCATGATCACACCACCGACCACCAGGGCTGCGGCCACAGTGATGGGGTTGAACAGGTACTCGTGGATCAGGTCGGCGAACAACACCCCCAGGACCACCGCCGGCATGAAGGCGATCAACAGGTTGACGGTAAAGCGCTGTGCTTCACGCTGACGTGGCAGCCCCACCACCACGTCGAAGATCTTGCGGCGAAACTCCCAGACCACCGCCAGGATCGCGCCCAGCTGGATGATGATGTTGAAGGCCATGGCCCGCTCACCACCGAAGTTGATCAGGTCGGCCACGACGATCTGGTGGCCGGTACTGGAAATCGGCAAGAACTCCGTCAAGCCTTCGACAATACCTAGAATGACAGCCTGCAGGCCGGTCCAAAGATCCATGCTTCCCCCGTGAGGCAATGCCTGCGGCATGCCCCTTTATAGTCTTTTAGTTGCCAATGGCTGTTCAGCGCCTGGCCGTTTTACAGCGACAGTCGGTCGCAAAGCCAGCAGAAAAGTTCACGCGGCCTTCAGGTTTACCCCGTCGAGGCCGAAATCCTATCAGACCTCTCGGATAAACGCTGCTGGGACGACGCAACAGACCTCAACGAATCAAGCACTTAGCCCTTGGTCGAGTAGGTTCGGGGGGCAAAGCATGCTTGGATGTAGGCAACAATAAAAAGAATTCGGGGTAAGCATTCCATGAAAACTCTTCGCAGTATGTCGATCAGCCGGCGCTTGTGGCTGATCCTGGTGGTGGCAGTGGTGATGCTGGTAACCCTGGGGCTGCTGATGCTGCGCCAGATCCATGGCGACCTGTACCAGGCCAAGGCCGAAAAGACCCGCCACGTGGTCGAGACCGCAGCCGGGGTGCTGGCGTATTACCAGGGCCTGGAAGCGGCCGGTACCCTCAGCCGCGATGCCGCCCAGCAACAAGCCTTGAGCGCGGTGCGCGGCCTGCGTTATGACCAGAATGACTACTTCTGGATCAATGACCTTGGGCCGAAGATGATCATGCACCCGACCAACCCCAAGCTCGACGGCCAGGACCTGTCGGCGATTCGCGACCCGGACGGCTTTGCCCTGTTCAACGAGATGGCCGCCCTGGCCAAGGCCAAGGGCGCCGGCAGTATCGACTACCGCTGGCCCAAGCCCGGTGCCAGCGAGCCGGTGAAAAAAACCTCCTACGTTCAACTGTTCAAGCCGTGGGGCTGGGTGATTGGCTCGGGCGTCTACATCGACGACATGCAGGCCGAGTTCATCCGCCAGTTGCGCGACGCCTCGATTCTCGGCCTGGGCATCGCCCTGGTGATGACTCTGCTGGTGGTGCTGATCGCCCGCAGCATTGCCCGGCCGCTGCAGGAGGCGGTCGATGCCATGGCCACCATCGCCAGTGGCGAGAGCGACCTGACCCGGCGCCTGGATACCCACGGCAGCGATGAAGTGACCCAGCTGGGTACCCACTTCAACAGCTTTACCGGCAAGTTGCAGGGCGTGGTCAGCCAGTTGCAGGGCGCAGTGCATGCCTTGGGGCAGTCGGCCACGGACGTTGGCAACAACGCCGGCCAGGCCCAGCAGCGTAGCGAGCAGCAGTCGCAGCAGATGGAACAGGTGGCCACGGCAATCAACGAAGTCACCTACGCGGTGCAGGATGTGGCCAAGAACGCAGAGCAAGCCTCCAGCGAGATGCACGATGCCCAGCTGCGCGCCGAACAAGGGCAGCACAGTATCCATGGCAGCCTGCAGCGTATCGATCAGCTGTCGGCGACCATCGATGAAGCCGTGCAGGTCATTCGTGCCCTGGCCGGCCAGAGCACACGCATCGGCAGCGTGCTTGAGGTGATTCGCTCGATTGCCGAGCAGACCAACCTGCTGGCCCTCAACGCCGCCATCGAAGCGGCCCGCGCCGGCGAACAAGGTCGCGGCTTTGCCGTGGTTGCCGACGAAGTACGCTTGCTGGCCCAGCGCACCCAGCAGTCCACCGCAGAAATCCAGAGCATGATCGAGCACCTGCAGGGCCAGTCCGAAGCGGCCGTCAAGGCCATCGACGCCAGCAGCGAGGCCTCGCGCCAGACCGTCGAGCAGGCCAGCGAAGCCGGGGTGAGCCTGGATGCCATCAGCCAGGCGCTGCACAACCTGACGGCGCTTAACGCCTCGATTGCCAGTGCCACCTTGCAGCAGTCCCATGTGGTCGAGGAGATCAACCGCAACGTGACCGAAACGGCAGACCTGTCCCAGCAAACCGCCCTGGCGGCGCAGCACTCCAGCGACTCGGGCAAAGCACTTGCGCGGCTGAGCACGCAGCTTGAACAACTACTGCGACAGTTCCGGGTTTAACGCAAATCATGTAAGACTTTTGCCAATAGACTGCCTGACGAAATTGCCCCTAAGGTAAAGCCTCCCCCATGGAAGGAGGCTACACCCATGCACAAGCACCCCTTGGCAATCGCCTTGCTGCTTTGCCTGCCGGCGGCACACGCAGCACAATCCGTTACCAGCGCACTCGATCCAGCCCATGCCCTTGAGCGGATCAACCGCAACTACAACACCGTCATCAGCGCCGCTGCGCCGTGCAAGGAGCCCGACACCGGAGCGCCGCGCGGGCACAACTACTGCAGCGGCGTGACCGTGCGCATGGTCGACGACGGGCCGTTCAACTTCTGGGATTACAGCGAGTTCGCGAAAAAGCTCGGCGCCAGCTCATTCACCTGGATTCGCAAAGACCTCAGCATCAGCAAACTGGTGCGCCCGGCCGGTTTCATCCTGCGCACCCCTGCCGATGCCTGGGCGTTGAAGCAGCCCGTCATGGAAACCGGCTACCTGTGCATCTTCGCCTTTGACGGCTACACCGGCACCGAACGCCAATGGCACGGTTGCGGCCTGTACAACCAGCCAATCCCGGCGGGTGCGGCGCCAACCCCCAACCAACCCAACAAGAACCGCAACCTGGCGTTCGGTAGCTGCGATATCAGTGGCGTCGACACCGCCGGCCAATGGCGGGCCAAGTACCGTAACGGTATCCAGCAGGGGCAATGCTCATGGAATGCCGAGCAGCCGGCCGACTGGGACGCGATGATCGATGTCCACCAGAACCCCGGCAAGCAAGGCGAAGCCTGGATTGCCAAGGACCAGTTCAACGAGTTCCTGATCCGTACCGCCACCGACACGGGTGACGGCAGCGCACGCCTGCCTCACATCGACGCGTTAGTGTACGACCCCAACAGTACCTTTGTTGCGCCCACCCGCGGCGACGTGAAAAGGCCGGTGCCCACCAATGGTCTGGAAGTGGCCCGCAGCTTTCAGCGCAAGCTGTTCGCCCAGGGCTATGCCGTGCCGGTGCTCAGGATGGACTTTCAGCAGCCTGCAGAAAACCGCTTCGCCTACCTTGCCAACGACCAGGTGGTCAGCCTCGGTATCAGCGGTGTGATCGAGCAAACGTACATCCAGTCGGCGAACTGGGAACTGCGCCTGGACCCGGGCAGCGGCCGCCAGGAGTGGACCCTGGTAGTCATCCCTACCGCGCTGGGCAAGGCCCGTCAGGCCAGCGACCAACAGGCGCTTTATGCTGAACTGTTCAGCTTGCGCGGCGCCGATCCGCAATGGCAGCAGCATGAAACCAGCGCGGGCAGCATGCGCCAGCAACTGGCCTGCCTGATCGGCAACTACCCGGCCAAGAGCCAATGGAACATCGAGCCGTTCCGGCCGAAGGTCAGTGACAGCGAGGCCGCCAAGGCAGGCTGCAACCCCTTTGCGCCGACAACGTCAGGGTTGATTGCCGCCTCGTCCTGGTCGCAGTTCAAGGACTCGGTCAGCGGCAGGCAGGTCTGGGGCTTGCGCGTGGTGCCGACCGCCGCGGGACGCACGGCCCCTGGCGAGCAGCTCTACGCTGAACTGCTGCGTCTGCGTGGCAACGATCCGCAGTGGCAGGAAGGCGGCCCGGGCAGCATGCGCGAACAACTCGATTGCTTGCAAAACAACTACCGGGCCAAGGCGGAGTGGAACCTTGAACCCTATCGCCCGGCAGCCGGCAAGGAGCAAACCAGGGCGCAGGGGTGCAATCCGGTCTAGGCAACTGCGCCTGTAGCAAAAAAGCCTGCCGCCCCCCCCTGAAGGGCTCGGCAGGCAGCAGCGTTCAGGCTGACAAAGCCCGGTTTATGTCAGTCAACCCGGCTCAGTACGGGTTGCACTGCATGGCCACGGCTTTCTGCTGATCGACATAGGGACGCGCCGGTTCCAGGTTCCACTCGGGCTTGTTGCGTACCGGCCGGCCATCGTAGACCGCCGCCAGATGGCAAACCAGTTGCCGGCGGAGGGAGCCACCATTGATGCTGTATTGCCTCCATTGATCGTCGTTTTTGTGGGCGTTGTACAGTTCGGCAAACATCCTGTCGGTTTCATTATCGGCGATCTGGCGTCCGCACTCGGTCGGTACTACCTGAAGCGACCAGGTGTTGGGGCCAAGTTTCGGGTCAGGACGTTGTACCCAGCTGCTGGACTGGATGTACTTGTCACAGAACGGCTTGGCGGGCGGTTGCGGTGCTGCGGCGCAGGAGAACGTCGCCTTGCCATTGGGGGTTCTCGGAAAGTCGATCTTGATGATATTGCGCTGCTTGCCGGTTTTTCTTTCATAGTCCTGCTGGTTGAGCTGGGCATCCCTCAAGCCGCGTGAGTCGCTGTAGAAAAAGGCCAGTATCGGCAGTTCATCTTCTTTCGGGTTGCCCAGGCGAAACTCCGTCTGGGTCTGGAACTCGCGGGTATTGATGACCTGCCGGGCGCCCATGAAGTTTTTAAACGCGTCCACCCGCTCCTTGCTGCTCATCGGGTTGCGCATGTTGAAGCCGCACTGCAACTGATCCTGCTTCCTGTCGTTGTTGAACCTGGTGAAATGCGCAACCCAGGCATTGGCACTGCTGATCGGTGGGTTCATGGCCTGGCAAACGGCCTCGGTCTGGGTTGTATTCCTGTTGTTGCCACAACCACGGTCGTCACGAAAGTCGGTCCAGGCATCATTGGGAAAAGCGCAGTAAACGTGCACCGGGGTCTCGGGTTTGCGAACCAGGTCGACCGGTGTAATAAGGTAGCCGTTCTGCGTACTCATGCCGGGGTCTTCATAGCTGATGCCGTCCGCGCGCATCCAGGAAGCGGCGAACGTGCCCAGTTCCTTGGCTTTCGGGCTGGGGTTCCACACATCCCATTGCTGGCCCTTCGCCGGGTCCGCACGGTGGGTGCCCCTGACCAGCAACCCCGAACAATCCGATGCCGGGTCTTCCCCGCAACTGGACACGGTCTTGTTGTACAACGTCTCGACCTGTTTGAGCGTCTCTGCGCATGATTCGGCATGGGCCGAGGTCGCTTGCAAGAGCAGCGGAAACACGAGGACCGGGATGATCTTGTTCAAACGTCTTTGCATGGCGTGCATCTCCCTGATTAGCCAAGCTCACAGCGTATGGGCGTGTATCTGAAGCAGCTTCAGCTACGGCGAGCCGTTGCAAACGTCAATTTGCCAAGTACGGCGTCCTGCCGAAACTGAGCAAAATTCTAGTTTGAAATCAGCACGACGAACGCTGTTAGCGTTAAGAATCTGTCCAGCGGCATGTCGTACGACTCATCTGCGAAAGACTGCATGGCAGTCAGAGGCGATGAGCCAGGTGGACGACCTAGGTGCAATCCTCGACCTTGAGCACCTCGAAAAGCTCAAACCCTTGCGCAAACTGTCGACCTTCAGCAACCACACCAAAATGTTCTCGCGTTACAATTTTGCAAAACTGAAAACAAAAAGACCGCTCCAAGTGGAACGGTCTGTTAAAACCCGATAACTTTTAAGTAAACGTCATGGTTTTGCTAATGCGCAGGGAGCCATGGGCCACGGTAACGACGACGGTTTGTCTAAGATTATTCGTCACATCAAAGAACACACCTGTTAATCCCCCTGTAACGGGCAGGCGTATTATTGCGGTTTGCTCTGGGTAGCCCACCAATCTGGCATTGCCCGACACACTGACAGTCGCATTCGGATTTGACGTGTAAAAATTGCCCTCAAAGACACATCGATTGATACTACGATTGTCACCCCGCGCTCCGCTAGCAACATTAAATCTCAGATTGTACAGCCCATCATTATCATCTACTGGAAAGCTGGTTCGGAAATTGAGATTGGCAATAACATCGGAATACCCAGTTTGAGACGCTGTGATTGTTGCATTAGGCATTGTACTTTTAACAGTGACTCGTGCCTCGCCGTAGCCGTCCAGTGTCACGTCACGTTCTTGGCTATCATCAGCGAAACTTGCACTACCAGACAGTTTTAGAGTAAGGGCACTACCCGCCACACCAATGACGGTGACGGCATTTGTCTCTCTCGCAAAATCCCAGTATGAAGACAGCAAATTGCTCGTTATACCTCCCGTGGATACCGCCAGCGCGGCGAGCGATCTGGTCAAGAGCTGATACCCGCGCACCGGCGCGTCGATGGCATTTTCCAGGTCACCTGTACCGCGTGGATCAACCTGTACATGAATCGTCAGACTTGAATCATGCACCAGTGTGTTCAGTGTCTGGCGCGAGAGCGCCCTGCTGACACCGCTGCCAAGTTCCTGTCGTGTTACAGGCGCTGCCTCAGCCAGCCAAACCTTCAACTCCTGGTTACTAGCCAGTCGCCCTATCACACTAATCCAGATAGTCTGACCTTCAGCTATGCCCGCCCATGGGGGCATCCAAACGGTGGCATCACCATTGAAGTATGCAAGATCCAGCACGGCGCCCCGGGCTTCAGTTATTTCAGGGGCGGTCAGAGCGACACTGAGCTGGCGAATCTGGTACCTGCGCAGTGGGAACCTGATTGCCTCGGCCTCCTCAGCATCCTCCCGCAGCCCAACCAGCATCTCCAGAACAATCTCGCTGAGATCAGCAAAGCCTTGGAGTTCAAAGCGCGTCAGCGTAGCGCGGATACCCAGGTCCACTTCGCCAGGCGCCACAAGCTGGCGCTCGGCAAGGACAATGGTCTTGTCGTTACCCTCATGGTCTACCCCCCGGCAACGGAACCAATACCGCTGGCGCAGATTGATCCCATTCCATTTCGCCACCGTGGCCAGCGCATTGCCCTGAAAACTCCGTAGATCGAGCACATCACCATTGGCCTCCTCGATCCGCGGCCGTGGCGGGTTGCTCAGCACCGGCCCGATGCCCAGGTGCAGGAAGTCCGAATAGCGTCGGCGTTCTGCAGGCTCAGTAACGAAGTAACGGACGCGCACCTCATGCCCCAGGCTGGGCACGATGTCTTCCTCGTAGACGGGGAACGCCACGTCATCGGCAATTTGCACCGGGAAGCTATCGAAGATGTCCGCGTCCTCTACCGGGCTCAGCCACTCCATAAACACCGTCTGCCCGGGTGCCATGCCGTCGTACAAGGGAGCCTCGACGGTGGCCACCACGATGCCGATCGGATCAAGGGTGTCGTTCTCCGCCTCCGGCACGGTCGGGCGGACCAGCTCGGGGGCCGGCTCACCGACCCACAGCGGCAACACCTGCGACTCCCGCGGCTCGCTGCTGCCGAAGTACACCCGGTAGAACAGTTCCAGGTTACCGCCCGACAGCGCGGCAATATGCTCGGCCGGTACGATAAGCACGACCGGGTTGTCCACTTGGGACCCGGTCAGGTACCAGTCGCGCATAAAGGCGTAGGCGTGGCCGTTCTCCCGTTTGCCTTGCCAGACCAGGCGGACCTGTTGGCCGGCAAACATGCCCACCCACGGCGGAATCCGCACCACGGCTTGCGGCAATGTGTCGGGCAGAAAGTCTTCCTCGCGACTATCCACATCCGGCGGCAGCAACTCGGCCGCCTTGCCCCTGACACCGACGGCAGTGGTTCTGGACGGTATCTGCTGCCCGTCGCGGGTCACCTTGTAGGAGACATAGGCCAGGCCACCGGCGATCGACTCGGCGATGCTGTTGGGTACTTCGTGCCTAATGGGACGAGGTGGCGGCATGATGCCCACCGGGTATTCAGGCGAAACATGCGGCGGGATCGCCACGACGTCTTCGGTATAACCGCGAAAGGTGAACACCACCCGATCACCGACCCGGAAGGGGTGCCCATCGGCGATAACCGATATGCCGACATCGGCGCCCTGCAGCACCCCCAGGTCGAGAAAACCTTCCTCGTCGATCCCAGCCACTGCTGGCCGTGGCAACAACACCAGGCTGACTTCGACAAAGGCATAGCTGGGCAACGAGGCACCGTCGGAGTCGTTGCCCACCTCGTCTTCCAGCCAGTACAGGACCAGCAGGCGCTCGTCATCGCCGCCCGCCTCGATGGTGGCAAAGTCGACGAACACCGGTATGACTTGGCGCACCTCGCCTTCCTGGACGACGTGTGTGACCTTGGCCCCGCCCCAGCTCAAATTGAGGGTGTCGCCGACTTCCATGTAGCGCCAGGGACTGACGCGCACCGTCACGCCATCCTGGGCCATCTCCCAGTCGATCAGGCCGAAGGGCACTTCCGGCGACATCAAGCCAGCATGATACTCACTGCCAGGCATGGGGTTTGGCCCGCCGGGCAAGGTGACCTTGACCTTGACTCGCAAGCGCGCAGACGCCCGTTTGTTGCCGCTGAGCGGCTCGACCGTGAACCATACCTCGCTGACGCCTTTGGGAATGCGGGCAGCCGGCACGAACAGGGTGACCAGGTTGTTCACGTCCTCGGGCAATACCACGATCGGCAATGGCGTGGCAGGCACCTCTTCGTCGCCGAAGTGCACGTGAATCTTGTCGCCGGCGGCCATTTGCAGGTAAGGCTCGACCAGCACCAGCAACCCCTTGCTGTCGGCTTCCATGGCCCGCACGCCAATGCCGCCATCAAGGCCTCTGGGATGATCGCTGAACTCGCGCATGTGCGGGATGCGCACATGGCTGGTTTCGACGCTGCTGATCTGGTTGACGCGCATGAACCAGGGAATGCCGTCGGTCGCCACACCCCGGGCCGCATAGCGTGAAGCCAGGCTGGAGAAGTACAGGGTCTTGCTGAAGCGGGTCCAGCTGCCGCCCTGGGGCAACAGAAAGGTCACCGTCACTTCTTCGGCGACGCTGTCGACCACGTCGAACTGGCAATCACCGGTCAGTACCGTCAACGGCAGGCTGACCACCTGGCCAGGGTGGCCGACAATCCGCGCACTGCCGCTCAGTTCAACCTGCACGTAAGTGACATCGGTGAGCCGCCAGCATCAAAACACACGCGGTTGGCGGCACGGCCGTTGGCCAGCGCACCGCTGGCCGCGCGGGCGCGCACGCGTTGATCTTCCTGCTGTTGATCGAACGGGAAGACATCGGTAAAGCGCACCGGCACATGCTGGGCCTGGCCCGTGCCGATCGCCGCGCTGACCAGCACCGTCTCGGCGTAGGGGTCGCCCAGCCAGGCAATGAACTCACCCTTGGCATCCAGGGTGAAGTCCAACTGCTGGCTGTCGTTGTCGAATTGCGCCGAGCCATTGACGCTGAGGCTGCCTTGCGCGCCCGACCGCCCGACCAGGGTCACCGCACAGGTCTGGGTCGGCAGCGTCCAGTCCTCGGGCAAGGCGGAACGGGCCAGGCCCGAATCGGAGACACCGATGTGCAGTTGCCCCTGGCGCACGGTGTAGGTTCTGACCGGGAAATCCAGCGTCGCAGCGCCACCGAAGTTGACCCTCAGGTGCAGCGACAACGCGCTGCCATCGTCGAGCTCGTCGAGAAATTCGCGCGGTAGCGCCACGGTCAGCCCCGCCACCTGCTCTACCGGGCTGTCCACCAACAGCGGCAGCGTGGCATTGGCGCTGCGCACCTCCAGCCACAGCCGCTGACCCAGAGCAATGAACGGCCAGGCGCTGACACTGATGCGGGCATCGCCCTCGAACAAGTCCAGGTCCAGTTCGCTGCCGTTAGCCTCATCGATCCTCGGGCGCGGCAAATCATCGGCGCTCGGCGCGCCAATTTGCACGGTTTGCCTGGGCGATTCGAGCGCCGCCAGTTCATTGCGCAGCACCTCATAATACAACTGCACCGAACCGTTGAAGTTCGCCGCCACCGCCGCCGCCGGCACGCTGATGGTGATGCTGCCGGTGTCACTGCCCGCACGCTCAGGCAGCACCGGGGTGCCAGCGCCCGCAGCGCCTTTCCAGAACAAGACAATCCGATCACTGTCGCGCATGCCCGGGTAGCTGATCAGCACCTGGGCGCCATGCAGCCCGAGCATCGGGTCGTAGCTGCCGTTCTGCGCGCCCGTCAGTTGCGGCAGTTGCGGCACTGGGGCGACTGAGCGCAACGCCAGCGCCCGCTCCTGGGACGGCAACGGCCGCCCGCCCAGCGCCGGCTCGACCTCGTAGCGCATCAATACCGTGCTACCCAGGCCGGCGTTGGCGATGGCCTGGGGTACACGGAACGTTGGCAGCGCGCCGCTGCTGTCGACTGCCTTGGTTTCGCTGTAGCTGCTCTCCGGTCCGGCGCCTTGCCAGGTGAACGTGACCTTGTCGCCTACCTGCTTGCCCGGGTAGTTGACCGTCACCTGCACCCCGAGAGGGTAGAAATGCGGGTCCAGTTCATTGACCGGCTCGTCCACCTCCGGCGCCGGCAACAATCCGGCGGCGCTGATGCGCAGTTCCAGCGGTTGCGATTGCCGAAAGCCGACGCTGCGCGTGCTGAGCATGCGCACCTGGTAGTAGACCTTGACCGAGCCCGACTCCAGCAGGCGGATGTGTTCCGTGCCGACATTGATCGCCAGCTCGCGGTCCCCTGCCCCCTCCGAGGCGGTCACCACACGCCGGACTTCATGCAGGGTTGGTCTGCCGCCAAGTTGGGTGCCCTGCCACACCAGGGTAATCTGGTGGCCCGCCGTGCGCCCCTGGTACTTGGGGATCATCACGGCAGCCCGGGCAACATCGTAAGGCAGTACGCCCGCCACAGCCTGCGCCACCCTCGGCACGCTCAACGCTTTGGGCTGCCCTTTGAAACCGATGCTCAGGCGCTGCGAGTGCTGCTCGCCGCCAGCCTTCACCAGCGTGTAGCCCACGACCGCCAGGCCGCTGGCCAGGGCCCAGGCTTTGTCATTGGCAATGCTGAAGGTCAGGGTCTGCGGCAAGCTCCCGCGGAGGGTCTGGTCCAGGTCGATTTGGGTCGGCTGGCCCGAATCGATGTAGCCGGTAAAGCGCAACCTGACCGTGTCGCCGATGGCGAACGCCGGTGCGCTGGCCAGCACATGTATCAGCAGGTCATCGCTACCCAGCACCTCGAGGTTGATATAGCCCTCGTTATCGAGCCCCGGTACCGAAACAGCCGGCAATTGCGCCTGGCCGGTATCGACCACCACCGACACATGGGGCGCCCAGCTCTGGCTGGTGTTGTGGACAATATCGTGCACTTCCCAGGTCACCACCAGGTTGGGGCTGTCACCGGCCTGGCGAATGACGCTGCCGGGCACCGTGAACACCACCGGCTGATTGAGATCGGCCTCGACCAGGGTATAGCTCAACATCACGCCGCCCCAGCTCAGGCGGATCACATCGCCAACGGCGCGGTGCTCGTAGAAATAGACCTGCACCTGGACGCCGTTCTCCAGGTGTTCAGCGGTCACCGGATTGACTGCGACATCCGCCGCCACCAGGCCCTGGTGCCCGGGCTCGGAACCGCCCGGGCGGTCCAGCTTGACCAGCACCGAGAGGTCGCGGGAATTGCCATACTCGATAGTGTTGCGGCTGAAGCGGTAGCGCAGCGCATGCGCGCCCGGGGTAAACCGCTCGGTGGGCAGGTGCAGGTGCAGGGGCCGGCCGAGATCGAAACCCTCGAGCACCAGCGGCGCAACAACCGGGGTGCTGTCCGCGTCCATGTACACCCGCAGCTCGTCGCCGGCACGCACGTCGGCGAACGCCGGCACGGTTGCCAGCACGCCTTTGTCGTCAGTGCTCAGGGTATGCAGGTTGACGCCCGCGTCGTAGCCGCTGACCGGCACTACCGAGGCGAACAGCGACAGCGCAGGCAGCTCGCTGGTGGTAGTGGATTCGATGGTATCGGTTTGCATGTCATTCATGGCAGACAGCCTCGGTAGCAGGGGAAACAGCGTTTCGGCCCTACGTGCTTACCGCCATGAAAAAGGGCCGACTGGGTGAGAGTCGACCCTTATTCAATACCTCGTTATCGAGGCCAACAACTGACAAAAATGCTAGGTGGCAGTCCGAACCTCATGCCTGGGCGTCCCGCGCGTATGCCAGAAGTGGCGCCAACGGGTACAATCACACCTTTGTGCAAACTACCAAGGAACGCCGATGTCCGGCCTCGAACTGTTCGCCGCCGTGCTCGGCGTCATCGCCGTCTGGCTCACTGCCAAGCAGAACCCCTGGTGCTGGCCGATCGGCCTGGTGATGGTGCTGCTCTACACCTGGGTCTTCTATGACGTGAAGCTGTATTCGGACATGCTCCTGCAACTGGTGTATGCCGTGCTGCAGCTTTATGGCTGGTGGCAATGGACGCGTCCGGACAGCGTGCGCGAGGCGCGCGAGGTCAGCCTGCTGACGCCGCAGGCGGTTGCCTTTGGCCTGGGCATAGGCTTGCTCGGCAGTCTGGGCCTGGGTGCGGCCATGGCCACCTGGACCGACGCCGCCCACCCTTGGCTGGACGCCGCCCTGACCGGCTTCAGCCTGGTCGCGCAGCTGTGGATGGCGCAAAAACGTCTGCAGTGCTGGCCGCTGTGGATCGTGCTGGATGTGATTTTCGTTGGCCTGTTCCTGTCCAAGGCCATGTACCTGACTGCCGCGCTGTATGCGCTGTTCACCCTGATCGCGGTGCAGGGCTGGCGCGATTGGCGGCGCGATCCGGCGCTGGCGTACACATGAAGGTACTGGTACTCACAGGCCCTGAATCCAGCGGCAAAAGCTGGCTCGGCAACGAAATCCAGGCGCACTTCGGTGGCGAGCTGGTGGGCGAGTTCGTACGTCACTTCATTGACGAACAGGCACGCGATACCTGCTATGCCGACATTCCGACCATTGCCCGCGGACAACTGGCCTGGGAAGACGCGGCCCGCGCCCGGCAACCGCAACTGCTGATTCTCGACACGCACCTGCTAAGCAACATGCTCTGGAGCCGTACGCTGTTTGACGATTGCCCGGCGTGGCTGGAACAAGCATTGTTGGCACGCCATTATGACCTGCACCTGCTGCTCAGCCCCGAGTCCATCGCCTGGCACGACGATGGGCAACGCTGCCAGCCGCAGTTGTCTGAGCGCCAGGCGTTTTTCCAGGCCACCGGTGACTGGCTGGTACGGCACCGGCAGCCTTGTCAGGTAGTCCAAGGCGACTGGGAGCAGCGCAGGTGCGCAGCCTTTGCAGCGGTAACGCGCTTGCTCAAGGTATAAATGGCCGCCCAATGCGGCCAGATGTCCATTCCTGAAACACTGCTCACGGCGCAAACCCGCGATCTAAAGCGGGCCCGGCGCGTGTACGCAAAAGTGTTAAACACCTGAAACAGCCGACCTCCGGGCCCCTTGATGAGCGCGGGCGCCCACTGGATCCAGGTTTGTACGATGCCTGTGTCTCAAAGGCGTTACACGAATTTTTCACAATTGCGGTGAATAAACTCAAACCGTTGTTTTTCCATGACAAATAAAAACCGGCACACCTTCTGCTCTCTTCCTCGCAACGCTGAACAGGCCTGCGCACCGAAGAAGGAATTGCCATCGTGGGAAATATTGGTAAAGGCATGTATCGCCTCCTGTTGCTCGGATGTGTACTGACACCGAGCGTCAGCCTGCCGGTTCAGGCCGAAAACGGGATCATCGTCATCACCCGCGATGTGCAACCGCGCAACGCAATGCGTCCCCCCCTGGTTCCCGACCCCTACCCGGTCACCGTCAATACCAACCCGTCCGCACATGTCATCAAACAAACCAACGAGTTGAGCGATGGTGACTTTGCCAGCATCAGCAGCGGTGCAGGCATTACCCCCCTGATCACGCAACAGACCAACAACCTGGGCGGCAACTTCGGTAATCAGACCCAACTGCCCAACCTGGCTGGCGGACGTTCCGGGGGCTCCGGCAATGGCATTTCCAACATGGTCAACTCCAACATCCAGAAAGGCCTTGCCCCCCTGCAGATCTTGACCGGAGGCCAGTGAGATGAGGCACACGCTGCTGATTCTGGCCACGTTTTGCAGTGCACCGGCCTTCGCCCAACCCCCAGTAATCAATAACGCCAACATCGACAGTTCCGGCAAGCAATACCAGGGCAACCTCACGGTCAACCAGGCTGCCGGCGATCAACAGCAGCAGGCTAACGCCCGGGCCATCGCGGTTGGCCATGGCGCCAGCGCAACCACACAGATTCGTCAACGCTTGCGCACCCATGTCGACCCGGCGATGGATGCCCGGTCCGGCATCCAGGGCGACGCCTTCAGTCACGGCAACGGTGCGCTGGGAGTCAACCAGAGCGCGGGCGCCAGTAACCAGCAAGCCAACGCACTGCGCATCAGCATCGGTGCTCAGCCGCAAAGTATCGACGACAGCGTCCTCCTGCAACAGAACGTGGCGCTGCTCAACAACTCCGATCCAACCGACTCTGCACCCGGCTATCGCCAGGTCACTACAAGTGACCAGGCTTTCACCGGTAGCCGTGGGGTGATTCAGTTGAATCAGAGTGCCGGGGTGGGAAATCGAACGGCCAACACCCTGAGCATACGGGTCGCGGACTGACCCAAACAGGTAGGAACAACACTTAACCTAAAATAAAGTACGGAGAATCACCATGAAACCCTCGATGGCATTAAAGCCTCTGGTTTTCGCAATTGCTGCGGTCATGGCTGTTGCTGTACAAGCTGGGCAGAACGATCGGCGTGGCAATGATCACCATAATAATGGTCATCATAACAACGGCCACCACACCCCTCCTCCAACCAAGATCCCTGTCTATGCGACTGCCAATGCCTATGACAGTCAGCGCAGCACCGGCAACCGGATCCACAACGAAGGGACCGAGAACTCAGCCGAGATGACCGATTCCGCCGAAGGCTCGAGCGGCAACGTCGGTGTCAACGTGGCGGCCGGTAACGGCAACCAACAAGACAACGCCGCGGCCATCGCCAACGCTCAGTCCGAATCGAGCGTCGACAACACCTTCGTGTTCGGCACTGCCGAAGCTACCGCCCGCGTCACGCAATACAGCAACAACAACAAGGTCAACAACTGGTCGACGCAAAACTCTGCGGTCATGAGCGGATCTGCCAGTGGTGCCAACGGCAACGTCGGTATCAACATTGCTGGTGGCGACCTTAACCAACAGAAAAACACCATGGCCATTGCCAATACCAATGCGCCACTCGGTAACGCAAGGGCCACCGCCTCTGCCAATCAAAACGGCCCTGGCCTGACTGTCAACAACTACGCCGATCGGGAAACCCGTCTGGATACGCTGACCTTTACCAAAACCATCAGCGGTTCGTCTTCTCGCGAAGGCACCTTCGACGCCAGTGTTGATAAGAGCGCTTCGTCGAGCTCCAGTGCCAGCGGTTCGCGCAGCTCTGAGGCCAGCGGTTCGAAGAGCTGGAGTGCCAGCGGTTCCAACAGCATGACTGCCAGCGGTTCCAACAGCTCGAGTGCCAGCGGCTCCAACAGCTCGAGTGCCAGCGGTTCGGGCAGCTCGAGTGCCAGCGGTTCCCACAGCTCGAATGCCAGTGGTTCCAACAGCCGCGATACCAGCGCAACCAGCAGTGCTTCGCTGGACGTCGCGCTGAACGCCGCCGCCGAGGCTGCCAGGTCCGTCACCACGGATGATGGCCGTCGCGAACGCACCCGCAGCGAAGAAGCCAGTGCATCGCTTGATGTAACGCTTAATGCATCGATCGATGCATCGCGCGAAACTTCGTTCGACTCTTCGTTCGACAGATCGCGCGACTCGTCGTGGGATAAATCGCGTGACTATGCGTACGATAAATCGCGTGATTCTTCCTACGATAGATCCCGTGATTCTTCTTACGATAAGTCCCGTGACTCTTCTTACGATAAGTCCCGTGAATCTTCGTACGATAAATCGTCGTCCTCCTCGTTCGAGAAAGCCTACGAAAAAGCTTCTGAGTCTTCGAGCTCCATCTCGAAAAGCTACAGCGAAGCCGACTCGTTTGAGCTGAGCAACAGTGTTTCCTTCCAAGTGCTGACTCCAATTGGCTGGGCAAACCCTGTGACCAACACTGCAACCCTGAACGGTTCGGTTAATGGTGGCAGTGGCAACCTGGGCGTCAACGTAGCTGCCGGTGTGGGCAACCAACAAAGCAACTCGCTGGCCATCTCCAACACCTCGATGTAATTGCCGTGGCCTGGAGGCCCCCTTCGGGGGGCCTTTTTTCACTACCAGCAGGGGGGCATCGAACATGCGCATTATCGCTTTGGCGTTTCTGCTTTGCCTGGCCAGTCTGAGTGAAGCTGCACAAATGCCACTTTCCGTATTGCCGGGTGGTGCGGTGATATTCAAGCCCATCCAGAGCATACGCGAGCGCAAATTCGCCGACCTGGTGCAACAGAAAACCGACTTCAGTTGCGGCGCCGCGGCCCTGGCGACCATATTGCGCCAGGCCTATTGGCTGGACGTGGATGAACAACAGATCATCGAAGGCATGCTGGCCCATGCCGATCAGGACCTGGTCCGTACCCAGGGCTTCTCCATGCTCGACATGAAGCGTTACGTGGAAAGCCTGGGCATGCGTGCCCGTGGTTACCGGGTGGCCGTCGAGACCTTGCACACCATCCGCATTCCGGTGGTGGTACTGATGGACATCCGTGGCTACAAGCATTTTGTGGTCATGCAAAAAGTCGCCAACGGCTGGGTATACATCGGTGACCCGGTACTTGGCCATAAGCGCTTCAAGGTCGACGACTTTGTCAAAGGCTGGAACGGCATCATCTTCGCCGTCATCGGCCAGGGTTACGACAAGACCAATGCCCTGCTCGACCCGCCTCTGCCGCTGACCGCCAAGAACCGCATCAACAACTTCACCCCGGTGCAAGACGCCGAGCTGATGGATTTCGGATTCATCCAAAGCGACTTCTTCTAATGACAAGGGAGCACGAGGCTCCGGGAGCATCCAATGAAGACCCCAATCTGGCTAGCGGCCGTTTGCCTGGCCGCCAGCCTGCCGACCCAGGCACAGACGCTCAAGCCGATTGAACTGAAGGATCAGGAACTGGCGAACCTGCGAGGCCGCTATGTCATGCCGGGGCGAATCATCAGTTTCGGCATTGTCATGACCAGCACCTGGCAAAATGCCAACGGTGAAGTGATCGGCGCCACGTCGTCGATGCAAATTCAACAATCGACGATCAAACCGCAGTTCTATGTGTCGATGATCGACGAAAAAGGTCATGCCTCGGCACACTCGCAAAGCAGCGGTACCGGTACCATCACGGGCGGCAGCGGCCTCAACAGTACCGAGGGCGTCACGCAGGTCGTGCGGGCTGCCGGAGACAACAACACGGCCTACAACAACGTTGATATCAACGTCACCAAGGCTAACCAGGCGCCAGCAACGCAGCAGCAGGGCCAGGTACTGGCCGCTGGCTCGACCCTGGTCGGCGCCAACGGCGCGGGCTCGCTGAGCGTTTCCTCGAGCGGTACCGGCGTGCAAATGAATATCGTCGCCAACAACAACCAGGGCAGCACCGCGCAACGCCTGGCCCAGGGTGGGCTGATGCAGAACACCACCTTGCTCGGCGGTGGCAACCGGGTCAGCAACCTCACGTCCCTCAATGTCGTGCTGCGTGACAACGCACCGACCGCAGGGTCGGTCAACGGCAACCTGGATCAGCTCAAAGGTCTTCGCACTCTCGGATTCTGATCTACGCTCAGTCTCATCAAATGTAGTCAGAAGGGACGGCCAACCCATGCATCGATCGTTAACGTTCAGAGCTATCGTCTGTTTGAGTAGCCTGACTCCGGCCACAATGCTTTACGCAGCCGCCGACCCTCAGGTAGAAGCATTAAAACAAGAACTCATGGAGTTGAAACAGCGTTACGAAGTACAGCAGCAAGCACTGATGGTCCTCGAACAACGCGTTCGCCAAGTCGAAGAAACACCTGCGACACCTGCTCCCAAACGCCTGACCAAATCCCCGGCTGAGACGGTCAAGGGTGGTCAGACAGTGGCCGCAGGCGCGCCGGGCACCACAGGCAGCTCATACGGCCAGTCACTCAAGGAAGATTCGGAGCCCGCGCAAAGCGTTTCCAACCTGTATGACGAGGCCAGCGGATTCTTCGGTGGCGGCAAGTTCAGCGTCGAAACCGGCCTGACCTACACCCATTACGATACCCGGGCGCTGGTGCTCAACGGGTTCCTGGCCCTGGACTCTATTTTCCTCGGTAACATCAACCTCGACCGCATCAAGGCGGATAACTGGACCCTGGACCTGACCGCCCGCTACAACCTGGATCAACGTTGGCAGTTCGACATCAACGTCCCGGTGGTCTACCGCCAATCCACGTATTCCTCTGGCGGCGCGGGTGGCGCCGGGCCGGTGTCATCCGACGCAACCGTCAGACGCGATCCCACAATCGGCGATGTCAACGTCGGCATAGCCTACAAGTTCCTGGACGAATCGGAAAACTGGCCCGACGCAGTCGCCACCTTGCGGATCAAGGCCCCCACCGGTGAGGAGCCCTATGGCATCAAACTGGTCAACGATCCCACCAACGACAACCTGTCGGTACCTGAAAGCCTCCCTACCGGCAACGGGGTCTGGGCCATCACCCCGGGTATCTCGCTGGTCAAGACCTTCGACCCTGCCGTGCTGTTCGGCAGCCTGTCCTATACCTACAACATGCAGGACTCCTTCAGCGACATCAGCCCTACCATCAACACCAAGGTCCCGGGTGACGTGAAACTCGGCGACTCATGGCAGATCGGCGCCGGTATTGCCTTTGCCTTGAACGAGAAGATGAGTATGTCGTTTTCGTTCTCCGACCAATTTGCCAGCAAAAGCAAGATCAAGCCTGATGGCGGCGACTGGCAGTCGGTTCCCAGCAGCGACTACAACTCGGCAAACTTCAACATCGGCATGACCCTGGCGGCCACCGATAACCTGACCATCGTCCCCAACCTCTCCATTGGCCTGACCGACGACTCGCCGGACTTCTCCTTCAGCCTGAAATTCCCTTACTACTTCTAAGCAAAAAGCCCGCTTCGGCGGGCTTGTGGTATCTACCAGGCTTAGCGGATCTGGTGCTTGTGCAGCAGCCGGTAGAAGGTCGGCCGGGAAACCCCGAGTACCTTGGCGGCAATGCTCAGGTTATCGCTGTGCCGGTTGAGCACATCGCACAAGGCCTGGCGCTCGGCCCGATGTTTGTAGTCTTCCAGGGTGCCCATGCTCGCTTCGAAATTCTGCTGGCTGTGCAACCCCAGGTCCTGCGCCTCGATCTGCCGGCCTTCGGCCAGAACCAGGCCCCGCCTCACCCGGTTGGCCAGTTCGCGCACATTGCCCGGCCAGTCATGCTTGCCCATGGCCGCCAGGGCTTCCTCGCTGAACGAACGTGGCCGGCGGCCGGTTTCCAGGCTGTAGAAGTGCGAAAAATGGCTGGCCAGCATCGACAGGTCGCCATGCCGGTCGCGCAGCGGCGCGGTCACGACCTGCAGCACATTGAGGCGGTAGTACAGGTCTTCGCGAAAGCGGCCGCTATCAATGGCTTTTTCCAGGTCCACGTGGGTTGCCGCCAATACCCGCACATCCACGGCAATCGGTTGGCTGCCGCCGACCCGCTCGATGTGCTTTTCCTGCAAAAACCGCAGCAGGTTGGCTTGCAGCTCCAGCGGCAGGTCGCCGATTTCGTCGAGAAACAAGGTGCCGCCGTTGGCCACTTCGATACGGCCGATCTTGCGTTGATGGGCGCCGGTAAAGGCGCCTTTCTCATGGCCGAACAGCTCGGACTGGATCAGGTGTTCGGGGATGGCACCACAGTTGATCGGCACGAAGGGCTTGTCGCGGCGCTGGGACTGGCGGTGCAAGGTCCGCGCGACCAGCTCCTTGCCCGTGCCGCTTTCGCCACGAATCAGCACCGGCGACTCGGTAGGCGCCAGCTTGCTCAGCAGCTTGCGCAGTTCGCGGATCGGACGGCTATCGCCCAACAGCTCATGCTCGGTCTCGTCGACATGCACATTGCCCTTGCCTCGCAGGCGCGCCATGCCAAAGGCGCGGCCGAGGGTGACCTGCACCCGCGAGACATCGAACGGCAAGGTATGAAAGTCAAAAAACCATTCACAGACAAAATCGCCGACATTCTGCGCTCGCAGCTCTTCGGCGCTCAAGACCGCGATCCATTCGGTGTTGCTGCGGCTGATCAGGTCCTTGACCGCATCCGGGGGCTGCAGGTGCGAAGCCTGCAAGCGCAACAGGCCTACGTCGCAGGGATGCTCAAGGGCCGAAGACAAGGTACAGCTATGCACATCCCAGCCCACACTGCGCAAGCCTGGCAACAGGCGATGACAGTCATCGCACGGATCGACGATCAGCAGGCGGCGGTTGGATGCAGGCTCTAGCATGACCTTTTCCTTGGCGCCAATAGTTGGAATTTTAAGTAGAAACAGGGTGTTGGCAGGCCCGTTTTAACAGTAGCAACGATGCGTCAATATCCCACTACCGTCTGTCTGTTGAGAGGGCGCATTGGTCGCGGGTTTCGGGTCAAAAGCGGCGCCGCAACGGGCTGGATACCGGGGCGGTATCACTGCGGCCACCGTGGGGGATTATGCAGTCAAGCGCATAAGGTGATCTGTGAGGCCTGGACTCAAGAACCGGACCGTTTCACAATTAATCCGCACCATCTCATTCTGGGACCGTACACCTAAGCCCAGTGCGCAGGGTCAGGCAAAGCAAGGGGAAGGTTACCGCATTACTTTCCTGCGGCGTCTGATCGAAGCTGACTTTGAATTCAACCCGAAACTCGGAGTTGTCCCGTAGCAGCAACAAACGATTGCGGGCAAGTACCCTGCTGAGGCCACTCGCAGCTTCATCTTCATTGAGCTCGCCTGCGCTGATCAACTCGATGAGATCCGGCTCACCATTGAGCTTCGTACCATGACAGCGTAGCCAGACCCTTTGACCCGCCCGGGCGTAACGCCAAAGTATTAACGAGACAGCCGAGTCGCCGACAAAACGATCAAGGTCCAGAGTCGACCCGACTGCACCCGCGACCTCGGGTAGTGGCAAGCCTGCCAGGGGCTGTATACCGAGTCTCAGTAGCGGTGACTCCTGCGCTTCAGCCCCCAGGCGAACCACGCCATAGCGGACCGCCACTTCGCGCTGGCTGGGGCCAATGTTTGCGCCTACAACGTCAGGGGAGGCGGTGAACTCAAGCTCACCGGCGGGATCGCCCGTAAGCGGCCCCAGCGTGGTCGACCCCAAAGCCGTGCCTGTCCAGTGCAAGGTGATTCTTTCCTGCGTGGTCATATGCGCATAGCGAATCTTGATCCTGACGCCAGACAACGCCAGCAGCGGATCAAGTTGGCCACCACAGGCCTGGACAACCGAGGGTAACTGTAGCTCCAGGGTCTTTAGCCTGATCTGCAGCAACAGAAACAACGAGTATCTGGCTCGTACACCCGCTTCAACCACCCAGTAATAGAAAATAATGTTGTGGCTAACGGCCGGGGTGATGAAGTCGACAGGTACGGCAAAGGTCAGATCTTGTATGTCGGTAACCTGGATATGCTGGGAATGGCGTCCGCCGACACCTGTTCTCACACACTCCAGGTACACCGTCTGCCCAGGTAACATGCCATCGTAGATTCCAACCCGCACGGTGGCGGCCGTCAGCCCGACAGGATCCAGCCTGCCGTTCTCGGATTCGTCCACCAACGGAGGGGGAAGTACCAGTTCAAGGCTACCCACCTCCAGGTCAAGGTATTCAGACTCGTGCCAGCCGCTGTCATAATCGAACACTCGATAGTGCACCGACACTGTACCGTTGTTGAGCGAAGCGATATGTTCCGCCAGCACGATGAAATCGATGGCCCCTCCCACCTCATCGGCTTCAATGACACGGTCCTCGCTATGAAAATAGTGCTGGTTGTTCGCCCGCCGGCCATCCCAGATCATTCGCACCAGCTGCTGGGCGGCCATTTGCGAGTACGCAGGAATTTGCACTGTCGCACGCTCAAGTGTATCGACGAGGTTGTTTCCCACGGCCTCGAGAACAACCGGAGACTGCAAGCCCTGCCTCGCTGATGTTCCTTGGCTCATGCCTCCCCCTGTCATCATTAGTGCCCTGCGGCCGAGACCTTATTCAACTCCCCTCCCAACCTGGCCGCTACTGACAAAAATGCCAGGTACCCCGGTATGAACCGATAAACGGTATTAAAATATTTTCCAAAGAAGTGTGACTTACCCCCCGGTCGGGTGCATCAGTACAAGTAACTCACCGCTGCGCAAACAGGCGCGCGGGTTTATTCCATGTTTGGGCCCACAGAGAGACCGAACCCATGAACGCCCCGCTGCGTATCAACGATGCCCTGCTGATTGCCGACCACGCCTTTGAACCTTTCCAGTGTGTTGCCTGGGATGTACCCAACGGTACCGGCGAGTTGAGCCTGGCGGTCATCGACCGGACCAGCACCCGCATTGGCAGCAAGCAAGTCCCTTGCAGCACCTACTCCGACCCTGCGCAACTGGCTCATTTGATTGAAGAAGTTCGCGCCGAGTTGAGCGAGAAAGGTTATGCGTTGCAGCCTTGGTCGATGCCCAAGTAATAGCGGTTAATTGCCAAAGGCGCTGTATTCGCGCACGCCTTTGGCAACTTTGCTATAACTCGCTGGACAAACTGCGACACTTGGCCGCAGTTGTTTTTATTGATACCAGGTTATCCGCCGAGCAGTGCCAGTGTCTCCAGGTGCTGGTAATCGGCATGCAGTTGTTGCGCAAGTAACTGTGCCCTTCCCAGCTTGACCGGCGAACTTTCGATATCCACCAACAGCGATTGGCAAGGCAGCGGCTGCAGCGCCTGCCAAGCCTTGAGTCGGCCATCGGTCACGATCAGGCATCGCTGCAGTTCTGCCGGATAGCGTCGTTGACGCTCCTGCAGCCAATTCCGTGCCTGCTCCAGTGCCGCCAGCAATGGCGTACCGCCCCCCGCCCCCAACGCCTCCAGCCACGGCTGCAAGCTCGCCGAGGCTTTTAGCCCGTGACGTTGCCAGCGCGGCGCATTGCCGCTGGCGGTGAGCAGGGTCAGTCGCGCGCGGTTGCGGTAGGCCTGATCGAAAAACCCCGCCAGCATGCCCTTGGCCCGGCTCAGGGCCTGGTGACGGCGGGTTGACGCCGAAGCATCGACAATCACCAGCCACAGCTCTTGGGCGCTGGCCGTGCGCTGCTGCCAGCACAGGTCGTTGCGCGTGCGCGGGCGGCCCTTGAGCAAGGTCGCCGGCCAGGCCACCGCGCCGGATGCAGCCTGCTTGCCACGCCCACGCGGGCCCGCAGTCAGTGCACCGGGTCGGGGTTTGGCATCCGCGCTGGTGTGCCGGCGGATGCTCAGGGCTTTTTTGCCCAGCTCGGTACCTCGCGCCGGGCGCCGCTCGGGGTGGCTTGTGGCGGCAGTTCGCCCCATTGACCCTGGCCTTGCTGGCCGGCCGATGGCGGCATCGCCCCACCGTTGTCTGGCGCTTGCGATTGTGGCGCCGGGGCTTCACGGCGGCGATGGCGCAAGGCGAATTCGGCCACGGCATCGATATCCTCAGCTTCGATCGCCAGCGCTCCGCGCCAGGCCGCGTGGGCCCGGGCCGCACGCAGCCAGACCAGGTCGGCACGCAGGCCATCGACGCCAGCGGCAAAGCAGCGCTCGGTAATCTGCGCCAGGGCCAGGTCGTCCAGGGCAATCTGTTGCAGGCGTTCACGGGCGCCATGGCAACGCTCGCGCAGGGCCGCCTGAGCGGGTGCCCACTGGGCACAGAACGCCTCGGGATCACTGTCGAAATCCAGGCGCCTGCGAATGATCTGGCCACGGGCTTCGGGCAACGGCTGGCCCTCGAGCAGCACATTGAGGCCGAAGCGGTCGAGCAATTGCGGGCGCAACTCGCCCTCTTCCGGGTTCATGGTGCCAATCAGCACGAAACGGGCACTGTGGCGGTGGGAAATGCCGTCGCGCTCGACCCGGTTGGTGCCACTGGCGGCGACGTCCAGCAACAGGTCGACCAGATGATCCGCCAGAAGATTGACTTCATCGACATACAGCACGCCGCCGTCGGCCTTGGCCAGCACCCCGGGGGAAAACTGCGCCTTGCCCTGGCCCAACGCCGCATCCAGGTCGAGGGTGCCGACCAGGCGCTCTTCGCTGGCACCCAGCGGCAAGGTCACGAACGGCCCCGCTCCGAGCAAATCCGCCAGGCCCCGGGCCAGGGTGCTCTTGGCCATGCCGCGCGGGCCTTCGATCAGCACGCCGCCGATCTTCGGGTCGATGGCGGTCAGGCACAGCGCCAGTTTCAGCTCATCGGCGCCGACCACGGCAGCCAGGGGGAAGTGTGCAGGTTCACTCATTTCAATTCTCTTCTTCGCCGTCCAGCAGCTGTTCTTCCAGGGCTTCGCGGTACTCGCCGGGCTCCTGCCAGAGCCCGCGTTGCTGGGCTTCGAGCAGGCGCTCGGTGATGTCGCGCAGCGCCTCGGGGTTGTGCTGGCGGATAAAGTCGCGGGTCGGGCCATCGAGCACATAGGCGTCGGCCAGCGACTGGTAATGGTGGTCGTCGATCAGCTGCGTGGTGGCATCGAACGCGAACAGATTGTCGACGGTGGCAGCCAGTTCGAAGGCACCTTTATAGCCGTGGCGCTTGACCCCGTCGATCCACTTGGGGTTCAGCGCCCGGGCACGGATCACCCGGTTCAGCTCTTCTTTCAGCGTGCGGATGCGCGGCCGATCCGGCTGGCTATGATCGCCGTGGTAGCTGGCGACGCTGCTGCCGCCCAGGCTTTCCACGGCGGCGAGCATGCCGCCCTGGAACTGGTAGTAGTCGTTGGAATCGAGCAGATCGTGCTCGTGGTTGTCCTGGTTCTGCACCACCGCCTGCACCTGGCTCAGGCGCCGGGCAAAGTGGGCGCGCGCCGGCGTGCCGTCATCGGCAGCGCCGTAGGCATAGCCACCGTGGTTCAGGTAAACCTCGGCCAGGTCCTGGCGGTCATTCCACAGGCGCCCGTCGATGGCATTCTGCACGCCAGCGCCATAGGCGCCCGGCTTGGCCCCGAACACCCGCCAGCCGGCCTGACGGCCCGCCTGTTCGGCATCCACACCCTGGGCCAGCAATTCAGTACGTTCGCTACGGACCTTGGCCGCCAGGGGGTTGAGGTCATCCGGTTCATCCAGTGCCGCCACCGCTTGCACAGCAGCGTCGAACAGTTTGATCAGGTTGCCGAAGGCATCGCGGAAAAAACCCGAGACGCGCAAGGTGACGTCCACCCGCGGCCGGTCGAGCAGGCTCAAGGGCAGGATTTCGAAATCGTCGACCCGCTGGCTGCCGCTGGCCCACACCGGTCGCACACCGAGCAAGGCCATGGCCTGGGCGATATCGTCACCACCGGTGCGCATGGTCGCCGTACCCCACACCGACAGGCCCAGTTGGCGCAGGTGATCGCCATGATCCTGCAGATGACGCTCGAGGATCAGGTTGGCCGAGGCAAAGCCGATGCGCCAGGCGGTGGTGGTCGGCAGGTTGCGCACATCGACAGTATAGAAGTTGCGCCCGGTCGGCAGCACGTCCAGGCGCCCGCGGCTTGGCGCGCCACTCGGGCCAGCGGGCACGAAACGGCCGTCGAGGGCAGCGAGCAGGCCGTGCATTTCTGCCGGGCCGCAGCCGTCCAGTCGCGGTGCGACCTGCTGCTCCAGCGCCTCGAGAATGGCCTGCACTTGCGCCCATTCCGGGCCGCCGGCAAGCTGCACGGTGCCGTCGAGCGTCTGCTCGATCAACTGGCTGGCATACAGCTCCAGGCGCTCGCGGGTATCGCCCGCCGTGCGCCATGCCTCGTCCAATGTAGCCAGCAGTGAAGGCCTCGGGCCCTGCCAGGGTTGGCCAAGGTCGCAATCGAGCGGATCGAAGTCCAGGTTCAGCGCCCTGGCCAGGGCCCGCAACAAACTGCCGTTGGCCCCGCGCCCATCACCGCGCTCCACCCGCAACAGGGCCAGCAAGGTATCGGTGCGCAAACGCCCGGCAGGCGACTCGCCGAACACATGCAGGCCATCGCGGATCTGCGACTCCTTGAGGTCGCACAGGTAGGTGTCCAGGCGCGGCAGCCACACCGCGGCATCGTCCAGCGCACCTTCGATCTGCAGCTCGCGGTCGATATGGTTGTCGCGCACCAGCGCCAGGATGTCGCGCTGCAGCTCGCGGGCCCGGCGCGGGTCGAGCAACTGCGCCTCGTAGTACTCGTCGGCCAGCAGTTCCAGGTGACGCAAGGGCCCATAGGTTTCGGCGCGGGTCAGCGGCGGCATCAGGTGGTCGATGATCACCGCCTGGGTGCGGCGCTTGGCCTGGGCGCCCTCACCCGGGTCGTTGACGATAAACGGGTAGATGTTCGGCAGCGGCCCGAGCAAGGCGTCCGGCCAGCAGCTGTCGGACAAGCCAACGCCCTTGCCCGGCAGCCATTCCAGGTTGCCGTGCTTGCCGACATGGATCAGCGCATCGGCGGCAAAGCCGTGACGCAGCCAGAAGTAGAACGCCAGGTAAGCGTGCGGCGGCACCAGGTCGGGGTCATGGTAGACCGCGCTCTGGTCCAGCTGGTAACCACGGGCCGGCTGGATGCCGACGAAGGTCAGGCCGTAGCGCAGGCCGGCGATCATCATCCGCCCGCTGCGGAACATCGGGTCCTGGCTCGGCTCGCCCCAGCGTTCGCGCACGGCTATCTGGTTGGCCTCGGGCAAGGCGGCAAACGCCGCCAGGTAATCGTCCAGGGCCATGCTCTGCATGCACGGGCGCAGGTCGAGGCTGTCCAGGTCATTGCTGACGCCACCGAGCAAGGCCTGGATCAGCGCCGTACCGCTGGCGGGCAAGGGGGCCAGGGGATAGCCCTGCGCCTGCAAGGCGCGCAGGATATTCAGCGCCGCGGCCGGGGTGTCGAGCCCCACGCCATTGCCGATGCGGCCATCGCGGGTCGGGTAGTTGGCGAGGATCAGCGCCACACGCTTCTGTGCGTTGGGTAGCTGCGCCAGGTCACACCAGCGCCGCGCCAGCTCGGCGACAAAGTCCATGCGCTCGGGCTGGGCGCGGTAGCAGACCACGTCGGACTGGCTGCGCTCGCTGCGCCAGGCCAGGTCCTTGAAGCTGATCGGCCGGGTGATGATGCGCCCGTCCAGCTCCGGCAAGGCGATGTGCATGGCCAGGTCGCGGGCACCCAGGCCCTGCTCGCTGGCCTCCCAGGCCGGCTCGTTGTCCTGGGCGCAGATCGCCTGCAACACCGGGATATCGCGGCGAAACGGCCGCAGGTGCGGCTGCTCGGGGCTCGACTGGGCAAAGCCTGTGGTGTTGATGATCAGTGCAGCGTCGACCTGGTCCAGCCAGTCCTCGACCTGCTGCAGGCAACCGGCCTCCTTGAGGCTGGCCACGGCAATCGGCAAGGGGTTGAGCCCGGCCAGCTGCAAACGCTCGCAGAATGTATCGATGAAGGCGGTGTTGGCCGCCTGCAGGTGCGAGCGATAGAACAGGATCGGCACCACCGGCTGCTCGACCTGCCACTCGCCGAACCAGTCCTCCAGCGCCGCAGCCGCCTTGCGCGGGTGATACACCGCAGTGCGCGGCAGTTGTTGCGGCTCGCTCCAGGAGTAGGCGCAATTCAAGTACTGGCTGGCGAGGCAGTTGAACAGGTTCAGGGCATTGGCCTTGCCGCCCTGGCGCAGAAAGTGCCAGAGCCGTTCGGCCTGCTCGGCCGGCACCGTGCTGAGGCTGGTCAGCTCCGGGTCCGGACGGTCGTCGCCCGGCACCAGGATCAGTTGTACACCACGGGCGGCCAGCTCCAGCAGCTGTTCCACACCATAGCGCCAGTAGCCGACGCCACCGTGCAGCGACACCAGGATGACCTTGGCATGGCGCAGCACCTGGTCGACATACAGGTCGACCGAGGCGTGATTCTGTACCTGCATCGGGTTGGCCAGACGCAGGCTGGGGAAATCCTCGGGCAACTGCTGGGCGGTTTCGGCCAGCAGCGCCAGGTGCGAGTCACTGCTGCAGAGGATTACCAGCTCGGCCGGGGTCTGGCCGAGGTCGGCAATGCTGTCGTCCGGTACAAAACCACCGGGCTGGGTCCGCAGCAGGTGCATCGGTCAAGCGCCCAGGGCGGCGCGCAGGCTCGCTTCCAGTTGTGCCGCATCCAGTTCCTGGCCAATCAGCACCAGGCGCGTGGTGCGCGGCTCTTCGCTGCGCCAGGCGCGGTCGAAGTGTTTGTCGAAACGGGTGCCCACGCCCTGGATCAGCAGGCGCATCGGCTTGCCCGGGATAGCGGCAAAGCCCTTGACCCGCAGGATGCCGTGCTGCACGACCAACTGGGTCAGGGCATCGAGCAGCAGGCTTTCGTCGGCTTGCGGCAGCTCGATGGAGATCGAGTCGAAGGCGTCGTGATCATGGTCGTCGTGATCGTCACCGTCGTGGTGCGAATCGTGGTGGGTGCGGCGGCCATCGATATGTGCCTCGGATTCGGCGCCCAGGCCCAGCAGCACGTCCAGCGGCAGACGGCCGCTGCTGGCTTCGATCACCTTCACCGCCGGTGGCAGCTCTTCTACGACTTCGGCGCGCACCTTGGCCAGGTCGTCGGCAGCGATCAGGTCGGCCTTGTTCAGGACCACCAGGTCGGCGCTGGCCAACTGGTCGGCGAACAGCTCGTGCAGCGGCGATTCGTGGTCCAGGTTGGGGTCGAGCTTGCGTTGGGCATCGACCTGGTCCGGGTAGGCGGCAAAGGTGCCGGCGGCGACGGCCGGGCTGTCGACCACGGTGATCACCGCATCGACCGTGCAGGCGTTACGAATCTCTGGCCACTGGAAGGCTTGCACCAGGGGCTTGGGCAGGGCCAGGCCGCTGGTTTCGATGAGGATATGGTCGAGGTCGCCGCGACGGGCCACCAATTCGCGCATCACCGGGAAGAACTCTTCCTGCACGGTGCAGCACAGGCAGCCGTTGGCCAGCTCATAGACGCGGCCGTTGGCCTCTTCTTCGCTGCAACCGATGCTGCACTGCTTGAGGATTTCGCCGTCGATGCCCAGCTCGCCAAACTCGTTGACGATCACCGCGATGCGCCGCCCCTGGGCGTTGTCGAGCATATGCCGCAGCAGCGTGGTCTTGCCCGAGCCGAGGAAGCCGGTAACGATGGTGACGGGGAGTTTGGCCAGTGTTTTCATGTCGATGCCCTTGGCAGGATGGCGGGCATGCGGGACGAGCGCCAAAGGTGTCACGCACCTGGCCTGTTCGCCACCGGATCACCCCGCCCGGTTGAATGTCGGAAACTGTCCGAGGCAGGTCTCCTGGCTTGCATTGCACCGGCGCCAGGGCCAGTCGAACGACGCCTTCCCGCACGCGGTGCAGTGGCTGTGTCGAACGCTTCAATGCTTACAGTTGCGGGGGCAGCCGCGGCTTCAACCGCGTTCCCGTCTTAGCTTCGGCCAGCGCCGAAGAACCTCGAAGCGGCTAGGCTACGCAGTGCCCGGTGAGCGGTCAACTGCTGTCACGATTGACGCCTGCCCGCGCCCGTGATTTGCTAACGCCATTCGTTTGGGTGCCCCTTGAGGGTGAAACTGGGAAACCGGTGCGTCATACACTCCTTTATTAGGTGTACGACAAGTCCGGTGCTGCCCCCGCAACGGTAAGTGAGAAAAGCGTCAGAACCACTGTGCCCGCTGCCTGGCATGGGAAGGTGACGCCTGTGGTGTGGCCAGCTGCCAACCCTCACCAGCCCGGAGACCGGCCCGACGCTTGACCGAACAAACCCGCGGTGGGCGGGCGCTGTTACACCCCCTGGGCGATCCTCGTGCAGGGGTTGGCTGCGCTTGCCTGTTGCCGACAACACCAAGAGGAAAGCGCCATGCGTACCAGTACCGCCAGTAATGAAGCCGTTACCCCTTCAAGCCTCAGCCAGCGCCTGCTGGTTGCTGTCGGCGCCTCGCTGCTGGGCCTGTGCCTGGTCTACTTCGCCGGTTTCTCGCACATCGAAGCGGTGCATAACGCCGCCCACGATACCCGCCACAGCGCCGCCTTCCCTTGCCACTGAGTGCTGCCCCGATGATCAAGCGTATCGCCAGTACTGCAGGCTTTACCGGCCTGCTGGCCGCCCTGCTGCTGACCCTGCTGCAAAGCTTCTGGGTCGCGCCGCTGATTCTCCAGGCGGAAACCTATGAAAGCGCCGCGCCTGCGGTCGAGGCGCCCCATGAACATGCGGCCGGTACCGCCGAGCATCATCACGACAGCGAAGCCTGGTCGCCGGAAGACGGCTGGCAGCGGGTGCTGTCGACCACCGGCGGCAACCTGGTGGTGGCGGTCGGTTTCGCCCTGATCCTCGCCGCGCTCTACACCCTGCGCGCACCGAAGACCGTGATCAGCGGCGCGCTCTGGGGCCTGGGCGGCTTTGCCGTGTTCTGCCTGGCGCCGACCCTGGGCCTGCCCCCGGAGCTGCCGGGTACTGCTGCCGCCGACCTGGCCCAGCGCCAAGCCTGGTGGGTCGGCACGGCTGCCGCCACCGCCGTCGGTCTGGCCTTGATCGTGTTCGCCCACAACTGGCTGCTGAAGATAGTCGGTGCAGTGTTGCTGGTGGTGCCTCACGTGATTGGCGCGCCGCAGCCTGAAGTCCACCAGATGCTCGCCCCAGAAGCCCTGGAAGCCGAGTTCAAGGTCGCTTCGCTGCTGACCAACGCCGCGTTCTGGCTGGCCCTGGGCCTGATCAGTGCCTGGCTGTATCGCCGTTCGAGCCAGGCCTGAACGGATGCAGCTGTACCTCGGCCTGGGTTGCCGTCGCGGCTGCCCGGCCGACGCCCTGAGCGACCTGCTCACGCGTACCCTGCTCGCCCATGACCTGCCGCCCGGCGCGGTCATGGGCCTAGCCAGCATCGACCTCAAGCACGACGAACCCGGCCTGCATGAACTGGCCCGGTGCCTGGGCGTGCCGCTGCTGTTCTTCAGTGCGGCGCAACTGGCTGTTTTCGAACAACGCCTGAGCCATCGTTCTGCGGTGGCTTACCGGCACAGTGGCTGTTATGGCGTGGCCGAGAGCGCCGCCCTGGCCCTGGCCGAGCAGCTTGGCAGCCCGGCCCGCCTACTGGTACCCCGCACCCTGCAGGCCGACGCCAGCCTGGCATTGGCCTGCACCAGCGGTTTTCGCTGATAATCAGCACTTTCCCCGCAAGGACTCCCCATGACCGTCTATTTCATCGGCGCCGGCCCCGGCGATCCGGAGCTGATCACCGTCAAGGGCCAGCGCCTGATCCAGCGCTGCCCGGTGATCATCTACGCCGGCTCCCTGGTCCCGGCCGCAGTGCTGGAAGGTCACCGCGCCGAGACCCTGATCAACAGCGCCGAACTGCACCTGGCGCAGATCATCGAGGCGATCAAGCGCGCCCATGATCAGGGCCATGATGTGGCCCGGGTGCACAGCGGCGACCCCAGCCTGTATGGCGCCATCGGCGAGCAGATCCGCTACCTGCGCGAGCTGAGCATTCCCTACGAGATCGTCCCCGGCGTCACCGCCGTTGCAGCCAGCGCCGCCCTGCTCGGCTGCGAGCTGACCTTGCCGGACATCGCCCAGAGCGTGATCCTCACTCGCTACGCCGACAAATCACCGATGCCCGCTGGCGAGCAGTTGGCCGACCTTGCCCGCCACCAGACCACCCTGGCTGTGCACCTGGGGGTCAAGCACCTGGCAAAAATCGTCGAAGAACTGCGTCCGCACTATGGCGCTGACTGCCCGATTGCCGTGGTGCACCGGGCGACCTGGCCGGATCAGGACTGGGTGCTGGGGACCCTGGAGACGATTGTCGAGCTGGCCGCGGCCAAGGATTTTCGCCGTACCGCGCTGATTCTGGTGGGCCGGGTGCTGGGTAACGACACCTTCTCGGAGTCGGCGCTGTACCGCGCCGGGCATGCCCACCTGTACCGGCCCTGAGCGTATACACTGACGATTCCGATCCGCCTGCGAGGACCTGACCATGCTCGAACTGCGCCCGAACTGTGAATGCTGTGGCACTGATCTACCCGGCGAGAGCCCGGACGCGTTGATCTGCTCGTTTGAATGTACCTTTTGCCGCGACTGCAATGAGCGTCAGCTCAAGGGCCAGTGTCCCAATTGCGGCGGTGAGCTGGTCAAGCGCCCGGCGCGCTCGGTGGCCAAGCTGGTCAACAACCCGGCGTCGACCCAGCGGATCGTCAAGGAACAGGGCTGCCCCACCCATTGAGGTAAACCTGACTGGCAAGGCTTTGCCTTGCATCGCCGGCAAGGCCGGCTCCCACAATTGATCTGTGTACGCCGCCAAACCTGTGGGAGCTGGCTTGCCAGCGATGGGTTTCATGGGCTCTGGTACTGGCTCAGGTATTTATCCAGCACCGCCTTGTCCCCCGCACCATCCCCGGCCACCTGCCACAAGCGCCGTTCAATGCCCTGGGCCAGCAAGTGCCCGACCGCCGCCTCGATCGCCGACAGCACGCAGAGCTGCGCGGGCTCGTTGGTGGTGTAGCCGACCTCGGCTTCCAGCAGCTTCTTGAACTCGATGAACTTGAACACCCCGGCGCTGCGCCCGACCGAGTAGATGGTCTTGCTGGTCATGACGTTGGCCAGCACCTGGCCGCTGCGCACATCCACCGCCCGCAGGTTGACCGAGACCTGGTCGACCCGGTACTCACGCGACAGGTCGATGCCCAGGTAACGTGCGCCCTCGCCGCCGCTGCGCACGTTGGTGTCGTAGGCGATGATACCGCCTTCGAGCATCAGGTTGGCCGCCTGCAGGGGCGGCAGTTCACCCAGGATATTCACCGGCGTATCGGGCTTTTTCTGCGAGGCGCGAATGATCTTGCGTTCGGTCAGCAGGTTCTGCAGCCCTTCGCGTTCGAGCACCACGAACCAGCCGCTGGCCTGCAGGGCATCCATCAGCATGCTCGCCGCCCCCTGGGTGACGCTGGTGGAAAACGAACTGGCCGGGGTCGGCTTGTATTGCCCGGTCTGGTCGCGAAAGCCATACACCACTGCCATCAGCCGGCCCTTGGGCCGCGGCATGTTGAGCAGGTCGTAGTAGGTCGAGGCCCGCGGCGTCAGGGTCGGGCTTTCGCTGTCCTGTTCGGCCGGCATCGGTTCGCGCAGGCTGCAGCCTTGCAAGGCGGCCAGGATCAGCAGTGTGCTCAGAAATCGTTTCATGGCTGTTTCTCCCCGTTGTCCTGTGCCCTTCAAGGGTTCAGGCCGTTGACCTGAATTTCCGAAATCTCACCGGTCACCCGATCGGTCACCTGAATGCTCAGGGCCCCCGAGTCGTCGATGACGTTGATGATGAAAGCGTCGGTCTGCAGGCTGCCGGTGTTGCCGTTGTTGATGTTGGTCAGCAGCTGCGACAGCAGGCGCGACTCCAGCTGGCTGGTGAAGCGCTCCAGCGCCGAGGTGCTGGCGAACGCCGAGGCGCGGTCCTTGATGGCCGGGTCTTCATGATCGTTCTGCGCCTGGGCGTTGTTGAGCAGCCAGGTGCCGTTCAGCGGGTTGCCGCCAAACGCCGGGTTGACCGGGGTGTAGACCAGTTCGGTGGCACTGGCCTGGCTGGCGAGGGCCGCCAGCAATACCAGGGAGGCCAGGCTGCAGGTTTTGTTGTTGTTCATAACTCATCCCTCTCCAGATCAGTGGTGTCCTGCAGCAGCATCTGCAGCTTGCGCTGGATAATCTGCGCCTTGACCAGGTCCGCAGCCTCATAGGCGGCGTCCTTGAGCTCAGTTGTGTTGGGTGGCAGAAAACGCCGGTACACCACCCGTTGCTCGTACTCGACCGTCACCAGGCTGCCCCAGCGCGGATCGGGCCGTTCGCGTACCACCAGGTTGAAATCCAGGCGGCTGGTGGCACGCAGCCGCTCGGCGAAGCTGTAATAGAAGTCGTGGCCGATGTGCGAAATGGTGTTGTCGACGATAAAGCCCATCATCTCGTCCTCGGCGCCGCCCCTGGCGCTGCCGGCCAGCAGCACCAGGGCCAGGGCCAAGGCACTCAGGCGGCGGTTCATTGCCCGGCTCCCTGGGCCAGGCCCTTGCGTGCGCCGGCGGCGGTCTCGGCAAAGGCCTTCTCGGCAACGAACTGCCAGTCGCTGTAGTGCTCCAGGCCCTCGAACTCCGACCACTGGGCGGCAAAGCCGGTTTGCTTGAGCGGCATGGCCTGTGAGCGGCTGTAGACGCCGGTGATGCGCCCGTCGATCGAACGCAGCAGGCCCCAGTCGTCGCTGACGGTGATCGGGTCCAGGTACAGCCTGCGCAAGTGCCGCTTGGGCTCGGGATAGCGGGCATCTTCCAGCAGTTCCTCAAGGCTCTGCGGGTACTGGGCCAGGCCCGGGGAACTGCGAAAGTAGCTGCGCAGGGCCTGGGCATACTGGCCGCCGACCCATAGCAGCTCGCGTTCGCGCTCGCGCTGGGCGACGGTCGACCACAGCGTGCCGGTGGCCGCCAGGGCCATGCCGGTGACGGCGATCAGCAGCAGCACGCCCAGGTAGGTGAAGCCTGCCTGCCCGGCATTACCACTCGGCATAAAGGCTGCCATCACGGGCCCTCCCGGTTGAACCGCTCTTGATGTCGGCGACGGAACCGGCAACGCCTTCGGGCGGCGCCACCACCTGCCAGAGGTCGCGGCGTTCGGTGATCGGGTCCAGCGGTGCGCTGCGCAGGTAGCGTTGCTCCACCAACTGTTCAAGCGACTCGGGGTAGCGGCCGGAGTCGCCGTAGTAGTGGTCCAGCGCCTCGCGCATCACCGCCAGGCTCTGGCGCAGGGTGGTCTCGCGCGAGGTTTCGAGGCTGTTGAAGTAGCGCGGCATGGCGATGGTCATCAGGGTGGCGATGATCGCCATCACCACCAGCAACTCGATCAAGGTAAAGCCCTGGCTGCGTTTCATCATGCTCACCACTGCCCGTAGGCGATGCCGTTGAGGCCCTTGCCACGGGCCCTGGAATACACGTCGAAAACATCCTGGCCGTCGCGCGGGTTCTGCGCCGAGCTGTCGTAGGCGCGTAGCCCCCAGCCGCCCTGCTCATCGTCCTTGCGCGCTGCTACCAGCGGGTCCTGGGGAATCCGGCGCAGGAAGTAGAACTTCGCACCTTTGGCGCTACGCACATCGCGCACGCCATCGACCAGTACCTGCAGGTTCGGCGGATAGCCGCTGGCATCGAGGGATTTCTCGATGTAGCCGGCGTCGAAGGCACGCTTGTAGGCATCGATGGCATCGCGCAGCTGGTACAGCGCAGTGCGCAGCGCCTGCTCCTTGTTGCGCCGCACCAGAGTCTCGGTCAGCGGCGCGGCAATCGAGGCCAGCAACCCGAGCAGCGCCAGGGTCAGCATCACTTCGATCAGGCTGAAACCTGCCATCGGCCGTTTCATGATTCAGGGCCTCACCGCGCCAGGTACCGCCACCAGCGTCTGTTCGTCCTCCACCTCGACGCTGCGGTTGAGGTTGCGGATCTGCATGCTGGTTTCGGTACCGGTGGCAAATTCCATGTCCGACGGGCTCTGGTACGGCAGGTTGCGGATGATTCGCGGGGTGATCGACAGCACCAGCTCCGACTGGCTGTTGTCGCTGCGGTTGCTGCCGAACAGCCGGCCCAGGCCGGGAATGTCGCCAAGGCCGGGGATCTTGTTGCCGCTGGCGCCCTGGTCGTTACGCACCAGGCCCGCCAGTACCTGGGTTTCGCCGTCGTGCAGGCGCAGGCTGGTCTGGGCGTTGCGGGTGTCGACCTGGACCGGGATGGTGCCCTGGCGGGTCGGCTCCAGCGGCTTGGCGTTGCTGACTTCCAGGGCCACCTTGATCGCCACTTCGTTGTTCAGGTGCACCACCGGGGTCACTTCGAGCTTGAGGCCGACATCCAGGTAGGTGACGCTTTCGGTGATCACCGGGCCCTGGGTCGAGGGCACCGAGGTGGCACTGATGATCGGTACCCGCTGGCCGATGTGGATGCGCGCCTGCTCGCGGTTGCTGACGCGGATCACCGGGCTTGCCAGGGTGTTGATGTCGTTGTCCTGGGCGTTGATCTTGGCTTGCGGTGCCGGCGCGATGCTGATGCGCGAGGAGTTGATGCCGCGCAGTTGGTCGAGAATGCCCACCGGGTTGCCGTCGGCGTTGAGCAAGCCGAAGGTGTTGGGCCATTGCAGGCCGAGCTCGAGGATCCGCGAGCGGGCCACTTCCATCACCTGCACTTCCAGCACCACTTCCGGGTTGGACTGATCCTGGGACTGCAACAGTTTCTCGGCCATGCGCACGGCATCGGGGGTGTCGCGCATGGTCAGGGTATTGAGGCGCTCGTCGACGAATACGTCGCGGGTCTTGAGCATGGTCTTGACCAGGTTCAGTGCAGTGTTGGAATCGATGCTGGTCAGGTAGAAGGTACGCATCACCAGTTCCTGGTAATCCTTGGTCTTCTGTGGCGAGTCCGGGTAGATCAGCAGGGTGTTGTCGTTCACCACCTTCTGGTGCAACTGGTTCTGCTCCAGCAGCAGGGCCACGGCGTCTTCGATACGCACGTCACGGACGAAGATGGTTGCCTTCATGTCCGGGCGCAGGTCCTTGTCGAAGATGAAGTTCAGCCCCGCCACCTGCGACAGCACCTCGAAGATGGTCTTCAGGTTGGCGTCGCGAAACTCCAGGGTCACCGGCCGTTCGAGCTTGCTGCGCAGTTGCGGGTTGGGCTGGGCGGTGCGGCTTTGCACCAGCTCGATGTCCTTGCGCAGGGCCAGGCCGCCTTCGTTCTGCGGGTCGAGCAGCAGCACTTCGCGCATGTGCCGCTCGGCGCCGAACAGATCGCCCCCACGCAGCGCCGCCTGGCCCAGGGCGATGCGCTCGCCAAGGTTGCGCATCTGTTCGATCTGGCGTACCGCATCCAGGGCCCGGCGGTTGTTCGGCTCCAGCGTCAGCACCCGGCCGTAGCCGCTGCGCGCACCGCCGAAATCATGGCGGCTGCGGTCGCTGTCGGCCTGGGTCAGCAGCGCTTCGATTGCCTGGCGCCGGCCCTGGATCAGGGCGATGTTCAGCTCGGTGTCGCGCGGGTGTTGCTTGAGCGCTTCTTCGAGCTGAGCGATCCCGGCCTCATATTGCCCTTCACCGATCAGGGCCTGGGCGTCCTTGCGCACACCGGCGGTGCCGCAACCGGCCAGGGCGACACACAGGGCAAGCATCAGGTACGGCGCTTTGTGGCTGAGCCTTGGCAAATTCATGGTGCGCTCCCTACAGACAAAGTCTGGGACAGGTGCAACGGCAGGTAGACCAGGCTCAGCTCCGTGGCGGAGATCTGCTCGATCCGGTAGGTGTCATCGATCACGTCGCCGCGACGCACGACATAGAGTTTTTCGCCGCTTTGCAGGAACACCTGCTGATCGTCGCGATCATCCAGGCGGCCAACGAACTGGAATGGCAGGGCTGGCACGGCAGGCGCCAAGGCCACCGGGGCCATGGCGACGGGTTGCTCGGTGACCGTGGTCATCTGCACCGCCGGCTTCCAGCTTTTGCTCGGGAACAGGTCGCGAGGCTTGAGGGCTGCGGGTTTGGCGTCTTTCTGCGCCAGCGCTGTCTCGGTTGCTACGGCCTTGCTGGTAACGACAATACCTGCCTCGCCGTCTTCAGCCGCCTCTTCGAAGAAGTACCCTGGCCCCCAGGCCAGCACCGCGGCGGTGCCGAGAAAAACCAGCCAGGCCAGGCTGCGTTGAGTGTTCATCATGACCTCGACAGGTAAAGGGTCATACGCAGGCGCCCGGTCAATTCGCGGTCGCCGATCTTCTTGCGTTGCAAGTCGATGTCTTCCAGCACCAGCGCCGGCAGCTGGCCGAGCAAGGCATGCACGTAGCGGCGGATCTGCGGGTAGCTGCCGCGCACCGGCAGGAGGATCTGGTAACGCGCCAGCTGGGTCTTGGGGTCGACACCCAGGGCGTACTCGCCGCGGGCCAGGGTGATCTGCTCGGCCTTGGCCAGGGCGTAGATGCGGTCGATGGCCACGGTGGCGTGGGGCTGGGCCGGCAGCTGCTTGTGGAAATCTTCCAGCTCGTGCTGTGGCACCTGCGGCAGCTTCCGCGTGCCCTGCTTGAACTGCGCGACCTGCGCCAGGGCCTGATCGCGTTGTTGCTCCAGCTGTTGCAGCTGTTGCCATTGCGCCAGCAGCACGGTGACGCCGTACAGCAGCGCCAGGACCAGCAGCCCGGCACCGGCCAGGCCGACTACACCGAGCTGGCGGGCGCGTTCATGAAGGATCAGGCTAGGGATGCGCATTGCCGTTCTCCCAGGTGGCCGACAGGTTGAACTGCACCGGATGCTCGGCCTGCTTGGCGATGATTTCGTGGTTGAGCAGCGACACATCGCGCAGCTCGGCACTGGCTTCCAGGCGCTTGTGGAAGGCCAGCATGGCTTCCAGGTCGCGGGCCTCGGCGCTGATGCGCAACTGGCCCTTGCGCGCGTCGGGGGTCAGGGTGAGCAAGGCGATGTCGTCTTGCGGCAGACCTTCGAGCATGCCGAACAGCCGCTCCCAAGGCCGTTGCAGTTGCTGCGAGACGCTACGCATCTGCGCCAGTTTCTCGGCCTGCTCGCGGCTTTGCGCGGCATTGAGCGGTTGCCCGGCCTGCGGACGTTTACCCAGTTGGCGGTCGAGCTGTTCGAGGTGCTGCTCAAGGTCGGCCTGTTGTTGATCGAGGCCGTGCTGCAGTAGCACGGCGCCGAGCAGCAGGCTCAGCCCGGCAGCCAACAGCACCCAGGCAGGCAGACCGGTACGGGCGGGCTGCAAATCCAGCATCAGGCGGCGCATCTCAGGCCACCGCCCGGGACATGCTGCACAGCACGTCGCGTACCGCTAACGGGGTGGGCGCCAGCTCGCACAGCTGCACACCCTGCAGCGCTGGCGGTTGTTCCAGGCGACCGGGCGCATGCAGGTACACCGGCAACTGCCCGTGGCCCTGGTGCAGCTCGGCCTGGCGGGCAATCAAGGCGTGCAGGGCCTGGTCGCTGTCAGCACAGCCCTGGGCGCTGACCTGTTGCCAGGCGCCGTTCTGTGCCAGCAGGCAGACACTGCGTTGCGGCTCGGCCAGGACGAAGAGAAAGTCGCCCTGCCCCAGTTGATCGGCAAAGTGGTTATAGGCCGCCATCAGGTAAGGCCGTGCCGAGCGCAGGCGCAGCCCCAGGCTGCGGCACAGGGCATCGAGCTGATCGAGCAAGGCCTGCGGCGTAGCGCTGGCGATGCGCGGGCAACCGGCGGCTTCGGGCGAGACGACGATGCGCCAGCCTTCCAGGCTCTGCCCGTAATGCGCCTCGAAGCAGGCGCGGGCGTACTGTTGGAGCTCGTCCGGACGGCTGATGGCGGCGCTCCAGGGCACCAGGCAGAAGCGGCTGTACTGGGCCGAGAGCAACACTTGCAACTGTGCGCCTTTGCACGGTTGTTCAGCCAGCAGGTGCTGCAGCGACTCCAGGGCAACCGCCCAGGCCTGGCTGCGTTCGGCGCTAAAGTCCAGGCTGCCGAGCCACTGTTGCCGGGTGCCCTGGCGTTGGCCCAAGCCCACACCCTGGGCGCCGAGCACGGCGATAAAGCGATCAGGCGATAAAAGTGACACGATTGATCTCCTCCAGGGTGGTCCGGCCATCACGCACCAGTTCCAGCGCCGAGCTGCGCAGCAGGCGCAGGCCGCGTTGACAGGCCAGGGTCTTGATCTGGGCCAGGGGCTTGCGCTCGACGATCATCTGGCGCAGGTCGTCGTCCAGGTGCAGCAGCTCGGCAATCGCCGTGCGCCCGCGGTAACCGCTGCCCCGGCACTGGCCGCAGCCGCTGCCGTGAACGAAGCGGTAATGGCCGACCTGGCCGGGCTCCAGGCCCGAGGCGCCGAGTTCGTCATCCGTGGGTTGCTGAGGGGCGGCGCAGTGCGGGCAGACCAGGCGAATCAGGCGCTGGGCCAGCACCGCGTTGAGCGCCGAGACGAAGCTGTAGGGGTCGACCTGCATCTGGCTGAAGCGGCCGATCACATCGAAGACGTTGTTGGCATGGATGGTGGTGAACACCAGGTGCCCGGTGAGCGCCGACTGCACGGCGATCTGCGCGGTGTCCGGGTCGCGGATCTCACCGACCATGATCTTGTCCGGGTCGTGGCGCAGGATCGAGCGCAGCCCGCGGGCGAAGGTCAGGCCCTTCTTCTCGTTGACCGGGATCTGCAGCACCCCCGGCAACTGGTATTCGACCGGGTCTTCGATGGTGATGATCTTGTCCACGCCATGGTTGATCTCGCTGATCATGGCGTAGAGGGTGGTGGTCTTGCCGCTGCCGGTGGGGCCGGTGACCAGGATCATGCCGTAGGGTTCGCTGGCCAGGCGGCGCAGGCTGCGCAGGGTCTGCTCTTCAAAGCCCAGAGCCTGCAGTTGCACGCCGCTGACGCGGTCGGCCAGGTCCTGTTTGTCGAGCACCCGCAGCACCGCGTCTTCACCGAAGATGCTCGGCATGATCGAGACCCGGAAGTCGATCTGCCGGGCGCTGATGCCGATCTTGAAGCGGCCGTCCTGGGGCACGCGTTTTTCGCCGATGTCCAGCTCGGCCATGACCTTGATCCGCGAGATCACCTGATCGGCGAACTCACTGCCGCTGACCTTGCTGATGCTGTTGAGCACGCCATCGATGCGGTACTTGATCACCAGGCCGCTGCCGGTCACGCCCAGGTGGATGTCGCTGGCGTGCATCTTCAGGGCGTCGTACAGGGTCGAGTTGACCAGCTTGACCACCCGGCTCTGGTCTTCGCTGATGCTGGCCAACGACAGGCTCTGCAGGCTGTCGAGCTCGTTGACCGTTTCGTTTTCGGTGTCCAGTGAATCGACGGCGTGAAAGCTTTCTTCGTGGCGGGCGAGAAAGCCCTTGAGTTCGGCGGCTTGCACCAGGTATAGCGGCGCACCTTGCAGGCACTCGTCGATCCAGGCCAGGCGGGCGTTGTCGAAGGGGTCGGCGAACACTCCGAGGGTCATGCCGGCATGTTGCAGGAGGATGAATTCGCGTTTCAGGCACTGCGCCAGGCTGACCCGTTCGAACAAGGGCATGGCGGCAAACAGCGACGGGCCATCGAGCACCGGGTAATGCAGGGTGGCGCCCAGGCACTGGACGAAATCGGCAGGTTCAAGACCGCTGAGTGCTTGCAGGGTATCGAGCAGGCGCTCGCCGCTGAGTTCGGCACTGGCCCTGGCCTGGGCCAGCAACGCGCGGCCAAGGGGCGCCGGGGTGCTGGCAACAACGGAAGGAACGAGCGACAACGGTTCCATGGCTTGCTCTCCAACGCGGGGCGCGGAGAGCCTGGTTCAGCCCTGCTCGCGCGTCATTCCCCGGTGAGCAGCTGGTCGTCGTCGGGCCCCGGCGGCCGTGCGCCATTACGTCGGCGATCGGCCAGGACCCAGCTACCGTCGAACAGCTGCAGGGGGAAACTCTCACTCCTGCTTTGGCGTCGTTCGACGAACCCTGTGTCCGTGTCGGCTACGCGTCGGTTTTCTCGCTTGATGCCCATCAGGTCGAGGACTGCGCGGGCCAGTTCCGCCAGGGGAAACGGCTTGAACAGGATATGACTGACACCCAGTTGGCCGGCCCGCTCACGGACCTCGGCGGTCGGGTGGGCGGTGATCAGCACGAAATGACAATCCCTGCGTTTGCGCACAGCGTCCAGAACCTGAAAACCCTCCATATCGGGCAAGCGATAATCCAGCACGATCACGTCAGGGGTGGTGCGCTCGGCCAGGCCGATGGCACTTGCTCCGTCGTGGGCAACATGGACGTTCAGGCCTTGGGCTTCCAGGTACGCCTGGATATTGCCGGCAAGGGTCTGTTCGTCATCGACTACCAATACTGTGTTCACCAAGGTCCACTCCCTGAAGCATTGCTGGCCCGGTTTCCCGACCCGGCAGAAGTGCGGCCTTGTAGAGGCTTACGCATGCTTCGTGCCAGGCGTGATACCGCGCAAATCGCTGTGCTATGTCGTTGATTCTGTAAGCATAGACGCAAACGGGCGCTAGCCCCTTCCCCAATCCCGGGGGGTAGATGGCGTTTTGCCCCTTGGCCTGCCCCAACATTGGGGGGCGGCCTGGCGCTCAGTCAATACGCTGCAGTTGGCCGCTCTCGCGCAGGCGTTGCAACAACGCCTGACGCGCCTGCGCCTGCAGCTGATCGATAAGAAGGGTTTTAGCCAGTGCAAGTCCCTGCTCGCGTTGGACAGGGCCTTGCTGGCTTTGGTTCTGCGCGCCGGCAAAGGTTTTGCCATTGGCCGCATAGAAGGCCAGGACCTGAGCCTGGCTGGGCTCTGGCACGCGGCTGGCGGCAAGGAACACCTGCTGCGCCGCCAGCTCCTGACGGGTATAGGCGGCAAAGCTCTGTACATCGAAGCCGGCTTCGGCCAGGCGCCGTTCGAACACTTCATTTGAGCCGAAGGCCTGGCGCAGGTGGCCGATACGCGCCTGGACTTCGTCATTGCTGACCGTCACGCCCTGGCGCTGGGCTTCCTGCCACAGCAGCTCGCGGTCGATCAGGTCGTTCAGCGCCTGTTCGCGCAGGCGCTTGTACACGCTGGGGTTGCGGATGCTGGTCAGCGCCCTGCCCTGGTCTTGCAGGTATTCGGCAAAATAGCGCTCCAGGCGCAACTGGCTGATTACCACGCCGTTGACCCGCGCCGCGGGCGGAGCGTCTGCGGCGTGCAGCGAAAGGGCCAACAGGCACAGCAGCAACGGCATCAGGCGGTTCATGGCGACCTCGTCTCAAGGACACTCTGGTAGGCGGCGACCGGGTAGAACACCGGGCCGGGCATTTCAACCGTTACCACATGGGCCCCGTTAAGGCCCTGGCGCCGGCCCGGGCCAAAACCCAGGGCCGGGGTCAGGCCGGTCTGCACGTCGTGCAGGCCTTCCAAAGCCTGGGTGAGTTTCTCGCGGCTGGCATCGCGCCCGGCGCGCTTGAGCGCTTCTTCCAGCAGTTGCATGGCGCACCAGGTGCTGACCTGCAACAAGCCCTGGCGGCCATCCAGGCCCTGGCGCTGGCGCATGGCGGTGAGCGCCGCGCGGCCTTGCGCTGTCCAGTCGCCGGGAATAAACGGATAGGCGAGAAACACGCGCCGCGACCAGGCTGGCGGCACCAGCAGCAGCTCACTGGCGACCTGGTTTGAAGACGCGAACAGGTAAGGCGTGCGCCCCGCCTGTTGCAGGGCTTCGGTCAACCGGCTGAAGCCCGAAGCCTTGCCCAGGTAAAACAGCGCCTGCGCCGCCGGTGCCTGCTGCTCGAATGGCTCGGCGCTGACGTTGCGCCAGCCACGCTCAAGCAATGCCTGACGCAGGTTGGCCGCCAGGGCGGCAAAACTTGCGTCGGCATATACGATGTTGACCTCGGCCCCCTGCAACGACAGGCTGCCCTGGGCGTAGTCGGCCAGGCTCAGCAGTTGTTCGCGCAAACCGGGCAACGGGTCGAACACCTGGCGGCTGCTGGCCAACTGCGGCGCTGCGCCGATCAAGGGCAGGCGCGCCTGTTCCAGGCGGGAGACCAGCGTGGCCTCCAGCCCCGGCGCCATGGGCGCGATCAAAGCAAACACCCGCTCCTGCCCGATCAGTTGCCCCAGCGCCTGCTCGGCACTGGCCTGATCGGGGCCGGGATCGAGGTTGATCAACTGCAAGGCGCGACCATGAATACCGCCCTGGCGGTTGATCTGGGCGATGCGGTCATTCAATACCGCCGCCACCACCCGCGCCGGCTCCGCCAGGGCGCCGCGGGTCGGCAGCAAGGTGCCCAGGCGCAGGGTCTGCTCCTCAAGCCCCGGGTCGCGGTCATCGGCCAGGCGCTTGAGGTAGGCGCTGAGGTTGCGCTGGTCGGCCATGCTCAGGACGAAGCGCGGCATCGCCGGGTCGAGGCGGTTACCGGCAGGGTCGCGGCCCTCCTGGATGGCCCGGGCAAGGCTGGCCTGGGAATAGGCCGGATAGCTGCGCCCGTTGGCCTGCCGCGCGCCCTGCCCGCCGGCCAGGCGCTGCCAGTTCAGCGACGGCGGGCGTACCCCGCCCTCGGCCCGGCCGAGGCCATCGTTGCCGTGACAACTGGCACAGGGCACGACACTAGCCGGCACCCGCATGTCGGCGGCGCCGACCCGTGCCGAGACCTGGGCATCGCTGCTCGACAGGCCTTCGCGGTACAGGCGCTTGCCGGCCTGCTCCTGCGGGTTGAGAGCGAGGGCGCTGGCCAGCGGGCTGACCAGCAGCACGCTCAACAGCAGACCGATGCGCAGGCGCGCGGACATGACTCAGCGCCCCGCCAAAGGTTGCGACAGCAACTGCAGGCGCTGGGCGATGGCTGGCGCCGGCGCGTCAGGGCGGATCTTGCTCCAGCGCTTGTTGGCCACGTCGCCGGCAATCAACTGGGTCGAGTGCTGCTCGGGGCTGGGAATCAGGTGGCCCAGGCGTGCCAGCACCCGATCCATCTGCGCTTTGTCGCCGGTGAGGAACAGCCAGTTGGGGCCATCTACTCCCTGTTTTTCGGCGAAGGCCTTGAGCACCGCCGGGGTGTCGTTCTGCGGGTCGCTGCTCAACGAAATGAACGTGACCTTGCTGGCCGCCTCCTCGCCCAGGGCTTCGCGCACTTCACGCAACTTGCGGGTGATCAGCGGGCAGGCATCGTTGCAGTGGGTGAAGATCACATTGAGCAGCACCACCCGGTCTTTCAGGACATCTTCGTAGAAGCGCAGGCTGCGGCCGTTCTGGTCCTGCAGCACGGTGTCGGTGAAGTAGCTGCGGGCGTCGCGGGTACCGCCCTCGGTGGTTACCGGGGTGGCGCTCGGGGTCGGCGAAGCGTGGCCTTCATGGGCCAGGGCCACGGAGCTGAGGATCCACAGGCACAGCGCCAGGGCCAACCAGTCGGTGCTGCGCATGCCACGGCTGGCGGCGCTCATGGTTGCACCTCCTGGGCAATGGCGGTGTGCTTGGCATGCACCCGGCGAGCGCTGAGGCGGTCGATCTCGCTGATCAGCAGTTGCGGGTCGGTGAAGCCGTAGAAACGGGTCCAGTGGCCGCTGTGGCCATCGCCGACGAGGATCAACGGCGGGTGCTGGCCCAGGTCGGCACTGAAGCTGCCCAGGCCCTTGAGGGTTTCGTTGATCGCATACGGGGTGCCGGTCAGCCAGCTCCAGCCCGGCCCGTTCTGGAAGGTCTGTGCGTAGCCGAGCAAGCGTTTGGGATCATCGCGCTGCGGGTCAACGCTGATCGACACCAGTTGCACCTCGGTGCCGACCCGGCCACCCAGCTGCTTCTGCACCTTGGCCATGATCGACGAGACCACCGGGCACACCGTGGTGCAGCTGGTGTAGATAAAGCCCATGACCACCAGGTGATCGGCTACCAGGTCCTGTTCCAGGCGCACCGGCATGCCGTTCTGATCAAGCAGCGAGACATCGGCAAAGCGCACCGAGGTCTTTTCCTGATGGGCGGCGGGCGCCCCGTGGGCACTGTGGTCGACACCGTTATGGGCCTGGGCGAGGCCGCAGCTGGCGGCGAGCAGGCAGAGGCTGAACAGTCTGCAGCGATCGAGCAGTTTCATTGCACACTCCTTGGTCCGGCGTCGGATGCTTGCTGTGCGCCAGCGGGCAGTACCCGCAAGCTGGTGTAGTTGTTCTCGGCAAAGCGCTTGCCCAGCGAGGGCGCCTGCACATGCAGGTACCAGGCGCCCGCTTCCAGTTGCTCCAGGGGCGCCTCGTAGATGCCCTCGCCCACTTCCCTGACCACGCTGGTGCGGGCCCGCGAGGTGGGTGCGAGGAAGTAGCGCAGGCTCAGGTCCTTGATTCCGGTACGCGGCGTGCCGTTGCCCTCGCTGATGCGAAAGCGCGCGACAACGGGCCGGCCCTGGTCCACCACCGAGGCGCCGATGAGGAATTCCACCTGCGGCGTCTGCCGGTGCGGTGCGCTGCTGGAGGCCGCCACTTCGGTGCTGAAGCAGTGGATGATCTGTGGCTGGTTGAGCAGGAAGGCGACATCGAAGGTACCGGCGGCCGGCAGCTTGACCGTCGAGCTATACACCCCCGGCGCCACCTCGCGCAGGCTGCGGTCGATGACCAGCGCGGCGCGGGCGCTGTGGCCACGGTTGGCGTAGCCGGACATCGGCGCGTTCATGCCTTCGGCGTAGAAGTAGGTGGTGTTGTCCACCGGGTTGACCACGAACACCGAGTTCTCGTCACGGGCCACGGTCAGGCCCTGGGCCAGCGGCAGGTCACCGGCCTGGCGCGGCGCCGCAGGCCCGGCTTCAAAGCCCTGGACAATCGGCTGGCGGCCTTCGCCCAGGCTGCCGAGGTTGATCATGCTGACCTTGGGCGACGCCAGGCCACGGATGTAGGCGTAGGCCTGGGTGAAGGTCAGCTGGTAGGGTTCGGTGGCCACCGGCAGGCTGTGGATCAACCGGTCGGTACTGGCGTCGATGACCATGGCCTGGCTTTCCAGGGTGTTGAGGACGATGCCGAAGCGCCCGTCATTGCTGAAGCGCATCGGCCCCAGGCCCTGCTGGCCTGCGATCAGGTGACGCTGGGTGTGGCTGCGGGCATCGATGACGCTGATGCTGCCGTCACGCCCATCGGCCACATACACCGCCTGGGACAGCGGCGAATAAGCCACCGACAAGGGGTGCGAGCCCACCTTGAGGGTTTTCACCAGGCGCATCTCGCTGGCGTCGATCACGCTCAGGGTGGCGCTGTCGCGGTTGCTGACAAAGGCGTAGCGCGAGTCGGCGCTGAAGGCGATTTCATGGTGGCCGGCGCCCGTGGCGAAAAACTTCAAGGTCGTGCGGCTGGGCACATCGATGACCGTCACCCCGCTGTTCTCAGGATCGCTGGCGTTGTTGCCGACCCACAGCAGGCGCTGGTCGGGCTGCATGGCCAGGCGCAGCGGTTGCTTGCCGGCCGGCAGGTTGGCGACGCGCTGGAAGGTCTCGGTGTCGATCAGCGCCACTTCACCGCGCTCGGGGATAGACACGTAGACCTGCTTGTCATCCTTGCTCGCCACCCAGTCCATCGGCGTGCCTGGCAGCTCGATGCGCGCCAGGGTGCTGGTGACGCCGCCCACCGACACCGACGGGTCGATCACGGTGAGGCTGGCATCCTTGTTCAGCACCAGCAGGAAGTAGCTGTTGAGGTCCAGCAACGGCCGCGCGCCGATGCTGCTTTTGAGGAACAGCGCCACCCGCGCCTTGCAGCTGTTGCTGCGGTCCTTGGCGGCATCCCCGGTCAGCGCCGGGTCCAGCCAGGCGCCGGGGGAAAGCCCCGACAATGGCTGACCGCTGTTCTGCTCGGTGATGGTGAAGCGCACATTGGCGAAGCTGCCTTCGGTCAGCGTCCCGCCCGAGCCCAACGGCCGCGCCTCGAACTCGACGGTGACACCGTCGCGGCTGAGGCTATGCAAGCCCTGCGGGTCACTCTCGGCCAGCTCGCTGCGCGGGTCGCACCACAGGCTTTCGTAACTCACCCCCAGGCCCATCAGGGTCAGGCCCGCCAGCAGGCCCAGGTACAGCGGTCGATTCTTCTTGGTCATGACCCTTCCCCTCACTCACTGTGCTGGCGGCGTGGCCGGTGGTGTTTCGTTGGTCACCCGCAGGATCCCCCACAAGCCGGACACGTTGCCGTAGGCGGCGTAGTCGCGGAACAGGTAGTCGCCCGGCACCGCGTTGCTGCCGCCGGCGCTGGGCAGCATGAAGCTGAAGTGCGCGGCCGGCAGCACGCTCTCCTGGGCGCCGATGTACATGGCCTGCGGGTTGTAGCCAAAGCGCACCGAACCGATACCCGGCAGGTACATCGGGTAGCCGCCCGGGTCGGCCTTCTCCGGCTGGTAGGCATGCAGCGGCCACAGGTGCCCGTCGAGCTGGTAGGTGATGCCGCGGCTGCCGCCGGTGGGCATCAGCACATGGTTGCGCAACGGCTGGCCAGGCTTGGCCCAGAGCACCGGGGTTTGTGGGTCGCCGCCGACCAGGGCATTGCTGTAGGCCATGTGGGCGTTGGGCACGTCGGCCCAGCCATTGCCATCGGCATGGCCGAACGGCGCATCCGGGGCCAGGCCGAAGCGGAACCACAACGGCTCGGTCTTGTAGTTGATGGCCATGTTCGAGTTGTCCTTCGGATCACCCGGCACGCCGTTGCCTTCAGTGGCAATGCCTTCCACCGGCCGGCCATCGGCCCAGCGCATGTTCAGCGAGCGCTGCCACAGCGTGGCGAAGTCGCGGTAGGCGGTTTGCCCCGGTACCTGCACCGTGGCCGAGGCCCGGCTTGCCGTGTCTTCGCTCCAGGTGGCGTTGAGCGGCAGGATGCTCATGGCGCCGATCAGGCCCTTCTGCCCCTGCTTGATGACATCGGCCGGGGTGATGTTCAGGCCGCCGAACTCGATGGCGGTGGTGTTGATGTTGTCCACCGCGCGGCCCATCTGCAGCACCGGCTTGCCTTCGCGCTCCAGATGCCCGGCGTAGTACTGGTAGACCTTGTTCGGGTACGCGCCGCTGTTGCCTGCGCGGGGCGGCACGGTCTGTACCGGGTTCTGGCCAACGTTGGCGCCGTCCGACTTGGTGATGTCGTAGGCCAGCAATTGGGTATGCAGGCCGACATGGCTGGAAGGACGCATCAGGTTGTTGTTGAAGGCGGTGGAGCCTTCACTGCCATTGCGGTCGCGCTTGACCACGTTCTGCATCACGGCGGTGCTGGCCAAGTCCGGCATGACCAGCGGCAGGCGGTTCTCCAGGGTGACCTTCAGGCACTCGCCGGCAGCGGCGCGCAGCACCAGCGGTTCCACCGGCACACCGGGCTTGAGTTTGCCGGTGCCGGGGTCGAGGTCGGCCTTGCGCACATAGAGGATCGCGGTTGGGTCATGCAGTGGCCCGCTATGGCCGCCGATGGTGAAGGTCTCGCCATCTTCCGGGTCGGTCACCGTCACCTGCGGGATGCTGGTACGCCGGCTGTTGTACACCAGGGTACCGCCGTTGGCCTTGAGCGGGCCGCCGACATGCTGGCCGACACCGGCCGGGTCGTTGATGCTCACACCCAACGCGTTGCCGAGGATGTCGTTGGCCAGGGCGGCGACGATTTCATAGCTGCGCTGCACCGTCGGCCGGGTGCCGATGCCGTTGCTGTTGGCGGTAAAGCGTGGGCAGATCCCGTCAAACGCCACGGTGTTGCGCGCCGCCATCGGCAGCGGGTTGTTGGGCAAGGCAAACAGGTCGTTGCGGCTGCTGGTGTAGTTGCGCATTACCCCCCAGATACCGTTCCAGTAGCCTTCGTGGGCGGCATCGAGCGAGTACAGGTAATCGCCGTTGGGCGCAGACGCGCTGGAGATCATCGACACCGGCGCCATGAAGCCCAGCTGTTCGGAAATGCCCACCATCTGCGAGGCTTTCCAGCCGGAGTTCGAGCTGTTGCCGAAGCCCGAGCCGTTCTGCAGCCACTTGACGCCGTGCAGGGTCACGTTGTGCTCCTCTTCATGGCCACCGGCATGCATGCGCAGGCGCACGTTGTCACCGGAGTAAGTGCGCAGCATCGGCGTGAACGGGTCGCCCGGCTCTGCCCCGGCGGTATTGATGTGCGGCGGGAACCGCGTGGTGCCACCGGTCGGGCCGACCGCCGAGGTAATCGCCGCCGGCGACAGGTTCATCGCCGGGATGGCGCGGTCGGTGCGACTTTGCATGGCGTAGGCCAGGTCACCGGCGAGGCCATCGGCCTGCATGCCGCGCTTGCCGTCCGGGGCCACCTTGTTGGGGTCGTAAACGCGCAGGGCCAGCGGTTCGTTGCGGTAGTTGACGACGAACATGCCTGGATCGTCCACCGAGATAGCCTGCGGGCACGGCCGGCTCGGGCAGCCCGGGTTCAGGCCGCCGCGCGATTCGACCACCGACTCCAGCAGGTTCGAGGCCTTCTGCCGTACCGGCGGGTTGATCGCATAGCGGAAGCTGTCGGCGCTGGCCGGGTACGCCTGGGCATTGGGGATGCCATCCGGGCCTGCACCGACATACACCCCGGCTTCATAGGCGTGCTGGAAGTCGCTGTACTCAAGGAAGAACTCACGGTAGCTGTCGTTGCGTCCGTCACCGTCGAGGTCGCCGGTTTTCACCACCGCCTGCCAGGACGTCGGCCCGCCGTCTTCGCGCAGGGCGCTGTTGTACAGCAGCTCGCCGGTTTCGGCGTGGTACCAGGTGGAACCGGCCGGTTCCGCCAGTACGGTGGCGTACAGGCCCAGTTGCTGGTGGGTCGATGGGCCGAGGTGGTCGTGGGTGAAGATGGTGCCCAGGCCACGGTCGACGTTATGCACGTTGACCACCGGGTCGACGAACCAGCGCTGCATGGCGGTACGTGCGCCCAGCCAGTCGGCGCGCCCGTAGCGGCCGAAGAACGGGTGAGCCTTGGCCACCGGGCACTCGGCCGTGCCTTCGCGGGGGTCACCGGCGCGGCATTGATTGAACTCGCGAATCGCATGAATGCGCTCGACCACGGTGCCTGGGGAAAGAATGCCGTCTTCGTAGTTCCAGCCGTTGGCCGAGCCGTCGGCGGCGGTCAGGTCCCATTTCGGCAGGTGGATATGCTGGCCGATGACGTCGGTCGGCGTGCGCACCTGGTAGTCGTCCATCTCGTAGTACGAGGGGATCAGGTTGGTGTGCTGGTACATCACGCAGTCGAAGGTGTTCATGCGCATCACCAGCGGCTCAGGTGGGCGCTGCTTGTTGATCACCGGCCAGGCGTCTTCCCAGAGGCTGATGATCCGCGCTTGCGGGAAGTGATAGCCGACCTTGTTGTACACCGCGTCGAACTGGATGTTGGCGCCCTTGTAGATGCGCGGGCGGTCGGCGGTAAAGGTCGAGCTGCCGGTAAAGCTCATGCCGTCCAGGCGCTCGCCGCTGTTGAACTCACCGGCCCCGGAGAACTGGGTCAGACGCTTGGCGCGGTCGTCCATGCACGGCTCGTAGTACGGTGCACCGGCGGTGGGCGCCGCGCCGTTGGTGCGAAAGTTACGCGCCACGGTCTGCTTGCCCGGCAGCACGGCATAGCTTGGGTGTTCCAGCTTGGAATGGAAGCTCATCGCCGCCTGTTCGACGTCGGTGCCCTCCTCGGGCAGGAACACCGCCTTGGCCTTGGTGATCGCCTTGGTGAAGTCCAGTGCGGTGGTCGTGACCACGGCTTCGCCACCGGCAGACAGTCCATCCAGGGCATGCCGTGGCAAGCCGCCGTCCCAGCCACCGACCTGGGCCGGGTCGAGGTTGGCCCACAGGGCGTTGCCGGAGTTCTTCAGCTGTTGCGCCTTGGCCGGATCGAGCATGTCCAGCGGTGGAGTTGGCGGGCGTTGGCCGACGGTGTTTTCCATGCCGCCGATCCAGAACGGGAAGCCCGGGTTCTTCAGGCTGCCGTCGGCGTTGCGGTTGGCTTCGCTGCGATCGACCAGGGCCAGGGAACCGACAGCGCGTGGCGCGGCGTCGTGATGGCCGGAGTCGTCATCGCCCTCCTCTTGCTCGTCGTCATCGTTTTCCGCGACCAAGGTTTGCGCCAGCTTCGGAATCACCGCGACCTTGCCCGGCATCGGCGCCATGGCCTTGCCTGGCAACGGTACGATGGCCGGGATGGGTGTACCAGCGATGATCTCACCGTCCGGCAAGGCCCGGGCGCCCGCGGCAGGCTTGCCGCTGCGCAAGGCGAACGGCACGCTGTGAAAACCGCTCTCGCTCTGGCCCGACACTTCCAGGCGGGTGCCTTCCTCGAACACATCGTGGACCCGCCACATGCTCCACATGCCCTGGGCAAAGTGCGGGTAGAAGTGGCAATGGTAGATAGCGTCGCCGGCCACGCGGTTGCGGTTGCCCGAGCCGCCGTTGGCGATTTCGTAGGTGTAGCCGACACCCGGGCCGATGCCCTGGGCATCGACATAGTCGGAGTTGTCGTCATTGGGGTTGAACAGCCACTGGTGACCGTGCAGGTGGAAGATATGCTGCTCGTGGCCGTTATGGGTGTTGCGGAACTTGACCATGTCGCCGATGTAGCTGTGGTTGACGTTGGCCGGTTCCGCCGGGTAAAGGGCCATGGTGGCCTTGACCCCGACCTGCTCGGCGCTCGGGGTCTGGCCCGGGCGAATGTTCTCAAGGCCGACGTTGGCCGGTACGTCCACCAGCATCGCCACGTCGCCGACGGTGTGCGAACTCAAGAAGAACTCTTCGTAGGCGCAGGACAGGCAGTCATGCATCGGGCCCACGCCCAGACGGTTGGCCACCACCTCGGCGCCCATGCCGCCGGAGCCGTAGTTGATCATGAACGAATCGCGGGTCGGCTCCAGAACATGCCCCATCACCGGGTCGGCCCAGTAAGCGGGAAAGGCCTGGGTCGAGGCGGCTTCATCGGTGAACTGCGCGGCGAAATCGCGAAACGGCTCCAGGCGGTTGGGGATGGCCGGGTTACGTTTGCCGAGGCTTTCCAGCGGGTAGGTCGAGGCCGGGAAGCTGCCATCGGCGTTGGGCCCCATGACGATGGCGTCGGACTCACTGGAGATGATCTCGTTGCCGTCGGTCATGGCAATGATCGGCGCGCCGGCCTTGCCCTCGCTGATCCAGGGTTCCTGCTGCGGGTAGCGCGCCTGGTAGTCGACGATCGGCTGGCCAGTGGGGGTGCGGCCGCTGCTGCTCAGGCGCATTTCTTCTTCGGTGAGGGTATTACGGAAGGTGCGCCCACCTTTGGGCAGCACCACGACCTGGCCGAACAGGCCGTTGGCGACGTTGCCGGCAGCGCCTTCACCGCCAAAGGTCGCGCCCTGGCTGGTGGCGGCAAACGCACCTTCGCGTTCGGCATACAAGGTGTAGGAGCGGCTGGCGCCGGGGGCGATCAGGAAGTTGCCATTGCGCCCGGTGTTGGCGGCGATGTCGGCGATGCTGTTGACCGCCTGCATGCCGTTGACCTGAAAGCCGACATGGCGGTCGGTAACCTGTTCGTCGGCGACAAAATGCTCGCCGCCTGGCTCGTTGCCTGCGGCGGCTTCGTTCTCTTCAGCTTCGTTTTCCTCGCCTTCGACCTCGTTCTCTTCTTCGTGGTCGATACCGTGCTTGTTCGGGTTGGCCTGGTAGGCCAGCAGGTTCTGCAGGTTGATGGTCAGGCAGTCGCCCGCCGCCACCCGCAGCACGATCGGCCGCGGGCGTTTGTCCGGGCGCAGGCTGACTTTACCCGGCACTGCCGCTCCGCCACTGGCCAGCGACACCTGGTGCTCGTCGACCACATCGCGGCGCAGGGCGAACATCATGCCGTTGGCATTCTGCGCACCCAGGCGGTTGAACATCAGTGGCTGATCGATCGCCACCACATTGGCCACCAGGTTGCGCTCGCAGCGCACGGCGGCTTCGCTGAGCGGCTGCCAGCCCAAGCTGGCGGCGGCGATCAGCAGTGAAGTCAGGACTGAGCCTTTGATTGGAGTCATCATGGCGTGCCTCTGTGGTGCAAGGGAACTCTGGAGGGGCTGGAGCAAGGCCCATGCCATATTTTTTATTGTTGTTTTTCAGTTACTTACAAAGATTAGTGAATCCTGATTGGGGGTGATTCCCCGGTATTCCCCACTAATCGGGGGTTGCCTCATCGCGGGGCAAGCCCGCTCCCACAGGTTCTGCGCCGATTACAGAGGCGCATCCACCGCCAGGCCCTGCAGCCGCCGGTACTGGCGCAACACCTTGGGCACATAGCGCTGGGTTTCGGCGAACGGCGGTACCACCCGGCCGCGGCGCAGCACCGCGTCGGGCCCGGCGTTATAGGCGGCCACTGCCAGGGTGATGTCGTTGTCGAACAGGGTGAGCATGCGTTTGAGGTAGCGCGCCCCACCCTGCACGTTCGCGGCCGGGTCGAGGACATTCTTCACCCCCATCTCCTTGGCGGTGTCCGGCATCAACTGCATCAGCCCCGCCGCGCCACTGGTGGAGCGGGCATTGGGGTCGTAGCGCGATTCGGCCTGGATCACTGCATGCAGCAACGCGGCTGGCAGGTCATGGGTTCTAGCGGCGGCCGCCACGACTTCGGCGTATGGCATGCCGGTGATCAATTGCCGACCATTGCCGGCCAGGCTCGGCGCTGTCTCGCTGACCACCCGCTGGTACGTTCGGCCCGGCCGGTGGACGTTGCTCAACACATAGCTGCCATCGGCCTTGACCGAGATGTACACATCGGCCTGAGCCGGATTGCTTGTGGCCAACCAGGCCAGGATTCCCGCAGTGAGCCAGCGCATCGTGCCACCCTCCCCGTTGCGTCCCCCAGAAAGTGGGGCATATGCCCCGATTGCCAGGGCTTCACCCTCCTGACGCAAGCACTGTGCCGCCTTGCCAGGGCCGTGCGGCAAAGGCCCGGCGCAGACGCGCACGGCATTTGCATAAGCCCTTGCAGCGCACCTACGGAGGGCCTGGCAATGAACAACAACCATCGCGCGCAACGTGGCTTCACCCTGCTTGAACTGTTGGTGGTCCTGGTGGTGCTGGGGCTGCTGGCCGGCATCGTCGCACCCAAGTACTTCAGTCAGCTGGGGCGCTCGGAGGCCAAGGTGGCCCGGGCCCAGATCGAAGGCCTGGGCAAGGCCCTGGACCTGTACCGGCTGGAGGTGGGGCACTACCCCAACTCCGAACAAGGCTTGCAGGCGCTGGTGGTCCCCCCCAGCGATGAGGTGCGCTGGTCAGGCCCGTACTTGCAGAAAAAGGTCCCGCAAGACCCCTGGGGGCGTAACTACATCTACCGCCAGCCCGGTGAAAACGGCGAGTACGACCTGCTGTCGATGGGCAAGGACGGCCAACCCGGCGGCGATGGCGAGAACGCCGAGATCACCAGTTGGCAATAGTCGGGAGGGGCTGCACATGCGCTACGAACTCAAGGCACTGGGCAAGGCCGGCGTGGTCTTGCTGCAGGTCGACGCCCAGGACGCAGGCCTCGCCCGCGAGCAGGTCGAGCAACAGGGCTTGCGGGTGGTCAGCGTGCGCAGTTGCCAGCGCCTGGCCGGCTTGCGCTGGCGGCGTGGCGAGGTGTTTGACCTGGTGCTGTTCAGCCAGGAGCTGACCACCCTGATCAACGCCGGCCTGCCGCTGATTGACGCCCTCGAGAGCCTGGCCGAGAAAGAGACCGCGCCCCAGGCGCGCAAGACCCTCGGTGAGCTGGTGCGCCTGCTGTACGAAGGCAAGTCGTTGTCCCAGGCCCTGGCGCAGTTGCCCAGCGTGTTCCCGCCGCTGTACGTGGCCCTGGTGCAGTCGAGCGAGAAGACCGGCGCCCTGGGCGATGCCCTCGGCCGCTATGTCGCCTACCGCCAGCGCATGGACGAAGTGCGCCAGAAGATCATCAGCGCCTCGATCTACCCGCTGCTGCTGTTGCTGGTCGGTGGTGGCGTGGTGCTGTTTCTGCTGGGGTATGTGGTACCGCGCTTCAGCCTGGTGTTCGAAGGCCTGGGCACCGAACTGCCGTGGATGTCGCGCTGGCTGATGCAGGCCGGGATGTTCCTGCACGCCCATCAGGTGGCCATGGGCAGCGGTTTCGTGCTGCTGATGGTGCTGCTGTTTGTCATGCGCCGCGAGCCACGGGTACGCCGCTGGCTGAACCGCCAGCTGGAGCGCCTGCCGGCCCTGCACAAGCGCCTGGTGATGTACGAACTGGCGCGTTTCTACCGCTCGCTGGGGATCCTCCTGCAAGGCGGCATCCCGATCCTCACCGCCATGGCCATGGCTCGCGGCCTGCTCGGTGCAGCCGGCGCGCAGCGCCTGGAACAGGCCTGTGAACGGGTCACTGAGGGCCTGTCGCTGTCGGCGGCGCTGGAAGCCGGGCAACTGGTGACGCCCGTGTCATTGCGCCTGCTGCGCGCTGGCGAGCAGTCCGGCAACCTCGGGCAGATGATGGAGCGCAGTGCCGACTTCTACGACGCGGAAATCAGCCGCTGGATCGAGTGGTTCGTGCGCCTGTTCGAGCCGCTGCTGATGACCTTCATCGGCCTGCTGATCGGCCTGATCGTGATCCTCATGTACATGCCGATCTTCGAACTGGCCTCGAGCATCCACTAGCACGCGACGTGACAATCATCGGCCCTTGCTGTATAGATTCGGCCACCAAGGGGAGCCCGGCAACGGGCTGAGAAACCGCTGGCACTTGCAGCGCGGTGACCCTTCGAACCTGATCCGGATCATGCCGGCGAAGGGATGGGTATTGTGCACCTGCCTTTTTGCCGGCCTCACTGCGGGGCCGACCATGCCTGACATTACCGGCTCCGCTGTCGTCACTCTAAAAAGGACAGCAGCATGAGCGCGCGCTTCACCGACAGCCTTCGCCAGCAAAGCGAGCCAAGCTGGACCCAGTGCATCGAGCACCGCTTCGTCAACGAACTGCTCGAGGGCCGTTTGGCCGACCCGGTACTGGTCAACTACCTGATCCAGGACCACCGTTTCATCGATGCCTTCCTGACCCTGCTCGGTGCAGCCATCGCCACGGCGGATACCTTCGAGGCGCGCATTCGCCTGGGGCGCTTTACCGGGGTGATTGCCGGTGAAGAGAACACCTACTTCCTGCGGGCCTTCGAAGCCCTTGGCGTCAGCGAGGCCCAGCGCCTCGAAGCGCCGGATTCAGTACCGACTGCCGGCTTCAAGGCGATCATGCGCGAAGCCGCGGCCACCCGCTCCTACGCCGCCGCCCTGGCGGTGCTCAACGTTGCCGAAGGCCTGTACCTGGACTGGGCCCTGCGGGCCAACCAGCAGCTGCCGCCGCGCTTCGAGCATGCCGAGTGGATCACCCTGCACGACAACCCGGCCTTCCAGGACTTCGTCGCCTTCCTGCGTGCCGAGCTGGACCGGGTCGGGCCCGATCACCCGCAAATCAGCAGCGACTTCTTCCTGCGCACTGTGGCGCTGGAGCAGGCGTTTTTCGACGCAGCCTACGACATCGAGGGGTAAGCCATGGATATCTTCGAGCGCCTGAAACAGGCCGCCAGCGCCGATTGGCACAGCTATGTAGAGCACGATTTCGTTCGCCAGATGGGCGCCGGCAACCTGGCGCAAGCGGCGTTTCGCAAGTACCTGGTGCAGGACTACCTGTTCCTGATCCAGTTCGCCCGCTCCTGGGCCCTGGCCGCCTACAAGAGCCGCACCCTCGCCGATATCCGCGCCGCCCAGGCCGGGCTTGCGGCGATCCTCGACGAAACCGAGCTGCACGTGCGTCTGTGCCAACGCTGGGGCCTGTCGCCCGAAGACCTCGCGGCGACGCCAGAGCACCAGGCCACCGTGGCCTACACCCGTTTCGTGCTGGACTGCGGCGCCGCCGGTGACCTGCTCGACCTGCACGTGGCCCTGGCGCCGTGCGTGATCGGTTACGCCGAGATCGGCCGCAACCTAACCCCCAATGGCGTTGAGGCGCTGGGCGATCATCCTTATCGCGAGTGGATTGGCGAATACGCCGGCGCCGGTTACCAGGGCGTGGCCACCGCTGCCCGCGCGCACCTGGATGACCTGGCTTCACGGACCATGACCGAACGCCGTTTCGAGGAACTGGTCAAGGTCTTCGCCCAGGCCTCGCGGCTGGAAGCGGACTTCTGGCAGATGGGGCTGGAGGCCGCGAGGCCGTAATACTGCACCGGCTCCCACAGGGGGCGTAGGCTGCAGGGCCCACAGGTCAGTAATCGTAGCGATCCACCGCCCGCCGCCGCTCGTTGTCATCGCGCATGTCGTAGTTGGCGGTGGTCTGGATGTTGGTGTGGTGGGCAAGCTTTTGCGCGATCGACAGGTCATGTTCCTCGATCACCCGGGTGATGAACGAGCGGCGAAAATCGTGGGGCATGATTTTCACGCCGACCTGGGTGCCGCGCTGACGGGCAATGTAGTAGATCGCGTGCTTGGTGATGCGCTCGCGGGTGATGTGGCTGCCGCGGCGGATGCGGTTGAACAGGAACTCGTCGTCAGCCTGCCCTTCAGGCAACTGCTCGCGGCGAAACGCCAGCCAGGCATTGAGCTTCTCGAAGGCCCAGGGCGGTGCGTACTTGATCAGTTGCTTGTTGCCTTTGCCCAGCACCTGCAGGCTACGTTCGTCGAAATCCACCTGGCTTAACGTCAGGTTGACCGACTCCGACTTGCGCATGCCGGTGCCGTACAGCAAGGCGATTACCGCCGCATCACGCAGGCCCTGGGGCCGCGGGTCGGCGGCGCAGGCATCCATCAGTTCGCGGATCAGGCTGCGCTTGAGATTGCGCCCGGCCGGCAGGCGCGTGCCCTGGGTCGGCTTGACCGTGCGAATCTTGAGCAACTGCTCCTGGCTGATCAGGCTCAGGCGCCACGCCTCGTTCATTACCCCACGCACCGCGTTGACGTACAGCGACGAGGTGTTCGGCGCATAGCCGTCGGCGCGCAAGGCCGCCACCAACGCGGTGACATGCCCGGGTTCAAGCTGGTGCCAGGGCACCTCGGCAATATCGCAATCCTCGAAACCCAGGCGGTCGGCGGCATCCTGGAGGATGTACTTCATGGTCAGCTGGCTGGAGGGCGCCAGGCGGGCGAGGTATTGCAGCAAGGGGTTTTGCAGTGAATCGGACAAACTGGGAATCCTGTAGAGCGCAACAGAGGTCAGGGGCCTGCAACGGGCCAGTCTGAATCGTCACAACGCCGCGGCAACTGACCTGCATCACAATCAGGTCATTGATTGGCAAGTCTTTTTAGCCACGGCAAGAATCCCGATAGTACCTCATCGATGCCCCCGGAATCGATTGAGGGCAATTTCATGGCACCGGATCTTCCACGTACAGCTTTACCGTCTCCCGGGTCAGCGACAGCACTTCATGGGTCAGGCCGTCGAAGTCGCTCTCGCCATGCTCCAGGTAGCCGTCACTGCGTTTGACCACGTACGGCACATAGCCGCGAGGTTTGCCGGTGTCGGTGTCGATGATCTGCATCCGGTCACTGTAGAGCGGCAACGGGTCGATCAGCGGCACCAGGGGCGCACGACCGACCACTATCGGGTCGGGCACCCACTCCGGCAGCCGGTCGCGGTGCTTGGCCACTTCGCTGAGCACCTGGGCGACCGGCAGTTGCATGGTTTTCGAGTAGTAGGCGTTGTAGGCGAAGGCGGTAATGCTCAGCTTGCAGGGGATGCTGGTCTTGCCCTCCAGCAGGCGATGGATTGCCGGCTTGAGCAGCGCCGTCTCGGTAGAACGGTCCGGGGTGGTCTTGTTGAAACGTGCCCAGACCACATAGTTGTAGCCCCGAATTTCAGAAATGCCCTCGAAGTCCACCCCGCCACCCAGGTTGTAGATCATTGCATGACCGACAGTGAAGTCCTGGTCGTCACCCAGGGCGCACTTGAGCCACTCACCGATCTGGCCATCGCCGGTGTGCCGTTTGAACAGGCTGACAATCTCTTCGTCGCTGCGAAAGCGCAGGTAATAGGAGCCGTCGTGATAGGTGAAGGAGCTGAACTCCAGCGGCATCGATTCGATACCGTGGCTGCAACCGCCGAGCGACAGTGCAGCGCCCAGGGCACAAGCGGCCAGGCGAAAAGAAGGGGCAAACAAAGGCGGCGTCATCCATGAGCATACAAGGCGCGCAAGGATGCCCAAGGCCACGCCTGCCAGCAAGCATTTCCGTGTCCGGTGGCCGCAGCAATGGGCTACAGTTGCCCAGGTACCCCCCGACCTGAGGCACCATGGCTTTCCATCGACTGACCCGCACCCACCCGCGCCTGAGCTTTTCTGCCGTCGCCGGTTGCCTGGGGGGCTGGCTGATTCCCGCCGACAACCTGGTCCAGCATATTCTTACCGGCTGGAACATCGGCGTCTGGCTGTACCTGCTGCTGGTGCTGTGGCTGACCTTGCGCGCCAGCCCCGAGAAGGTTCGCGAAGTCGCCTGCATCGAGGATGAAAACGCCGGCCTGGTGCTGTTCACCGTCAGCATCGCGGCGATCGCCAGCCTCGCCGCAGTGACCCTGCAACTGGCCGCCAGCCGAGGGCTGGCCGGTGGCCCGCAACTGCTGCATTACGCCTACACCGGCTTCACCGTCGCGGGCTCCTGGCTGATGATCGGCATGATCTTCAGCCTGCACTACGCCAGGCTGTTCTACACCACCGGCAGCAAGGAGCCTTTACTGCGCTTTGCCGACGGCGAGCTGAACCCCGATTACTGGGACTTTCATTATTTCTCGTTCACCCTCAACGTCGCGGTGCAGACTTCGGACGTGGGGGTTGCCGATCGGCAGATGCGCCGCATCGTCCTGGCCCACTCCCTGGTAGGCTTCGTGTTCAATACCGCGATTCTGGGCTTTACCATCAACATCGCGGCCGGTTTGCTGAACTGACGGCAAGCCTTCAAGGACTTGTACGGCGCAGCGGGCAATGCGCTGGCAGGCCTGCTCCAGGCGTTCGCTATCAAGTACCAGGCCAAAGCGCAGGTGCCCAGCGGCGCTGGGGCCGAAAGCATCACCGGCCAGCACCGACACCCCATGTTCCTCCAGCAGGCGCTCGGCAAAGGCCTGGGCGCCGATTCCGGTCTCGCGGATATCAATCATCACGAACATGCCGCCATCGGGCTTGTGCACGCGGATACCCGGGCAGCCTTCGAGGCTGGCGCAAACCCGGTCGCGCCGCTCGCGGTAGGTTTCGCGCATCTGCCGCACCTCGGGCAGATCCTGCTCCAACGCCACCTGGGCGGCGTTCTGGATAAAGTCCGGCAAGCCATAGAGCATGCACAGGGCCAGGTTGCCCAGGTGCTCGGCCAATACCTGCGGACCAATCACCCAGCCTACCCGCCAACCGGACATCGCGTGGGACTTGGACAGGCTGTTGATGGTCGCGCTGCGTGCGGCCATGCCCGGCAGGCTCGCCGGGCTGAAATGCTCGCCCTCAAACAGCAGCTCGCTGTACACCTCATCGGAGATCAGCCACAGGTCGTGGTCGATGCACAACTGCGCCAGGCGCTGCCAGGTAGCCTTGGGCAGGCTCGCGCCGGAGGGGTTGTGCGGACTGTTGAGCAGCAAGGCGCGCGTGCGTGCGGTGATCAGCCGGGCGACATCGTCGGGGTCGACCCGAAAGCCCTGCTCCGGGTGCACCGGCACCGGTACCACCCTCGCGGCGCAGGCGCCGAACACGGCCTCATAGGTGACGTACATCGGCTCGGCGACGATGACTTCGTCACCCGGGTCGAACAGGCACTGGGCCACGCCATACAGCGCGCATTGCGCACCGGCCAGCACCACGACTTCCAGCGGGTCGACCGGCTGCCCACTGCGGCGGGTGTGGTGAGCGGCGATGGCGCTGCGCAAAGCCTCGCTGCCGCGCACGTCGGAATAATGGGTATGGCCGGCACGCAGGCTGTCGATGGCGGCGTCGACGATGGGTTGTGGCGTATCGAAATCCGGGTCACCGATCGATAGCAGGATGATATCCCGGCCCTGGCCTTGCAATTCGACGGCGCGGTAGTGAATGTTCCAGGCTGCAGCACCGTCACCGGCGATACGTTGGGTGAGCGCGGAATAACGCATGGACGGTCTCCTTGACTGAACCTGGACGCGCCATTGGTCTGAAACTCCCTGGCAAGCATCCCAGCCGACTGCCGGTAAAAATAGCAGAACGGTATTGCCCGACGCGGGGAAATATTCCGTGCAAACGTTTGCCTGGCAAACAAATGTGTTCGCCCTGCCCTGCACCGCGCGTGACCTGGGTCAAACAAACGAAAAACCGTCATGATCGGCGGCGGACACTGATGCCGGTGATGCTATGTTTAGGTTTCTGTCCGGGTCACCTCGGCCCGCCCACTCTTGCGTGAGGTTCACCGTACAAGGAGGCCGGCATGAACAAGCTGACGTTCCCCAACGCCTGCCAGATGATGCGCTGGCATTTTCATCCGCTGGGCTTCGAGGCCAGCATGGACGCTCCGCGAAGCATGGTTGCGCGCCTGTTCGACCGGGCCACCGGCGAAACCCTGCTGGCGATTGCCGGCATTCCCTGTGCCACGCTGATGCAGGCGGCTGACGTCGAACGCATCATCGAAGCGGTGGAGGCGGAACTCGACGCCTTCGAACCCTCCTGCAACCTGCGCGCCGTCGGCTGATCAGCTGGCGGCCAGGGGCTCGCGCCCTCGCTCGATATCGGCAATGAAGCGCTCGGCCGGCTGTGGCTGGCCGAGCAGGTACCCTTGCAAGGAATCACAACCCAGCCGGGTCAGGAAGCTCTGCTGGCGATCGGTCTCTACGCCTTCGGCAACAATCCGCAACCCCAATGCCTGCCATAGCGCGACAATCGCCGAGACGATGGCGGCATCGTCGCTGTCCTGCTCCAGGTCGCGAACAAAGCCACGGTCGATCTTCAGCTCGTTGGCCGGCAGGCGCTTGAGGTACATCAGGCTCGAATAGCCGGTGCCGAAGTCGTCGATGGACAGGTCCACCCCCATGTCTGCAAGCTGTTGCAACACTTGCATGCTGGCGTCGGCATCGCGCATGGCGGTGGTTTCGGTGATCTCCAGGGTCAGGCTGTTGGCCGGCAACTGATGGCGCTCCAGGACCTTGGCCACGCTCTCGACCAGCCCGCTGTGGCAGAACTGGATGGCCGAGAGGTTCACGGCGATGCGCCAGTCGCTGTGGCCCTGGTCGATCCAGATGCGCATCTGCCGACAGGCCTCGTCCAGTACCCACTCGCCAATGGGGATGATCAACCCGGTTTTCTCCGCCTGGACGATAAAGCGGTCCGGCAGCAGCAGGCCGTGCTGCGGGTGTTCCCAGCGCAGCAGCGCTTCGGCACCGATCGGCTGGCAGTTGTGGGCATCGAACTTGGGCTGGTAATACAGGCGGAACTGGCCCTGCTCCAGGGCCACGCGCAAATCCTGCAGCAGTTGCAACTGCAGGCGCGCGTTGCTGTTCATTGACACGTCGAAGAAGCTGTAGCCGTTCTTGCCGGCGCTCTTGGCGTGGTACATGGCGGCATCGGCGTTGCGCAGCAGCTCGTGCTGGTCGATGCCATTACCCGGGTACAGGACGATACCGATGCTCGCCGAGATCTGCAGGTTCTGCTCGGCAACGCGAAAGCTGCGCGAGATCAGGTTGACCTGCTTGGCCGCCACGCCCACGGCGTCATCGGCTTCCTGCAGGTCCACCAGCAGCACGAACTCATCGCCGCCGATCCGCGCCAGGGTGTCCTGGCTATGCAGATGTCCGCGCAGGCGCAGGGCGACTTCCTTGAGCAACTGGTCGCCCATATGGTGGCCGAAGGCATCGTTGACCGGCTTGAAGCCATCCAGGTCGATGAACATCAGGGCGAAACAGCCACCCTGCTCGGCCACCTTGCTGATCGCCTGGTCGATTCGGTCGGCCAGCAGCGTGCGGTTGGGCAGGCCGGTGAGCGTGTCGTGCAGGGCCAGTTGGGTGAGTTCCTGATTGGCCAGGGTCAGCGAACGGGCAAGTTCGGCGGTCCGGGCTTCCAGGCGAGCATCCAGCACCGAGGTCAGCAAGGCCGCGGCCAGCACCGCCAGGGTGGTAATCAGCACCAGGTAATCCAGGCCGTTGCCGCTCAGGCCATTACCCAGGGCGCCGCAGTAACTGCCTTCAGGGAAGTTCGCCGCGGCCATGCCGGTGTAATGCATGCCGACGATTGCCACGCCCATGACGATCGCCGCGCCGCCACGGATCTGCCGCACGTAGAGGGTCTGCTGGCGCAGGCGGAAGGCGATCCACAAGGCCGCCGCCGAAGCGCCGACGGCGATCAGCAACGAGGCGCTGAACAACGTTGGGTCGTAGTCGATGCCCGGCGCCATGCGCAGCGCGGCCATGCCGGTGTAATGCATGCTGCTGATGCCGGTGCCCATGATCAGTGCGCCAAAACCCAGCTGCAACCAGGGCAAGGTCGGCTGGCTGACCAGCCACAGGGCAAAGCCCGACGACAGCCCGGCGATCAGCAGCGACAGCAGAGTCAGGGTAATGTCATAGCCCAGCTCGATCGGCAGGCTCAGGGCGAGCATGCCGATAAAGTGCATCGACCAGATCCCGGTGCCCATGGCCAGCGCCCCGCCAGCGATCCACAGGTACACCGCACGGCCCTTGGCGGTGGTGATCCGGCCGGTCAGGTCAAGGGCGGTATACGAAGCAAGGATGGCCACACACAGCGAAATCAATACCAGCGAAGAAGAGTAACTACCGATCAGCATGAGGCCTTCCACAACCCGTAGACCGGGCACTGGCAAGGCCCGGATAAAAGCCGATGATTGTACTCAACCTTTGGCGAAACGCACGGAGTTTCGGTGGAAGATGGCAATAACGAATCATCGCCTCTTCAGATGATTTCTAGAATATATTTATCATATAAAACAGTAAGTTAAGATCATAAATTAAAGCCATATGGCAGCATTCAATGCAATCTGCATCGAAAGCCGCCATACCGAACATACGACTTTAACAAGTTTATCTATTCACTTGTTTTATAAGGATTTATCTTCATCTTCCCGCTCAACAAACGCCGCCTGCGAGTCCCAGCCACCGCCCAGCGCCGCAATCAACTGCACGCTGGCCACCAGCCGCCCCTGCAGCAGGTTGAGCACGCTGCGCTCGTTGCTCAGGGCGGTGGTCTGCACGTTGACCACGTCCAGGTAGGCGATCAGCCCGGCCTTGTACTGGTTGTTGGTCAGGCGCAGGGATTCGCGGGCCGAGTCCAGGGCTTCGCTGCGCACCCGGGCTTCGTCTTCGTAGACCTTAAGCTGCACCAGGTAGTTTTCCACTTCCTTGAAGCCGTCGAGCACGGTCTGGCGGTACTGGGCCACGGTCTGGTCGTAGACCGCTTCGCTGCGGTCCACTTCGGCGGCGCGCTGGCCGGCGTCGAACAGGGTCATGGCCAACTGCGGGCCGACCGACCAGAAGCGATTCGGCAGGCTGATCCAGTCGCTGAAGCTGCTACTGCTGTAGCCACCGCTCATGCTCAGGGTCAGGTCCGGGAAGTAGGCGGCGCGGGCCACGCCGATGCTGGCGTTGGCCGACATCACGTTGCGCTCGGCCTTGGCGATGTCGGGGCGGCGTTCCAGCAGTTGCGAGGGCAAGGCCAGCGGTACCTGCGGCAGTGCCGGGATGTCCTTGCTGTCGGCCAGGGCGAACTCGGCCGGGGCCTTGCCCAGCAGCACGGCAATAGCGTTTTCCAGTTGCGCGCGCTGCCACACCAGGTCGATCAGGTCGGCCTGGGTGCTTTTCAGCTGGGTTTGCGCCTGGGCTACCGCGTCCTTGCCCGAGACGCCGGCACGGTACTGGTTCTCGGTCATTTTCAGCGAACGCTCATAGGCCTCGACGGTGGCCTCGAGCAGGCGCTTCTGCTCGTCGAGCACCCGCAGCTGCAGGTAGTTCTGCACCAGCTCCGACTGCAGGCTCAGGCGGATCGCCGCCATGTCGGCAAGGCTGGCCTCGGCGCTGGCCTGGTTGGCGGCCAGGCCGTCACGCAGCTTGCCCCACAGGTCGGCCTCCCAGCTCACCCCCAGCTGGGTGCTATAGGTGTTGCGGATGCCGCTGCTGTTGTTGCTCAGGCTCGAGCTTGAGCTGCCGGTGCCCTGGCTGGAACGGGTCTTGCCGGCCGACAGGTCGAGGCTTGGGAACAGTGCGCCACGGGCGCTGCGCACCAGGGCCTGGGCCTGGCGGTACTGGGCTTCGTACTGGGCGACGGTCTGGTTGCTGGCATTGAGCTGCTCGACCAGGCCATTGAGCTGGGCGTCGCCGTACAGCTCCCACCAGGCGCCGCGGGCAATGGCGTCCGAAGGGTTGGCCTGGGTCCAGCCTTCGGCGTGCTTGAACGCCACCGGCGCCGGGGTCTCGGGCCGGTGGTAATCCGGGCTCAGGGTACAAGCGCTGAGCATCGCCAGGCACAGGGCCGAGGCCAGCAGGCGCGAGCCGCGGGCAGCCAGCAGCGGCTGCAGCGAACGGTCGGAAAAAAGCGGACGTCGGGTCATAGCGGGGTTTCCAAAGCAGCGTCGGTACGCACGCCGCGCCAGCGGTTGAAGCGATGGCGCAGGCGGTCCAGATAGAGGTAGACCACCGGGGTGGTGTAAAGCGTGAGGATCTGGCTGAAGACCAGCCCGCCGATGATGGTCAGGCCCAGTGGCTGGCGCATCTCGGCGCCTTCAGCGTGGCTGAGCAGCAGCGGCAAGGCGCCGAGGATGGCCGCCAGGGTAGTCATCAGGATCGGCCGCAGGCGCAGCAGGCAGGCACGGCGGATCGATTCCTCCGGGCTCAGGTGCTCGTGACGCTCCAGTTGCAGGGCCAGGTCGATCATCATGATCGCGTTCTTCTTCACCACGCCGATCAGCAGGAACAAGCCGAGCAGGGAGATCAGGCTGAACTCGCTGCCGACCACGTAAAGGGTCAGCAAGGCCCCTACCCCGGCCGATGGCAGGGTCGAGAGGATGGTCAGCGGGTGAATGTAGCTTTCGTAGAGGATGCCCAGCACCAGGTACACCGCCAGCAAGGCGCCGAGAATCATGAACGGCTGGCCCTTCTGGCTTTCGGCGAAGGCATCGCCGGTACCGCCGAGCTTGGCGATCACGTCCTCGGGCAGGCCGACCTTGGCCACCGCCCGCTCCACCGCAGCCAGGGCCTGGTCCTGGCTGTAGCCTTCGGCGATGTCGAAGTTGATGCTCTCGGAGGCGAACTGGTCCTCGTGGCTGACGCGGTCGTCGGCCAGGCTGTTTTCGTAATGGGCGAAGGTGGCCAGCGGCACCCTTGCGCCATCGGCAGTAATCACCTGGACCTGCTCCAGGGTACGCGGGTCCTGGGCGTACCTGGGGTTGATCTCCATCACCACCTGATACTGGTTGAGGCTGTCGTAGATGGTCGAGATCTGCCGCTGGCTGTAGGCGTTGTTGAGCACCGAGGTGACCATGCTCATGTCGATGCCCAGGCGCTTGGCCTGCTCGCGGTCGACCACCAGGGTTATCTGCTGGGTGCCACCCCCCTCGCGGGCGTCGATGGCAGTCAGCTCCGGCAGCGCCTTGAACGCGGCGACCACCTTCGGGTACCACTCGCGCAGGGCCGACAGTTCGCTGCTTTGCAGGGTATAGAGGAACTGCGAGCTGCTCTGGTCGCGGCCGCCGCCGAACTGCAGGTCCTGGTCGGCCATCAGGAACAGCCGCCCGCCGGGCACCTTGGGCATCTCTTTGCGCAGGCGCTCGATGATCTTCTGCGCCGACACCTTGCGCTCGCTGAGCGGTTTGAGGCGCACGATCACCATGGCGTTGTTGGTGCCGCTGTTGCCGCCGATGAAACCGGCGACGCTTTCCACCGCCGGGTCGGCCAGCAAGGCGCGGCGGTAGATTTCCATCTTCGGCTGCATCACCTGGAACGACAGGCCGTCGTCGCCGCGGACAAAGCCCATCAGCTGGCCGGTGTCCTGCTGCGGCAGGAAGGTCTTGGGCACCACCACGTACAAGGCAATGTTGACCGCGATGGTCACCAGCAGGCTCAGCAGGGTCAGGCGCCGGTGGCGCATCACCCAGTCCAGGCTGCGCCCGTAACCGGCCATCATGCGCTGGTTGAGCTGCGCGCTCCAGCGTTGCAGGCGAGTCTGCTCGCCCTCTGGCTGGGCTTTGAGCCAGCGTGCGCAGAGCATCGGCGTGAGGGTCAGGGAGACCAGCAGCGACACCAGGATCGCCACCGCCAGGGTGATGGAGAACTCGCGAAACAGCGAACCGACGATACCGCCCATGAACAGGATCGAGACGAACACCACCACCAGCGACAGGTTCATCGACAGCAAGGTGAAGCCGACTTCCTTGGAGCCCAGGTACGCGGCGCGCATCGGCGGCACGCCCTCGTCGATATGCCGGGAGATGTTCTCCAGCACCACGATGGCGTCGTCGACCACCAGGCCGGTGGCGAGAATCAGGGCCATCAGCGACAGGTTGTTCAGCGAGAAGCCGCACAGGTACATGGCCGCAAACGTGCCGACCAGCGACACCGGCACCGCCAGGGTCGGGATCAACGATGCGCGCAGGTTGCCAAGGAACAGGAACACCACCAGGATCACCAGCACCACGGCGATGATCAGGGTGTGCTCGGCTTCCTTGAGGGTCGCCTTGATCACCGGCGAGCGGTCCATGGCCACGTCCAGCTTGACGCTGGCGGGCATCAGCGACTCCAGGGCCGGCAGCTGCTCCTTGATCTTGCTTACGGTCTCGATGATGTTGGCGCCGGTCTGGCGATTGATCACCAGCAGCACCGCGTCCTGATCATTGAAGAACCCGCTGTTGTAGCGGTTCTCCACGGCGTCGCTGAGCTTGGCCACGTGGCTCAGGCGCAGCACCGCGCCGTCCTGGTAGCGAATCACCAGGGGCTCGTAGTCCTTGGCTTTCTCCAGTTGGTCGTTGGCCTGCACCTGCCAGTTGCGCTGGCCATCTTCGATAAAGCCCTTGGGCCGGCGCTGGTTGGCATTGGCGATGGTCTGGCGCACGTCATCGAGGGCCACGCCATACTGGTTGAGCAACTGCGGCTCGAGTTCGACGCGCACCGCCGGCAGCGAACTGCCGCCGATCTGCACCTCGCCTACCCCCGGCACCTGGGACAGGCTCTGGGACAGGATGGTCGAGGCCAGGTCGTACAACTGGCCCTTCTGCAGCACGCTGGAGGTCAGTGCCAGGACCATGATCGGCGCCTGGGACGGATTGTATTTCTTGTAGGTGGGCATGCTGCGCATGCCGCTGGGCAACAGGTTGCGCGAGGCGTTGATGGCAGCCTGCACCTCGCGCGCCGCCGCGTCGATGTCACGGCCCTGGTCGAAGCCGAGGATTACCCGGGTCGAGCCCTGGCTGGAACTGCTGGTCAGGGTGTTGACCCCGGAGATCGCGCCCATGGAGCGCTCCAGCGGCGTGGCCACGGTCGAGGCCATGACCTCGGGGCTGGCGCCCGGCAGGCTGGCCTGGACCACGATCACCGGGAACTCGATCTGCGGCAGCGGCGCCACCGGCAACAGGCCGAAGCTGACGCCACCCAGCAGCATGATTGCCAGGCTCAGCAGCATCGTCGCCACTGGGCGGGCGATGAACGGAGCTGAGAGGTTCATGGGTGGCTCCAGTTGCAAGCTGCAAGCTGCAAGCTGCAAGCAACTTGAGGTGACCTTCGATGCACAGATCGAACACCGGACCGCTTGCAGCTTGCAGCTTGCGGCTTGTAGCTGGCGCCGATCATACCAAGTCTCCGGTCAAGCCACGGGAGCGAAGGCGCCTCGACAACCGATCGAAGTACAAGTAGATGACCGGCGTAGTGAACAGCGTCAGCACCTGGCTGACCAGCAGCCCACCGACCATCACCAGGCCCAGCGGCTGGCGCAGTTCGGCGCCGGAACCGGTGGCGAGCATCAGCGGGATGGCGCCGAACAACGCTGCCAGGGTGGTCATCAGGATCGGCCGGAAGCGCAGCAGCGCCGCCTGGTAGATCGCCGCCTCGGGCGCCATGCCCTGGTTGCGCTCGGCCTCCAGGGCGAAGTCGATCATCATGATCGCGTTCTTCTTGACGATACCAATGAGCAAAATGATGCCGATGATGGCGATCATGCCCAGGTCGTTGCCCGAGAGGATCAACGCCAGCAAGGCGCCCACCGCCGCCGACGGCAAGGTCGAAAGGATGGTCACCGGGTGGATGTAGCTCTCGTACAGCACACCGAGCACGATGTACATGGTCACCACCGCCGCCAGGATCAGCAGCAAGGTGCTCGACAGCGAGGCCTGGAAGGCTTCCGCCGCGCCCTGGAAGCGGGTTTGCACGCCCACCGGCATGCCGATGTCCTGCTGCACCTGCTCGATGACCTTGACCGCCTCACCCAGGGCCACGCCATCGCCCAGGTTGAACGACATCATCACCGCCGGGAACTGGCCGATATGGGCAATCGCCAGTTGCGCCTGGCGCTGCTCGATGCGCGCCAGGCTCGACAGCCGCACCTGGCCGCCGTCGCTGGCCTTGACGTGAATCTGCTCCAGCACCTGCGGACCGATGCTGGACGCGGCCTCGGCCTGCAGCACCACGCGGTACTGGCTGGCCTGGGTGTAAATGGTCGAGATCTGCCGCTGACCGAAGGCATCGTACAGGGCGTTGGTGATGTCGGCGACGTTGATGCCCAGGCGGCTGGCAGCGTCGCGGTCGATCACCAGGAACACCTGCAGGCCCTTGTCCTGCAGGTCGCTGGCGACATCCGTCAGCTCCGGACGCTGCTGCAGGGCATCGACCAGCTTGCCGCTCCACTGCGCCAGCAGCTCGGCATCGGGCGATGACAAACTGAACTGGTACTGGGTGCGGCTGACCCGGTCTTCGATGCTCAAGTCCTGCACCGGCTGCATGAACAGGCGGATGCCGACCAGCTTGTCGACCTCCCCCTGCAAGCGGGCAATTACCTGGGTAGCAGTGAGGTCACGCTCGCCATGGGGCTTGAGGTTGATCAGCAGGCGGCCGCTGTTGAGGGTGGCGTTGTCACCATCGACGCCGATATAGGACGACAGGCTCTGCACCGCCGGGTCCTTGAGGATCACTGCGCTGAGCTCCTGCTGGCGCTGGCTCATGGCGGTGAACGACACCGACTGCGGTGCCTCGGAAATACCCTGGATCACCCCGGTGTCCTGCACCGGGAAAAAGCCCTTGGGCACCACCAGGTACAGCAGCACGGTCAGCCCCAGGGTCGCCACGGCCACCAGCAGGGTCAGCGGCTGGTGCCTGAGCACCCACTGCAGGCCGCGGCCGTAGTAGTCGATCATCCAGTCGATCCAGGCACCGCTGGCCCGGTAGAAGCGCCCTTGTTCTTCTTCCTTGGGCTCGCGCTTGAGCAAGCGCGCGCACATCATCGGCGTCAGGGTCAGCGACACCACCAGGGAAATCAGGATCGCCACCGCCAGGGTAATGGCGAACTCGCGGAACAGCCGGCCGACCACGTCGGCCATGAACAGCAGCGGGATCAGTACCGCGATCAATGAGAAGGTCAGCGAAATCAGGGTGAAACCGATTTGCCGGGCGCCCTTGAGCGCGGCTTGCATCGGCGTTTCGCCCTCTTCGATATGCCGCGAGATGTTCTCCAGCATGACGATGGCATCGTCGACCACAAAGCCGGTGGCAATGGTCAGGGCCATCAGGGTCAGGTTGTTGATCGAAAAGCCGGCCAGGTGCATGACCGCAAAGGTGCCGATCAGCGACAGCGGCACGGCCACCGAGGGAATGAGGGTGGCACTGAAGCGGCGCAGGAACACGAAAGTGACCATGACCACCAGGACAATGGCGATCAACAGCTCGTGGCGTACGTCCTTGACCGAGGCGCGGATGGTCTGGGTGCGGTCGGTAAGCACACTGACGTCGAGGCCCGCCGGCAGGTTGTCGGTGATCGACGGCAGCATGGCCTTGATCCGGTCGACCACCTCGATGACATTGGCCCCGGGTTGGCGCTGGATGTTCAGCAGCACTGCCTGGTTCTGGTTGGCCCAGGCCGCCAGGCGCTCGTTCTCGGCGCCGTCGACGATCTCGGCGACGTCTTTCAGGCGCAGCGGCGCGCCGTTGTTGTAGGCGAGGATCAGGTTGGCGTATTCCTCGGGCGAACGCAGCTGGTCGTTGGCGTCGAGCATCGATACCCGGGTCGGGCCATCGAAGTTGCCTTTGGGCTGGTTGACGTTGGAAGCGCCGATCAGGGTGCGCACGTCAGCCAGGTTCAGCCCGGCCGAAGCCAGGGCGTCGGGGTTGACCTTGATCCGCACCGCCTGGCGCTGGCCGCCGGCGATGCTGACCATGCCGACGCCGCCAATCTGGGCGATCTTCTGTGCCACCCGGGTGTCGACCAGGTCGTTGAGCTTGGGCAACGGCATGGTTTTCGACGAAATCGCCAGGGTCAGCACCGGTGTGTCTGCCGGGTTGACTTTGTTGTACACCGGCGGTGCCGGCAGGTCGCTGGGCAGCAGGTTGCTGGCAGCGTTGATCGCCGCCTGCACCTGTTGCTCGGCAACGTCCATGTTCATGTCCAGGCTGAAGCGCAGGGTCAGCACCGAGGCGCCACCGGAGCTGGTCGAGGCCATCTGGGTCAGCCCGGGCATCTGCCCGAACTGGCGTTCAAGCGGCGCGGTGACCGCGCTGGTCATCACCTGCGGGCTGGCGCCGGGGTACAGGGTCATGACCCGGATGGTCGGGTAATCGACCTGGGGCAGTGCCGCCACCGGCAGCATCTTGTAGGCGATCAGGCCGGCCAGAACGATGGCCAGCATGCTCAGGGTGGTCGCCACCGGGCGCAGGATGAACAGCCGCGAGAGGTTCATGCGCCGGCCTTGCCCTGTTCAGCGGGAGCGACGGAGGCGTCTTTTTTATCCTGGCCCTGCAGGTGCTGGCCGGGGGTGACCGGTACTTCGGCGCTGTCGTTGACCACCTCGACGTCACTGCCATCACGCAGGCGGTCGGTGCCTTCGAGCACTACCCGCTCGCCCTGGGCCAGGCCCTCGTTGACCACGGTGTGGTCGCCATCGCTGGCGCCGAGGGTAAGTTTGCGGATACGCACCTTGTTGTCGCCTTCCATGACATAGACGAACGAGCCGTCGGTGCCGAACTGGATCGCCGCTGACGGTGCCAGCACCACGCCCTTCAGGGTATCGGCCAGCAGCCGCACGTTGACGAACTGGTTGGGGAACAGCGCTTCGTCCTGGTTCTCGAAGAAGGCCTTGAACTTCAGGGTGCCAGTGGTGGTGTCGATCTGGTTGTCGAGGCTGCGCAGCACGCCGACTGCCTGTTGCTTGATATCGCCACGGTCCCAGGCTTCAACGGGCAGCTGAGCGCCGCTGCGATAACGCGCCAGCACCGTGTTCAGCTCCGTTTCAGGCAAGGTGAAGGCCACGGTGATCGGCTGGGTCTGGGTGATGACCACCAAGGCGGTGGTGTCGTTGGCCGCCACCAGGTTGCCGACGTCAAGCTGGCGCAAGCCCAGGCGGCCGTTGATCGGCGCGCGGATACGGGTGAAGTCGAGGTTGAGCTTGGCGTCACCCACCGCCGCCTGGTTGGTCTTGATCGTGCCCTGGTACTGGCCGACCAGTGCTTCCTGGGTGTCCAGCGTCTGCTTGGCGATGCTGTCTTCGGCGTACAGGCCTTTATAACGCTGCAGGTCGATCTGGGCGTTTTTCAACTGCGCCTGGTTCTGCGCCAGCGTGCCTTCGGCCTGTTGCAGGGCGATCTGGTAAGTGCGCGGGTCGATCTCGGCCAGCAGGTCACCGGCCTTGACCTTCTGCCCTTCCTGGAAATTGACCTTGACCAGCTCGCCGCCCACCCGGCTGCGCACATTCACCGTGTTGGTCGCGGTCACCGTACCCAGGGCCTTGAGGTACACCGGGAAATCACCCACCGTCGCCGATTCAACCCGTACCGGCACCGGCCCACCGAACGCGCCAAAGCCCGGCCGCCCGCCCTTGCCGCCTGGCGCAGCGCCGGCCTTTTGCGCGGCCGGCGACGGCCACAGCCACCAGCACAGGCCGGCGACCAGCAACAGGATCAGCAGGCCGACAAGCCAGCGACGAGGGGAACGGGAACGAGAAAGCATCGGGTGATCGACCATTGTGCGGGAAAGAATTCTTTTGAGGAGGCTGAACGATAAGCACTGAAGACGGATAAGCAAAGCGCCTTTACCGGCACTTTACCTTGAGCTTACGTTGCTAAAGTAATGAACTATAAATAAAAACGGCCTGGACGAGGGCCAGGCCGCAACAACTCTTAGCAATTATTAACAATAATCGCGTCGCCTTCATCGCCGGCAAGGCCGGCTCCCACAGGAACAGCGTACGCAGGTGCATTGTGGGAGCTGGCCTTGCCAGCGATGGGCTGCGCAGCAGCCCCGGCGGGGTCGCTATTACTTCAGGACTGCCAAAGCAGCCTCATAGTTTGGTTCTTCGGCGATTTCGCCAACCAGCTCGCTGTGCAGCACCTTGTCGTTCTCATCCAGCACCACCACGGCACGGGCAGTCAGGCCGGCCAGCGGGCCGTCGGCGATTTCAACGCCGTAGTTGCCGAAGAACTCACGGCCGCGCAGCAGCGACAGGTTCTGTACGTTCTCCAGGCCTTCAGCACCGCAGAAGCGCGCTTGAGCGAATGGCAGGTCAGCGGAGATGCACAGCACGACGGTGTTGTTCAGTTCACCAGCCTTCTTGTTGAAGGTGCGCACGGAAGTCGCGCAGGTCGGGGTATCGACGCTTGGGAAGATGTTCAGCACTTTGCGCTTGCCGGCCAGGGAGGCCAGGGTCACGTCGGCCAGGCCAGCACCAACCAGGGAAAACGCAGGTGCCTGGGCGCCTACTTTCGGCAGTTCGCCTTTGACCTGAACCGGGTTGCCTTTGAGAGTCACTTGAGCCATGAACGAAGTCCTTATGCGGGGGTGAGTAAAGGACCAGAGTTAACCATGAAAGTGCCCGTCTACCTATGGGCCAGTGTTAAATTGTTGAATTGCCAGACAACTTTTGTGGACAATCTTTAGTTGTTCGGGAGCCGATTGCCGGCTCCCGAACCCAGCGGTTTAACTCAGCAGCGAGTAAACCAGCGCCGAAATGGCCACCAGGCCCACGGCGGCGACGAAGACGTTGGACATCTGCCCGCGGTACTTGCTCATGGCCGGCACCTTGCGGATGGCGTACATCGGCATCAGGAACAGGATCGCGGCAATGACCGGGCCGCCGAAGCTCTCGATCATGCCGAGAATGCTCGGGTTGAGGGTGGCGACGATCCAGCAGATGACCAGCATGAAGGCCGCGGTCATGCGATCCAGGGCCTTGGCGCCAGGGCGCTTGCCGGTCTTGACGACCAGGCCCTTGAGGCCTTCGCTGGCGCCAATGTAGTGGCCCAGGAACGACTTGGCGATGGCGATGAAGGCAATCAGCGGCGCGGCGAAGGCGATGGTCGGGTTACTGAAGTGGTTGGCCAGGTACGACAGGATCGACAGGTTCTGCGCCTTGGCCTCGGCCAGTTGCGCCGGGGTCAGGGTCAATACGCAACTGAACACGAAGAACATCACCATGGCCACCATCAGCAGGTGGGCACGGCACAGGATCTGCCCGCTGCGTTCGTCGGCGTGCACGCCATAACGGCGCTTCTGATCAACGGCAAAGGCCGAGATGATCGGCGAATGGTTGAACGAGAAGACCATCACCGGGATCGCCAGCCACAGGGTGTGCAGGAACGCCGAGCCCGATGGCAGTTCGGTAGCAGTGCTGAGGATGCCGCCGTTCCAGTGCGGAATCAGGAACACCGCCAGGAACGCCAGGGCGACGATGAACGGATAGACCAGCCAGCTCATGACCTTGACCGTGGCCTGTTCGCCACAGCGCACGATGGCCAGCAGGCCGAGGATCAGCACAAAGGACAATACCGCGCGCGGTGGCGGCTCGATGTGCAGCTGGTGCTCCATGAAGCTGCCGACGGTGTTGGTCAGGGCCACGCTATAGATCAGCAGGATCGGGAAGATGGCAAGGAAATACAGCAGGGTGATCAGGGCACCGGCGCTGAGGCCGAAATGCTCCTCGACCACGTCGGTGATGTCGGTGCCGTCGCGCCCGGAGAGCACGAAGCGGGTCAGGCCGCGGTGCGCGTAGAAGGTCATCGGGAACGCCAGCAGCGCCAGGATCAGCAGCGGCCAGAAGCCGCCGAGGCCGGCGTTGATCGGCAGGAACAGGGTCCCGGCGCCAATCGCCGTGCCAAACAGGCCCAGCATCCAGGTAGTGTCCTGACGGGCCCAGCTGCCGAGGGCGGCGGGGGTCGATTCGAAGCGTTGTTCAACGCTTGGGGCCTGCTCATTCATCCGGGTGCAACTCCACTCGCAAGACTGCAACAGGGCTGAGAGTGGCGAAACAGACGCCTCACCCCTCTTAGCCATACAAAGAGGGGCGCGATTGTGCGCCGTTTGGTTGCACTTGCAAAGCCCTGGCCGAGGAGTGGTTGCACCTTGGGCTGAAAGCATCGCGGGGCAAGCCTGCTCCCACCGGAACTACCCCATCCTTGAAATCAGGTGAGTAGCGGTGGGAGCGGGCTTGCCCCGCGATTGAAGTGACTTACTGAACCGCAGCGAACGCCTTGGCCACTTGCTGCAGGTTGTCCGGACGCAAGCCGGCCATGCACACCCGGCCGCTGTCGATCAGGTACACCCCGAACTCGTCACGCAGGCGCCGCACCTGCTCGACGCTGAAGCCGGTGTAGCTGAACATGCCGCGCTGGCGCAGGAAGAACTGGAAGTCCTGCCCCGGCAGCAGCTCGGCCAGGGTATCGACCAGGGCCTGGCGCATATCGAGGATACGCAGGCGCATCTTCTCCACTTCCGCTTCCCACTGGGCGTTGAGCTCAGCATCACCGAGCACCGCGGCCACCAACTGGGCACCGAAGCTTGGCGGGCTGGAGTAGTTGCGGCGCACGGTGGCCTTGAGCTGGCCGAGCACGCTTTGCGCGGTGTCGGCGTCATCACAGACCACCGACAGGCCGCCGACCCGCTCGCCATACAGCGAGAAGATCTTCGAGAACGAGTTGCTCACCAGACACGGCACGCCGGCGCGGGCCACTTCGCGAATGGCATAGGCATCTTCAGCCAGGCCTTCGCCAAAGCCCTGGTAGGCGATGTCGAGGAACGGGATCAGGTTGCGCGCCTTGACCACTTCAATTACTTGCTGCCATTGCGCCTGGCTCAGGTCGACCCCGGTGGGGTTGTGGCAGCACGGGTGCAACAGGACGACGCTGTTGGCCGGCAAGCCCTTGAGGGTGCCGAGCATGCCGTCGAAGTTGACGCCGCGGCTGGCCGGGTCGAAGTACGGGTAGCTGTTGACCTTGAAACCTGCGCCTTCGAAGATCGCCCGGTGGTTGTCCCAGGTCGGATCACTGACCCACACCTGCGACTCGGGGAAGTAGCGCTTGAGGAAGTCGGCACCGACTTTCAGCGCGCCGGAACCGCCGACCGTCTGCACGGTGGCGACGCGGCCGCTTTCAACGGCTGGATGGCCAGCACCGAACAACAACGCCTGGATCGCCTGGCGGTAGCTGCTCAGGCCTTCCATCGGCAGGTACATCGAGGCTTCGTGAGGCTGGGCGGCAAAGCGCTGCTCGGCTTCGCGCACCGCGGCCAACTGTGGCACCACGCCTGCGGCATCGTAATACAGGCCGATACTCAGGTTGACCTTGGCGGCGCGCGGATCGGCCTTGAAGGTCTCCATCAGGGAGAGAATCGGATCGCCGGCATAGGCATCGACATGTTTGAACACAGCGCACAGCTCCTTGGGTCAGGACAGTTCGGACTAAAAGCTGTGTCGAGGATACCTGTACCTGAGGCCGAGGAACATTACCTCTGGTGCAACTGATCAGTGCATGTGTGCACAGCTATCGCTGGCAAGCCAGCTCCCACAATGATCAGCAAAAACCCTGTGGGAGCTGGCGTGCCAGCGATAGCGTGCTCAAGTTCACTACTGGGCCAAGCCCTGCAACTGCTCAAGCTCCGCCACTGTCAGCGTCACGCCCTGCTTTGCCGACTGCTCACGCTCACGGAAGCGGCGCTCGCCCGGCAGGCGCTGCAAGCCCACCGCCTGCATCTGCCGCACCAGGTCACGGCTGCGTTCGGCAAAGCGGTTGCCCACCGACCTGGCCGGGTCGATGACGATGATCAGTTGCCCGGTCCAGGGCGTCTTCGCCCCCGGGTGCTGCGACCAGTCGAACTCGAACGAGAAATTGCCGCCGGTCAGCGCCGCCGCCAGCAGTTCGACCATCATCGACAGCGCCGAGCCCTTGTGCCCGCCAAACGGCAGCAGCGCACCGCCGTCGAGAATCGCCTGCGGGTCGCGGGTCGGCTCGCCTTTGTTGTCGACGCCCATGCCTTCAGGCAGCAGTTCACCCTTGCGCGCGGCGATCTGCACATCGCCGTGAGCCATGGCGCTGGTGGCCATGTCGAAGACGATCGGGTCGCTGCCGGCGCACGGCGCGGCAAAGGCGATCGGGTTGGTGCCGAACAACGGTTGCTGGGCACCATGGGGCACCATGCAAGTCATGCTGTTGACCACGCTCAGGGCCACCAGGCCTTCATCGGCAAAGGGCTCGACGTCCGGCCACAAGGCGGCGAAATGGTGGGAGTTGTGGATCGCCAGCACGGCAATCCCGGCACTGCGAGCCTTCTCTACCAGCAGCGTGCGGGCTGCCGCCAGGGCCGGCTGGGCAAAACCGCCCTTGGCGTCGACGCGCACATAACCGCTGGCAACATCTTCGACTTCGGGTACGGCCTGGCCATTGACCCAATGGCTGGCCAGGGTCGAGACATAACCGGGAATACGGAACACACCGTGGCTGTGCGCGCCATCGCGCTGGGCGCTGGCGCAGTTGAAGGCCAGGACCCGGGCCACCGCTTCGCTGCAACCATGACGGACGAAAATGCGCTGCAACAAGGCCTGCAGGTCGGCAAAAGCAATCTGCGCGACAGCAGTGTCGGGACGTGCGGACATCTGAAGCTCCCTTATTGGATTTGGAGTGGGCGACAGCGATGGGCAATGGCCAGACTTTCCTCCAGTGACAGCAAACTGTCAAATATTGACTTGATGACAGAAAACATTCATTTTCTGATTCACCTGCCGCCGCCTTCGAGAATCGCCCTGTGAGCCAACCGATCAAACAGCGCCTGGAACGCAGCCTGCACAACGCAGCAGCGTCCGGGCGCAAGATCGCCAGCCACATGCTCGCCAACCTCACCGACCTGCCCTTCGAAACCTCCGCAAGCCTTGCGGCAAAAATCGGCGTCAGCGAGTCGAGTGTCGGGCGCTTCTGCCGCTCGTTGGGTTACGAGCACCTCAAGGCCCTCAAACATGACCTCAAGGACGATCTGGGTGAAGGCCCGTGGCTGGTCGGTGATCGTCTGCAAGAATTTCGCCAGCAGCACGGCAAGGACGCCGCCGGCCTTGCGCGCAGCCTTGAACAGGAAGTTGGCGCGCTGGTGCGGGTTTACGAATACAGCCGCACCGCGGCGTGGGACACCGTCAGCCAGCGCCTGGCGCAGCGACGCAAGGTATTCGTCGCCGGCTTTCAGACCGAGCGCGGCATCGCCCAGTGCATGGCCCACCTGCTGCAATACCTGCGCGATGGCGTGCAGGTGGTCGATGGCAGTGCCGGGCATTTTGGCGAGGTACTGCTCAGCGCTCCGGCCGATTGCGCCCTGGTGGTGTTCGAGGCGCGCCGCTATTCCCGCCATGCCCTGACCCTGTGTCGCAAGGCGCATGCGGCAGGCATTCCGGTAACCCTGGTTACCGACACTTTTTGTGACTGGGCCGATGCCAACGCCAGTGAGGTGTTTCGCATCCCCACCGAATTCAATCTGTTCTGGGAGTCCACCGCGACGATGCTGTCGTGGGTACACCTGATGGTCAACGAGGTCTGCAAGAAGCTAGGACCGGATGTTGAAAAACGCTTGGAAGCAACTGCAGCTCTACACAACGAATTCGTTGGCTACACGTCAACGAGCAAACAATAGCAAGAGTGCAAACAACAACAGATCGAGGTGTGTCATGAAACCCGTTATCCGCTTCGCAGGGGCTTGCGCCCTGCTGCTCGCCGGCTCGACCATGGCCCAGGCCGAAACCCTGAAGATCGCCACCGAAGGCGCTTACCCTCCGTTCAACTACGTCGATTCAGACAACAAACTGCACGGCTTCGACGTCGACATCACCCACGCCCTGTGCGAGCAGATGAAGGTCGAATGCACCCTGGTGGCCCAGGACTGGGAAGGCATCATCCCGGCCTTGATGGCGAAGAAATACGACGCCGTGGTGGCGTCGATGATCAATACCGAAGAACGGCGCAAGAAGATCGCCTTCACCAACCACTACTACAAGACCCCGTTGTCGGTGGCCGTGGCCAAGGACAGTGAAATCACCGACGCGCAGACTGACTTCAAAGGCTACACGGTCGGCGCACAATCCTCCTCGACCCAGGCTATCTATGCCGAGGACGTCTACGGCAAGGCCGGCGCCGACGTCAAACTCTACCCGACCCTCGATGAAGCCAACGCCGACCTCGCCGCCGGGCGCCTGGACGGGGTGATTGCCGACAAGTTCCCGCTGACCGAATGGCTGGGCAAGGCCGGCAAGGACTGCTGCAAGATCCTTGGCGACGTCAACGGCACCAAGGCCGACGCCTCGATTGCCGTGCGCAAGGAAGATGAAGCGTTGCGCGAACGCCTGAACAAGGCCCTGGACGCAATCGTCGCCAACGGCACCTACCAGAAGATCGCCAGTCGTTACTTCGACTTCGATATCTACCAGTAAATCTCACGTCCTGTGAGGGACCTGTGGGAGCTGGCCTTGCCAGCGATGCAGACGCCGCGCACTGACTGACTGCGTGTCGATGCCATCGCCGGCAAGGCCGGCTCCCACGGGGCTGTGTGTCTATCTTGCGAGAGGGTTTGAGCATGCTCGAACAACTGTCACTGCTTTCCTTCGCCAGCGGCGGCTGGGGCCAGGCTCTGCTGGCCGGCGCCCTGGTGACCATTTCCCTGGCCCTGGCCTGCCTGCCCATCGGCTTGCCGCTGGGCCTGGGCGTCGCGCTCGCCGCCCGTTCCTCCAAGCGCTTCCCGCGTGCTGCCGCCACGGTGTTCTCCACCGTGTTTCGTGGCCTGCCGGAGCTTCTGACCCTGCTGATCATCTATTACGGCTGCCAGATTGCCGCGCAGAAAATTCTTGCCGCCATGGGCTACGAAGGTGAAGTGCTGATCAACACCTTCCTGGCGGCGATGATCGCCTTCAGCCTGGTGTTTGCCGCGTTCTCCAGCGAGATCTGGCTGGCGGCGTTCAAGACTGTCGCCAAAGGCCAGTACGAAGCCTCGGCGGCGCTGGGCCTGAGCAAGGCCACTACCTTTCGCAAGGTGGTCTTTCCACAGCTGGTGCGCATCGCCCTGCCGGGCCTGTCGAACAACTGGCTGTCGCTGCTCAAGGACACTTCGCTGGTGTCGACCATCTCCCTGGTCGACCTGATGCGCCAGACCAACCTTGCGGTCAGCGTGACCAAGGAGCCGATGTTCTTCTACGGCGTTGCCTGCCTGGGTTATCTGCTGTTCTCCGCGTTGTCGGGCCGGGTGTTCAATTTCATCGAGCAGTACTTCAGCCGTCATCTGCGGGGGGCACGTACATGAGCTTCGATCAACTGCTGGCCCTGGTGCTCGACCCCGACCTGCTGGAACGCTACGGCCCGCGCTTTATCGACGGCCTGCTGGTGACCGGCAAGCTGGTGGCACTGTCCTTCACCCTCGGCGCCCTGCTTGGCATGCTGCTGGCCCTGGCCAGGCTGTCGAACAACCTGGTGCTGCAACGCCTGAGCGCAGGTTACATCTACTTCTTCCGCGGCTCGCCGCTGCTCGCCCAGCTGTTCTTGCTGTACTACGGCCTGGGCTCGCTCAAGGGCTTCTGGCAGGACGTCGGTCTGTGGTGGTTCTTCCGGGATGCCTGGTACTGCACGGTGCTGGCCTTCACCCTCAACACCGCCGCTTACCAGGCCGAGATCTTCCGCGGCAGCCTGATGGCGGTCGCTCCCGGTCAGTACGAGGCAGCCAAGGCCCTCAGCCTGAAGCGCTCGACCACGTTCTTCAAGGTGATCCTGCCGCAATCACTGATCGTCGCCATCGGCCCGCTGGGCAACGAACTGATCCTGATGATCAAGGCCAGCGCCATCGCCTCGCTGGTGACCATCTACGACCTGATGGGGGTGACCAAGCTGGCGTTCTCGCGCAGTTTCGACTTCCAGATCTACCTGTGGGCCGCCGTGCTCTACCTGCTGATCGTCGAGATCGTGCGCCGCAGCCTCAAACACATAGAAGCCCGCCTGGGCCGCCACCTGCGCTGACCGCCTGCTTGTGAGGAACGTTCCAATGCATTGCCAAACCATTGTTCTGGGCGCCGGCATCGTCGGTGTCTCCACGGCCCTTCATCTGCAGGCACGCGGGCGCAAGGTGATCCTCATCGACCGCGAAGAGCCCGGCAGCGGCACCAGCCACGGCAACGCCGGGCTGATCGAGCGCTCCAGCGTCATCCCCTATGCCTTCCCCCATGATCTGTCGAGCCTGCTGCGCTATGGCCTGAACCGCCAGCCCGACGTGCGCTACAGTTTCACCCACTTGCCGAAGATCGGCCCGTGGCTGTTCAAGTACTGGAAAAACTCCTCGCCAGCGGGCCTGGCCGTGGCCACGCAGGCCATGCTGCCACTGGTGCAGCGTTGCGTCGAAGAACACGACGCGCTGATCGACGCGGCGGGCCTCGGCGAACTGGTCAAGGCCAACGGCTGGATCGAGGTGTACCGCAATGAGGACGCCTACAACAACGCCGTGGCCGGTGCCCACGCGCTGAAGTCATATGGTTTGAAATACGAAATCCTCGACCGCCAGCAACTGCACGAGCGCGAGGTCGACCTGAGCGACAATGCGGTCGGCGGCATCCACTGGCTCGACCCCAAGACCGTCAGCAACCCCGGCGGCCTGACCCGCGGCTATGCGGCGCTGTTCGTGCAGCGTGGCGGCCAGTTCATCCACGGCGACGCCCGCACCCTGCGCCAGATCGGCAGCGAGTGGCAGGTCGACAGCCGCCAGGGGCCAATCACCGCACCCGAGGTGGTGGTCGCCCTCGGGCCACAGTCGGCCGAGCTGTTCAAGCCGCTGGGTTATCGCATTCCGCTGGAGATCAAGCGCGGTTATCACATGCACTACCGGGCGCGTGACGGCGCCGAACTCAAGCATTCGATCTGCGATGCCCAGGGCGGTTATGTCCTGGCGCCGATGGCCATGGGCATCCGCCTGACCACCGGCATCGAGTTCGCCGCCAGCACCGATGCTGCCAACCAGATCCAGCTGCAGCGCTGCGAAGCCTTGGCGCGCAAGGTCTTCCCGCTGGGTGAGCGGGTCGATGCCGAGCCCTGGCTGGGCCGCCGCCCGTGCCTGCCGGACATGCGCCCGGTGATCGGCCCGGCCGCTCGCCACAAAGGCCTGTGGTTCAACTTCGGCCATGCCCACCACGGCCTGACCCTGGGCCCGGTGACCGGCCGCCTGCTGGCAGAAATGATGACCGGCGAAACACCATTCACCGATCCTGCGCCGTACCGCGCGGACCGCTTCAACTGACCGCGGGAGAATAACAACATGACCGCTTCACTGAGCCTTGCTAGCCCTTCCCCTGCCCCTCAGGTTGATCCACGCAAGATCGTGGTGACCATTGAGGGCCTGAACAAGCACTACGGCGCCTTCCATGTGCTGCGCGACATCAACCTCAACGTGCGTGAAGGCGAACGCATCGTCCTGTGCGGGCCTTCCGGGTCGGGTAAATCGACACTGATCCGCTGCATCAACCGCCTGGAAATTGCCGAACAGGGCAACATCCGTGTCAACGACACCGACCTTGCCCTGACCACTCGCCAGGCTGCCGACGTGCGCAGCGAAATCGGCATGGTGTTCCAGCACTTCAACCTGTTCCCGCACATGAGCGTGCTCGACAACTGCACCCTGGCCCCCATGAGCGTACGCGGCCTGTCGCGCAAGGAAGCCGAAGATCGAGCGCGTTTCTACCTGAACAAGGTGGGGATCGAAAGCCAGGCCGGCAAATACCCCAGCCAGCTGTCCGGCGGCCAGCAGCAACGGGTGGCGATAGCCCGGGCGCTGTGCATGAAACCGAAGATCATGCTGTTCGACGAGCCGACCTCGGCGCTGGACCCGGAGATGGTCGCCGAAGTGCTGGATGTGCTGGTGAAACTGGCCGATACCGGCATGACCATGCTCTGCGTCACCCATGAAATGGGCTTTGCCCGCCAGGTGGCGGAACGGGTGCTGTTTCTCGATGGTGGGCAGATCATTGAAGACGCCAGCCCCGAGGCGTTCTTCAACAACCCGCAGAGTGCGCGGGCCAAAGGGTTTCTGGCGCAGATACTGCACTGAGGCCTTTGGGCAAGGCTTCGCCTTGCATCGCCGGCAAAGCCAGCTCCCACAAGTTCTGCGCAGCTCTCAAGGCCAGCGCCAATCCTGTGGGAGCCGGCCTTGCCGGCGATGGGCTGCGCAGCAGCCCTTGTTCATTGCCTGGCATATTAGTTATGTTATAACGCATAACTTAGCAATTCCACGCCAGCGACCTCACCCATGCCAACCGCCCCACCCGCCAACCAACGCCTGCTCTGCATCGACGCCCTGCGCGGCCTGGTCATTGTCTTCATGCTGCTCGACCACGTGCGCGAAACCTTCTTCCTGCACCGTCAGGTCAGCGACCCGATGGACGTCGCCAACACCGACCCCTGGCTGTTCCTCAGCCGCACCCTCGCCCACCTGTGCGCCCCGGTGTTCGTCCTGCTCACCGGCCTGTCGGCTTATCTGTATGGTGAAAAGCACCAGGGCAAGGCCACGCTCTCGGCCTTCCTGTTCAAGCGCGGACTGGTGCTGGTGCTACTGGAATTTACCCTGGTCAGCCTGGCCTGGACCCTGGAGCTGCCACCCAAGGTGATCTACCTGCAGGTGATCTGGGCCATCGGCCTGAGCATGATCGCCCTGGCCGGCCTGGTGTGGCTGCCGCGATCGCTGGTGCTGGTGCTCGGCGCGCTGATCGTCGCCGGGCACAACCTGCTCGATCCGCTGCACTTCGCTGCAGGTTCGGCGATGCACATCCCTTGGGCGATCTTGCATGACCGCGGCTGGATCGAAGTGTCGGACAGCTTGCGCCTGCGCACCTCGTACCCACTGCTGCCGTGGATCGGCGTAATTGCCTTGGGCTATGCCATGGGCCCCTGGTTTGCCGGGGGTGCGGACGCGCTGGCACGTCAGCGCAAATTGCTAGTCACCGGCCTGGGCGCCCTCGTCGGCTTTGTGCTGCTGCGCCTGCTAAACGGTTACGGCGAAGCGCAGTGGCAGGTCGGTGAAACCACGCTGCGCACCCTGATGAGCGTCTTCAACATCACCAAATACCCGCCGTCGCTACTGTTCCTGGCCCTGACCCTGGGCGTCGGCGTGTTGCTGCTGCGCAGGTTCGAGCACCTGCAAAGCAACCGCGCGATACAGGTGCTGAGCGTGTTCGGCGCAGCACCGATGTTCTTCTACCTGCTGCACCTGTACGTACTGAAGTTGCTGTACCTGATCGCCGTCGCCTGCTTTGGCCTGAACCAGGACAGTTACTTTGGTTTCGACGGGGTCTGGGCGATATGGCTGACGGCAATTGTCTTGAGCATTGCGCTCTATCCGCCGGTTTGCTGGTTCGCCAGGCTCAAGGCCCGGCGCCGGGATATCGGCTGGCTCAAATACTTCTGAGCCAAGGCGTGCCCCTGCAAGCAGGGGCAGCCCCGTCACCGCTTACTGGGTATGCATTTTCGACTTTATAAAACCGGCAATGAAGGTCAGCACCGCGCCGCCGACACCGCCGCCGACGATACTGCTGATCAGCGCCGGCAGATCGAGTGAACCGCCCGCCGCCACTGCAGCGCCGGGTTCACCGGTCAAGGCCGCGAGTATCTGCCCGACGATCACCCCGCCAACCCCACCGAAAATCGAGTTGAGTAACGGGCCCATGCTCTGCTTGCTCATACCGGCTGCGTTGCCGCCCACCACACCGGCAACAATCTGAATGATCAGACTGACAATATCCATGATCCAACCCCTTTGTAGCGTTATGAATTGACGACTCGCGTCCGGCTACTACAGAAAGTCACGACCACGGGAACAGAGGCGCCTGGCTCCGGTCAACGACGGCACGCTGTTGCGGATGGGCACAGTATAGGTAGCAAGCGGCCAGCGCGCCAAAACGGCGCTCAGGGCTTGATGTTCTTCAGGCTATTGAGCAGCCCCAGCAGTGCTTGCAGTTTGTCTTCGCCGAACTGTTCGAGGATGCGCTGGTAGTTGTGCTCCATGTCTTCGCTCATGTCGACGAAGCATTGCTGGCCCTGTTCGGTCAGGCCTACGAACACCCGGCGCTGGTCCTGGGTCGACTTCTTGCGCCGCACCAGGCCATCGCGTTCCAGACGCGCCAGCACGCCGGTCATGCTCGGCTTGAGGATGCAGGCCTGCTCGGCCAGTTGATGGCTTTCCAGTTCGCCTTGCTGGCGCAGGATGCGGATTACCCGCCATTGTTGTTCGGTCAGGCCATGGGCATTGAGCGAGGGGCGGAAGAAGGCCATGGCGGCTTCGCGGGCTTGCAACAGGGTCAGGGTCAGGGACGGTCTTGGAGTGGGCATGGTTCAGGCTGGTAGTCATCGGTGACAGCCAGCTTAAGAGAAACTGCGCGATGCAGCAAAGCTGCACGGGCGCTGCTTCGGCCATACACCGGACGCTTGTTAAATATAATTAACTGGCCGCAGCAGGCGCCACACCGGTTACCGGGGCCTGCAGCCAATAATTGCATTCAGGCAATCTCAAGCTTCGCCCGTGCAATCTGAAGTCGTTTGACATATTAAACGGCTCTGGCAAGCTATATGACAGGTTTCGACCGGATACAGCCCCTTGCTTGGCGTACCGGCAGTGCTCGAAACCTCAGGCAGCGCAAAGGCTTCAGCGGCGCGCCTGCACAATAATGACAGGCTGCGCCTGTCCCAAGGTGACATATGCCCAACAGCAACATTGGCAATAAGAATCAAACCTCTCGCAAACCCGTCGTGCTGATGACCATGGGCTCCCAGGAGCGCAAAGGCCACGACTATCAGGTAATGACCCACAAATACATCGTACCGCTGGTTGAACACGCCGGTTGCGTACCTGTGCTGGTGCCGACCTGCTGCGGCACAGACGACCTCGAAGCCTACCTGGACATGGCTGACGGTGTTTACCTGACCGGCGCCGGCAGCAACATCGACCCGGCCCTTTATGGCCAGGAGAATGAAACCCCAGGCAAGGCCCAGGACCGTGACCGCGACCTGTTCGACCTGCCGCTGGTGCAACTGGCCATCGCCCGTGGCCTGCCGATCTTCGGCATCTGCCGTGGCATGCAGGAAATCAACGTGGCCCTGGGTGGTGACATCTACCAGAAGGTCTACGCCGAGCCAGGCTTCAACGACCACCGGGAAAACCCGGACGATCCGGTCGACGTGCAGTACAGCGCTGTTCACAGCGTCAAACTGGAGCAAGGCAGCTGGCTGCACAAGCTGCTGCAGAGCGATGAAATCCGCGTCAACTCGCTGCACGGCCAGGGCCTGAAAAACCTCGGCGAAGGCATCGAACCCCTGGCCCGCGCCGAAGACGGCCTGGTCGAAGCCATCCATGCCCCGAGCCTGTCGCCTTTCCTCTTCGCGGTGCAATGGCACCCGGAATGGCAAGCGGCGAAAAACCCGGACTCGGTGAAGATGTTCCAGGCCTTTGGTGAAGCCTGCCGCAAGCAGGCTGCCAAGGGTCAGGCGGTGAAGAAGCTGGGTACGGCTGCCTGATTGTTGATTGAACTGGTTCCTTCGTGATTCGTTGGGACCAGTTTGGTTTACTTTGACGAAAATCGGTCAATACCAAATGAATCAATCGCCACAGGTGGAGTCTCGCCCACTACCAAACTAGCAAGTACATCTCCAATCGCGGGTGCAAACTTAAATCCGTGACCTGAGCATGCAGAAGCCGCAAACATATTCTCATATCCTTGCACCCTACCGATACAGAAAGACTCGTCTTGACTCATTGTATAAATGCACGCCTTAGCTTTTGCGGGCATCATCTCTAGACCTGGAAGTATTCCACTCACGCTCTCGCTAATTTCTTTTACCAACAATAGCGACACCTCCTCTGAATTGGCACCTAGCATGCAAGAGGTTTGCTGACGATTATGAAACCCAATTTTTACACCCGGCTCCTTATGACTAATAGATGGCAACCCATACAGCAGCCCTCCATTACTCAGCTCATACAGAAACACCGGAAAATTCAAGTTATTAAAATGTGAAGCCATTCCTTTCCTCGGCTCGAACCAACAAACAGGAACCCTTCGGGGCAAAAGACGCGCCTTCAATTCTGGAACCCAGTCAGATAGCCACGGGCCTGCAGTTAATACAATAGAATTCGTTGTTACACACCGCCCACGACGGGTATAAACCCTAAACCCCTTGTGCTGCTTGCTAATACACACAACTGCATCACCATACAACAGCTCTGCCCCTTGACGAGTTGCCACCAATAACATTTTCGACCTTGCCCCCTGAGCAGCAATAGCGTAAGCACCTGGCTCATATACGGCATGACAGTTACTATCAACACTAAAGACGGGCAATGAGATTTTAACTTGCCGGGCACTCCATTCAGTATGTTCGACCAATGCCCGCCTTGCCGTATCAATACTGCCTGCAACCATGCCTGATCCTTTCGGACCAATAAAAACTCCCCCGGTCTCATAAATCAAAGGCGTTGCCGATAATTCCTGCAGACTTCGCCATCGCTGGTCAGCATGATTGAGCATGGAAATATACTGCTCTCCCTCCCAGTAAGCACGGCGAAAAATACGAGATGCGCCATGTGAAGAGCCTTCGCAATGCCCTGGCGCGCGAGCTTCAATACCTAATACTCGTAAATTTTGCTCTGCTAACCCCCAAAGCGTCGCTTCGCCCATCACACCCAGCCCAACGACAACCACATCGTAGATGGTTCCCACTACGCGCCCTCCTCCGATATTAAAATAACTTTTTTGCTGCAGAGAGCACCAGAGGAAAAATCATGAGGCCCCATACGGCTAGCACGACAATCACGACCGCCATGCTTAACGACTGCTGAAAGACGACTGATGCCAAAATAAACTGAGTTATAGGCAGCACAAACTGAAATACACTCATCACTGTTAAAGACAGATGCTTAACTGCATAAGCCAATAGCACCAATGGAAAGACCGAAACAAAACCAGAAAAAACAATAGATACCTTAGGAAAACCAAACACAGCGCTAGGTAACTCTAAACGCCATAACGCCATTGCGACAACTAACAAGCAACCCGATGCTAGAACCCCAGCCTCCAACGCACTCCCACTCAATACATCAAGCGAAGAAAACTTCTTCAAACAAACATACCCACCCCAACTAGCTGCTATTGCCAGATACACGCCATGCTGCAGTTCCTTTGAGCACATAACAAGAAACGCTACCCCACCCCCAACAAGAAGATAAACCATAACATGCTGACGACTTAACCTTTCATTTAGCCCCCAAACGCTTATCATCACAGTGACGCAGGGAGCAATGAGGTAACCCAATCCTGTCTCCAGCACATATCCCTGTACAGAGGCCCAAATAAATACACCCCAATTTACTACCAACAGCAGAGCAGCAGAAGCGTGAAGAGTTATGCTTCTCTTATTCAACTTCCCGCACAACCCCTTCAACCCCCCGACAACCATGAGCACGAGCAGCAGCAACGCCAATGAAAGAAAAATCCTATAAGCAAGCAACACCACTGGCGCCATCTGCCCCTGCGCATTCCAATACAACGATGAACCACCTAGCCAAATGTTTGCTCCAAGCCCTGCAAAAACCGCCAACAACTTTGAGCGCACCTTCGGAAAACGCTTCTTGGAAACCTCATTAAGGCGCATGGAAAAACTCAACAATTTCATAGGACCAATACATGTTGCCTTCTGAATCCGTTGAATATGCAGCCAACCCACGTTGTCGCAAACTTTGAAAACAATTCAATATCAGTCCCGAAAACCTGGACCACTCAGCATCATAGAGAAATAACGGAAAGGCGTGACGTTCTACAAGCCTATAATTTAATGGCGGAACACCATTGCATTCTAGTTTATACCGCTGAAGCACGTCCCTTATACCGACTAACGAGTTCAACCCCACCAGAGCGACACCCCCCCTATCTAAAACCCTTGGCAACAGATGGAGAAACCTCAACAAAACCTCATCCCCATAGAACATAGTGCGCAAAGGCATAGCAGTCGGCGCGTTGACTCCATGCAAACCCAACATCAATTCATCAGAGGGTGCGCGCCACCCTGGGGGATTAAAAACAACTCGATCAAACAAAAAATCACTTACCCCCTCAAAAAGATCACCAACCTCGAATGAAATACATTCATCCACAAAGTTATTTCGCTCATTTTGCCGCGCCAGCAAAACAGAGCGCTCACAGATATCAGTGGCACGAACATACTCATAACCTAATTGTCGTGCCAGCAATGCATGCACTCCGCTACCCGTTCCCACATCTAGAAAACGCAGACCTGACTTCACGTTTCCTGTCGACTTTACTAAGTAGGCACCCAACGCCAGACCTGCGGGACTTACTTCAAACACCCCGGGATTCCGTTTTAACTCCACGCAATGCCCCAAGCCAAAGTAAGCTGAAAGCGACGCGCCAATGAACTGTTTGGGAGGTGTTTGCTGCAACGGAAGTAAGCGCTCAACCATCCAGGCATTATCTATAAGACCTTCCATTTTCAGCCTCCTCCACCCTATAGCCTAACGATTGCGAGTGGGTCGTCGCCTTCAGCAAAGCATCGCCTACAACACCTTTAAAATTATTGCGCTCCAATACGTCGACGGCGCGGGCAGTTGTACCACCGGGGGTCATAACCTCTCGGCACAGCTGCATAGGCCGCCTATCCCCCACTGACAACAACGAACCTGTCCCGCGAAAAACTTGACCTACAATAAAGGCAGATTGAGCGTCATTAAAACCATGATCAACAGCGAAGCACCGCATGCACTCAGCAAAGTAACTTAAATAGGCTGGTCCTCCACCGCATATAGCAGTAGCTGGATCCATCAGCTCTTCGTTCTCAACCCGGACAGTCTCTCCTATAAGTGAGAACACACGCTCAGCAAGCTCCAGGCAAAAAAATGAAATTGATGCCGCAGCGCAGAATACGGTCATGCTTTTAAAAATCTCTGCAGGTGTATTAGGAATCGCTCGAACCACATTACAGACTTGTAATGCATGCTCAATAGTTGCGATACGAACCCCAGCCATGACAGATATCACCAAACCTGGATGCCCGCTTAACACCGAAGTACTGCTAGCGAATTCCGCGAAGCGATCTGGAGGTAGCGCCAACACAATTGTCGCCCCTCCACTAACATCGCCTATAGAACTGGAAACATCCACACCCATAGCGGCAATTTTTTTGCGCTGTGATGATGATGAATCAACTACCAGAATCCTCGACTTCTGAAATCCTTTAAAGAGACCAGGTAAAAGGGCTGCCCCCATACACCCGGCACCGACGAGCACAATGTCATTAGACATACCGCCTCCTGCACATTAAAAAAACGTGCTGAACCAGCAGCTAAACTTAAGCTCCTCATACGCAACTAAAGTACAAAGACCTCTCTGGATCGGCACCTGTATTGAACAATTCAAATGCTAGACCAAGAAAAATAATTACTTGCATAAGACCATTCCGACTCAGGCGAAGGAATGGTCCTAATCACCTAAAAAATGTCAGAGACTGGATTTTTGGCTGTTAACTACCACGTCCTGAATTACGCCGGGCAAGCCAATCAGCTTTATGTATTCCTTCCGATAAACTTTTCGTCCGAGCACCACGCTGATCGCCTTATCCGTAATAGATATTTGCGTTCTAAATCAATTCCCCAAGCCCCAGCGCTCCCCCTTCGCCTCACCAGTCCCCTTGAACCCGCCCTTGCCATCCGAGCGCCAGCCGCTGCCTTCATTGGCACCGGTACCGATGTAGCCACCCCGGCCATCCGGCTCCAGGCCCCGTCCTTTGTTCCTGCCGGTGCCTTCATAGCCGCCGTTGCCATCCGGCTTGTAACCGCGTCCGGTATACAACCCGGTGCCCTCGTAACCGCCCCTGCCGTCGGCCTGCCAGCCACCGCCGAATGCTTCGCGGCTGCCGGAATAGCGCGTGCTGTCATCTGGCTTGTAGTGTTCACCATAGTTACTGCCGGTACCTTCGTAGCCGCCTTGGCCGTCGTCCCTGAAGCCGCTGCCGCGATTACTCCCGGTACCGCTCAGGCCACCCCTGCCGTCAGGCTCGTAACCGCTGCCCCAGTTGCGCCCGGTGCCCTTGAGCGAGCCGTCCGCCTGCATCTCGTAATCGCCACCGGCATTGCTGCCGGTGCCCTTGAAGCCGCCGCGCCCATCCGGCTCGTAGCCACTGCCAAGGCTCACGCCAGCGCCAACATAACCACCTGCCGCAAACACAGCAGTGCCCAGGCCGAGCACGACTGCGCCCAGCAACGATTGCATGACTTTCTTCATGGGGTATTCCAGATCCTGTGGAATCGAGAGGTGCCGACTGGCGGCACACTCTAAAGACCGCCGCCGCGGAAAAGATTCCAAGGATGCTGGCAATTTGATACAGGAGCTTATTTCAAGATATTTCGACGCCCGGCCCTTGCAGCCGCGGTGCCCAGTCCTCGACTTCGGCCTTTTCCAGACGCCGCGAAAGCGTCCGGCGCCAGGAGGCAGCCAACGGCAGTTCCAGGCACTGGCGAATGACCTCAAGGTCGACCTGCTTGTCGAAGAGCACTGACGACAAGCGTGCCACCGACCACTGCGGATGCGGCCGCTCGATCAGCGCGATGCTCATACCGGCGGCCAGCACGCCCTCCTCCAACACCCGGTAGTACCAGCCGGTGCGGCCGCTTTGCTGCACCCGCAGCGACATGTCGTTCACGCCAAAGCGGTCATTGAGCTTCCAGCACGGCATGCGCCCCTGGGAGATTTCCAGCAGGGCGCTGCCAGCGCGAAAACGGTCGCCCAGGCAGACGGTCTGTTCGGTCCAGCCAAAAGTGCTGAGGTTTTCGCCGAAAGCACCCGGTGCTTGCAGCAGCGGATGCTCGCCCAACTCCGCAGCCCAGACGGCATAGTGCTCACGCGGATAGTGGTGGATGGCCTTTTCGATCCCGCCATGCACCCGCAGGTCGCCCTGCTCGTCGCCGGCCAGGCCCAACACGGTCACGGCCACCTCGCCGTCGCGCGGGGTCTTGGCGATGGCGCTGGCTGAACCCGGGCGGGTGAAGGGCACGGCACGGCCGGTCAGTACGCTTTGCAGTTGTAGTTGCAGTCCCAGCATGGGCGATTCATTCCTCTACACATTTGGCCAGCTCAAACACGTCCGGCGGCCTCAACGCAGCGAGCGTATCGGATAAATTCGCTACCGACAAAGCGCATCATCGAGCCCATGGCAGAGAGCAACGGATTCGCTATGCTGCAAGGCATGAACGCCACCCTGCCCACCCGCACCCCCTGCCCGCCCGGCGCCTGCGATTGCGGTCGCGAGACGCTGCAGGACCCGCGCATCCTGCTGCTGACCCGCCAGGAAGAAAAGCGCCTGCTCGAACGCCTGGAAAACCTGCAGAGCCTGGCGGAGCTGGAGCACATGCAACGACGCTTGTATGAGCAGTTGGGCATTCGCGTGCAGATCACCCCGAGCTTCAATGAAGTGCGGACCATGCGTGGCATCAATATTCAAATCGAGGACCTGCCGGGCTTGTGTCGCAAGACCCGGCAGAATATTCCGGCGGCGATCCGGCGGGCGCTGGAGAAGCAACCGGAGATTGCCTACCGGCTGCTCGATGCCCATGACCTGTTGCGCGATGCCTGACACAGCAGCGCGGCAAGCTGACTGCGACCTAAATATCCCGGCCGATAAAACTGTCCGGATCCTCCGCCGCCACCCGCCGCCACTTCAGCAAGCGCCCATCGATCGCCGCCAACCCCAGGGCAATCAGCCCCATACCGATAAAGTGCCTGGTCTCCAGACGCTCCCCCAGCACCAGCACGCCAAGCACGATGGCACTGAGCGGAATCAGGAAGGTCACCAGCATCAGGTTGGTCGCCCCGGCCGTGGCCAGGATACGAAAGAACACCACATAGGCCAGCGCGGTGGAAAGCAACACCAAACCGGCCACCGCCGCCCAGGTTGTCAGGCTTGGCGCGGCCAGCTTCCAGGGTAGGTCGATCAGCAACGCCAGCGGCACCAACAAGACGGCCGACGCACTGATCTGTCCGGCGGCAGTGATCAGCGGCGCCACCCCCATGACCTTGAAGCGCCGCCCGTAAACCCCGGCCACGGCGTATGACAAGGCCGCCGCCAACACTGCCAGTTGTGCCCACAGGTTGCCGTCCAGGCCGGACCAAGCCGCCGAGCCAATCATGATTGCCACTCCGACAAAGCCCAGCGCAACACCGGCCAGCTTGTTGACGCTGATGTTTTCGTCCTCGGTCAGCAGGTGCGCAACGATCACCGCAAACAGCGGCGTGGTGGCATTGAGGATCGAGGCCAGGCCGCTGCCGATGCGGGCCTGGCCCCAGACGATCAGGCAGAATGGCAACAGGTTGTTGAGCAGCCCCATGGCCAAAAACGCCCGCCAGATCCGCCACTCTCGCGGCATGTACAGCCCCAGCAGCCGTACCAGCGCAAGCAGTACCAGCGCCGCCAGCCCCACGCGCAGCATCACCAGGGTGAAAGGCGGCAGTTCCTTCACGGCAATACCATTGAAGAAGAACGAACCACCCCACAGTAGCGACAGGGCAATCAACAGGCCCCACTCCCTCAGGCTCATGACTTTGTTCATCGTGGCTAACTCCTCAAACGGGCGATCGAGATTGAGCTCTGCTAAGGTCAATTGGCAGCCTCTGGAGCCCTTCAATGCCAGTATTCATGGGCACCAGCACCACGACAAACGAGCATTTTTCGCCAGATGATTGAGGTGAACTAAAGCATCATGACCCTACCCTCACTCAGCGCCTTGCGCGCCTTCGAAGCCGCCGCCCGGCATGTCAGTATCACCCTTGCCGCCCGCGAGTTGTGCGTCACCCCCGGTGCGGTCAGCCTGCAGATCAAGGAACTGGAAGCGGCCCTGGGCGTGCAGTTGTTCGTCCGCCGCCCGCGCAGCCTCAGCCTCACCCCGGAGGGCGAGGACTATTTCGCGCCCCTGCGCAGCGCCTTTCGCATGATTCGTGAGGCCACCAGTGCCCTCACTGCTCGCGCCAGACAACAGGTACTGACGCTCAGTTGCACACCCGGGTTTGCCGTACAGTGGCTGCTGCCACGGCTAGGCGGTTTCGAGGCGCAGCAGAGCGGTGTCGATGTACGCATCAGCGCCTGCAAGCGCCTGGTGGATTTCGCCCGCGACGGCATCGACCTGGCAGTGCGTCATGGCTATGGCCGCTATGACGGGCTGGTCGCCGAACGCTTGCTGGATGACGATCTGGTGCCGGTGTGCAGCCCGCACTTGCGCAACATCCACGCCCTGCACCAACCCGGCGACCTTGCCAGCGTGCACCTGCTGCACGATGAGCACCGCCACGACTGGCGGATGTGGCTGGATGCAGCCGGGGCGCCACAGGTGGAGGCCAGTGGCGGTACCTTGTTCGTAGACAGCAACGGCGCGATTGAAGCGGCCAAAGCGGGGCTTGGCGTGGCGCTGGTGCGCCGCGGCTTTGTCCAGCGGGAGCTGGATGAAGGCATGCTGGTGACGCCCTTTGCACAGGGCATCGCCAGTGAGCTGGCGTATTACCTGGTGTACCCGGCGACGGCACTGGAACGGCCGCAGGTGGCCGGGTTTCGTCAGTGGTTGCTGGCTTGTCGCTAGCAGGGATTGCTTTGCAGCCCATCGCCGGGCAAGTCGGTCTTACCAGTTATAGGTCAGGTCAGTGGTAATGGTCCGCCCTTCGCCGTAGTAGCAATCCACGTCACTGGTGCAACGGCTGACATACACCTTGTCTTCCAGGTTCTGCAGGTTGACCTGCAACTTCACCCCTTTCAGGCGCAATGGCGACTGCTGCAAATCGTAGGAGACCATGCCGTCGTACACGGTGTAGGACGGGATGCTGAAGTGGCCATCGGCAAAATCGGTGCCGTCACTGCCGCGCACATAACGTGCACCCAACCCCATGCCCAGGCCGGCAATCGGGGTATCACCGGTGAAGTGATAGTCCAGCCACAGCGATGCGGTCATCGGCGGGGTGCCCGACGGATGACGACCTTCACGGCCATCGTTGTCCTTGGTGTAAACCACGTCGTTGCGCGATACCGAAGCGATCAGGCCCAGGTTATCGGTGAGGTTGGCCTTTCCTTCAAGCTCGACGCCGCGTGAGCGCAGTTCGCCGACCTGGCTGTTGAAGCCGGGGTTGCCGACGTCGGCGGTGAGGATGTTCTGCTGGTTGATCTCGTACACCGACAACTGAATGAAGCTGTCCTGGCCAGGCGGTTGGTACTTGATACCCGCCTCGACCTGCTTGCCGGTGGACGGCTCGAACGCCTTGCCCGCGTAGTCGGCACCGCTCAGCGGCAGGAACGACTCGGAGTAGCTGACATAAGGCGTCACGCCATTGTCGAAGGCATAGCCAAGCCCCGCGCGGCCGGTGAACTTCTCGTCCTTGACGGTGGTATGGGTGCCAGCGATCGGCTCCTTGTTATCGGCCTCGGCCCAGTCGTAGCGGCCACCGAGGGTCAGGAACCAGTTGTCCCGCTTGAGCTGATCCTGCACGTACAGGCCGGTCTGATTGATGGTGCGGTCCCACTTGAACGGCTGGCCGAAGTTCATTGGCTTGCCGTACACCGGGTTGTACAGGTCGATGACCGGCGGATTGCGGTCGTACAGGCCGAGGAATTTGGAGTTGGAGTGGTAGTAATCAACGCCGATCAACAGGGTGTGGGCGACGTCGAAAGTGTTGAACTTGGCCTGGGCCATGTTATCGATGCCAAACACCTTGTTGCGCTGGGCCCAGTCGACCCCGTAGCGGGTCATCGCGCTCTGGTCGTCAGCCCCGGTGACCGGGTTGGGCACGAAGGCGTAGCCGTGCAGCGGCGCCCGGTATTTGTCATCGACGTAGGCGTAGCGGGTGTTCTGCTTGAAGGTCCAGACGTCGTCCAGCTCATGACTGACTTCATAGCCAAAGGTGTACTGCTCGCGATCGTAGGAGTTGACCCCCGGCTCGCCGATGAATCGGCTGCGCTTGATCCGCCCATTGGGGCTGGCAAACACCGTGCCCACCGCTGGCAGGCCCTGGGCTTCCGGCACGCCGTTGTCGCGCTGGTAGTGGCCGTAAACGGTCAGGCGCGTCTGCTCGTTGGGGTTCCAGGTCAGGCTCGGGGCGATCATGTAGCGCTGCTGTTCGACGTAGTCGGCCTCGCCGTTCTTGTCCAGGCCCATGCCGGTCACGCGGTACTGGTACTCGCCCTGGTCATCCACCGGGCCGGCAAAATCGAACGCGCCGTAACGCCGGTCCTGGCTGCCGCCACCGAGTTTGATTTCATGCAGCGGCGTCGCGGTCGGGCGCTTGGAGACCATGTTGATCAGGCCACCTGGCTGGTTCTGGCCATAGAGCACCGAGGCCGGGCCCTTCATCACCTCGATACGTTCCAGCGCGTACGGATCGATCTGCAGCGCACCGCCAGTACTGCCGCCGCCATAAGGCAGGTGCAGGCCGTCCAGGTACAGCGGCGTCGGGCTGAAGCCGCGGGAGGTCGGCTCGTCGAAGATCCCGACCCGGTCGGAGAAACCACCACCGGTGATACCCGGGGTGTAGCGCAGGGCCTGGGTGACCGTCTGCGAGCCAAGCGCCTTGATTTCATCCTGGGTGATGACGTTGATGGTCTGCGGCACTTCCAGCACTGAGGTGTCGGTCTTGGTCGCAGTGCCGGTGCGCTTGGCCACATAGCCCTGGACCGGCCCCCAGGCATCTTCGCCGGCGTTGGAAACGATCTGGGTCAGGCCCAGTTCCAGCGCCCCGCTCTGCTCGGCCGGCACCAGGTTCCAGGTGCCGCCGACGGTGATGTTGAGGTTGAGACCGCTGCCATTGAGGGCCTGGGTCGCCGCTTGCTCGGGAGTGAACTGACCGCTGACCGCTGCCGAGCGCTTGCCCTGCAACAGTGCCGGCTTGACCGACAGCACCCGGCCGGACTGGCGGGCAATGTGGCTCAAGGCTTCGCCCAGGTCCCCGGCCGGGATATCAAAACGCTGGCTGGCGCTGACGCTGCTGTCGGTTTGCGCCTGCGCGTACAGCGGCGCACTACTGCCCAGGGCGATGGCAAGGGCCAGCAGGCTGGGGCGGATCATGGAGTCGGGCATGGAGGTGTTGGCTCGTTCGAGGTTGTTGTCCATAACGAGGACACGCCAGTGACCGAATCCCCTCAGCGAAATCGTAATTATTTTTATTCAGATCACATCGATACGGGTCAGCCAGCCGCCAAAGCTGTCGATCCGGATCGGCAGGGTCTCGGCCAGGGAGCGCAAGGTGCGCTCGCTGTCATCCAGCGGGAAGCTGCCATAGACGCGCACCTGCGCGGCCTGCGGGCTGATGCGCAACAGCCCGGCGCGGTACGGGCGCAAGGCCTCGATCAGCTCGCCCAGAGGCTCGTCGCGGACATCGATACGGCCATCGGCCCAGCTCGCCCGGGTGCGCAGTGAGGCCGCCACAGGCTGGCTGCCGTGGCCATCAAAACGGAAGGCCTGGCCCTCTTCCACACGCTGGGCTGGCGCGCTGCCGCTGCTGAGCATGACGCTGTGCTGTTGCACCGAAACCAGGCTCTGGCGCTCTTCCTGGCGCACGCTAAAGCGCGTGCCCAGGGCTTGCACCTGGCCTTCGCGGGTAGCGACGATAAAGGGTCGGCCCGGCTCTGCGGCCACATCGGCTTGCAGCTCACCGTCGCGCAGCAGCACCAGCCGCTGCCCGGCGCTGAAACGCACATCCACCGCGCTGCGCGCGTTCAGGCACAGGCGCGAACCATCGGCCAGGGTGAAGGTACGCCGTTCACCGGTGCCGGTGCGCAGGTCGGCAAGCAAATCGCCCAGCGGCGCCACCCGATTACCAATTGCCCCGGCGCCCAGCCCCAGCAACAACATCGCCAGACCGCCGCCCAGTGCCTTGCGCCGCGACGGCGAAGGCAAGGCACGCAAACTGCGGCTGGCCATGGCCAGCTGGCCGGGGTTGCGCTGTTCGGCTTGCTGCAGATCGGCCAGGGGGTCGCCGAGCAAGGCATTGACCCGCTGCCAAGCGGCCTGATGGCCGGGAGACTGTTCGAGCCAGCTGTTGAACGCCACCAGCAACGGGCTGCCGGCAGCAACATTCTCCAGCTTGAGCAGCCAGTCCACTGCTTCGTGGGTGGCGCGGTCCAGTTGTGTGTTGCTCATTCCGGCCTCGCGCTCAGGCAATGCACGAAGGCCCGGCGCAGGTCGCGCTCGACCGTGGCCAGCGACACCCCCAGATGCTCGGCAATGCTCGGCTGGCTCATGCCTTCGAGGCGATGCAGGATAAAGGCGTGACGCACCCGCACCGGCAGGCCATCGAGCACGCGGTCGATTTCGGCCAGCGCTTCACGCACCAGCACCACGTCTTCGGCCGAGGGCATGCAGTGTTCGGGCAGGCACGCCAGCTCGTCGAGGTAGGCCTGCTCCAGCGCACGACGCCGAAACAAGTTGCTCAGCAGGCGGCGGGCGACGGTGGCGAGAAAGGCGCGGGGTTCTTCAAGGGCGGGCAAGGCGCTGCTGGTCATGGCCCGGACAAAGGTGTCCTGGGCCAGGTCCGCTGCATCGTGCGGGCAGTTCAGCCGGCGGTACAGCCAGGCGCGCAACCAGCGATGATGGTCGCTATAGAGGTGGGCGACGATAGCCTTGGAGTCGACAGAGCTCGGCACGAGGGTGATCACACATTAATGGTAATTACTCTCATTATCATGATGCGTGGGAAATTTCACAATCCCCTTTTCGCGGGGCAAGTCGGATCGCCGCACCGCCGCTCCTACAGATCTTGCCCCGCCACCACGGTCGCCAGCTTCTGTGGCTGAACGACGCGCTTGAACGCCGCCTTGACTTGCGCAGGCGTCACCGCCTCAAGCTGTTGGCGCCAGGTCACCAGGGTATCGTCCGGCAAGCCGTTCAAGGCGATCTGCGCAACATGCTCAAGCAGGCGGTGGCGGCTGGTGCCGGCAAAAAGCTCGAGTAGCCGCGCCTTGGCCTCAGCCAGTTCCTCGGCGCTCGGGCCCTCGCTGACAAAGCGCGTCAACGCCTGATGGGCCGCCTTCTGTGCCTGCTCCTGATGCCCGGCAGGGACTTCCAGCGAGATCACGAAGGCCCCGGCCTGTTGGCCCATGGCGAAGTAGCTGGCCGATTCCCAGCTGACATCGCCGCCAAGCTCAGCGCCCACGGCCCGATTGAGCCGCGTCGGCCAGTGCTCGCCACCGAGAATGTCGCTGCCCAGCAGCAACGGGAAAAAGTCCGGGTCGCTGCGTGGCACTGCCGGCTGGCCGATCTGTATCCAGATCGTACCCTGCTGCGGTTCCAGTTGCTCGCGGCTGGCCTGGCTCAACGCCTGCACTTTGGGCAGCGCTGGCAACGCGGTGCAATCACCGCTCGGCAAGCGCCCAAGCACTGCATTGGCCACGGCATCGGCCTGAGCCCGGTCAAGATTGCCGACCAGGCTGACCGTGGCCCGGCATGGCAGCATCATTGCACGGTAATGCGTGCGCAAATCTTCCATGCGGGTGCGCTCGAGCATGGCCGGGGTCAGAGCATAGCCGAACGGTAGCGCGTACTCGTCCAGGTCAATCTGCTTGTTGCGCTGCAGCCCTGGGCGGGTCAGTTCGCGGCCATAGGGATGGTCGCCATACACCGCCTGGGCAAAGCGTTGCCCTACCCCGGCAAAACGCCGGGTGGTTTCGCCGTTGACCTGGCGAATGTAATACGGCTTGGCCCGGAACCAGATGCTGCCGGCAAAGGCGGGTTCGGCAATCTGCCGACCGAGCAACGCCGTGGCCTCGGCCTGGCGCTGGGCACTGGTGTCGGTGATCTTCAGGATGTAGCTGAAGCGGTCGGCATCGACCTGGGTATTCAGTTCACTGTCCAGGCGCATCCAGGCCATTCGCAGCGCGTTGCCGTTCAGCTCCGGGGCATCGCCCTGGGCATGGATACCTTCCACCGCAAGCGCTGCGCCAAGCACCGCCAGGCCCGGTTGGTCCAGTGGGTCGCGGCGGCTGCCGGCATCGAAGTCAACCTGGATCTGCAGGTCGCTGGCCTGGCTTTGAGGCAACAGGTAGACCCGCGCGCCACTGGGCTGGGTCCAGTGTTGAATGGCCAGGTTGTCGGCAGCCAGGGCCGGGGCCATTGCGCTCAATCCAAACGCGCAGGTGAAGAGTCGTTCCATCAGGGTCATAGCGGTTACTCAAAAGGCCAAGGCGCGGACGCTACGCACTTGGCCGCGGCAGATCAAGCCCTGGCGCACTGGCTGACACTGGCGCCGGCAGGCTTTATGCTCAAACCCCATTTTGCCTATGCCATGCACCTTGAGAGGGGGAACCGATGCCAGCCCTGAGCGCCCGTGAGGTTTGCCAGCAACTGCGTGATGCCGCCCTGGGCGTTCGTCCGTTGCGGCGTGTCGGCACTGAAGTCGACATTGACGGTTGGCGCCTGAGCCTGGATTTCGACGGTACCCGCCTGCACCATTGCCTCAAGTGCTGCAGCAGTGACGGCCGTGAGGGCACGCTGGACCGTTGGCAATGGGGCGCCGATCCGGTGAGTTTGCTCAGCACCTGGGAGCTGGCGCAGGTCGAGCGCTTGTTGCGCGGGGCTACTGCGTAGCCCATCGCCGGCAAGGCCGGCTCCCACAGGGTTGGTGCAGGGCCTGTAGGAGCTGGCTTGCAGCAATGAGGCCTTACAACAACTGGCGCTTGACCGCCTCGTCCAGCGTGCTTTGGGTCAACTGGCGGACCAGTTCGCGGGTGTCCTGCTGGAACGGAATCCCGACGATCAGCACCAGGTGCATCCAGGTGCGTACCGACTCGCTTTTGCTGATGCGCCCCAGCTCCTTGCCGTCCTTGTCCTTGAACACCGTGTCGAGGGTAAAGGTGTTGCGCGCCGTCGACGGGATGATGAAGAAGGTCGCCCCGGTAATGATCGCCGACGCCACGCTGTACTGCTCATGGTTGGTCAGGGTCGATTCGGCGTAGATATCCGCCGCGACTTTCTCGGTGCTCACCCGGGCGAAGCGCCCGGACTGATTGTAGGTCTCGACCAGCGCTTTCTCCCAGGCTTCGGCCGGCCCGCCGGCGGTGGCATTGGGCTGGCCGCGATTGACCTGGTACTGGGCGGTGGTACGTACGTAGGCGGTCGGCTTAACCGCCTGCGCTTGTGCCTGTGGCGGCCAGCTCTGGACCGGCGCCAATTCGTGTTGCGAGTAAGAGACGCAGCCAGTCAGCAGCACAGCGCCGAGCAGCAGGTTGGCCTTGATGATACGCAGCATGGGAATCTTCCTGGAAATTACTGTTTGGCCAGTTTCAGCGTGGCGTCGTCAAGCAGCTTGGCAACCACTTCGTTGAGTTGCGGCGCACCCAGGGTCGGGGCCCAGTATTCGCGGCGGTAGAGGCCGACATTGCGCTCGAGCTTGAGCGCCTGGCGGGAGCTGGCCAGGGTCTTGCCGTTGCGATCCTCGATCACCAGGTCACCGGCGACGTCGAAGCTGTCGACATAGATCGGGCCGTTGACCCAGATCCACACGGTCAGGGTCAGCAAGGCCCCCGGCACGTAGCCTGGATGTGGCCCGCGATGGCCCTTGAGCGAGGTCATGTTGAACTTGAGCATCACGTCCTGCTCATCCAGGCGGGTCGGGTATTCGCTGACCTGCTTGAAGTACTTGCCGGCCTCGACGTACTGGTCGAGCTGCGCAGTCAGCGAGCGGCTGATGGCCTTGCGCGTGGCCTCGTCGATACCCGGTGCGGTGACCGCCACATCGGCCACTTGCGCCGTGCGCGGGCTGGTGCTGGCGGCAGGATGTTGCGGGGCGCCCAATGGGCCGGTGACGTTGTAGGACACGCAGCCAGTCATCGACAGGGTGGCGATGATAGCGGTGGCCTGGAGCAGCTTTCTCAACACGGGATGTCCTTATTTTTGAGCGGAGGGCCAGAGTGCTTCGGCGCAAGATGGCGAAACTTGAGCGCGGCATGCACCGAAGCTGATGTGCTGGCTGCACCGGCCTCATCTTGGCACCAGCCCTGGCCTTAGAAGCTCCAGCGCGTGGTCAGCATGAAGTTGCGCGGATCGCCGTACAGGTTGCCGCCGTAGCCGGTATTGCCGGCAATGCTCTGGTAGTACTTCTTGTCGAACACGTTGTTGAGGTTCAAGCGCACATCGAGGTGCTCGGAAGCCTGGTAGTTGAGCATCAGATCGACCAGGGTATAGGCCTCCTGCTCGATACGGTAACGGCTCTCGGTGGCATAGAAATTGTTGCCCTTGTTGTAGATCTGGTTCTGCCGGTACAGGCCGCCACCGACCTTCCAGCGTTGCAGTTCACCCGGCAGTTGATAGGTGGTGAAGGCCTTGAACACATGCCGGGGAATGTCAGTATCGAACAGGCGTCCCTCGTTGGCCGGGTTGCTGTCCTTGACGTATTTGACCTGGGCAAAGGTATAGCCCGCGCCCAACTCCCAGCCCGGCAGAACGGTGCCGTTGAGCTCAAGTTCGATCCCTTCGCTGCGCAATTTGCCGGCAGCCTCCGCGCAACTGGGCACCAGCGCCGAGCACTCATTGAGCTCAAGCGTCTTGGCGCGGTTTTGCTGGTCGATGCGAAACACTGCGGCACTGGCATTCAAGCTGCCGTCGAAGTACTCGCCCTTGATCCCGAGCTCATAGTTCTTGCCCTCCATCGGCTCGATCGCGGCGCCCGCCGCGTCCAGTTCCGACTGCGGCTTGAAGATGTCGGTGTAGCTGGCGTATAGCGAATGGTGCACATCCAGGTCATAGATGATGCCGGCGTAACGCGTGACATGGCGCGTCACCGAGTAGTCGCTGCCGGTTGGCGCGCGGCTGCCGTTGCGGGTGCTGGTGTCGTTGTCGTACCAGTCCAGGCGCCCGCCGAGGATCAGCTTCAGGTCATCGGCCAGGTTGAAGCGGGTGGTCAGGTAGGCGCCGGTCTGCGAGGTCTCGCGGTCCTGATGCCAGTAGCTCAGGTCCAGCTCGCGCTTGGGCAGCGAGCCCGGGTCCCAGTTGTAGATATCCATGCCGATTGCGTCGTCGCTGTAGTTGCCCTTGCCTTCGAAGGTCAGCTCACGCCGGCTGGCCCCGACCACCAGTTCATGGGTCCGCCCGAGCAACTGGAAAGGCCCCGATGCGTAGGCGTCGTAACTGCTCTGCTCATCGTCATAGTGGTACTGGCCCAGGTACTGACCGAACACCTCGCCCCCGTCGCCCATGCGTTCGGTCATGCTGCCCAGCATCTTCAGGTCCGACCAGGTGCGGCTGGCGGCCAACAGCAGTTTCCAGTCGTTGTCGAAGCGGTAATCCAGGCGGCTGAACACCGTGGTGTTGTCCTGGTCCCAGTACTCCCAGTCATTGCCCAGGTAGGTCTTGCGGGACAAATGCAGGTCGCTGCCATCGATGGCCGTTGGCAAGCCGCCCCAGGTCGCGGTGTTGTTGACACGCTGGTTGGAGACGCCGAGGGTCAGGGTGCTGTTGTCGCTGAGGTCGGCTTCGCCAATGGCGTAGAACACCGAACGCTCGCTGTCGGTGACATCCTGAAAGCTGTTGCGCGTCTGGTACGCCGTGACCACCCGCCCGCGCAAGGTGGCGTTGTCGTTGAGTGGCCCGGAAGCATCCACTTCGCTGCGGTAGTTGTCCCAGCTACCGGCGCTGGCGGTGATGCTCACGCGCGGGTCCGCGGTCGGGCGCTTGCGCACCATGTTGATGGCCGCCGACGGCGTACCCGCCCCCTGCATCAACCCGGTGGCGCCGCGCACCACTTCGACGTGGTCGTAGATGGCCATGTCCGGCGCCGAGTTCATGTCCCGCGACAGGTAATGCGACAGGTCGTTGGACAGCCCGTCGTTCATCAGGTTTTCCACGGTAAAGCCACGCGCGTAGAACGTCGGGCGCTGCGGGCCATCCTTGGTCATGGACATGCCCGGGGTGCTCTTGAGCACATCTTCAAGGCTGCGCAGGTTCTGGTCGTCCATGCGCTGACGGGTGATCACCGTCACTGACTGCGGCGTCTCGCGGATAGTCAGCGGCAGTTTGGTCGCCGTCTGCATCGGCCCGGTGGTGTAGGAACCACTGTCTTCGGTGATGCTTCCCAGCATCTGTCCATTGATACTGGTGGCGCCCAGTTCCAATGCCCCATTGGCGGCGGGCACCTCGACCAGCACATAGCCATCGCTGCTCGCCTGTGCCTGCAATGCATGGCCCCGCAGGACCTGGGCGAACCCTTCCTGCACCGCGTAACTGCCCTGCAGACCGGCACTGGCAAGGCCTGCCACTTGCCCGGCATTGAACGAGATGGCCAGGCCGCTCTCGCGGGCAAAGCGGCTCAGCACGTCACCCAAAGGGCCGCCAGGAATGTCGTAGCGTTTTATCTGCTGCTGGGCCTGTAGCGGCTGGGCTGCCAGCAGAGGCACGGCGCCAAGGGCGAAATGGACCGCCAGGGTCAACGCACGGCAGGGCTTGAATGGCTTGGGTGAAAACATGTTCCCGACTCTCCGATGTATTGGGCTAATACAAGGACGCTCGGGTAACAAGAACTGGAAGCGCTTGATAATAATTTTTATTCGAGTCTGACACGGGTCAGCCAAGGCGTGTAGTGCTCCACCCGGATCGGGAAACTGCGCGCCAGCAGGCGCAAGGCCCGCTCACTGTCGTCGGCAGGCAGCACCGCAGTGACGTTCAGGTGCGCCAGGGCCTTGGCGTCGAACAGCAGGTAGCCCTGATGATTGCGGGCCAGGCGCTCCAGCACCTCGCTCAAGGGTTGTTCGCGCACCAGCATCTGCTGCCTGGCCCATGCCTGCTCCAGGCCCGAGGCATCCACTGCCTGCAGCGCCTGCATGCCCGCGGCACTGAACTGCACCTGCTGCCCGGCACTCACCGTCTGGGTGCTGGCGCCGCTGCGCACTTCGGTGCTCGACTCGATCATCACCAGGCGCGTGCTATCGCCCAGGCGCTCCACTACGAAGCGCGTGCCCAGCGCGCGAATACTGCCGTGCTCGGTGACCACCTTGAATGGCCGAGTGGCGTCCTTGGCCACTTCCACGAGGATCTCGCCACTGACCAGGCGCAAGGTGCGGGTCTGTGCATCGAACTGCAGGTCGACCGCCGAACGGCCATCCAGGCTGATGCGGCTGCCGTCCGGCAATTGCTCGCTGCGCCACTGGCCAGTGCCCGTGCGCAGATCGGCCATCAGGTAGGCTGGCGGATAATGCTGGAGCAACGCCGCGGTCGGCAACAACAGTGCCAGGCCGACGGCCAGCGCCTTGAGTGCGTGCTTGCCGGGGCTTGCTGCCGTCACCCGCTGCAAGGCAGCGCGGGCCGGGGCACGAGGCAGCTGGCGCAGCGACGCGAGGCTACCTTGCAAGCGTTGCACGGCGTCCAGGTGTTCGTCGGATTCAGCCAACCAGGCGCCGAACGCCTGCTGGTCGGCAGCGCTCGGCTCATCGTCCAGGCGCACCAACCATTCGGCAGCCTCGCGCAATACCGCGGCGCTGGGTGACGGGCTCATCGTGCCGACTCGCTGGCGGCGTGACACTGCAACAGAGCCTGGACCAGATCGTTCTGCACGGTTTTGCTCGAGACCTGAAAGCGCTCGGCGATTTGCGCATGGCTCAGGCCTTCCAGGTGACGCAGGATGAACACCTGACGTACGCGAGAGCTCATCTGTTCCAGGGCGCGGGCAATGTGTTCAAGGGCATTTACCGCCGCCAGCAGTTGTTCGGGGGATGGGGCCTGGTCGAGGTGCTCGACGTACCGGGCAAGTTCTTCACGGTAAGCTTGTTCGAGCTTTTGCCGACGGCTGCGGTCGACCAGCAGCCGTCGCGCCACCGTGGCCAGAAACGCCCGTGGCTCGCGCGGCGCCACGTAGGCACCCGCACTGAGCAGGCGCACGAAGGTGTCCTGCGCCAGGTCGGCGGCATTGTGCGGACAGTCCAGGCGTCGCCGCAGCCACCCCAGCAACCAGCCGTGATAGCCCTTGTACAAGGTGTCGAGACTGTCAGCAGGAGGAGGCACGTTCATTGGCGCAGGCATTAAATGAGAATGGTTATATCTTAAGTGCCTGAGCCGGGCGGACGCAATCCGCCAGGGCCCTACCGGATGGAAATGCAGGTTAAATATTCTACAGTAAGTTGATATTTCAACTATCTGTTGATAGCTTGATCGCCATTATTCAACTCTCTCGAAGGTCCTGATGAAGGTTTCCAGCGCATTGAGCAGCGAACGACGGCTGATTCTTGGTGTACTGCACAGCACGCTGAAAATGCTCAGCCATGCACTCGGCTCCCACACCGAAATTGTCCTGCATGACCTGCTCAAGCCGCAGCGCTCCATCCTCGCCATCGCCAACGGCCATGTCACCGGACGCCAGGTCGGTGGTTCGGTTTTGGGCGGGCCACGCCATGATCTGGGTTTCGCCGCCGTGCGCCGGGCTATGGAGGATCGCTCAAGTAGCGATCCCGTCGTGATCGAGAACTACGCCACCCTCGCCCCCGACGGCCGTCCCTTGCGCAGCGCTACCGTGGTGTATCGCGACAGCAGCGGGCAGCCGTTTGCCAGCCTGTGCATCAACACTGACCTCAGCGCAATCGCTGCCGCGCATCAAGTGCTCGGTGGGCTACTGGGGCTGGCGAGCGCACCTGCGCCAGCACCGGATGAATCCAGAGACATGACGCAGCTGATGGCCGAGATCATCCAGGACGCCTGCCCCGGTGGCGTGCTCGGCATGAAGAAAGCGCAAAAAATCGAGGCCGTGCGGCAAATGCAGGAGCGCGGCCTGTTCATCGTCAAGGGCGGCATCGAAAAGGCCGCCGCCACACTCGGCGTAACCCGCTACACCATCTACAACTACCTGGAGCAGATCCGGGCAGCAGATAACGGACAGGAATGATCAGCATGCAACTTGAAATGTTCCAGGTAGACGCTTTCTCGGCCACGGCGTTTGGCGGCAATCCGGCCGCGGTGTGCCCATTGGAAGCCTGGCTGCCGGATGCCACGCTGCAGCAGATTGCTGCCGAGAACAACCTGTCGGAAACCGCCTATGTAGTAGGCAACGGCGAGCTGTTCGAGCTGCGCTGGTTTACCCCGACGGTAGAGGTCGACCTGTGCGGCCACGCCACCCTGGCGACCGCCTGGGTATTGTTCGAGCAACTGGGTGAACAGTGCGACACCCTGCGCTTTGCCACCCGTAGCGGCGAATTGCGGGTTCGCCGTGACGGTGCTCGCCTGGCCATGGACTTCCCGGCCAAGCAGCCACAAGCCGTGGCAGTGCCCGATGGCTTGTTGCAGGCCCTGGGCCTGGAGCGGATCGAGGCGCTGTACCGCACCGATGACTACCTGGTGGTGGTCGAGGATCAAGCGCTGATTGCCGGTCTTGAACCCGACTTTGCAGCGCTGGCCGCGTTTGACGTGCGCGGCATTGCGGTCACTGCCGCCGGCACGCACTTCGACTTCGTCTCGCGCTGGTTCGGCCCGCGGGTAGGCGTCAACGAAGACCCGGTCACCGGTTCCGCCCACACTTCGCTCGCGCCCTACTGGGCCGAGCGCCTGGGCAAGCGCAGCCTGACAGCCGAGCAAGGCGGTGCGCGCAAGGGCCAGTTGCACTGTGAAGTGCAGGACAACGGCCGGGTGATCATCAGCGGTCAGGCTGCGCTGTTCATGCGCGGTACGATCTTCATCTGAGCAGGCTCAACAACTGGCCGCCCAGGCCACAAGCAATCACCACCAGCCAGGGCGGCAGTTTCCAGAACAGCAGCGCCACCAGTGCCAGCAGCGCCAGGCCAAAGTCCAGGGGCTGGAGGATGGCGCTGGTCCACACCGGCTGATAAAGCGCCGCCAGCAACAGCCCCACCACCGCCGCATTGATGCCGAGCATCGCCGCCTGCATGCGCTGGTTGGTGCGCAAGCGCTCCCAGAACGGCAGCGCACCGAGCACCAGCAAAAACGACGGCAGGAAGATTGCCAGCAGGCACAGGACGGCCCCCGGCCAGCCGGACTGCGGCCCGTGCATCGAGGCACCGAGAAAGGCGGCAAAGGTGAACAGCGGGCCGGGGACTGCCTGGGTGGCGCCGTACCCCGCCAGAAACGTCTCGTTGCTGACCCAGCCAGTGGGCACCACCTCGGCCTGCAGCAACGGCAGCATCACGTGACCGCCACCGAACACCAGGGAGCCGGTGCGGTAGAAGGCATCGATCATGTTCAGGGTCGGGCTGGCCCAGAGTTCGGCCAACAGTGGCAAACCTAGCAACAGGGCAAAAAACAGCAGCAGCCAGAGGCTGCCCGCGCGGTGGCCGATGGCGATCGGCAAGGGATCGTGTTCGACGCTGTTGCCCGGCTTGAACAGCAACAGGCCGGCGACGCCAGCGGCGGCAATTATCGCTACCTGGGCCCAGGCCGCAGGCACCAGCAGCACCAGGCAGGTGGCAATTGCCATCAGGGAGATCCGTGGCACATCCGGGCACAGGTTGCGTGCCATGCCCCAGACCGCCTGGGCGACGATCGCCACAGCCACCACTTTCAAACCATGGAGGATGCCGGCGGGTACCGCTTCAGCGTAACCGGCCAGCCCCAGGGCAAGCAGGATCAGCGCCAGTGCCGAGGGCAGCGTAAACCCGGCCCACGCAGCCAGCGCTCCGGCATAACCTGCGCGCGACAGCCCCAGGGCGATGCCGACCTGGCTGCTGGCCGGCCCCGGCAGAAACTGGCAAAGCGTCACAAGATCGGCATAACTGCGCTCGCTCAGCCAGCGACGGCGGCTGACGAACTCGTCGCGAAAGTAGCCAAGATGGGCGATGGGGCCGCCGAAGGAGGTCAGGCCCAGGCGCAGGAAGATCAGGAATATCTGCCATGGCGTGTGATCGTTGGCGTGGGGCATACGACGCTCGTTTTACCGGACTGCGCCCATCTTGCCAGCGATGGGCTTTGTGCAGCCAGCAAATTACGAGCGCTGCGCGCTCGATCGCGGGGCAAGCCCGCTCCCACAGGTTTGGCGCTACCTACAGGATTGGATTGATGCTGGCTTAGAACGCCTTGCTGGCACTCACCACCACGGTCGCCGAGCACAGGTCGTCATAGCCATACCAACTGCTGCATTCGCTTTTGGACAGGTCGGTATCGATATAGCTCAAGCCCCAGGTCACGCCGACGAACTCGCGACTCAGCCTGGCCTCCCACTCATAGTACGTATTGCGCTCATCACCACTGGCCGACCAGAACGCCGGGTCCTTGACATCGTTGCGCCCTGCCCGCAACTCCAGGCCAACCTCGGCCGGCAAGGCGAAACTGTAGGCAACATAGCTGTACAACGTGTCCTGGTCCTTGCCAAAGGCATTTGGCGCATCATTGGAATAGTAGGCGCCAAGCTTGAGCCCATAGAGGTCAACAATGGCGTAAACCTCGCTCATGTTGAACTGGCCTTCCTTGGGGTAGCTGTACTTGAGATAACCAAGGTCCAGGCTGATGGCCTCGGTAGCCTGCCAGTACCAGCCGGCGTAGTACTCGATTTCCTGGCGGGTCTTGTAGTCGAAGCCGTAATCCACCGTCGAGGCCCAGGCGCCGACGTACAGGCCACTGCTGTGCATCAGCGTGGCACCGGCCTGCAGCGCCGGGTCGCCGAGGCTTTGCGAGATGCCACGGGAGCGGTAGTCGCTGGTGGCGGCAAGGCTCATGTCGAGGCTGAAGTCATCGTTGAGTGGCAGTGCCTGGGCCGTCAGCGGCGCCAGGCAGGCGAAAGCAATGAGCAAGCGTGTGTTCATACCAGACCCTTGTTGTTATGAGTGTGCGGGTAACAGCGGTTTCAGGACTCGCTGGCGTAGACCTGCTTGCCGGCGAAGTAGGTGTTGAGCACCCGGGTCTCGAACAGGTCCTCGGCACTGACCTTGAACACATCGCGATCGAGCACGATCAGGTCGGCCTGCTTGCCGGGCGCCAGCGAGCCGATCTGCCGCTCCAGGCGCAGGGCTTTGGCGGCATTGAGGGTGTAGGCCTGGAACATGACCTGGCGATCGACGCTTTCCCCGGCGTTGAGCACACCCAGCGGGCCCTTGCGGGTCATGGCCTGGGCAATGGCGTTCCACGGGTTGGGGCTGGACACCGGCCAGTCGCTGGCGCCGGCGATCACTGCACCGGCCTGTTGCAGCGAGTGCGCCGGGTATTGGTAGGCGTAGGCCTGGGCGCTGACGTAAGGTTTGACCAGCTCGACCGTGTAGTTCTCGCCGGTTGCCCACAGCAGTTGCATGGAGGCGATTACCCCCAGTTGCTTGAAGCGCGCAAAGTCCTTGGGGTCGACCAATTGCAGGTGGCTGATGCTGTGGGCGAGCGGCGTGCCCTGCAGCGTGCGCGCATAGGCGACGCCATTGAGCGACTCGCGCACCGCCCGGTCGCCGACCGCATGCATGTGCACGATCCAGTCACGCTGCTCGGCCGCCGCCACCAACTCGCCGAAGTGCTGCGGCTCGATCAGCAGTTGGCCATTTTTGTGGCTGTTGCTGTACGGGGTGATCACCGCCGCCGTCTGCCCGGGGTATTCCAGCACGCCATCGACGAACACCTTGATGCCCGGAAAGCTCAGGTTGGGCACGCCTTCGAACTGCTTCACGACCTTGGCTAGCACCTCAAGGTCCGCCGGCCGGCTCTTGGGGTTGGTGATCATCAGCGCCGCGACATGGGCATTGAGCTCGCCCCGTTCGGCCAGTGCCCGGTACAACGGCAGCACGCCAACCGTCTGCGCGGTGGCCTTGAAGTCGAACAGCGAGTCACCGCTGCCGGCATTGGCCGCGGCATCCATCCAGGCGGTGACGCCGTACTGGTTGTTGACCCTGACCGCCTCGCGCGCGGCCTTGAGCATCACTTCCTGGCTGGCCGCAGGAATCTGGCTGCGTACCTGGTCCCAGCGCGCTTCGGCAAAGTAGCCGTTGGGGGTGAAGTCGACGTCATGCCCGACATAGCTGCGGTCCTGTTCGGACAGGCCCTTGACCAGCGCAGCATCGATCTGCAAACGCTTGAGCATGGCCTGGTTGGCCCAGCCGGTGTGGCCGTCGATGCCACTGAGCACCAGCGGCTGGCGGGCCCAGCGGCCCTGGTTGAACAGCTGGCCAAGCTCGCGGCTGTTGTCCCAGTAGGCCGAACTCACCCCGGCGATACTGATCACCTCACCCGCCTTGCCACGGCCTTGCCCGACCTCGGCGAGGATCCACTGCTCAAGCTCGGGCAGCGGCTTGACCTCATCCTGCAGGTTGGCCCCGAGGCTGTCGAAGGCCGCCACCACCGGGTGGCTGTGGCTGTCAATCATGCCGGGCATCAGCACCTTGCCCGCCAGGTCGATACGTTGCGTGTGGGCATCGGCCAGGGCCTGGATCTGTGCGTCGCTGCCCACTTGCAGGACCTTGCCATCCTTGACCGCGACCGCTTGCATCAGGCCCTGGCCGGGTTCGGCGGTGAACACCTTGCCGTTGAACAGCACCAGGTCCGCAGCGGCCAATGCCGGCAGCGCAGAACAGGCCAGCGCAGTGGCCAACAGCGTGGGAATCAATCGTTGCATTGCAGCGCTCTCTTGTTGTTATCGGGGCTGGTCACACCCTATAGAGCGCAGCAAGGCAAGGGACCTCTGCAAATGAGGAGGGTCAGGCAGTTTTTTCCGCCACCGGCAGCGCCGCACGCAAGGCCGCGCCCAGTTCCACCTTGCTCTTGACCCCCAGTTGCACGTAGCAATTGCGCAGGTAGGTGCGCACGGTTGCCGGGCTCAAGGACAGGATCCGGGCGATTTCCTTGTAGGAGTGACCGGCAGCGAACAGCATGGCTGCGGTGCGCTCGCGGGGGGCCAACAGCACCCCTGGGGGTGGCGCCTCCAGCGACAGGATTACATGCTCGCCGTTGCCACTGAGGGTCAGGCTGCTGCGGCCCAGGCGCATCACGCAGGGCGCCCTGGCAAGTTGCGCGCTCACCTGCGGCGGCAGCAGCGAGCCGCTCCAGCCCGGCAGCGCTTGCTCGATCGCCGCGCACACGCGCGCGCCCACATACAGCAGGCTGCCATCCAGACGGGCAATGCCAAAATCGGCAGCGGCGTTGCCGGTATCGAGACGGATCATGTCCTGCACCTGAAAGCGCCACAGTTGCAGCAGTTGCTCGCAGAAGGCGGCGAACAGTTCATCCTCGCTGTCGCTGAAAGCAGCGTCGTGCTGGCCTCGGTACAGGCAGACGTAGAAATTCAGACCGCTCTGTGGCAACTCGAAGGTGATGCACATCAGGTGGTAGAGGTCGTAACGGCGGGCGAACACATTGACCGCTTCGTTGGGGTCGGTGAACTCGCTGTCGCGCACGACCTGCCCCGGCCGCTCCAGGGTGGTGTGGGCGAAGCAGTCGATGCCGGCGACCTCGCTCCATTCGCGGGCAAAGGCCGGCGGCAGGTCGATGCGCCCGTGCATCCAGCTTTGCGGCGGCGCACTGGCGACAGCGCCGGACATCTCGCCCCACCAGGCCGAGGCGAACGGCACGAGCGCGCGAAACGCCTGCAGGCCCTCGGCGATGAAATGCGAACCGCCGCGCTCGCGGGCAAGGCTGGCCAGTTGCAGGACACAACGATTGAATGCCTTGAACTGGGTACTGCTGAGCATTGGCCAACCCCGCTTGCTGCCGATCTGTGGCGCCGACAGTGCCACAGGGGGTGGGATAGCGTCCAGCCTGCGCCGCTGTGGCTAAACGGTCGTCGGCAAACCCGATTGCAGTTGCCGCTCTACCCACCAGGACAGCGGCAGGGTCAGCAGCAGGATTGCCGCGAGCGTCATCACTGCCGCCGTGATGCCGGCCCCATCGCCTACCCGCCCAAACACCACCGGTGCCAGCGCGCCACCGCCGATGGTGCCGGTGTAGAACAAGGCAAAGGCCTGATCGCGCTTGCCCGCCCCCGTCAGTTCCGGCACCACCCCGTACAGCACTGACGAAGTGCCATTGAGCACCAGGCCCAGCAGCGGCAACAGCGCCAGCATCGCCGTCAGCGGCAAAAACAGCATCAACACGATCAGCAGCGCGGTCAGCGACTCGGTGCACCACACGGTTTTCATCATGCCGATGCGCGCGCCCAGGTAGCCGCACAGCAGCTTGCCGAAAGCGCCGCCGACGAACAGCAGCATCAACGCCAGGCCGATACCCGCAGAGCCTGCGCCCTTGCCTTGCAGCAGGAACGGCAGAAAGGTCAGAAAACCCATGCGCACTGCGCTATCGAGGGTGCCGGTCAGCAGCAATGCGGCCAGGCCATTGCTGGACTCGTTGCCACTGGCAATGACGGGTTTGCGCGGGCTCGACGCCAACGAGGTCTGCGGTGCAACCAGCCACCAGAGCACGGCAGCGACAGCCAGGCCTAGCAGGCCCAGCACGGTCACACTGGTTTGCCAGCTGGTCACCAGCAACAGCAAGCCGACCCCGGCGGGCACCAGCATCTTGCCGATATCACCGGCAAAATTGTAATGCGCCAGCGCCTCCTTGACCCCGCCCCCGGCCTCATGGGTGTCGGTGACCAACGAGGACGCCAGGGGGTGTTGGGTACTGGCGCCAAGGCCGCCCAGCAACAACGCGAACAGCAGCATGCCCAGGCCACCGGCCTGCCCGGCAACCAGGTAAGCCAGCCCGGCCAGGGCGGTGCCGCCCACTAACAGCCGCTCCCGGCCCCAGCGTTTCGCTGCGCGGCTGGCCAGCAGCTGCAGGCCAGCCATCATCCCGGCATAGGCGCCACGCAGCAGGCCGACCTGGACGAAGCTCAGGGCAAACTGCGCCTGCCACAGCGGCAGCAATACGTAGATGACGTCGGTGAGGCCATCGTGCACGGCGTGGGCCATGCTCGCGGCGAACAGTGAACGGCGACGGATGTTCATGCAGTGAAGGCTCTGGCCGGAAGACCAGAGCCTTTATAGACCACAGGTTTTGCTGAACACCAATACCGATTTCAGACCGATTGATACCGGAATCAGTACACCGCGCCCACCGGATAGACGAACGCATTGACGTCATAGAACGGCGTGCGCTGGTAGAACCAGTGCAGGCGGGCGCTGGGGCTGGCGGCGAAGGCCTTGTCGCTCTTGAGTTTCTTGTCGAACTCGGCCTTCAAGTCCGGACTCTCGGCGAGCATCTTGCGCGCCATTGGCTCCATCACGTATTCCTCGGGCTCTTCAGCCGCCACCAGGGTCGCGTTGAAAAAGCCCCAGGCCCAGAACGAGTCCGGGCTTTCGGGGTACAGCAGGTTGACCGCCAGCACGCCCAACGGCTGGTCGGTATCGATCACCACCGAACCCGCCGGGAAGGTCTGCAAGCGCTCCAGCGGTTTGGCCACGCCGCTGACCAGCAAACGCCCTTCGTAACCCGGGATCTGGTTGCTTTGCGTGCGATCGGGCTCGAAGCCACCTGCCACTTTCACCTCATCCATGCGATACAGCGTCACCGCAATCGGCGTCGGTTTGTCGAGGGTAGTCATGTGAATGCCATGGGCCTTGAGCCGGGCAATCACCTCGCGCCACTGCCCCGGCACCACGTACTGCCGGGGCCGTTTGACCACCAGGTCGGGCTCGGTGTTGCCGGTGACCGGCACGTTGAGTTTTTTCGGTGTGTTGCTCCAGACGATAGTCCTGGCGCCGGTGATCGGCGACTGCTCATAGCGGTAGTCACCGACGGTGAACGCCGTGGTCTGGGCCTTGCCCGGTTTCCAGGTCAGGGTCACCTGCTCCTGGGCCTCCAGGCGCTCGCGGTCCTGGCGGATGGCTTCGTTGAGCGACACTGCCTGATCGCCGATCACCTGGAACATGCTCTTGAGCATCACGTAGTTACCCAGCACCTGGGTCTGGTAAGGGTGCAAGGCGTGTTGCTCGATCAGGATCGACGGTACGTTGCGAATGTCGCCGTACTGGTTGGAAAAGCGCGCATAGTCGGTGCGGTACGGGTAGTAACCCTGGCCCGGGTCCTGGTTGCTGTTGAGGCTGATGCACTCATGCACCACATGGCCGTCGGCCTCCAGCGCCTGGTACACCGGCGCACGCATGACGTTGTCCATCCAGGCGCTGCTGGCTGGCGACCAGCCGTTGCCGTTGTGGCAATAGGAACTGTCGTAGGGGTACATGGCGCCGTCGGTGGAATGGGTGTCGGCAAAAAAACTCAGCTGGTAGGTGTTGAACACCCAGGCGACGTTACGGATCTCGGCGCTGTCGAGCTTGGTGAAGTCACGGTTGAGGTTGTAGTTCAGGCCATTGACCCGCCAGCCGGTTTCGTCCGGGCCATTCTGGTTGATCCGCCCGTAGGCGCTGCGGCGCAGGTCGCCGTCGACGTTGACGGTGGGAATGAACAGGATGTTGACCTTCTCCAGCAAGGCGGCCAGCGGCTTGTCACCGGTGGTCATGTCACGCAGGAGCATGAACATCGCGTCCTTGCCATTGGCCTCGCCCGGGTGAATTTCGGCTTCGACGAAGATCGTCGGCTTGCCGGACTCATTCAACCCGGCGGGTGATTTGTCGACCTCAAGGGAGGCAATGGCCATCAACATCGGGTGGCCTTCGGCGCTTTTCTCCGGCAGGTCGTTGAGCACGATGCTGCCACCGGAGGCGGCGGCCAGGCGGGTCATGTAGGCGCGGGTTTCATCGTAGTTGCTGGTCTGGCGGAATTCGCTGGCTTCGGCCTGGGTGATCAGCGGGTTGTCCGGCTTGGCAAGGTAGCGGGTGCTGGCCAGGGTCTGGGCGAACATCGGCGGCAGGATGCGCTGCTTGGCAGCCGGCGAATACAGGCTATCGTCGATGTAGGACGGTGCGCTGGGCAAGGCCGCCAGGGCTGGCAGCGCAGTGCCCAGCAACATCGCGACAACGAGGGGCTGCAAAAGCGGGTGTTTCATGATCGATCCCTGTCATGAGAAGCAGGTGCCCACCTTAAACCACAATCTGCAACCAGACGAGAGCCAGGCCGCCATGCTCGACAACCTGTTCAACCCCCTCCCCACTCCCGGCGCGCAAGAGCACTTCGAAGCCCTGCTGGCCCGGCCGGGGCTGCGCATCGAGCGTATCGTCTCCCATGGCCAGGCCAGCCCGCCGGGGTTCTGGTACAACCAGGCGCAGGGGGAATGGGTGGTGTTGCTGGCGGGGTCTGCCGGGTTGCGGCTGGAGCATGAGCCTGCCGAGCGAGTGCTGCGGCCGGGGGATTTTATCGAGATTCCGGCGCACTGCCGGCATCGGGTGGAGTGGACCGACAGCACCCAGGCCACGGTGTGGCTCGCCGTGCATTATGACTGATGGGTAGGAGCGGGCTTGCCCCGCGATGAGGCCCGTGCAACCAGCACATCATCTGTCGCCTGGATTGCGACCGCTTCGCGCTCGATCGCGGGCAAGTCCCGCTCCCACAGGTGTAGCGCTACCGATACAGCTGTTCTTCCCCCGGGCTGCGCTCGAAATAGCGTTTGTACTCGCGGCTGAACTGCGACGTGCTCTGGTAGCCCACCCGGTGCGCCGCCTGGGCCACGCCCAGGCCTTCACCAATCAGCATCTGCTGGGCCTTGAGCAAGCGCAGGCGCTTGAGGTACTGCATCGGCGACAGCAAGGTGCTGCGCTTGAAATGCTCGTGAAAGGTCGAGGCACTCATGTTTGCACACGCCGCCAGGGCTTCGACGCTCAGCGGCTCGGCATAGTGCTCGCGCAAGTAGCTGAGCGCCGCCGCGATGCGGGCAAAGTGGCCCTGCTGCTCCACCAGGGCCCGCAACACCCCGGATTGCGGCCCGCGCAAGGCCACATACAGCACTTCCCTCACCCGCGCCTGGCCCATCACCTGGCAGTCCAGCGGGTCGTGCAGGCAGCGCAGCAAACGCTCGACACTGTCGCGCATGGCCTCATCCAGCGCCGCCGAAGTCATCGACTCCGGGGTCTGCGCCTTGATCGCCCGGTCCGGCGCCAGGCCCATGCTCTGCACCAGCTCACCCAGGACGATCCGGTCGATGGCCACCGACACCCCCAGCAACGGCTCTTGCGGGGTGGCGAAGGTCTCGCACATGAACGGCACCGACAGCGCCTGCACCAGGTAATGCCCGGCGCCGTATTCCAGGGTACGCGGCCCGAGGCGCGCCAGTTTGCTGCCCTGGGCGAGGATCATCAGGCTCGGCTCGTAGATCTGCGGGCTGCTGGCCACGTAGTGACTGGCCGACAGCACCTGCACCTGCGCCAGGCGCGTGTCGACGAAGCCCGGGCGCAGCGCCAGGGAGCGGATCAGGGAGCACAGGGTGGCGTTGGCATCGGAGTGGCGAGTGAGCTGCATGGAGAACCGCACGGAGGATTGGACACTGACATCATCGCAGCTTCGCAGCCAGGCGCCAGGGCCCGGCGACCAACTACGGAGTTTTAGGCATGACAGGCGGAGGAATGACGATGGGCGGCGCGGCGCTTGATGCGCAGAATGCGCAGCCTTCACTGATCACCGTTTTTGAGGCCCTATGTACACAGCCATCGGTTACGCCGCCCAGTCTGCCACCGCGCCCCTGGCGCCCATGACCTTCCAGCGCCGCAGCCCGCGTGCCGACGATGTGGCGATCGAGATTCTCTACTGTGGCGTGTGCCACTCCGACATTCACCAGGCCCGCAACGAATGGGGCATCGCCGTCTACCCGCTGATGCCCGGCCACGAAATCGTCGGCAAGGTCACCGCCGTCGGCGCCAACGTCAGCCGCTATCAGGTCGGTGACCTGGTCGGCGTCGGCTGCATGGTCGACTCCTGCCGTCACTGTGAAGCATGCCAGGCGGACCTTGAGCAATACTGCCTGGAAGGCCCGACCATGACCTACGCCACCCCCGACCGGGTCGACGGCAGCAACACCATGGGCGGTTACTCCAGCAGCATCGTGGTCAGCGAGCACTTCGTCGTGCGCATTCCGCAAGGCCTGGACCTGCCCAGCGCCGCGCCGATCCTCTGCGCCGGCATCACCACCTACTCGCCGCTCAAGCATTACGGGGTCAAGGCCGGCGACCGCGTCGGCATCCTCGGCATGGGCGGCCTGGGCCATATGGGCATCAAGTTCGCCAAAGCCATGGGCGCCGAAGTCACCCTCTTCACCCGTTCACCGGGCAAGGCCGAAGAAGCGCGGCGCCAGGGTGCCGACCATGTGATCGTGTCCACTGACGCAGCGCAGATGCAGGCCGCCGCCGGCTGCTTTGATTTTCTCCTCGACACCATCCCGGTCCAGCACGATCTCAACCCCTACCTGGAAACCCTCACGTTCGACGGCGTGCACATCCTCGTCGGCCTGATCGAACCGGTCGACCCGGCGCTGCATGCGGCCAACCTGGTAATGAAGCGCCGGGTACTGGCCGGTTCGTTGATCGGCGGCATCGCTGAAACCCAGGAAGTGCTGGAGTTCTGCGCCGAACACGGCATCAGCTGCGATATCGAGATGCTTGATATCGGCAACATCAACGAGGCTTTCAGCCGCATGATTGCCGGCGATGTGAAGTACCGCTTCGTGATTGACATGGCCACGCTAAAGGCCTGAGCCCTTCAGGCGAACACCACGCTGTACTCATGAGCGCGGTGCAGGGAAATGCCCTTGGCCTGCTCCACGGCCAACGGGTGGCTGCTGGTGCTCAGCGTCACACTGGGGCGCGAGGTCGGGCCGCTCAATTGCAGCAGGCCTTCGAGCCCCAGGGTCTGTGGCAGGGTCGGGATACTGTTGGCCAGGCGCACGGTAAAGGGCGGCTCGGCCGCCTGGCGTTCATCGCGCCACAGCTCGCAGACGCGCTCAAAAGCGCTCGGCTGCAGTTCGACCCAAATGCCGATGCAGTAGCTGTCGTTAAGCTCCACCACGCTCAGTGGCAGTAATGCCCGCTGGAAAAACCGCTCGCCGGCGATCACACACCAGTCGTTGCTTTGCTTGACGTTGTGCTCGCGTTCTTCGGGGGAAAGTTCGAATAGCGCATCGGGGCGGCGAAACGCCAGTTCCCCCAGGTCATCCGCATGGTCCTTGCCGCACTGACTGCACGTGTTCAAAGCTGCCTCCTGCAATGGGTCGAGTCATCAGGGGGGCGACTTTATCAGGCCGGCAGCGCAATGTTGAGCTGCGGCTGATTGCCCTACTCGGCAAGCCGCCGGTTTTCTGGTCTATGGTTAAAGGTTCAGCCCTTGCAACCCACCTGCGCAGGACGCCCAGGTGCTCATTGAAAGGAATGCCTCATGGACGAGAAACCGCTGCTGCATAAATGCCTCGGATTGCTCTACAGCCTGTTCTGCTATGTCTACTCGATGCTGGTGCTGGTGTATTTCGTGGGCTTCATCGGGCCGCCGCAGGTGCCCAAGGACATCGACTCGGGACCGGCGACTGCCTGGTATTTCGCGGCTTTGATCGACGTAGCGCTGATCAGCCTGTTCGCTCTGCAACACAGTGGCATGGCGCGCAAAAGCTTCAAATCATTCTGGTTGCAGTGGGTAGCGGCCCCCATCGAAAGGGCCACCTATGTGCTGTTCAGCAGCCTGGCGCTGAGCCTGATGTTCCTGCTCTGGCAACCGATCCCGCTGACCCTTTGGGATATCGAGACACCTGCGGCGCGCGGGCTGATCAACGGCCTTTACTGGCTCGGCTGGATCATCGCCCTGCTGGCCACCTTCCTGCTCAGCCACTTCGAACTGTTCGGCCTCAAGCAGGCGCTGGACGTTTTTCGCCCGCACCGGGGTGAATCCCGCACCTTCAAGACGCCCTGGCTGTACAAGCTGGTGCGTCATCCGCTGTACCTGGGATTTGTCATGACCTTCTGGGCGACACCGCACATGACGGTTGGCCACTTGCTGTTTGCCGGGGTGGGTACCTTGTACATCCTGATTGGCACGCTGCTGGAGGAGAAGGACCTGGTGCAGTTGTTTGGCGAGCAGTATCGGCAGTATCAGCGCAAGGTCGGGATGTTGTTGCCGTTTCTGGGGCGTAGATAGATTTATCGCGGGGCAAGCCCGTTCCCACAGGATTGCGCGGCCCCGCGATGCTTTTGGCTACACCGGCACTTTCAACATCCCCCGCTCGACGATGAAATCGATCACCCGCTGCAAGCCCTGCCCGGTCTTGAGGTTGGTGAACGTCCACGGCCGTTCCGGGCGCATGCGCTGGGTGTCTTTTTCCATCACCTCCAGCGAAGCACCGACGTAAGGTGCCAGGTCGATCTTGTTGATCACCAGGAAATCCGACTTGGTGATGCCCGGCCCGCCCTTGCGCGGGATCTTCTCGCCCTCGGCGACGTCGATCACATACACGGTCAGGTCCGCCAGTTCCGGGCTGAAGGTGGCGCTGAGGTTGTCGCCGCCGCTCTCGACGAAGATCACTTCGAGGTTGCCGAACTTGCGCGCCAGCGCTTCCACCGCCGCCAGGTTCATCGAGGCGTCTTCGCGGATCGCCGTATGCGGGCAACCGCCGGTTTCCACCCCGACGATACGTTCCGGCTCCAGGGCGCCGGCCTCGGTGAGGATGCGCTGGTCTTCCTTGGTATAGATGTCGTTGGTCACCACGGCGATTTCATAATGGTCGCGCATGGCCTTGCACAGCGCTTCGAGCAGCGCGGTCTTGCCGGAGCCGACCGGGCCGCCGACACCGACGCGCAGGGGTTGCTGATAGCTTTGCATGGGGCTTTCCTCAGGATCGGAACAATCGGGTGTATTGGGTTTCGTGCCGCGCCGAGGCGATGGCCAGCAACGGCAGGCCGCCGCCGAGCTGGTCATCGCCGAGGGCCAGGGCGGTTGCCAGGGCATCGGGCAAGGCTTCGCTCAGATCACGCAACAGGGTTTGCGCCGCTTGCTGGCCGAACGGCACCAGCTTGACCCCGGCCATCACTGCACCTTCGAGCCAGGCATAGCCGTGAGCGAGGGCCAGATCAGGCAACGGGAGCCGCCAGTGCACCGCCAGCCAGGCCATGCCGCCAAGCTGGCTGAGCTCCAGCGACGCACGCCATTCGGGCGCCTGGCCCAGTTGCCAGCCATCGAGCAGGCGGGTCAGGGCCATGCCACGCTGGCGCTCTTCCAGGCGCAGTTCGGCGGTTTCGCGGTTGGCCAGCAAAAAGCGGCTCCAGCGCGCGAACGCCTCGGCATCGTCATCGAGGCAGGCTTGATACAGCCGCGCCAGCAGCGGCCAGTCGAGGTGGCACAGGGTGTCCTCGACCTGCTGGCGTTGCCAGGCGCGAAAGCCTTCGGCGCCCTGCACCCAGCCGGCCTCCACCGCCCACTCCAGGCCTTGCGAATAGGTAAAACCACCCACCGGCAGACTCGGGCTGGCCAGTTGCAGCAGGCGCAGCAGCTTGAGGTCGTTGCCCATCAGCCAGCCAGCACGAACGCGGCACCGGCCAGCAGCCCGCCAGCGAAGGCTTTCTGCAGGCCCTGGTGCCGGCGCAGCAGGCAACCGGCGCCAAAGCCGACCAGCAGCAACAAGCCACTGACAGTGACGAAACCTGCGCTGAACACCCAGAACGCACCCGGGCTGGCTTCAACGCCATGGGCCCAGCCATGGAACAGGGCAAACAGCGGCATGGCCAGGGCCAGCAATACCTGACGGCTGGGCAACAGCAGCGCGGCGGCGGCCACCAACAGTGAACCGATGATCATTGCTTCCATGCCGATCACACCACCGAACAGGTGGCCCATCAGCGCCCCGCCGAACATCGCGCCCAAGGTCAGCAACGGCAGTGCCAGGGTGCGCCCGGTCAGGGCTGCGAGCACGCCGGTACCGAGCAGCATCAACAGGTGATCAAGGCCGGTCAGCGGGTGCAGCAAACCGTCCTGCAGCGGGTTGGCGTCATGGCCAGGGTGGGCGAAAGCCGGTACGGCCACCAGCAGCAGTACGAGGGGGACGAGTTTTTTCATGGGGCAATCTCCTTATCAGTAATCAGTGGTGAGCGACGCGAACGAACAGGTGGTCACTGTGGGCGTGGCTGTGCGGTGCACTCTGGTAGGCACCGGCTTCAGGCTCGAACGGCGCCTGCTCGACCGTCACCTGCAGGCCCAGGCCACGGACCATCTCGTCCAGCACATGGTCGTGCTGATAACGCACCAGCCCGGCCTCGATCTGCAGCGGTACATGGCGGTTGCCCAGGTGATAGGCGGCGCGGGTCAGCAACAGCGGATCGGCGCAGCGCACGCTGGACACCTGCTCGGCCGCCGCCAGCACGCGGATCACCTCGCCGCCCTGCGCCTCGCCGAGCAGTTCGCCACCGCGCAGCAACTGGCCGCGCTCAAGCATCAAGCCGGCCTCGCGGCCATCGTCGAGGGTGACGCGCACACGGCTCTTGATGCGCGTGTCGACAGTGAGGGTGACGGTGCCGCTTACCGTGGCGGCGGCGCTCAGGCGACGGGTCAACAGGATCATGCTCGCTCCTTAAAACAGAAAATAACGCTGGGCCATCGGCAGCACCGTGGCGGGTTCGCACACCAGCAGTTCACCGTCGGCGCGCACCTCGTAGGTTTGCGAGTCAACCTCGATCATCGGCAACAGGCCGTTATGGACCATGTCGCCCTTGCGCACCGTGCGGCAGCCCCGGGCCTCGCCGATCAGGCTGTGCAGCCCCAGTTGCCGGTGCACGCCACGGTCGATCGCCGCCTTGGACAGAAACGTCATGCGCGTGGCATGGCGCGCGGCCCCCAGGGCGCCGAACATCGGCCGGTAATGCACCGGTTGCGGGGTCGGGATCGAACCGTTGATATCGCCCATGGGCGCCATGGCGATCATCCCGCCCTTGATCACCAGCGCAGGCTTGACCCCGAAGAACGCCGGGGCCCAGAGCACCAGGTCGGCCAGCTTGCCAGCCTCCACCGAGCCCACTTCGTGGGCGATGCCATGGGTCAGCGCCGGGTTGATGGTGTACTTGGCGATGTAGCGCTTGACCCGGAAGTTGTCGCTGCGTGCGCTATCCGGTGCCAGGGGCCCACGGCGCAGTTTCATCTGGTGGGCCACCTGCCAGGTGCGCAGCACCACTTCGCCGACCCGGCCCATGGCCTGGGAGTCGGACGAAGTCATGGAGAACGCGCCCAGGTCGTGGAGGATGTCTTCGGCGGCAATCGTCTCGCGGCGGATGCGCGACTCGGCGAAGGCCACGTCTTCGGCAATGCTCGGGTCCAGGTGGTGGCAGACCATGAGCATGTCCAGGTGCTCATCGACAGTGTTCTGGGTGTAGGGCAAGGTCGGGTTGGTCGAGGACGGCAGCACGTTGGCAAAGGCCGCGGCGCGGATGATGTCCGGCGCATGGCCACCGCCCGCGCCTTCGGTGTGGAAGGTATGGATGGTGCGATCGCCGATGGCCGCCAGGGTGTCCTCGATGCAGCCGGACTCGTTGAGGGTGTCGGTGTGGATCGCCACCTGCACGTCATGTTCTTCAGCCACGCTCAGGCAGCAGTCGATGGCCGCCGGGGTCGACCCCCAGTCTTCGTGCAGCTTCAGGCCCACGGCCCCGGCTTCGATCTGCTCGCGCAGGGCTTCGGGCCGCGAGGCGTTGCCCTTGCCCAGCAAGCCGATATTGATCGGCAACTGGTCGGCGGCCTGGAGCATGCGCGCCAGGTACCAGGGCCCGGAGGTGCAGGTGGTGGCATTGGTGCCCGTGGCCGGCCCGGTGCCGCCGCCGATGAAGGTGGTAATGCCCGAGGTCAGCGCCTCTTCAACCTGCTGCGGGCAGATGAAGTGAATGTGCGAGTCGATGCCGCCAGCGGTGACGATCTTGCCTTCGGCGGCGATCACCTCGGTGCCCGGCCCCACCGGCAGGGTCACCCCCGGTTGCACATCGGGGTTGCCGGCCTTGCCGACGCCGACGATGCGCCCGTTCTTGATGCCGATATCAGCCTTGACGATGCCCCAGTGGTCGATGATCAGCGCGTTGGTCAACACCAGGTCCAGCGCCTCGCTGGCGAGCATCTGGCCCTGGCCCATGCCGTCGCGGATGACCTTGCCGCCGCCGAACTTGACCTCCTCGCCATAGATCGTGAAGTCCTTCTCGACCTCGACCCACAGCTCGGTGTCGGCCAGGCGCACGCGGTCGCCGACCGTGGGGCCGAACATGTCGGCATAGGCCCTGCGGGAAATCCGGCTCATGCCTGCGCCTCCAGCTTGCCCATGACCTTGCCCTGAAAGCCGTAGACCTCGCGCTTGCCGCGATACGGCACCAGGTTGACGGTGCGCGCCTGACCCGGCTCGAAACGCACGGCGGTACCGGCGGCGATGTCCAGGCGAAAGCCGCGGGTGGGCTCGCGCTCGAACACCAGGGCGTTGTTCACCTCAAAAAAGTGATAGTGCGAGCCGACCTGCACCGGACGGTCGCCGTGGTTGGCGACGGTGACGCTGATCAGCGCCAGGCCGGCATTGAGTTCGATGTCGCCGTCGGCAACCTGTATTTCTCCGGGAATCATCCTGTGCTCCTAGACGATCGGGTCATGGACGGTGACCAGCTTGGTGCCGTCGGGAAAGGTCGCTTCCACCTGCACATCGGGGATCATTTCGCTGACCCCGGCCATCACCTGGTCGCGACGCAGCACCTCGCGGCCCAGGTTCATCAGCTCGGCCACCGTGCGCCCATCGCGGGCGCCTTCCATCACCGTGGCGCTGATCAATGCCACCGCCTCCGGGTAGTTGAGCTTCAGGCCACGGGCCAGGCGCCGCTCGGCCAGCAGCGCGGCGGTGAACAGCAGCAGTTTGTCTTTCTCTCGCGGGGTCAGCTCCATGGTGCTCTCTCAAGTGGCCCAGATACGCGGCGGGCATGGCGCCAGGCCGACCACGGCGGGTCGCAAGGCATACCAGAGCCGCTGCAAGGTGGATTGCAGGCGTTGGTTGTCGTGGTCGAGCAGGCGCACCACCAGCAGTTGGCCGAGCAGGGTCGCGCCGGCGGGGGCGCCAAGGTCTTCAATCAGTGCGCGGCTCTGCTCAAGCAGTTCGGTACTGGCCGGATAGGCGCAAAAGGTCGCTTGCAGGGGGAAGCCGGCGAGTTTTTCCAGGTGCCCGCCTTCGATGCGCAGGCGCTCGTGCAGGCCCGGGTCATCGGGCACTTCTATCTGCAGGCGGCTGTCGAGCGCGCCGTGACTGAAAGTCTCACCCATCACCGGGCGGCCCAGGCACAGGGTCTCCCAGGCCAGCAGGCGGGCGCCGGGCGCGAGGGTAAAACGGTTTTCCAGGCGTACTCTGGCGCCGGCAAAGCAGATGCTGCCCTGGGGCAGCCATTCGAGAATGCTGGCTTCGCCCAGGTAAAAATGCTGCTGGAGAACCGAGGTCGGGCCGCCACTGCGGTAGAACTTAGTCGCCCCGGGCATGGTCAGCAGCGCATGGCTACTTGGCTCCAGGTGCACATCGAGCAGCAGTTTGTCGCCACCGACCACACCGCCAGGCGGGTGCAGTACATAGACGTGGCACGGCGCACCCTCGGGATAGAACGGTCGCTGCACCAAAAGAGGACCGAAATGCCGCCGCGCACCAATACAGGTCTTGCTCTCGCCCCGGACGAAACGCAGCCTCAGCTCGGCGCGCCAGCCGGCGTCAGCGGTGACCAGGTCGGGGGTTTCGGGGAGCGACATGCCTCAGGTTCCAGTAAACGCTGCACCTCTCCGGGTGCAGACGCATTTGCAAGAAACAACCTGCGCGCTCAAGCGAATGCGGCGACGTGCAGGTTTGACCAATCGATCAGTAATCGATGGGTGAGGCAAAGCACATAGCGGGCCAAGATGGCGCGCTGGAGGGGTTTGTTTAAACAGCGGGCATGCACCGGTTTAGCGCTGCCCGGTTGCCGCGTGTTTAAACCTGGGCATCAGACCCTGCCTACGGGCGGCTACTCCTGGCGCAGGCGCTTACGGTGTTCGGCGACCTTATGCCGGTTGCCGCACACCGCCATGCTGCACCAGCGCCGGCGGTGGGATTTGGTGCGGTCGTAGAACCAGAGGATGCAGTCCGGGTGTTCGCAGGTTCTGACCAGGCTGAAGTCGCCGCCCGCCAGCAGCTCGGCTGCTTGCTCGGCCAGGGGCGCCAACAGTTGCTCGGCCGAACGCTGCTCGGCCACTCGCCTCAGCTTCGGCTGGTCGTCCTTGTCCCACACCAGCTGCGCATGGCTGGCGCCCTGGGCCAGGAAGCGGTTCAGGGTAGCCGGATCGCCGCGCCCGCCCGCCTTGCGTTGCTCGACCAGCGCGCGCAACGACTCGCGCAAGGTAACTGCCGCCTCCAGCAACGCGCCCTTGGCCAGGCGTGGCGCGGGTCCCTCTTGCAAGCCCATACGTTGCAGCCAGGCCAGTACGTCGGCATCGCTGTGCCAGAAATCGGTGCGCTGGCCGTCGACGATGGCGACGGTGTTGAGCATGTCCAGCACCGGGTGGTCGGCAAGGACATAGGGTTCGGTGATGGCGTCGGTCATGGCCGTTCTCGGCAGCGGGCGTTGCTCCATGGTAACCCTTATTTTCAGCGTTTCAAGTTACACGGCCGATCATCACCGCACCTTGGTAACCTCTTAAATTGTATTTGACAGGTTACGAACTCCATGCAAGATTTGTTTGCGCAGTAACCTAATAAATCAATTTACCCGGTTACAGAGGACCAGTCCGATGAGCACTCCCGCCCCAACCGTGCGCTACCAGTTCGTCGACGCCGACGGCGTTCGCGTGTTCTACCGTGAAGCCGGCGAGCCCGGTGCCCCGGTGTTGCTCCTGCTGCATGGCTTCCCCAGTTCATCCCATCAGTTTCGCGACCTGATCCCGCTGCTGGCCGCGCACTTTCACCTGATCGCCCCGGACCTGCCGGGTTTCGGCTTCACTGAAGTACCGGCCGAGCGCGAGTACCGTTACAACTTCGATGCCCTGGCGCAGACCCTGGGCGCCTTTGTCGATGCGCTGAACCTCAAGCGCTATGCAATGTATGTGTTCGACTACGGCGCGCCCACCGGCCTGCGCCTGGCCGTGGCGCACCCGCAGCGGGTCACGGGGTTCGTGTCGCAAAATGGCAACGCCTATCTCGAAGGACTGGGCGATGCCTGGGCGCCGATTCGCCAGTACTGGGCTGACCCGTCGGCGGCCAACCGCAAGACGGTTGGCGATGCGGTTCTGCATCTGGAAGGCACTCGCTGGCAGTACCTGCATGGCGTGGCCGATCCGACCCTGGTCGCCCCGGAGTCCTACACCCTCGATGCACTGTTGCTGGAGCGCCCGGGCAACAAGGAGATCCAGCTCGACCTGTTCCTCGACTACGCCAACAACCTTGGGCGCTACCCGCAGTTCCAGGCGTTTTTCCGCGAGTATCCGGTGCCGTCGCTGATCATCTGGGGCAAGCATGACCCGTTCTTCATTCCACCAGGGGCTGAGGCCTACAAGCGTGACAACCCCAACGCCGTGGTGGAGCTGCTGGATACCGGCCACTTTGCCCTGGAGACCCATGCGGCGCACATTGCCCGGCGGATTGTCGAGGTGCTGGGTTGAGCATCGCGGGGCTTCGACTTGCCCCGCGATAGGGTCACAACCCATGCATCAGGTGCAGCAATGATCTGCAACCAACCCGATTGCTGCGCCATGACCGGATCAATACCCTCGACCACACTCACACTGTGCTCCAGGAACCCGATCATGGTCATGCAAATCCGCCTTCAGCAAACCGGTGCCCCCGCCGTCCTGCACCTCGAACAGACCAGCGCGCAAGCACCCGGCCCCGGCGAGGTCTGGCTCGAACAGGCGGCCATCGGCGTCAACCCGCTGGACGTCAGCCAGCGCAAGGGCGATGTGCCTATCGCCCTGCCTTCGGGCCTTGGCCTGGAAGGGGCCGGAACCGTGGCCGCAATCGGCGCACAGGTCACCGGGATCAATGTCGGCGACCGCGTCGGCTATGCCACCGGCCCGCTCGGCGCCTACGCCAGCGCCCGGCTGTACCCCGCCGAGCGCCTGGTCAAACTCCCGGACAATCTCGGCCTGGACGAAGCGGCCGCCCTGCTGTTCAAGGGCATCACCGCCCACTACCTGCTTCACAGCACCTACCCGGTCGGGCCCGGCACGCGGCTGATGATCTACGGCGCGGCAGGCGCGCTGGGGCAGTTGCTGGTGCCCTGGGCCAAACATCTGGGCGCGTTTGTCATCGGCGTGGTATCGAAGCCGCAAAGTGTCGCCCGGGCCCGCGCCTCCGGGTGCGATGAAGTGCTGGTGTTCGACGCCGCCACCCTGGCCGCGCAGGTGCTGGACGTGACCCACGGGCAAAAACTCGATGTGGTCTACGACCCGATCGGCCGGGTGTCCTTCGAGGCTTCGCTGGACAGCTTGCGGCCGCGCGGCCTGCTGGTGTCTTGCGGCATGGCCTCGGGCGCGCCACCGGCCATCGAGCTCAGTACCCTCAACGCCAAGGGTTCGTTGTTCATCACCCGCCCGTCGCTGGCCGCGCACACGGCAACTGCCGGCGAGTACCAGCAACGTGCCGGGGAGGTGCTGGCGGCGGTGGCGACAGGTATCATTCGGCCGCAGATCTGGAAGCGTTATGCACTGGCCGACGCCGCCATGGCCCATGACGACTTGCAACAAGGACGCTCACAGGGCGCGGTCATCCTGACGCCCTGACCCACCGAGGTAACCCCCATGGACCCGTTCGACAGTCGCCAGGCCGATGAGCTTGCCACCCTCCTGGCGTTGTTCGAGCAAGGCTCCTTTGCCGCTGCCGGGCGCCTGCTGCAGCGCCATCCCTCAGTGCTGTCCAAGCGCCTTGGCGCACTGGAGCAGCGCCTGGGTATTCGCCTGGTCGAGCGAACCACCCGCCAGTTGCGTTTCACCGATGAAGGCGCGCGGCTGGTAGAGCGCCTGCGCCAGGCCGCGAGCCTGATCAGCGAGGCCGAACGCGAAGCAGCCCAAGGCGCTACGCAGATTCGCGGGCGGCTGCGCATCGCCCTGCCCTCGTCCATGGGCCGGCTGTGGCTGAGCCCGATGCTCGCCGAGTTTGCCCTGGCGTTTCCCCAGGTACAGCTTGAGACCGAATACGCCGAACGCTTTGTCGATATCGTCGCCGAAGGCTTCGATGCCGCAATCCGTATTGGCGAGCTGGCCGACAGCCGCCTGGTGGCGCGCAAGCTCTGTGAGCATCGGCGCATCCTCTGCGCGGCGCCGGCCTACCTGCAACAGCACGGCCAGCCGCAGACACCGGCCGACCTTGCCAACCATAACTGCCTGGGGTTTACCGGGCTGCGCTCGTACCCGGAATGGCGCCTGGCCAGCCAGGGCCAGCAGCAGACGGTGAAGGTGCGCGGCTCGCTGGTCAGCAACGACAACGAAGCGCTACTGGCCGCCGCCCGCGCCGGGGTCGGCATCCTCGCCGGCGGTGACTGGCTGATGCAGCACGACCTGGACAGCGGCCGCCTGCTGCCGGTGCTGCCCGACTGGCAACTGGATGCCGACGCCGGCATTTACCTGGTGCGCCCGGGCGCCCGCTACAACAGTGCCGCGACCCTCGCCTTCAAGCAGTGGATCGAGGCGCGTTTTGCCAACGGCGCGCCCTGGCGCAGCCGCTAAAGCGCTGCTGCCAATCTCGGCGTATGGGCGAGCAGGCTCTGGGTGTAGCCGTCGACGGGCCGGTCCAGCACCTCATCCACAGGGCCCTGCTCGACAATCCGTCCTTGCTTGATCACCACCAGCCGATCGGCAATCGCCCGCACCACACCCAGGTCGTGGGTGACGAACACCAGGGTCATGCCCTCACCTTGCAATTGCTTGAGCAGGGCCAGGATCGCCGCCTGGACTGAAACGTCCAGTGCCGAAGTCACTTCATCGCAGATCAGCACGCTCGGTTTGCACACCAGCGCGCGGGCAATCGCCACCCGCTGGCGCTCGCCGCCGGAGAGGTGATGGGGATACTTGGCGGCCACCGAAACCGGCAAGGCCACCCGCTGCAGCGCCGCCTCGATACGCGCCCGGCACGCCTGGCCCTTGAGCTTGAAGAAGTGCTCCAGCGGTGCCTGCAGGCACTGGGCCACAGTCTGCCGGGGGTTCAAGGCCCGGTACGGGTTCTGGAAGATGTACTGGATGCGATGACGGGTTGTGCCGGGACGTTGCCGGGCCAGCAGGCTCAGCGGCTGGCCCTCGAAGCTCAGCTCACCGCTGGCATTGTCGCCCAGGCCTGCCAGGGTGCGGGCCAGGCTGGTCTTGCCCGAGCCAGACTCGCCGACCACTGCCAGGCATTCCCCGGCCTGTACTTCGAGGGCCAGGTCAAACAGCACCTGGCGGTCGTAGGTCAGGTTCAGGTTGCTGATCGCCATTAATGGCGCCTGATCCACCCGCGTCGCCCGTACCTGCAGCGCCGCTGTGGGCGCCGGCGCCTCAAGCTGTGGATGCAGGCAAGCCACTTGCTGATGGGGCTCAAGTGTTTGCAGGCCCGGCTCAGCCTGCTCGCAGGCCGCCGTACGCCGCGGGCAGCGTGGCGCGAAAGCACAGCCGTTGGGGCGCTGGCCCGGCGCCGGGGCATGGCCGGGAATCGCCTGCAGCGGGTGCTGGCGGGCAACATCCGGGATCGCCGCCAGCAAGCCCAAGGTGTAGGGATGGCTGGGACGGGCGAACAGCCGTTGGCGACTGGCGACTTCAACGATGCGCCCGGCGTACATGACCATCACCCGGTCGACCAGGTCCTTGATTACCGCCAGGTCGTGGGACACATACACCGCCGCCACGCCCTGCTCCTTGCACAGCCGGCGCAGGGTTTGCAGGATGTGCGCCTGGGTGCTGACGTCCAGTGCCGTGGTCGGTTCGTCGAGGACAATCAGCCGCGGGCGCAGGACGAACGCCAGGGCGAGCATCACCCGCTGCTGCTGGCCGCCGGACAGTTGATGGGGGAAGCGCCGCAGGAATTCCGCGTCGCCGGGCAGGCCGACGTCGATCAGGGTCTGTTGCAGGCGCTGTTGCTGCGCATTTTTTTGCAACTGCGGTTCATGGGCGTGCAGGGTTTCCAGTAATAAAGGCCCGATGCGCAGGGCCGGGTTCAGGGCTTGCGCCGGGTCCTGGGCGACATAGCCGATCAGCCCGCCGCGGGCCTGGCGCAGGGCCTCGCCGCGCAGCTCGAGCAGGCTGGCGTCGGCGACCTGGATGCGGCCTGCGGCGATGCGCGCACCGCGCCGGGCATGGGCCAGCAAGGCGGTGGCCAGGGTGGTCTTGCCCGAGCCGGACTCACCGACCAGGCCAAGGATTTCGCCGGGGGCCAGGGTGAAGTTGATGTGGTCGATGATGTCGGCGCCAGTGTTGAGCTCAACCCGCAGGTTTTGCACTTGCAGGGCCGGCCTCTCGCTGGCAAGACCAGCTCCCACAGGTTCGGCAGCAGGCCAAGAATCCTGTGGGAGCTGGCTTGCCAGCGATGGGGCCAGTGGGGCATATGAGTTCATCGACGTTCTCCCGCGCTATGCCGGGCAATGCCTTCGGCGAAGATATTGGTGCCGTAGGCGAACACCCCGATCAGCAGCGCCGGGGCCAACACTGCCCAGGGCTGGACCAGCAGGCCAGCCTGGTTTTCATTGATCATCAGGCCCCAGTCGGCGGCCGGTGGCGCCACGCCGTAACCCAGGTAGCTCAGCCCCGAGAGCATGCCGATGCCCCAGGTGAGCATATTGCCAAAGTGCACCAGCAACGGCGTCAACACGTTGGGCAGGATCTCGCGCAAGAGGATGCGCGTGCGCGAGAAACCCATCATCTGCGCTGCCTCGACGAACTCCTGGCTGGCCACCGCCACCGCGCTGCCACGGGCCAGGCGGATCACCCCGGGGGTGAAGGCGATGGCCACGGTGAGCACGATCAGCCACGGCGCCCGGCCCAGCATCGAGACAATCAACAGCACCAGGATCAGGTCGGGAAACGCCAGCCAGACATCCGCCAGCCAAGTGATCGCCTGATCCAGGCGCTGGCGCGACAAACCGGCCAGCAGCCCCAGCACGGTACCGGCAATCAGCGCGATGGCGGCCGCCGCCAGCGACATCCACAAGATCGACAGCCCGCCATTGAGCAACCGCGACAGCACGTCATGGCCGAGAAAATCATGGCCCAGCGGTGCGTCGCCGGCGGGGGCGCCATACACCCCGCCAACCATGTCGGTGGGGGCATGGGGCGCCAGCCAGGGACCGAACAGGGCCAGGAGGGCGATGGCCAGGGTCACCAGGCCGCCGCGGCGAATCTGTGGCTCACGCCACCAGCGTGCATTGAACATGGACTACTCCTCTCAAGGGGCTTTGGCCGCCGGGCGCCGCCACCAGCTCTGGATGCCGCGGCGGTTGCGCTGGATCAGCGTGGCGCGGCGGGCGGTGCGCAGTTTCGGGGTGAGCAAGACGGTGAGCAGGTCAGCCACCAGGTTGATCAGCACCACCCCCAGGGTGATGACCAGCACCACGCCCTGCACCAGCGGCAGGTCGCGCATCTGGATCGCGCTGTTGAGCTGGGTGCCGATGCCCGGGTAGCTGAAGATCACCTCGGCCAGCAAGGCGCCGCCGATCAGCGTGCGCAGGGTCAGGGCCACGCCCTGGATCGCTGGCACCAGGGCATTGGGCAAGGTGTGGCGCCAGACGATGCGCCATTCGGCGATGCCGCGCAGGCGCGCCGCGCTGACGTAATCCGAGTCCAGCGCTTCGATCATCGAGGCGCGGACCATGCGCGCCAGGTACGGCAGCGACGACAGGCTCAGGGCGAAGATCGGCAGCAACAGGTATTCAAGCTGCTGCCACAGGGCTTTGTCCGGATCGAGGATCGACACCGCCGGCAGCAGGTTGACCTGGGGCATGGAGAACAGCAGCACCAGGCCGATGGCGAGCAGAAAGCCCGGCGTGGCCTTGAGGAAAATCAGCGCCGACAGGCCAAAGCGGTCCAGGCGGCTGTCGCGGCGCAGGGCCAGGCTGACGCCGATGCTCAAGGCCAGCGGCACCACCAGCACCAGCACCCCGGCCAGCAGCGCCAGGGTATTGCCGAAGCGGCTGAAGATGATCGCCGCCACCGGCTGGTTGGAGTCCAGGGAAACCCCCAGGTCGCCGCGCAGCACCTGGCCGAGCCAGCTGAAGTACTGCACCAGGATCGGCCGGTTCAGGCCCAGTTGCTCGCGCAGGGTCAGCACGCTTTCCAGCGGTGCCTCGGGGCCGAGGATGACCCGCGCCGGGTCCGAGGGCAGCGCCTGGGTGGCGATGAACACCACCAGGCTGATGACCCAGGCGGTGAGCAGGCCGTAGCCCAGGCGGCCGATGAACCACGGCAACCTGGCAGGGAGTCGGGAAGTGCGTGCGCAAGGTTCAGGCATGGTTCAACCACAGGCTGTCAAAGCGCCAGGAGGCGAAAGTGGTCTGTTCGCCGTGCAAGCCGCCGACCTTGCTGGAGGCGGCATCGAGCACGTCGGTAAAGCCCCAGATCAGCAAGCCGCCGCGCTGGTGCTGGATGGTCTGGGCCTCGTGCACCAGTTGCTTGCGTCGCTCAAGGTCAGGCTGGCCGAGGGCCTGGGTGAACAGCTCAGAGAAACGCTCGTCGCGAAAATTGCTGCGGTTGTAGATCGCCAGCGGCGCGTCGTTGTGCAGGCCGGTGGCCAGGAAGCCACGGGCCGGCGTGGAGCCTGGCGACATCAGCCACTGCTCTTTCTGCGGGCCGTTGAACACCGAGCTGTCCACCGGGGTGACCTTGACCTCGACCCCGGCCTTCTTCGCCTGCTGGGCGAACACCAGGGCGGCGTTGACTTCGTTGGCGGTGGTGGTCAGCTCGACCCGCAGGTCGCTGGCGCCGGCCTGGCGCAACAGCGAGCGGGCCTGGTCGAGGTCATAGCCGCGCTGGGCAATGGCGTGGTTGTAGGTCGGGTCCTGCGGCGAGTACAGGTCGTTGGCGATGCGCCCGAAGCCATTGAGGCCACGGCCGATCAGCTCCTGACGATCGGCCAGCAGGCGGAAGGCCTGGCGTACCCGTTCGTCCTGGAACGGCGCCTTGGCGGTGTTGAGGTTGAAGCCGCTGAACGAAGTGCTCGGCGACACCACCAGTTGCAGCCGCGGGTCGGCCTTGATCAAGGCGCTGTGCTCGGCCTGCACGCCGCTGGCAACATCGATCTGCCCGGCACGCAGGGCCGCAACCCGCGACACCTGGTCCTTGAATTCGATGATCTCCAGCTCGTCGGCATACGGCTGGTTGGGTTTGAAATAGTTCTCGAACCGGGTGAACAGCGCGCGCTGGCCCGGCACGAAGCTTTTCAGCCGGTACGGCCCCGCCCCCACCGGGTTGCTCACCGGGTCGTAATCGGTCGGCACGATGCCGCCGAAGGCGATCAGGGTTTCATCCAGCGGGAAGAAGCTGCGGCCCTGCTTGAAGCGGATCTCGATGGTGCGCTCGTCGAGCTTGCGCAAGGCCTGGCGGTCGATGGCGCCGACCAGCCCGGCAAACGGCGAGGCCAGTTTTGGGTCGGTCAGGCGCAGGATCGAGAACAGCATGTCATCGGCGGTGATGCTCTTGCCGTGGTGGAACTCCAGGCCCGGCTTGATGCGGATGGTCCAGGCGCTGGCATCGGCGTTGGGCTCGGCGAATTCGGCCAGGCCCAGGCGCGTGCTGACGTCGTCGTTCCACTCCCAGAACTTGCTGTACAGCGCCCAGCCGCGAATGATCCCGCCGCCAGACGGCTTGTGCGCATCGAGGTTGCCGGCCTGGTCGCCGTCGATGATGCCGACGCGCAGGCGCCCGCCACGCACCGGCTGGGTCGGCCGGGCGATGGCTGCGCCTGCGGCCGGTTCAGCACCGCCGCAACCTGTGAGCAGGCTGGAGCCGAGCAACAGGCCGCCACCGACGGCCAGGCTGTTGCCGAGGAACACCCGGCGGGAAAATTCGTTTGGCATGGGCAACTCCTTAAGCCGGTTCGGCAACCGTGCGCGCACTCAGGCGCGGAATGTCGAAACCGTGGTCCAGGTCGAGCAAGGGGAACAGCAGGTCGGCGACCCGGTGGGCTTCATCGATCAGCGGGAAACCCGAGAGAATGAACGCCGAGGTGCCCTGGGCTTCGTACTCGCGAATCCGTGCGGCCACCTGCTCGGCGCTGCCGACCAGGTAGGTGCCGGCCGCAGGACCGAGGATGTTGAAGCCGAACAGGCTCGGGCCGGTCCAGACGTTGGGGTAGATCTCAAGCTCGCGGGCCGTGGGCAGGCGGCCGTCGCGGATGCTCTGCACATTGCGCTGGATTTGCGGATTGTCGCTGCTGAAGGTCTCCAGGGTCTGGCCCGCAGGCAGTTGGCGTTCAATGGCGGCGCGGGCGGTTGCCAGCGAGGTCTGTTGCAGCAGCTTTTCAGCGTGGGCCCAGGCCTCTTCTGCGGTTTCGCGGACGATGATCTGCAGGCGCGTGCCGAAGCTCAGTTCGCGGCCGATCTTCGCGGCCTCTGCCGCTACCCGGCGGAACTTCTCGCCCAGCCTTGGCGGGGTGTCGGCGAAGCTCAGGTAGACATCCAGCAACTGCACCGAATGGGCCACGCCCGGGCCGGAAGTGCCCGCCCCCCACAGCGGCACGGAGGCGCGTTGTGGCGGATGCCAGCCGCCCAGCGGGTGACGTGCCGCCGCAGCCGGACGTGGCGCCAGCTTGACGTACTGGCCGTCAAAGCCTGCGGTTTCACCGGCATAAATACTCTGGAAGGCGCGCCAGTACTCCAGGCTGAACTGGTAGCGCTCATCGTGCGGGTAATGCACGCCCAGGGTGGCCAGGCCGGCGTCGCTGCCGTTGACCACGTTGAACAACAGGCGGCCGTTGGAGAACTCATCAAAAGTCAGCGCCCACTTGGCCAGTACCGCCGGCGATAACTCGCCCGGATGCTGGGCCACCAGAAAGCGCAGGCGCTCGGTGGCGTCGATCAGTGCGGCAGCCACCGCCAGGCTCTCGTTGGGGCTCGAGCCCAGCAGCGAGCCGTAATAGCCCAGGCGGTCGCTGGCCACCGCCAGTTGCTTGAGGTGGGCGAAATCGGTTTTCCAGCGTCCTTGCGGCTCCCACGGATAGGGACCATCGGGGCTGGTGAGGTACCAGAGAATCTTGACAGCCATGGTCTTTCCTCAGGCGCGAATGCGGTCGGTGGCGGGAATCAGGCCCAGCTCGTTGGCCTTGTCGATCAGCTTGCTCATCCGCCATTGCTGGGTGAGCACGCCCGGGCCGAAGGGCCGCGAGCCGCCGATGGCTTCGGCCAGCAGTTGCAGTTGCGCCCCCTCCTCCAGCAGCACGATGAACTCGGCGGTCGCGCGCAGGCCCTGCTGGCCCCAGACCGTGGCGCCACCGTTGGCTTCGAGGATGGCCGGGGTGAACGGGTTCTCGGCCAGGCGTTCGAGGATGAAATCCACCTCGTCCTGGCGCCGGTCGATGTAGGTCGGCAGCTCGCGGGCCAGCTGGAAGCGCTGCACCGGCACGTAGTTGAACGGCAAGGTACGCTGGGTCTGGGCCCAGGCACCGAGGTACGGCGAGTGCACATGCGACACCGTGGTGATCTGCGGTTGTTCGCGAAACAGCTTGGCGTAACGGCCCAGGCCACCCTTGCCCTGACCATGCACCAGGTTGCCGGCCAGGTCGCTGACCGTGGCCTGCAGCGGCTTGCGGTAATCCCACGGCCCCGGGTATGTGACCGATACCAGCAACTCGCGGCCCGGTACCCGTTCGATAAAGCCGACGGTGCCGTTGGCGCTGATGGTGTTGGTTTCACGGAACACGGTGAAGGCCTGGTCGGCCTCGTTGATCACCTGCTCGATGAAGGTGTTCAGCGCGGCATCGATCAGGTGTTCGGTAGTCAGTACGGTCATGGCATTGCTCCTTTAAGCGCGGGCGCGGCGTTCGGCCAGCAGTTGCTGGGCGGCTTGCAGTGGGCGCGGGTCGACCCAGTCGGCCAGGGCAAAATCGGCTTCGAGAAAGCCGTGCAGGTTGAGGAAGGTTTTCTGGATATCGAGAAACGCCAGGCGCTCGCTCGAGAGGTCCGGGGCCAGGGTGGTATGGAAGTCGCCGCGGTAGGCTTGATCGACGCCCTGGGCGCCGGCGCGGGTTTCGTCCTGAAGGATGCGCAGCAGGCCGTCGCGGTTGTCGCGGGCCCAGTCGGCGGCGCGCAGGGTCTGGGCGAGAAAGCGCACCACCAGGTCGAAGTGATCGTCGAGCAGGCTCTGGTGCACGGTGATCGGCCGTGGCGTGCCGTTGTTGATGCGCAAGCGCGGGTCTGCGATCTGGTCCAGGTCGATCCCCACCACCAGGCCCAGGCGCCGGGCCGCATCGGCGGCGGCAGCGCCCTTGACGTAGACCGCATCGACCTCGCCGCGCACCAGGTAATCCAGGCCCGACCACAGACGCTGCAACCCCTGCTGCGGGGTCGGCGCATCGTCCTGGGATTGCAGCGCCACTTCCACCAGCTGGACATCATCGAAGCTCAGCCCGGCCAGACTCAGGGCGCCTTTGTAGCCGTGCAGGCTCATGGCCCGGGCGATGCTGCCGGGGCGGTTGGCGCCCCAGGCCGGCAGGGCCAGACGCTTGCCTTTAAGGTCGGCGGCGCTGCGAATGCCTGAGTCGGGGCGAACCAGGATAGTCTGCCATTCCTCGATCCAGGTCAGGCCGATCAGCCGGCTCGGGGCGCCAGCAGCGCGCGCCGCCAGGGCCGGGACATTACCGCCCTCGCGAAACAGCCCGGGCAGTTGGTGATCGTAGTGGTGATGGCCCAGCTGCCGGGCTTCCTGCAGGGTTTCCACCGGCAGGCCGTCGGCGGCGAACTCTGCCGTGAGCCAGCCCAGGGTGTAGGCGATACCGGAAGCGGTCGGCACCGGGCAGCGGGTGAACCAGAGTTGCTCCAGCGCCGTTGCGGTGGGCAGCGGCAAGGTGGCGGCGATTGTCATGGGCATGCTCCATCAAGCGGATCGAATCGGCCGGCTGGCCTTTGCCTGAGGTATTGCAGCGCCCGTGCCAACTCGGCAAAGTCCTGAATTCATTGGGCTTTGCGCCTTTGCGTGAAGGTTGACTGCTGATCTGCCAGCAGTGCTGGCGCAGCCCTGCTGCTGCCAGAGCAACAATCGGCAGCCGATTGCTGCCCCAGCAACACCCGCCTTCGGCAAATTCGGCGTAAGCCTTGCTGCACGGGGCTTTGCGGCCACTGGCACAGAACCTGCTCAAGGCCCTGGGTACCCGTTCATTCAAGGAAGCCCTATCGTGAGTACCCTGCCCCGTCGCCTGCACAGCCCCGCCCAGGCCATCGCCGCGGCCCATGAGATTGCCGAGGAAATCGCCGCCCTCGCCGCCGACCCGTTGCTCAACCGCGAACTGCCCCGGCGCCAGGCGCAGTTGCTGTCCGACAGCGGCATCACCGCCATCGGCGTGCCCGCGGCGCTGGGTGGCCTTGGCGCGTCGGTGGCGACGATCGTTGAAACCGTGCGCATCGTCTCCCGCGCCGACGGCGGCGTCGGCCAGTTGCTGCAGATTCACAACGTCATGTTGCGCGGCGTGCTCAGCGGCTACCCGGACGAAGTGCGCGATGGCGTGGTCAGCGACGTGCTGGCCGGCAAGCGCCTGGGCAATGCCCTGGCCGAGGTCGGCGGCAAGAACAAGTTCGCCCTCAAGACCCGGGTCGAGCGCCGCGCCGATGGCAAGCTGATCCTCAACGGCAGCAAGTTCTACTCCACCGGCTCTTATCTCGCCGAGTGGATCTCGCTGACCGCCGCCAGCGATGACGGCGGCGCCGGCGTGCTGCTGCACCGCGACACGCCCGGCCTGACCCTGGTCGACGACTGGGACGCCTTCGGCCAGAACAACTCGGTCAGCGGCACGGTGATCTTCGACAACATTGAACTGGACGAGCGCTACGTGCTGCGCCGCCAGGGCCCGATGAAGCGCACCGGCCTGACCTTCCCGCAGATCCTCCACGCCGCCATCGACACCGGCATCGCCGCCGGTGCCCTGCAGGCCGGCATCGACTACCTCAACCAGCACGCCCGGCCGTGGGTCGAGAGCGAGGTGGAACGGGCCAGTGACGAGCCGCATATCATCCGCCAGATCGGCGAGTACGCGGTGGCCCTGCGCGCCGCCGAATCGTTGCTGCGCGACGCCGCGCGGACCTTCGACGCCCATGAGCAGGACCCGGACAACAAGGCCCTGCAAGATGAGCTGATCCTTTCGGTGGCCACCGCCCGCGCCCATTCCGATGGCGCTTCGCTGAAGATCTCCAGCGACATCTTCTCGCTGCTCGGTGCCAGCTCCTCCTTGAGCAAGTGGAACCTCGACCGCTTCTGGCGCAACGCCCGGGTGCACACCACCCACGACCCGATCCGCTGGCGCCTGCACCACGTCGGCAACTACTACCTCAACGGCATCGACCCGGACGAATACACCGCCATCCTCAATGCCAAGCAAAAGGCCGGCGCCAGCCGCTGAGCACACACTTTCCTTCTGCCGCGAGTCCTTCATGAGCCCTCGACACCCGCTGCTGCGCAGCCTGGCGATCTACCGCGAAATGCCCTGGCGTTTCGCCCTGGTCGCCGGGCTGTTCGTTTCCATCAACCTCGGGCTGGTCTGGCAGCAATGGCTGATCGGCCACGCCCTCAACGACGTCAGCGCCGGCACGGCGGTGCAGCGCCTGGCCGATGGCAGCCTCGACGGCCAGCGCGCCTGGGGCTGGTTCTGGCTGATCCTCGGCGTGGCCCTGGGCCGGGCGCTGTTGCAGTACGCCGCCGCCATCGGCTCGCTGATCCTTGGCCAGGCGTTGCTGACGCGCCTGCGCGAGCGCCTGCTCGAACAAGTGCTGCGCCTGCACCTGGGTTATCACTGGCAACACGGCATGGGCGAGATGGTCACCCGCACCACCCGCGATGCCGACAAGGTTCGCGATGCGCTGGTGAGCTTCTGGCGGCAACTGGTCGAAACGCCGCTGGTGATACTGGCCACCGTCGGCCTGCTGGCCTGGTACGACCCGTTGCTGGCACTCGGGCCGCTGCTGCTGACGGTGGTCGGGGTGTGGATTTTCGTGTTGCAGACCGAGCGCCTGGTCAACCTCGACCGCGCGGTCGGCGCCGCCTACGACCGGGTCAACCAGGACCTGGCCGAAGGCATTGGCGCGGTGCGGGTGATCAAGTCGTTCGGCCTGCAGGCCCAGCGCATCGACGGCTTCGAGCGCCAGGTTGTGCAGTTCAGCGCCCTGGCGCGCCAGGCCCTGGCCTATGCCAGCTCGCGGATTCCGCTGCCGCAGGCGGTGGTGGCGCTGGGGCATGTGTGGATACTCGTGATCGGTGCACGATTGGTCGCAGAAGGCCGGATCGGCATTGGCGAACTGGTGACCTCGCTGCTGATCGCCACCACCCTGGTGTTTCGCATCGAAGGCGTAGGCCGGGTGATGCAGACCTTCGCCGACGCCCGCGCCTCGGCCGGGCGTATCTGGCAGTTGCTGGATGCACCGGCGCTGATTGTCGGGGGGCGTCAGCGCCTCCCCGAAGGACCGTTGGGGCTGAAGCTGGAAAACGTCAGCGTTGCCGCCCCCGGCGGTGGCCAGGCGATCCTGCGCCACTGCTCTTTCCAGCTGGCGCCGGGTGAAACCGTCGCCCTGGTCGGCGCCACCGGCACCGGCAAGAGCCTGCTGGCAAGCCTGCTGCCGCGCCTGACCGACATTGCCGAAGGGCGTGTACTGCTGGGCAATCCGCAGTCAGGCTGGCAGGACATTCGCGAACTGGACCTGAGCGACCTGCGCCGGCGCGTGCACGTACTGCCCCAGGAGAGCTTCCTGTTCGCCGACAGCCTGGCCGCCAACCTGCGCCTGAGCGCACCCGGCGCCAGCGATGAACAACTGCTCCAGGCCCTGCACCAGGCCGCCGCCGAGGATATCCTCGAACGCCTGCCCGATGGCCTCGACAGCCCGCTCGGCGATCGCGGCGTGACCCTCTCCGGCGGCCAGCGCCAGCGCTTGTGCCTGGCCCGGGCATTGCTCGCAGCGCCCGCCATCCTCTGCCTGGACGACGCCACCAGCGCGCTCGACGCGCACAGCGAAGGCCGGGTGCTGGACAACCTGCGCCGGCAACCACAGGCCACCACCCTGCTGTTGATCGCCAGCAAGGTTTCCACCGTGCAACGCGCCGACCGCGTGCTGCTGCTCGACAACGGCGCCATCGCCGACAGCGGTACCCACGCGCAACTGTTGCAACGCAATCCGACCTACCGTGACCTGCTGGGGATCGACCATGGCTAAGCCACTGCCGGGCAACGCCCTGAGCGATATCGAAATCGAAGAACTGCTGGCCAAAAAAGCCCTCGACCGCAGCATGTTCCAGCGCCTGCTGCCGTTGCTGCGGCCGGTGCGCAAGCAGATCGCCTGGGTGATTGTCCTGGAGCTGGTGCTGGTGTTCACCGTGTTCCTGCGCCCCTGGTTCGTCCGTGAACTGCTCGACCGCGGCCTGATCCACGACGGCAACCGCTGGCTGCTCGACCAGCCGCTGGTGCTGTGGTTGGGGTTGGGTCTGGCGGCCAGTTGGCTGGGGCGCTTTTTGCTCGCCGGGGTGTCGCAGTACATTGCCGGCAGCGCCGCCATCGGCGTGCTCAACCAGTTGCGGGTGCGGGTGTTTGCCCATGTCCAGGCCTTGAGCGTCGGCTACTTCGATCGCACCCGCGCCGGGCGCATCATTTCCCGCGCCGACCGCGACGTCGATGCCCTGGAGCCGCTACTCATCCAGGGCCCGCCCGAGCTGCTCGGCGCCCTGCTGCGCTGTAGCCTGGCGGCCGTGATGCTGTGGCTGATCGAACCGCTGTTCTTCTTCAGCCTGATCGGTAGCGTGCCCTTGCTGCTGGCGGCGACCTGGGCCTTCAAACGCATCGCCCAGCGCAACTGGGCGAAGGTCGCCGAACAACGCAGCCGCTTTACCGCGCACCTGGTCGAGAGCGTCAGCGGCGTGCGCCTGTTGCAGCAGACCGGCCAGCAAGCGCCGAACCTGGCGCGCTACCAGCAGTTGCTGCACGCCTTCAACAACGCGCTGATCGTCGGCAGTGTGCGCTCGGGCTGGTTCGCACCCTTTACCGCCCTGCTTACCGCGGCCGGCATGGCGGTGCTGGTGCTGGTCGGCGGCTACAGCCTGGCCGCGGGCACCGTCACAGTCGGCCAGGTGGGCGAGAGCCTGTTCTACGTGATGCTGTTCCTGGGCCCCTTGCAAGAGCTGACCGACCTGTTCGAACGCTATGCCACCGGTTCCGCCTCGGCCCAGCGGATCTTCCTGTTGCTCGACACGGCGCCGCAGATCCTCGACCCGCTTGAGCCGGTTGACTTGCCCCGGGCCCGTGGCGAGGTGCATTTCCAGCAGGTGCGTTTTGCCTATCTGCCACAACCCACCCGCCCGGTGATCGACGGCCTCGACCTGCACATCGATGCCGGTGAAGTGCTGGCCATTGTCGGCCCGTCCGGGCATGGCAAAAGTACCCTGGTGCAATTGCTCACGCGCTTCTACGAAGTCGACCAGGGCCGCGTGACCCTGGATGGCGTCGATATCCGCCAGCTCAGCCAGCAGCAACTGCGCCGGCATGTAGGCGTGGTACTGCAGGACAACGTGTTGTTCAACGGCAGCATTCTCGACAACCTGCGCCTGGCCGCACCTGCTGCTGATGATCAAACCCTGATTGCTGCGGTGCGCGAGCTCGGTGCCGACGAGGTGCTGGAGCGCCTGCCGCATCGCTACGACACCCAGGTCGGGCCGCTGGGCAGCCACCTGAGCCAGGGCCAGCGCCAGCTGGTGTGCCTGGTGCGCGCCTACCTGGCCGACCCGGCGGTGCTGGTGCTCGACGAGGCCACCTCGGCGGTCGATGTGCACACCGAGCGGCGCATCCAGCGAGCGCTGCGGCGGCTGTGCGAGGGGCGCACGGCGATCATCATCGCCCACCGCCTGGCGACCATCCGCGATGCCGAGCGGATCGTGCTGATTCGCGAGGGCAAGCTGGTGGAACAAGGGCCGCATCAACAGTTGCTGGAAAGGGGTGGCGAATATGCAGCGTTGTACCGGCGCTATCAGCACAGTGCCGAGTTACAGGGGGAAGCTTGCTGACAAGCAGGAAGGCTTTGCCTTCCATCGCCGGCAAGACCGGCTCCCACAGTGGATCTGTGTACACCAAACCTGTGGGAGCTGGCTTGCCAGCGATGCTGTTGTGCTGCAACCGCCGCAGCCACTGCTGACCGATTGCTGCCCTGGCAACACCCCTGCCCTCAACCCCCGGTGATTCCGGGCCCGCGCGGCGTGGCATGGGCGTTGCACCACTGTCCTTACATTCACCGAGGAACAGCCATGAGCACCGAATTCTTCTGGCGTCTGCCCCTGGGCACCGACGGCCCGCAACTGAGCACCGACAAACACAACCGCGGCAGCTTCAGCCGCACGCCCGGGCATATCGCCCCCGGCCTGCTGCAGGACGGCAGCGCCGACGGTTTCACCTACATCGACTACATCGCCCAGGTGGCCAAGGCCGCGGAACTTGCAGGCTTCGAAGGCGCGCTGTTGCCCACCGGCCCCGAGCCGTGGATCGCCGCCGCGGCCCTGGCCCGGGAAACCCGCCGGCTGCGCTTTCTGATCGCCTTCCAGGCCACCTGGACCCTGCCCGCCTACGCCGCCCAGCAGGCAGCGATCCTCCAGCACCTGAGCCACGGGCGCCTGGACTGGAACATCATCACCGGCGGCAACCCGGCCAGCCAGCGTGCCCAGGGCGACTTTCTCGACCACGACCAGCGCTACCAGCGCACTGGCGAGTTCCTCGACATCATCCAAGGGCTGTGGAACAACGAACGCTTCTCCTACAACGGCAACATCTACCGCCTGGAGAACGGCGCCCTGCCGCCGCACCTGGGCAACGAACGCAAACCCGGCGTGTACTTCTCCGGTTTCTCCGACCCGGCGCTGGACGTGGCCGCCCGTCACGCCGATGTCTACCTGAACTGGGCAGAGCCTGTTGAGCAGCTCAAACCGCATATCGAACGGGTGCGCGAACTGGCCGACAAGCAAGGCCGCACGGTGCGTTTCGGCCTGCGTGTCGACCTGTTCGCCCGTGAAACCGAAGACGCCGCCTGGCGCGACCTGCGCCGCCAGTTCGACAAACTCGACGGCAAGCCCAGCACCCTCTCCAAGGCCTTCACCAGCACCAGCGACTCGGTCGGCGGCGCACGGCAAACGGCCTATCACCAGAACATCCAGCGCTTCGACGACCTGATCATCGGTCCCAACCTCTGGGCCGGATTTGCCAAGGCCAAGCCGGGGCCGACCGTGGGCCTGGTGGGCAGCCACGAGAACATCGCCGAACGCCTGGCCGAATACCGCGACGCCGGCTTCTCGACCTTCATCCTGGCCGGCAACCCGCACCTGGAAGAGGCCCTGCGCATCGGCCAGGAGGTGCTGCCGCTGGTGCGCCAGGCGCCGGTCGCCAGCCTGCCCCTGACCGCCAGCGCCTGACCGGAGCCTTTCATGAACACACCCCTCGATACCCTCTGGTACACCCGCTGCCCGGTGCCCACGGGCCTGGGCATCGCCGTGCAGCAAGGCTGGCTGCAGGACAGCCTGCGCACTCTCGGCACCCAGGTGCAATCGATCCGCGAAGCCGACGATGCGGCGGTGCGCGAGTCGCACTTCGATCACAGCCTGCGCCATTCGGTGCGCCATGGCGGCAGCATTCCGGCGATCTGGGCCCGCGCCCAGGGCCGCGCCACGCGCCTGATCGGGCTGTCCTGGGCCGATGAGGCGCAGTTGATCCTGACCCGTGCCGACAGCGGCATTCACAGCATCAAGCAACTGGCCGGCAAGCGTTTCGGCTTGCCCGACCGCGCCCGCGCGCAGATCGACTTCACCCGCGCCCAGGCCCTGCGCGGGCTGGAGAACGCGCTGAAACTCGATGGTTTGCAGGTCGGTGACCTGCAACTGGTCAACTACCGCTACGACAGCGGCTTCAGCGACAGCCCGGTGCGCAACGTCGCCGGCAGCACAGTGGCCAGCAGTGAAGAGGCGCGCAACCTGGAGCTGATCGGCCTGCTGCGCGGCGAAGTCGACGCGATCTTCCTCAAGGGCGCCAGCGCCGTACAGCAGGCCCATGATTTCGGCCTGCGCACGCTGCTGGATGTTGGCGCCCACCCCGACCCGCTGATCCGCAGCAACAACGGTACGCCGCGCACCCTCAGCGTCGATCAGGAACTGCTCGACCAGCACCTGCCGGTCGCCACCCAGGTGCTCGACAGCGTGCTGCGCGCCGAAGCCTGGGCCCACCAGCACCCCGAACAGACCCGCCGCTACCTGGCCCTGGAAACCAACAGCAGCGAGTACTGGGTCAGCCGCGCCTACGGTGAAGACGCCCACAAGCGCCTGCACACCGCCCTCGACGAACACGCCATCGCCGCCCTGCAGGACTTCGTTGCCTTCCTGCAGCGCTGGCGCTTTATCCGCACGGCGTTCGATGTACGCCAATGGATCGACCGCCGCCCCATGGACGGGCTGCATACCGCACTGGCCGGCTAACCGGCCACCAGACAAGGACTAGAACCGACGATGAGCACACCCCTCGACACCCTCTGGTACACCCACAGCCCGGTGCCTACCGGCCTTGGCATCGCCGTGCAAAGCGGGCGCCTGGCCGAAGCCTTCCAGCCCCTGGGCACCTCGATCCAGTCGCTGCGCGAATCCAGCGAACGCGAAGTGCGCGAAGCCCATTACGACCATCACCTGCGCAACTCGGTGCGCCACGGCGGCAACATTCCGGCGATCTGGGCCTACGCCAGCGGCGTGCAGACCCGCGTGCTGGGCCTGAGCTGGGCCGATGAGGTGCAGTTGATCCTGACCACAGAAGACAGTGGCGTGCGCACTGTGCGCGACCTGAAGAACCGCCGCTTCGGCCTACCGAAATGGGCCAACGTGCAGATCGACTTCACCCGCGCCCAGGCCCTGCGCGGGCTGGAGAACGCGCTGAAGCTCGAAGGCCTGAACGTCGCCGATGTCGAGCTGGTCGACTACCCCTATGGCGGCACCCACAGTGATGAGCAGGTCACCCATGTGCATGGCGCCGCGGTGACCCTCGGCGTCAACCGGGTCAGCCGCCGTAACAACGAGCTGATCGGCCTGCTGCGCGGCGATATCGACGCGATCTTTTTGAAAGGCGCCGCCGCCCTGCAACTGGCCCACGAGTTCGGCTTGCGGGTGGTGATCGACACCGGTTCCCACCCTGACCCGCTGATTCGCTCGAACAACGGCACGCCGCGCACCCTGACCGTGGATATCAACCTGCTGGAGCAGCACTTCGGTGCCTGCAAGCGCATCGTTGATGTGCTGCTGCGCACCGAGCAGTGGGCCTGGGCCAATGCCGATGAAACCCGGCGCTACCTGGCCCGTGAGTTGAATACCAGCGAGTACTGGGTGGCGGCGGCCTATGGCGAGGATGCCCATCGGCGCTTGCGCACCACGCTCGATGGGCGCTCGATCGAGGCGTTGCAGGACTTCACTGACTTCCTGCATCGCTGGGACTTTATTCCGCGACGTTTCGATGTGCGTGAGTGGATTGATTTCAGGGTGCTGGAGGCGGTGATCGGCTCCACTTCGCGGGTGGCGACCTGAGGTTTTTTGGGGCTGCTTTGCAGCCCATCGCTGGCAAGCCAGCTCCCACAGAGGTCCTGCAATCACCCACTTCTGTGGGAGCCGGACTTGCCGGCGATCGAGCGCGAAGCGGTCGTAATTAGGCCGACACCTGATGTACTGGCTGTACCGGACTCATCGCTGGCAAGCCAGCTTCCACAGGGTTGGCGATTGCTGCTGGAGCAACAGGCATTCCACAGCGCCCTGCTGGATAGCTAGCAATCACCCACCAAAAAACCGATAAAACCCTTTAAATACAGTGCCTTACAAACATGGCACAAACCCTGCTCTATCCCCTTCAACTGCACATCCGGGGAGACCAGCAGCATGCACACACTTAACCCAATCGCCAAAGGCATCGGCCTGAGCATCCTCCTGGCCAGCCAGTCGGAACTGCTCAGGGCCGAGGACGGCACCAGCAGCACACCGGCTCTGAAGACCGTCACGGTCACCGCCCAGCACCGCGAAGAAACCCTGCAGGAAGTACCTGTTGCGGTCACTGCCGTGCAAGGCACTAGCATCACCGCCGACGGCGTTCGCGCCATGGGCGATATCACCACCTTCATCCCCAACGCCTCGGCGAAGAACCCCGACGGCGACGGCCGCCCGCGCTGGTACATTCGCGGCCTGGGCACCGGTGACACCGGCGCCGCCACCGTCTACCCGGTGGGCATCTACGCCGACGACGTCTACCTCAATGCACCGGTGGCAGGCGGCGGCCCGCTGTTCGACCTGGAGCGCATCGAGATCCTGCGCGGCCCGCAAGGCACCCTGTACGGCAAGAACACCACCGCCGGCGCGGTGAACATCATCTCCAAGAAGCCGGGCTTCGAGACCGACGGCTTCGGCACAATCGGTTTTGGCAGCAAGAACGAGCGCATCCTCAGTGGCGCCATCGGCGGCGCCCTGGTCGATGAACGCCTGGCGGCGCGGGTGTCGCTGTACTCAGAAGAGCGCGATGGCTTCACCCATAACCTGACCAACGACCAGACCTACGGCGACGTCAACAAGAAAGCCGTACGCGTGCAGTTCCTGGCCAGGCTCAACCCCGACCTGGAAGCGCTGTGGAAGATCCACGGCCGCCAGTTCAAGGGTGATGGCAGCAGCGGCTCGCTGCCCCTGGGCCGTTACTACAACGTCGGTTACCAGCGCCCGGAAGGCCGGCGCATCGAGCTGAACGTCGATGAAGATGCCAAGCTCGACCACAACGGCACCTCGCTGACCCTGAACTGGGACATCGGCGACTACACGCTGACCTCGATCAGCGCCTACGACTACATCCGCAACCAGCAGCTCAGCGACGCCGACTACACCCCCTATGAAGTCAACGGCGCCGCCGACAGCGACAACCGCTACGACCAGTATTCCCAGGAATTTCGCCTGGCCTCGCCGCAGCAGGAAACCCTGCGCTGGATGCTCGGCGCCCACTACTTCCACGAAACCCTCGACAGCAGCGCCCTGCGCACCGTCACCCCGGGGCCGACTCCGAATGGCACTGGTTCCAACCAGACTGGCGGCGTGGTGGACTTTCGCGACCTGAGCTACACCCACAAAACCGACAGCTACGCGCTGTTCGGCAACCTGGCTTACGACGTCACCGACAACCTGACGGTGACCGGCGGCCTGCGCTGGACCACCGAGAAAAAGGACATCGACCTGGACCTGGTGCAACTGACCCGCGCCACCGCCAACGGCCCGCTGATCCCGCTGACCGCCAATGGCAGCAACGGCTCCCAGGAAGAAGCCAAGCGCTGGGATGCCTGGACCTACGACCTGACCCCCGAGTACCGTATCAACGACAACCTGCGGGTGTTCTTCCGCTACGCCCATGGCTTTCGTTCCGGTGGGTTCAACACCGGGCTGTCGACCAGCCTCGCGCAGTTGACCACGGTCGATCCGGAAGAGCTGGACGCCTACGAGCTGGGGCTTAAATCCGAATGGCTCGACCATCGCCTGACGGTCAACGCCAACCTGTTCTACTACGACTACCAGGACATCCAGGTCAACCTGCTGACGGTCAACAACGGCATCCTCACCACGGCGCTGACCAACGGTGCCAAGGGCAAGGTCAAGGGCGCCGAGCTCGAAATCGAGGGCCAGCCAACCGACGCCCTGCACCTGCGCGCGGCGCTGTCGTTCCTCGACACCGAATACACCGACTTCAAGAACACCAACCCCACCACCGGCGCGGTAACCGCCGACTACAGCGGCAACAGCTTCGTCCGTTCACCACGCTACGTGGTGTCGCTGGGGGGCGACTACACCATCCCCCTGGAAGTCGGCGGCAAGCTGGTGGCCGGTGCCGATGTCAGCTTCCGGGACCGCGAGTACTTTCTCGCCGATCGCCAGAGCAGTGCCGACCAGCCCCTCAACCAGCCGCACTACACCCTGGCCAACACCCGCCTGACCTGGTTCAGCCCGGATGAAAAACTCAGCGTCACCGGCTTCGTCAACAACCTCACCGACCGCCGCTACCAGGTCCACGGCCGCCCCAACGGCACCGCCGGCCAGTACGTGATCACCTATGGCGACCCGCGCACCGTGGGCCTGAGTGTCACCAGCCGGTTCTGATCGCTGCACCTCTTTCGCCTTACAGGAGTCCGTTGCCATGTTCCGACCTACCTCCAAGGCCAGCGCCATCGCGCTGGTCATCGGCGGCTTCGGCGCGCCCGACGTTTACGCCCAGGCGCCGGGCGCCAGCGACAGCAAGCTCGACACCGTGGTGGTGGTCGGCACCCGCCGCAGTGATGTCACCGCCCTGGAAAGCGCCGCCCCCGTGGATGTGCTCAGTGCTGAACAATTGCAGGAAACCGGCGCCCAGGACCTGTCCGGTGCCCTCACCGCGCTGTCGCCGTCGTTCAGTTTCCCGCAGTCGCCGCAAGGTGCCTTTGCCGGCTCCATCGCCCAGGGCGCTTCGTTGCGCGGCCTGGCTTCCGACCAGGTGCTGGTACTGGTCAACGGCAAGCGCCGGCACAGCAGTGCCAACGTCACCCGCCAGGGCCTGGCCAACGGCCGCGGTGCGGCGGCGGTGGATTTGAGCCTGATCCCGCTGAGCGCCATCTCGCGGGTGGAGATCCTGCGTGATGGCGCTGCTGCCCAGTACGGCTCGGATGCCATCGCCGGGGTAATCAACATCGTGCTCAAGGAGAACGATGCCGGTGGCAACATCGGCTATCGCTTTGGCGGCTACGCCAAGGGCGACGGCCTGCAGCGCAAGCTCAGCGGCTGGAAAGGCCTGGCCCTGCCCAACGATGGTTTTCTCAACCTGAGTTTCGACGCCGGCAGCCAGGACCCGGCCAGCGACACCCGCCCGGACAACCGCATTTTCTACCCCGGCTCCCCCAGCATCAACAGCGAGCGCGAACAGAACAACCGCTACCGCACCTGGAACTGGGGCTCGGGCAATGTCTCCGACCAGTACAACCTCGTGGCCAACAGCGAGCTCGGCATCGGCGACGGCCTGACCGCCTACGGCTTTGCCACCTACGCGCACAAGAACACCGACGCCGAAGGCTTCTTCGACCCGCCGACAACCCTGCGCAACAACTACGGCAGCGTGGCCCTGCAGCGCTACCCGGACGGTCGTTTGCCGATCACCCGCTACAACCTTGAAGACTATGCCGTGACCGGTGGCGTGCGTTACGAAGACGAGCAACTGGGCAAGTTCGACCTGGCCGCCAACTACGGCAACGACACGCTGAAGTCCACCGACCGCAATGCCATCAACCCCAGCTGGGGCAACGCCAGCCCGCAGAAGATCTACACCGGCGAGCGCGAGAACGAACAGACCAACCTGACCCTGGACTGGGTGCGCGACTTCCCCACCGACCTGCTGGCCAAGCCGTTGACACTGTCGGCGGGCCTGGCCTGGCGCAAGGAGCACTACAGCCTGAGTGCCGGTGAAGCGGCTGGCTGGCAGAACGGGCCGCTGTTCAATACCCTCGATCCACTGAGTGGCCGGCGCATTCCCGGTTACTACTCAGGCATCACCCAGGTCGATGCCGCGTCGCTTGAGCGCAAGGTGTTCGGTGCCTATGTCGATGTCGAAGGGCAGATCACCGACAAGTTCCAGGCCGGGGTTGCGGTGCGTTCCGAGCATTATTCGGACTTTGGCGACACCACCAACGGCAAGCTGTCGCTGCGCTACGACTTCACCCCGCAAATCGCCGCACGCGGCAGCATCAGTTCCGGCTACCGCGCGCCGTCGCTGGTGCAGAGCGGTCTGTCGTCGTTCAGCGTGCAGGTGGTCGAACAGCCTTCAGGCAGTGGCAACTGGGTCGAAGTGCAGCAGCGCACCCTGCGCGCCGACAGCCCGGAGGCGGCCTTGCTCGGTGGCCGCACGTTGAAGCCCGAGGAGTCTACCAACCTGTCCCTGGGCCTGGTCTGGCGCCCGCTGAACAACGCTTCGGTGACCCTGGATGCCTACCGCATCGACATCGACAACCGCATCACCCTCTCCGACCAGTTGCCGAGCAACGTGGTCGGGCCGATCTTTGCCGGCACGCCCTACGCCAACATCCAGAGTGCGGCGTTCTACACCAACATCGCCGACACCCGCACCGATGGCGTCGAGCTGGCCGGGCAATACCAATGGGACCTGCAGCGGTTCGGCCGGCTCAACCTCAACGCGGGCTTTGCCAAGACCCGCACACGGATCACCGAGCTGCGCGATGTCGGCGGTATCAGCGGCGAGCAAATCGTCGGCCGCGCCACCCAGGGCCTGATCGAACACGGCACACCGGAAGACAAGCTGACCTTGAGCGCCAACTGGCTGTATGAGAACTGGGGCGTGACCCTGACCCAGCGCCGTTATGGCGAGTGGCAGAGCCTGAACAGCAGCAACCCGAACCTGGACCAGACCTTCAGCCCGCAGTGGATCACCGACCTGGACCTGAGCTATAGCTTCGACCAGGGGCTGAAACTGTCGGTGGGCGCGATCAACCTGTTCGACAGCCATCCGGACAAGCTCGAAGGGCCGCAGTTGTACGGGGTGCCGAAGTATTCGATTACGTCGCCGGAGGGGGCGCAGGGGGCGTTTTACTATGCGAGTGTCAGTTATGACTTTTGAGGCTTGAAGACCGCCATCGCTGGCAAGCCAGCTCCCACAGGTACAGCATGCACCGAACCTTGTGGGAGCTGGCTTGCCAGCGATGGGGCCTATGGAGCTAGTAGTAGGCGTTCTCTTTCTGACTGTGGTCAGTCACATCACGCACACCCTTGAGCTGCGGAATACGCTCGAGCAAGGTCCGCTCGATGCCTTCCTTCAAGGTCACGTCGGCCTGGCCGCAACCCTGGCAGCCGCCACCGAACTGCAGCACGGCGATGCCGTCCTCGACCACTTCGATCAGGCTGACCTGGCCGCCGTGGCTGGCCAGCCCCGGGTTGATCTCGGTTTGCAGGTAGTAGTTGATACGCTCGTTGATCGGGCTGTCTTCGTTGACCATCGGCACCTTGGCGTTCGGCGCCTTGATGGTCAGCTGGCCGCCCATGCGGTCGGTGGCGTAGTCAACCACGGCGTCCTCGAGAAACGGCACGCTGACCGCGTCGAGGTAAGCGGTGAAGGTCTTGAGACCGACCGCTTCGTCTTCCGGCTTCTCTTCGCCCGGCTTGCAGTAGGCAATGCAAGTCTCAGCGTAGGTGGTGCCCGGTTGGGTAATGAAAATGCGAATGCCAATACCCGGGGTGTTCTGCTTTTCCAGCAGATCGGCCAGGTAATCATGCGCGGCGTCGGTAATAGTTATGGCGCTCATGGAAGTTCCTCACAGACTTGTCGGCAGTTTACGCCAACCTGGCCGCCGAACAAAGTCCTAGTAATTCTGTCAGGAAAGGGTTACCGCCACCGGCGTGCCGCGCCGCGCCTCGAACCAGGCGCTCATGTGCCGGTACAAGCGTTTTTCCAGCAGCAGGTAACTGGCCCACGACAGCCCGGCGATCAACGGCACGCACAGGGCGAACACCGCATAGGGGCTGAGGTTCAGGCGCTCGCTGGCAAACCAGCCGGCATACAGCACCAGCACGTGGATCAGGTACACCGAATACGAGCAATCACCCAGCGCCTTGAGCAAGCGGTTGCCCTTGAAGTACGGCTCCAGGGCAATGCAGGCGAACACGATCAGCGCACTGGGCAAGCCCCAGTGCAGCAGGCGCATCGAGGCATCCAGGTGATAGATCGCCAGCCCCGCCGCCACCAGGATCGCCAGCGGCAGCCACAGGCCCTGGGCAATCCAGCCTCGGCAGTAGAGCACACCGATGCCGATGCCAAGCAGAAACTCGTAGACGATGTTGTTGCGATAAAAGTGGTTGAGCAGCCCGGCCCGGGTCAGCACCTCGCTGACCAGCAGCAAGGCCGCCGCCAGCAAAAGCAGGCGGTGTTGCTGGCGCACCACGAACACCAGAGAGAACAGCAGGTAGAAGAACATCTCGTAGTTCAACGTCCAGCCGACATTCAAGGTCGGGTATTGGCCATAACCACCCGGGTTCTCCGCCGGAATGAACAGCAGCGACAAGACAAAATGCTCAAGCTCGATGGCCTGGTGCGGCATCCACTGGCTGGCAGAAACCAGCAGCAGGGCCATCAGCGCGGTATAGAACCAGTAGGCCGGAGCGATGCGCAGCGCCCGGTTGAGCAGAAAGCGCCGGGCCGGCATGGCCTTGTCGCGGGTCGACAGGTAAATCACCAAGCCACTGATCACGAAGAACACATCCACGCCCACTGCACCGCGGTCAGTCAGAAACTGGCCAATCGGGCCGCTGGCATGGAAGTCGAAAAAAATCTGCATGAAGTGATGGCAGACCACCACCCAGGCGGCAAGCGCCCTTAAAGCCTGAAGCGAATACAGCATCCGGTTACCTGCGTCTCAAGTCCCACTCAAGCCCCGGCCGGAACCGGGGCCGCATGAGTGCTCGGACCACAAGTTGCCGGGAAAGGTCAGGCGACCTTCCCGGCGGTCATCTTCACAGGTTCTCGTAGCGGTTCATGTCGAGCACGCCCGACTCCACCGCATCGGTCTCCTTGATGTAGCTATTGAGGTCATGGAAGTACTGCCAGAACTGCGGATGGCTGCGGCGCACGCCCCAGCGCATGACGATGCGCTCGAACCTGGCGGTGTCGTCGCGGGCGGCTTCCAGGTCCTCGACGAACTCCGGCACATCACTGGCCGGGACGTTGAAGATGAAGTTCGGGTAGCTGCTGAGCACGCCCGGCACCAGGGTCAGGGTGTCCAGGCCCGGCTGGTAACGGTAGGCCTCGCCGAGCATGAAGGCGACGTTGCTGTGGGCGCGGTTGCGCAGCAGGCTGTAGACCTGACGCTGGCCACCCGGCCCTTCGATGCGCAGCATGGTCGCTTCCGGCAACTGGTTGATCACCTTAAGGCCGGCCGCCGGGCGTGATACCAGGCGGCTCAGGGCCTGTTCGACATCGCGGAACGTTTCGCTCATCTGCGGGCGCGAGCAGTAGGCGCCCTGGCAACGGTTGATCGGGTCGGGCGCGGCATTGAGGCTGCCGGTGCGCTGGATCAGCTTGAGGCCGAAGTCGCGTTTGGGGTCGCGTTTATCCAGCTTCAGCGCGCTCGGGGTGTCGGTGTCAATGTCCTCATAGTCCATCCACATCTTCACCTTGCCGCTGTTCTGGTACCAGTCGCCGAGGATCGCACCACGGGCATCGGCCGGCATCAGGCGCAGGAAGTTGACCTCGGCGCCATTGCGGATCAGGTCGAAGTACAGCCGCGTCTGCGCCTGGTGCGAGACGTTGCCATAGACGTCGAAGTTGACCGCCAGCTGGTAATAGGTGCGCTCGAACAGCGGGTAGTCGAACAGCCAGATGGTCTTCGGCACGTCACCGATCAGGCCCTTGCTCACCGAGGCGCTGTCGAAGTGGCGGAAGATGGTCAGCAGCGCGTTGTCATTGCCGGCCCACAGGGTCGACCAGCTCGGCGGCGGGGCTTCGGCATAGGCATCGCGGCGCAGCTTTTCGTACTCGTTGCGCTTGTCGCGGTAGGCATGCCAGAGGGTCAGGATGCTGCCGACGTCGTCGATCTGCCCGGGCATGGCCAGCAGCGGTGTGGCCTGGCCGCGATACTCGGCATCGGTCAGGTAGCGGTCGTGGGCCGGCTCCTGGAACAGCGTCCAGAAGTTGTCGCGGATCACGTCGGTGGCGATCTGGCCACGGCACACCGGGCCACGGATGAAGGTGCGTACGAAGTACTCGGCGTTATCGAGCATGAACTGGTAACGAGCCACCGCCGGAATCGCTTCGAAGGTCTCGAACGGGTTGGCACGGTGGCGCGGGCCGTAGCCGGGCAGCGCATTGGCGTGCCAGTCGCCGCTGTAGAACAGCTGCTTGACGCGCTTGAGCTTGTGCGGGCCCATCGGGTAGGTGATGTGGGTTTTATGCACGATCACGCCCTGCACCGGCATCAGCCGGTAATAGAAGTCGGTGCCCGGCGGGTCGTTGGGCCGGCGCGTGGCAATCAGGTCGATCGGCTGGCCGCTTGGCGTGCGCGAACGCACCCACTGGAAGAAGTGCCCCTGCTCGCCGCCGACAAAATGAATGTGGGCGAGGAACAGGTGCTCGTACAGCCAGCGGCCGACCAGCGCTTCGGTCGAACCCGGGCGGTTGAGCAGCGCTTCCCAGTCGGCGATCTGCGCGGCCTCGTTGGCGCTCGGCTGAATCGGGTTGTGCTCCACCGGCGCACCGGCCGCCAGCCAGCGTTGCAGGGTCTGGTACTGGGCATCGGTGAGGCCGGTGACCGCCAGCGGCATGCCCTCTTTCGGGTGCGCGCCGGCATAGGCGTCGAACTCGCCTGGCAGCGGGCACATGTTGTTGCGGTTCAGGCCCAGGACGATCTCTTCGGGCAGCTTGGCGTTGGGCGTCAGCGGGGTCTTGTGCCCCAGCTCGAGCATCCGCGCCATCAGCGCAGCCTGGCTGCCCTGGTTGTCGAGTACCGAGTAAAAGCCCTTGCGCTGCCAGGCTTGCATGCTGTTGGCATCGTAGAACAGCCGCGTCGGCGCCACCGCCGTACTGCGGTCGCCCTGGTACACCGGCACTTTCGAAGCGCCCCGCGAGGCACCCTCGGCACTGCCCAGGTTCAGCTGGCAGGCCGCGTCGTTGCAGGCGTGGCAGGCCACGCATTTCTCGGTGAAGATCGGTTGGATGTCCCGGGTATACGAAATAGCCGAGCTTGATTGAGGGGCTTGCCCCAACGCCACGCCGCTGATGAACAGAGCGAAAGCGCCGGCAAGTAAGCGATGCACCATGTGCCGAATGTCCTGGGTATTGATAGCTTCACGATTCTACCGGTGCTGGCGGCGTGCCAACATGAATGAAATTCATGTAAATCTTCAACACGTCTAAAAACCGCGCAGCTTTGTTATTATTCCGCAACTTTTGTATTTGCCCGACCAGGTAGTCCTATGTCTGACCGCAGCGCTCGTTTCCAAGCACTTCAGCAAGCACTCAAAGAGCGCATCCTGATTCTCGATGGCGGCATGGGTACTATGATCCAAAGCTACCGCCTCGAGGAACACGACTATCGTGGCACGCGCTTCGCCGATTGGCCAAGCGATGTCAAAGGCAACAACGACCTGTTGCTGCTGTCGCGCCCCGACGTCATCGCCGCCATCGAGAAGGCCTACCTGGACGCCGGCGCCGACATTCTCGAAACCAACACCTTCAACGCCACGCAGATTTCCCAGGCCGACTACGGCATGGAAGCGCTGGTCTACGAGCTCAACGTGCAAGGCGCGCGCATCGCCCGCCAGGTGGCCGACGCCAAGACCCTCGAAACCCCGGACAAACCGCGCTTCGTCGCCGGCGTGCTCGGCCCGACCAGCCGCACCTGCTCGATCTCCCCCGACGTCAACGACCCGGGCTACCGCAACGTCACCTTCGATCTGTTGGTAGAAAACTACATCGAGGCGACCCGTGGCCTGATCGAGGGCGGCGCCGACCTGATCCTGATCGAGACCATCTTCGACACCCTCAATGCCAAGGCGGCGATCTTCGCCGTGCAGCAGGTGTTCGAAGAAGACGGCGTCGAATTGCCGATCATGATTTCCGGGACCATCACCGACGCCTCCGGCCGTACCCTGTCCGGGCAGACCACCGAAGCTTTCTGGAACTCGGTGCGCCATGCCAACCCGATCTCGGTGGGCCTGAACTGCGCCCTCGGCGCCAAGGACCTGCGGCCGTACCTCGAAGAGCTGTCGACCAAGGCCGGCACCCATGTTTCGGCGCACCCCAACGCCGGCCTGCCCAACGCCTTCGGTGAGTACGACGAAACCCCGGCCGAGATGGCCGAGGTGGTCGAGGAATTCGCCGCCAGCGGCTTCTTGAACATCATCGGCGGCTGCTGCGGCACCACGCCGGGGCATATCCAGGCGATTGCCGAGGCGGTCAGCAAGTACCCGCCACGGGCCATTCCGGACATTCCCAAGGCGTGCCGGCTGTCGGGTCTGGAGCCGTTCACCATTGACCGCAACTCGTTGTTCGTCAACGTCGGTGAGCGCACCAACATCACCGGTTCCGCCAAGTTCGCCCGGCTGATCCGCGAAGAGAACTACACCGAAGCCCTGGAAGTCGCCCTGCAGCAGGTCGAGGCCGGCGCCCAGGTGATCGACATCAACATGGACGAAGGGATGCTCGATTCCCAGGCGGCCATGGTCAAGTTCCTCAACCTGATCGCCGGTGAGCCGGACATCTCCCGCGTACCGATCATGATCGACTCCTCCAAATGGGACGTGATCGAAGCCGGTCTCAAGTGCATCCAGGGCAAGGGCATCGTCAACTCGATCTCGATGAAGGAAGGCGTCGAGGCCTTCAAGCATCACGCCAAGCTGTGCAAGCGCTACGGCGCCGCCGTGGTGGTGATGGCCTTCGACGAGGTCGGCCAGGCCGACACCGCCGCGCGCAAGCGCGAGATCTGCCAGCGCAGCTACGACATCCTGGTCAATGAAGTGGGCTTCCCGCCGGAAGACATCATCTTCGACCCGAACATCTTCGCCGTCGCCACCGGCATCGAAGAGCACAACAACTACGCCGTCGACTTCATCGAAGCCTGCGCCTACATTCGCGACCATCTGCCCTACGCCCTGACCTCGGGCGGGGTATCCAACGTGTCGTTCTCGTTCCGTGGCAACAACCCGGTGCGCGAGGCGATCCACTCGGTGTTCCTCTACCACGCGATCCAGAATGGCCTGACCATGGGTATCGTCAACGCCGGGCAGCTGGAGATCTACGACGAGATCCCGCCAGCCTTGCGCGAGAAGGTCGAGGACGTGGTGCTCAACCGCACCCCGCATGGCACCGACGCCCTGCTCGCTATCGCCGACGACTACAAGGGCGGCGGCGCGGTCAAGGAAGTCGAGAACGAGGAATGGCGCTCGCTGCCGGTGGGCAAGCGCCTGGAACACGCGCTGGTCAAGGGCATCACCGCCTTCATCGTCGAAGACACCGAAGAATGCCGCCAGCAGTGCGCGCGCCCCATCGAGGTGATTGAAGGCCCGCTGATGAGCGGCATGAACGTGGTCGGCGACCTGTTCGGCGCCGGCAAGATGTTCCTGCCCCAGGTGGTCAAATCGGCGCGGGTAATGAAGCAGGCGGTGGCCCACCTGATCCCGTTCATCGAACTGGAAAAAGGCGACAAGCCCCAAGCCAAGGGCAAGATCCTCATGGCCACGGTCAAGGGTGACGTGCACGACATCGGCAAGAACATCGTCGGCGTGGTGCTGGGTTGCAACGGTTATGACATCGTCGACCTCGGCGTCATGGTGCCGGCCGAGAAGATCCTGCAGACTGCCCGCGAGCAGAAGTGCGACATCATCGGCCTGTCCGGGCTGATCACCCCGTCGCTGGACGAGATGGTCCATGTTGCCCGCGAGATGCAGCGCCAGGACTTCCACCTGCCGCTGATGATCGGCGGCGCCACCACCTCCAAGGCGCACACGGCGGTGAAGATCGAGCCCAAGTACAGCAACGACGCGGTGATCTACGTCACCGACGCCTCGCGTGCCGTGGGGGTCGCCACCCAGTTGCTGTCCAAGGAGCTCAAGCCGGGCTTCGTCGAAAAGACCCGCCAGGACTACGTTGAAGTCCGCGAGCGCACCGCCAACCGCAGCGCCCGCACCGAGCGCCTGAGCTACGAACAGTCGATTGCCGCCAAGCCACAATACGACTGGGCCGCTTATCAGCCGGTGGTACCGAGCTTCACCGGGGTGAAAGTGCTGGAGGACATCGACCTCAAGGTGCTGGCCGAATACATCGACTGGACGCCGTTCTTCATCTCCTGGGACCTGGCCGGCAAGTACCCGCGCATCCTCACCGACGAAGTGGTCGGTGAAGCGGCCACTGCGCTGTTCAAGGATGCCCAGGACATGCTCGCCAAGCTGATCGACGAGAAGCTGATCAGCGCCCGCGCGGTGTTCGGCTTCTGGCCGGCCAACCAGGTCAACCATGACGACATCGAAGTCTATGGCGCCGACGGCCAGCCGCTGGCGCAACTGCACCACCTGCGCCAGCAGACCATCAAGCCGGACAACAAGCCGAACTTCTCCCTGGCCGACTTCGTCGCGCCAAAGGAAACCGGTATCACCGACTACGTCGGTGGCTTCATCACCACCGCCGGCATCGGCGCCGAGGAAGTGGCCAAGGCTTACCAGGACAAGGGCGACGACTACAACTCGATCATGGTCAAGGCCCTCGCCGACCGCCTGGCCGAGGCCTGCGCCGAGTGGCTGCACGAACAGGTGCGTAAAACCTATTGGGGTTACGCCAAGGACGAGCACCTGAACAACGAAGCGCTGATCAAGGAACAGTACTCGGGTATCCGCCCTGCCCCGGGCTACCCGGCCTGCCCGGACCATACCGAGAAGGAAACCCTGTTCCGCCTGCTCGACGGCACCGCCATCGGCGAAACCGGGCCGAGCGGCGTGTTCCTCACCGAGCACTTCGCCATGTTCCCGGCGGCGGCGGTCAGCGGCTGGTACTTCGCCCACCCGCAGGCGCAGTACTTTGCCGTGGGCAAGGTCGACAAGGACCAGGTGCAGAGCTACACGGCGCGCAAGGGGCAGGACCTGAGCGTGAGTGAACGCTGGTTGGCGCCTAACCTCGGCTATGACATCTGAAGCTGCAAGCTACAAGCTGCAAGCGGGCGCATCAGCCTCTTGTAGCTTGAGGCTCATAGCTTGCAGCGTCCGTCTACACTGAGGGAGATGCCTTCTACAAGGAGCCCCTCATGGACGAACCCGCCCAAGGCAAACCCCCGACTTTCTGGCAGATGCTGCAAAGCATCCTGGCAGCAGCCTTCGGGGTGCAGAGCGGCAAGAACCGCGCCCGCGACTTCAACCACGGCAAGGCCAGCCATTTCATTGCGCTGGGCACCGTGTTCACCTTGCTCTTCATTCTGGTACTGATCGGGCTGGTGCAATTGGCCATGCACCTTACCGCCCGCTGAACAGCAGTCCGCCCGCAGATGTCCATTCTGCGGGCGGTTTACTGTTACCCATCGCGTGATGTCACTGGTGGCTGACCCAATACACCGCGGTCACCACAACCAGGATGATCAGACAGAGTATCGCCCAGGCATCGACACTGCTGTCATTCTTACCCGCTTTGGTCGAGTTTCCCATTGCATCGCCTCTTGTAGTGGTTATGGGAATGCATGTCACCCGTTGCAGTTAAGTCCAGCAATGCCCATTGCTCAAGCAGGGGCTTTTCAATAATCGACGGGGGCCTTGAGAAACGGATAACGGTAATCGGCCGGATGCCCCTGGGCGCTGTAGCGGTTGAAATCCAGGCCGTAGTCGGCCTGCTCCTGCAGGTTCAACCAGCGCCGCGCCCGCAGCGGGTCGATCAACTGCAGGACCGGTACCTGAAATTCGCGACGGCCATCGAGCTCGCTTGGCAGTTTCAGCGCATCATCGTGCAGTAACACCATAGCCCAGCCGCCCAGCGAGAAGTGCCCGCCCATCAGCACGCTCAGGCGCCCGTCAATGCGCGCCTGCAAGGCCGCCTGCGAACTGTTGACGGCGCTGAACAGCACGTCCTTGCCCGGCACGCGCCCAACTTCTTCAAACGCCTGCATGGCACCCAAGGCCATCTCGTCGTTGGCCGACCACACCAGCTCGATCTTCGGGTAACGCTGCAACAGTTGCGTTGCCTGCTCGTACGCGCGCTGCCTGCCCCAGCCGCCATACACCACCTGGCGCAGACGCACTTCAGGGTGCTCGGCCAGGGCGCGGCGCATGCCTTGCTCGCGCAGCTGCGAAGCCGGAGTGTTCTTGAGCCCGGAAAACGCCAGTAATTCCAGCGGCCGGGTCAGGCCCGGCTGGGCACGCAAGGCTATCAGCATCTTGAGCATCTGGTAGCCGGCCTGCTCGTCATTGCCCACCAGGGTCCCGAGCAACGGCGGGTACTTGTCCGGGTTGTTGTCGATCAGCTCGGCCTGGTTCGGCGTCAGGCCGTTGTTGACCAGAAACAGCTTGACCCCGCTGCCGCGGGACAGGCGGATAATCTCCGGAGCGATGTACTGTTCGTTGACCAGCACCAGGTAGTCCGGGCGCTGCTGGCCCTCGAGCACTTCAACGGCCTGGGTCAGTGCCAGCTCCGGCCGGCGCTCGCTGTACCTGATACTCAACTGCATGCCCAGGTCGTCGGCGGCGGCCTGCATGAAACGCGAATAACTGACCCAGAAGGTCTCGTTGGAATAGCCCGGATTGAGAAACACCACTGAAGCCGCCTGCGCGCCAGCCACCAGTGGCAGGCTCAGGCAAAGGCTTTGGCACAAGGCCTTGAGCATGCGTTGACGCTCCCGCTATTCAAACCACTCATTATAACCGGCCGTAGTGGCACATTGGCTAAACGCCATTCAGTCTCACTTAGTCCAAATGGTTCTTTTCATATGCAAAAACTTCACTTTTGCGCATAAACGCAAACTGCTATCTTTCTTCGGCTCCGCATCGGAGTGCGCGGCCGTGCGCGCGATTAGCTGCAAGCAGCTTGAGAACAGGACCCCTATGTACGTATACGACGAGTACGATCAGCGGATCATCGAGGACCGCGTCAAGCAGTTCCGTGATCAGACCCGCCGCTACCTGGCCGGTGAACTGAGCGAAGAAGAGTTCCGCCCCCTGCGCCTGCAAAATGGCCTCTATGTCCAACGTTTTGCCCCGATGTTGCGGGTCGCCGTGCCGTATGGCCAGCTGACGTCGCGCCAGACACGGATGCTGGCGAAGATCGCGCGCGACTACGACAAGGGCTACGCCCACATCAGCACCCGGCAGAACGTGCAATACAACTGGCCAGCCCTGGAAGACATCCCGGAAATTCTGGCAGAGCTGGCCACCGTGCAGATGCACGCGATCCAGACCAGCGGCAACTGCCTGCGCAACGTCACCACCGACCAGTTCGCCGGTGTCGCTGCCGATGAAGTGATCGACCCGCGCCCATGGTGCGAGATCGTCCGCCAGTGGACCACCTTCCACCCGGAATTCGCCTACCTGCCGCGCAAGTTCAAGATCGCCATCAATGGCTCGAGCAGCGACCGCGCGGCCATCGAAGTGCACGATATCGGCCTGGAGCCGGTGTACAACGCAGCCGGCGAGCTGGGTTTCCGCGTGCTGGTCGGTGGCGGCCTGGGCCGTACCCCGGTAGTCGGCGCCTTCATCAACGAGTTCCTGCCCTGGCAGGACCTGCTCAGCTACCTTGACGCGATCCTGCGGGTGTACAACCGCTACGGCCGTCGCGACAACAAGTACAAGGCGCGGATCAAGATCCTGGTCAAGGCGCTCACCCCTGAAGTGTTTGCCGAGAAGGTCGAGGCCGAGATGGTCCACCTGCGCGGCGGCAGCAGCACCCTGACCGAAGCCGAAGTGCACCGCGTGGCCAAGCACTTCGTCGACCCGGACTACCAGGCGCTGGACAACCTCGACTTCAGCGAACTCGAACAACAGCACCCGGGCTTTGCCCGCTGGCGCACGCGCAACGTGCTGGCGCACAAGAAGCCCGGCTACGTGGCCGTGACCCTGTCGCTCAAGCCCACCGGCGTGGCGCCAGGCGACCTGACCGACAAGCAACTGGATGCCGTCGCCGACCTCGCCGAGCGCTACAGCTTCGGCCAGCTGCGCACCTCCCACGAGCAGAACATCATCCTCGCCGACGTCGAGCAGAGCCAGTTGCACGCCCTGTGGCTGGAGCTGCGCGAAAATGGCCTGGCCACGCCGAACATCGGCCTGCTGACCGACATCATCTGCTGCCCGGGCGGTGACTTCTGCTCCCTGGCCAACGCCAAGTCGATCCCGATCGCCGAATCCATCCAGCGCCGTTTCGACGACCTCGATTACCTGTTCGACATCGGTGAGCTGGACCTGAACATCTCCGGTTGCATGAACGCCTGTGGTCACCACCACGTCGGCCATATCGGCATCCTCGGGGTGGACAAGAAAGGCGAAGAGTTCTACCAGGTCTCCCTGGGTGGCAGCGCCAGCCGCGACGCCAGCCTGGGCAAGATCCTCGGCCCTTCCTTTGCCCAGGACGACATGCCGGATGTGATCGAGAAGCTGATCGACGTCTACGTTGAAAGACGTACCGAAGACGAGCGCTTCATCGACACCTACCAACGTATTGGCATCGACCCATTCAAGGAACGCGTCTATGCAGCGAATCATTAAGAACAACGAGATTGTCGATGAAACCTGGCACCTGCTGCCCAAGGACTTCAGCATCGACGAAGTGACCAACTGCGACGACTACATTGTTCCGCTGCAGCTGTGGCGTGAACACGGCCATATGCTCATGGCCCGCGACGGCGGCCTGGGCGTATGGCTGGACGCCGATGAAGAAGCGGAAGAGATCGGCGAAGTCGCCAACCAGTTCCAGGTCATTGCCCTGAACTTCCCGGCCTTCACCGACGGGCGCAACTACTCCAATGCGCGCCTGCTGCGCGACCGCTACAAGTTCACCGGCGAACTGCGCGCCATTGGCGACGTGCTGCGTGACCAGCTGTTCTACATGAAGCGTTGCGGCTTCGATGCCTTCGCCCTGCGTGCCGACAAGGACCCGGTCGAAGCGCTGCAAAGCCTGCAAGACTTTTCGGTGACCTACCAGGCCGCCACTGACGAACCGCAGCCGCTGTTCCGTCGTCGCTGAATGCATCGCGGGGCAAGCCCGCTCCTACCGATGTCATCTGGTGGGAGCGGGTTTGCCGGCTATTTACAGACGGGTGACCTGATCGGGGATGCTGTTCCAGATCTGCGTGGTCAAGGTCTCGATCAAACGCTGCTCATCGGCGCCGCGACGTTGCTGGATGGTTTCCACTCGCGTGCGATAAACCTGATCGCGCATTGAACCCTTGTCTGCCTCCAGCGCTTCGAGCCGGGCAAAGAAAGGCTTGTTGACCTCGTCGAAACGCTCACCGTAGCGCGATTTGAGAAAGGTTATCCAGAAGTCCCGACTGGCAATCGCGCTTTTCATGGCCTCGGGGGTCTCCGCTGCCAGCACTTCGGCTGCGGCGCTGTCCAGTTGCGCCGCAGTGACATTGGCCATGTTCGCGAACCGCATGGTTTGCGGTTGCCCCGGAAGCCCCAGACGCTGCGCCAGCTTTATTCGATAGAACAGGCGTACTTCCACCTCGTCCACGCGAATTCTGGCTGCACGGCGCGCGGCGATGTCGCGCAAGGCAATGCGCTCGACACTGTCCAGGCGACCCAGGCCACGCGCCAGGTCGATCAGCGCATATTCCGTGCCCACCGCAGTGCCTGCCTCGTAGGCCTCTTGCACCAGCACCAGTACCTCCAACTGGCTGAACACCAGGATGACGCCGTCTGAACAGGTATTCGGATGCGCCACGAACTCGAACAGCTCTTCACGCAGACGGGTACTGTCGCTGGCGGCCTTGAGCATCCGCCAGACCCGCTCACACAACGCCCGGTAAGCCTGAGTGAAATCGGTACTCTCACCCAGATCATTGAGCAAGCGGAAGAACTCGCCACTGGCCGGGTCTTCCGACAACGCCTGCCAGTAGCCGCGGATCTGCGCCGCTCGGCTCGCGTCCGCCCCCACCAGCCAGCGCGCCGAGGCTTGCGCCGTTGATGCAGGCGCCTGCAGATGCGCACCGCGCACCGTCGGCAGCACCCCCAGGGTCACGCCCGTGCGCTGACGATAGGCCTCCAGGCGTTCGAGGCTGCCTGCATCCAGCGGGTTGCCATGCAGACTGGTGATGCCATTGATCCGCTCGACTCGCTGCGCCTGGCCGGCCGGCTCGAAAACGGTGTCGGGGATGTGGATGATACGGTTGTCGCGCAGGTCCAGTACCGCCAGGTTTTCAAGCTCGAACACGCCGACTGGCCAAGTACTGATAGCGGTGTTTTTCAAGGACAGGTTGATCAGCTCCGGCATCGTCGCAACAGCGGGTGGCTGACCAAGCGGGTTGTCGTTCAAGTACAGCAGCTTCAACCCCGGCAATCGCGAAAGTACCGCGCTCATCGCCTCGTTCATCACCAGACGGTTGCGTTGCAGCTCCAACTTGGTCAAACCCTGCAACTCAGCCAGCGCATCGGCAAGCCCGGTCAGGCGATTATTACTGAGGTTGAGCCAGCGCAGCCTGGTGAACACCTGCAAAAAACCCGACGGCACCGATTGCAGGTTCATGCCTGAAAGGCGCACGTCAGCCACATGACTGAAGTCTGCCGTCAACGTCGGCAGCGCGCCGAGGCGCAGGTTGCTCAGATCCAGTTGGTAACCAATGAAACGCCCGTCGCCGGCATGCGCGCGGGCCGTTTCCCGGCGCCAGGCTTTCTTGATTTTCTCGGCAACCTGGCGCAACACCCGTTCATGGACAACTTGGATGCGATCGTCGCCAGCATCAGTGTATTGCCCACGCTCGACCCACTGATTCAAGGCATCGGTCAGCTGCCTGTACTCACTGCGACGACGTTCCAGTGCTTCGAGCCTGTCGGCATCGGTCAGCCCCAGCTCTTCAAGGAAGCGTTCAGCTTGCTCCGGCTCCAGGATCGGGTAGAGGCTACGCAACTGATTGAGCAAGCCACTGTCGAAACGGCGGTCGGCAGCACCGCGACCGCTGAGCGGATAGCCGATGCGGCCATCGGCCAGGCGCATGGGCGTACGCAGCCAGGGGCGTACAGGTTGCTGGCCGATTAATTTCGAGGCCCGAAGCCGGTCACTGCTCGCCAGTGCCGTCAATTGCGTACGCAGGCGCATGGGTTGGTAAAGCTGCAGCCCCAGCGCCTGACGCTCACTGTCAGGCAGGGCCTTGAGCAGTGCGCCGGCCATATCATCGTTGACCGTCAACTCGTTACCTTCGGCATCATAGGCACTGTAACGGCCGTCCTTGCGCAGCAAGGTCTTCAGTGTTGCGTCAGGCTCTCCGGCGGCCATAAGCAACTGGCCATCAGCCGAACCTTCATGCACCTGCAGGCGCACCTGGCCACTCCAGCCGGGCAAGTGCTCCAGCAGGCGGACCATCAGCCGGTCACTGTCCAGGCTCGCCAGCCTAGGCTCGAACATCCCTTCCATGGCGCGGTTCAAGCGAACCTGGCGCTGGTACAGCCGGGCTTCCTCCGCCAGACGCAGGGGAACCCGGGCGAGCACTTGGCGCATTTGCTCCAGCTCAGCCGGGGTCGCATGGCCAACCAGCTCTTCGGCGGCTTGCAGCGCCAGCGAAGGGAAGCTTCGCTGCAGCAGGCGCACTTCAGCGCTGGCCTGCTCGCCTGGGGTGGCATAGATACTGTCGAAAATGGCCACGCGCCGTTGTTCAGCACGGGTCGCCAAGGCGTCGCGCAGCACCTGCAGTCGTTCGCTTCGCGGCACGTGGACACCTACCAGGCGCTTGATGGCCGGTTCATCCAGACGCTGCAGAATCACTTCCGGCAAGCGGTTGTCGTGCAGCTCACTCATCAACACCTTGAACGTCTCGGTATCGGGCCACCGATCGAGGCCGTAGATCGCTGAGTCGCCCGATAACCCGGCGCCTCGAAATACCTCGATCGGCAGGTTCAGCCAGCCTGGCAGCTCTGTCGCCAGTACCGCACTGAATCCGCGGCCAATACCTCCTGGCGAGCCGCTGCGCAGCTTGCCGATCCAGGTATCGAGCTGACGGTCCAGGCGCAAACGCTGCAGGGTATCGGCCAGCAGCGGCGGCAGCGCCCGCTGGCCAGCATGGACCGCACGCAAGGTATTGTCATCGATACCACTGATTTCGCCCGCCTGAAGCAACTCGGTGTCAGTCAGCCCCTCGGTGGCGTGCCCTGAACGGCGCAGCAGCTGCAGACGGCTCCAGCCCAATGGCTGCTCACCATGGGCCAGCCAGGCACCGTCGTTATTGTGATCGAGCAAGGGGCGGTAGGCCGTTGGGTCAGATGGATGCAAGACCTGCCACTGGCCGTCGCCTGCCTGGGCAACCTCGAAGGTGTCGCTGCCCAGGCGGATGTAGCGCTTGCCATCTGCCAGGTAATGGCCATTGGCATCAGGCTCGATCCCTTGCAGATTAACTTCACGGGCGTAGTCGCCCAGCGCAGGCTGCCACAATCGCTGCTGACCGTCTGGCAGCCTGACCTTGACCAGACCATTGATCGCCTCGCTGGCCGCGACCGGCTCGAACGCCCTGCCGGCGACGCCCAGCCCGGCGACGACGGCGATGTTGAGGCCGACCGATTTGAGGTGCGCCCAGGCTTCGTCCAGATCGCCAGCCTCCCAGGCATGGGCCCCCTCTACCACCTCGCAGATCAACTGCGCCGCAGCCGCTGCAGCCATCACGACACCGAGCGAGGGGACAAAGAACGCGGCGGCATTGAGCAGGTTGAAACCGATCGACTCCCAGTAAGCGAGACGGGCGCGCCAGGCCTGGTCGTCGACGTCAGCACTCGGCACCGCCAGGGCACGGGCGTCATCCTTGATCTTCTGCACATGGCGATCCTGCAAATAGCCAAACAGCTCCTGGTCGATGAACGTCTCGCGCACATGCAGGTTGGCGCCCGGGTTCGGCCGCCGCCAGTACAGGCCATCGCCATCATTGACCAGGTGATACAGGGTATCCTGCAGCCGCGACAACACATGTTCTTGCGACGAGTGCGGCACATAGCTGCGCAGCAGTGCCTGGTAGGCGGGTTGGCGTAATCTGACCTTGAGGTCATCCCTGGCCGCGCGCACCGACGGGTACTCCTTGAGCGGCGCGTCAGGGGCCCCCGGCAGGTAGAGGAGCACCGGCTCGACGCCATTGTCGTCACGCTCGGGACCGATCACCAGCACCTCGGACAACGGCACGCCAAACATGCTCAGCTGGCTGCAGCGCACCGGCTTGCCACCCCAGCGTGGTGCCCGCCCGTCCTGGACCAGCTCCAGCAGCACCGCGCGGGCCTGCTCGCTGATCTGCTGTTTGAGAAAAGCGACCTGCAGACGGACCCGCAGCAGGTCCTTGTTCAGTTCGATGGCCAGGCTACGGCGCCTGGTGCTGCTGCGCGGATGCTCGAACACCTCGCCCAGGTGGCGCTGGTACTGCCCACCCAGATCCAGGTCATGGCACAAGCGGGCAAACGCCTGGGGTTCGATATCGAGCTTTTGCGAGTAGCGGTAGCGAAAACGCGGGTAGCCCTGCTCGCTACCCGGCACCAGCTCAAGGAAGAACGCATCCTTGGGGGCCAGCGCGGTACCGTCTTCAAACTCGCTGTCGGCGGCAAAGTTCTGCAACGCGGCCTGCATCAGGCGCTGGCGGCGCGGGCCGGTCTTGAGCATTGACCCCAGCAACACCGATTCGCGCTCGATACGCACGAACTCATCGTTGTCGATATCAGGCTCGACACCGAGGTCAGCCTTGAGGCGGGCCTTGAGCAAGGGTTCGCAAAACGCGCCGATGCCCTTGAAGTCCTTCAGCTCACGGGCCAGGCGCTGCCCGGAACGGCGGCTGCGCACCTGGTAATCGGCCAACAGTTTTTTTTCAACTTCGCTGGCGCTCGCAAACCAGTCGCCCTGGTCGCGACCATGCTGTTCCGGCAGCAGGTGGGCGCCCATCTGGTCGAAGTTTTCGGGCCTGGCGTGCCTGATCCAGGCGGGCAGGCGTTGCAAGATGAAGGGGCCATGCAGGCCGGGAACGGATACTGGAGGGGGGGTGGTCATGGCAGGTCTCCTGTTGGCTTGAACGCCTAGGAGACCTGCCGGCAGCACCACCTGGGTGCTAATTAATGCTTGCGCATTGCGCGCCGCGGGGGTTTCCGGTTACCAAAGACGCCCACTGAGACGGCTCCAGAGCTTGACCGCCAGATGCTCGAGCGAACCACTGGCCGCCAGGCCGACGCGCTCCTGCAGGCTTTTGCGTTCGGCAAAGTGCAGGTGGTAGAGGTTGGCTTCGCGGGCTCGCTGACTCAGGTACTCATCGCTGGTCATCAACTGGTCGACCAGTTGCTTGTTCAGCGCCGCAACGCCGAGCCAGACTTCACCGGTAGCCACATCATCAATGTGCAACTGCGGGCGATAGCGCGAAACAAAATCCTTGAACAGCTGGTGGGTGATATCCAGGTCTTCCTGGAACTTTTCCCGGCCCTTCTCGGTGTTCTCGCCAAACACGGTCACGGTGCGTTTGTATTCACCGGCGGTGAACACCTCGAAGTCGACATCGTGCTTTTTCAGCAGGCGGTTGACGTTGGGCAACTGCGCCACCACGCCGATCGAACCGAGGATGGCAAACGGCGCGCTGACGATCTTGTCGCCGATGCAGGCCATCATGTAACCACCACTGGCAGCGACCTTGTCGATGCACACCGTCAATGGCACGCCGGCCTGGCGAATTCGCGCCAGTTGCGAAGCGGCCAGGCCATAGCTGTGAACCATGCCGCCGCCGCTTTCCAGGCGCAGCACCACCTCGTCCTGGGCCGTGGCCAGGCTCAGCACGGCGCTGATTTCATGGCGCAGGCTCTCGGTGGCCGAGGCCTTGATGTCGCCGTCAAAGTCGAGGACGAACACCCGGCTTTTTTCTTCGGGCTTTTTCTTCTGCTGTTTTTCGGCCTTGGCCTGCTGCTTGCGCAAGGCCTTGAGCTGGGCCTTGTCCAGCAGGCTGCTTTCCAGGCGCTCGCGCAAGTCCTTGTAGAACTCGTTGAGCTTGTTGACCTGCAACTGCCCGCCGCCCTTGCGCCGGCCCTTGCCGCGCAAACCGGCAATCGCCGAGAGGACAATCAGAAACGCGATCACCAGGGTCGCGGTCTTGGCGAGAAAGCTTGCGTACTCTGCAAGAAACTCCACAGTAACTCCTTAACATGCCTGCGCCCGTACGGCGCGAACCGATAGTCAAGCATACCGAGGCCGCCCTGCCCCTGCCAGCGTAGGAAATGTTCGGCAATGCAGTTCAAACGCTCTTTTCAAACGCTTGTATGTTTTTTCGTTGACAGCCCGACGGTGGCAACCTAACCTCGGCTCATCCTTAGCGCAGGCGGACGACGTGGGCAGTATCTACCTGATTCGACATGGCCAGGCTTCATTTGGTGCAGACGACTATGACGTCCTCTCGCCCGTGGGCATGCGCCAGAGCGAGGCCCTCGGCGAGCATCTGGCGCAACTGGGCCTGCGCCTGGACCGCTGCCTGGCCGGCGACCTGCGCCGCCAGCAGGATACCGCGCGCCTGGCCCTGGCACGCCTGCAGGCAGCCGGTGCTGCGGTACCGGCGCTGGAAACCGACAACGCCTTCAACGAATTCGATGCCGATGGTGTAATCCGCGGCCTGCTGCCCGGCCTGTTGCCGGACGAGCCTGAGGCCTTGCACGTGTTGCGCAACGGCACGCAGAACCGCAGCGAGTTCCAGCGCCTGTTCGCCTTGCTGGTGCAGCGCTGGCACGCTGGCGAACATGCCTGCGAAGGCGCCGAGAGCTGGCAGGGGTTTGTCCAGCGTGTCGACGGCGGCCTGCAGCGGGTGCTGCAACAGGCCGGCAACGGCGACAACATTGCGATCTTTACTTCGGGCGGCACCATCGCCGCCCTGCTCCACCTGGTGACCCGTATCACTGCCGGCCAGGCTTTCGAGCTGAACTGGCAGATCATCAACACCTCGCTCAGCCAATTGAAGTTTCGTGGCCGCGAGGTGGCCCTGGCTTCCTTCAACAGCCAGGCCCATGTGCAGCTGTTGAAGGCGCCGGAGCTCATCACCTACCGATGAACCCCGGCTCGTTGTGACCTCAACCGTCACGCAAATCACTTAATAAGGAACACACCATGAGCGATGTAGCAAAAGCCGTCGAAGCGATGAAAGCCAAATTCAACCCAGCCGCTGCCGCCGGCCTGGACCTGGTTTTCGGTTTCAACATCACTGACGAAGACAAGCACTACGCCCTCATCGTCAAGGATGGCACCTGCGAAATCCAGGAAGGCGAAAACGCCGACGCCAACTGCACCCTGGTGCTGGACAGCGAAACCCTCAAGGGTATCGTCAGCGGCGACACCGACGGCATGCAGGCTTTCATGGGCGGCAAGCTGCGCGTTGAAGGCGACATGATGCTGTCGATGAAACTGAGCGAGCTGTTCCCGGCCTGATCGGCTTGCAGCGATAAAAAACCGAAGCCTGGGCTTCGGTTTTTTTTTGCCGTACATCGCAGTGTCAGGCCGGCGCCACCGGTGTGATGACTTCCTCGGTCAATGTCACAGACAGCGCTGCACGCTGCTGACCGACAAGGGTCTCCAACCTGTCACGCCATTGCGTCATACGCTCAGGATCATGAGCCACCGTCGCAACCGATGCCGGCTGCACTTGCATGGCCATCGCCAGCAGATCTCTCACTTCATCGTCCAGCGCCTCTGGTTGCTCGCGCCCTTCAGCCAGCGCATTGAGGTAATCCCTGGCCATTCGTGCGCGCTCATTGAGCAACCCATAACGCTCTGCAAACACCGCTCGCAGGTAGCCGGCCCAGTAGCCTTCAGTGCGAAGCCAATTGCCCAGTTCACGGGCTTCGCTGCTCGACACCGCATCCAGCGCCGCTTGCAAGTGGGTCTCTGTGATCCAGTCGTGGGGGGTGCGAATCGCCCGCCCCAGCAATGGCAGGGTCATCGGCAAACGCTGGGCCAACCTGAAGTGGAAGTCCTCGAACACCTCGTACAGTTCGATTGCCCGCCCAGGCTGGCGCCACTCATGAAAATGCGCCTCGACGTAACGAAACAAGGCGCGCGAGCGGCCGCGCAAACGCCCTTGAGTGATCAATACGCTGCGTGCGTCCCCCCTCTGCTGGATGGCTCGTTGCGCCTGCGCGTACTCCAGCACCTGGTCAAGGATGTAGAAGTCATCACGCGCCTCGTTGGTGTAGAGCACCACGGCTCTACCAATCGCTTCGCGCAGCACCTGCCGCTCATACATCTGGTCAAACAGAGAATGCACTGTTTGCAAGAATGCATCGCGGTTGAGCCAGGCGGACTCGGTACGACTCATGCGTTCAAGGACATCGAAGAGCAGACGCATGCCAACGCCCTGATTCTCGCGCATGATCTGCCAATTGACTCTTTGCAAAGCATTACCACCTTCGACCAGGTTCATGACCGGTTCGTGCTGCGCCCACTCCATCGCACGATGGGGGTTGCCCGCTGCGATCATTTCCCCCTCCACCCTGGCGCGTTCAGCCTGCGGCAGGTACGGCAGCGTCAGCCTCAATCCCGGCACCCGCCCAGCCCCCGCCGGGACTTGTGTGAAATGGTTACCCAGCAGCGATACCAGGGTCAACGAGGGCAAGGTTTCCAGGCCCTGCGGCCACTCGGTGATCCCGGTCTGGTCCAGGCGCAATCGCTGCAGCCCCGTCAGGCTGCCCAGCTGAGGCGCCCTCCCCAGAGGGTTGCCGGAGAGGTCAAGGTGCTGCAGGCGGGTCAAACCCTGCCACTGGCCCGCGGTGTCGGCGTCGAGGGTGATCTGGTTGTTGATCAGCATTAGTCGGTGCAACTGCACCAACGACGCCAATGCCCCAGCTTCGAACCGGGCCTGACTGGCAAAAATGGACAACTCCCTGAGGGTATCGATGGCAGCCAGTGCCGCAAGATGCTCCGTGGTCCAGAGCGTCGGGGCAGGTGTGGCAAACTCGATGTACAACGCTGTAAGACTGGTTGAGTGGCGCAATGGCGCCAAGGCTTCGGGGCTCATACCCGGACAGGTAAGGAGCAGATACTCCAGCGCCGGCAACTGACCGATGTCGGTGGGCAAGGATTGCAGCGCAATACCTTCGATCTGCAGGTCGCGCAGATTGGGAAACGCCCGCAGAAATCCATCGGGAATGCTGGTGATGTCCAGGGCGCTGAGCACCAGAATCTCCACCCCCGCCAGCTCGCCGTTCAATACTGGCAGGCTGTCGAGCGCCAGCCCGCTCAGACGCAACTGGATGCCGCCCGATGGCAGCCTGATAACCCGATCTTCGACCGCGCGAAAGCGCCACGCAGCGCTAAGCAGTTGGGCAATTTGCTGGCGTTGCTGACTCCTCACCCAGTAATGCTGGTCATGCCCGTGCAGCACGACATCGAATGCACGGCCCTCTACCCAGTTGTCCAGTGAAACGCTGAATGCAATCGATGCTCGCTCAAGCGCTGCCACGGCTTGTTCACTCTGCTCCTGACTGCCGGTCAGGCGCTCAAACCGCACGGCGATCTGCTCGGGCGTGTCGTCGACGAACATGGCTTCCAGGCGCTGTTGCAGTGTGCGCGAGCCGAACAACCTGTTGATCACGCTATGGCCCGGGTAGGCCCGGCGCCCCGCCACAGCCGGCAGACTGGCTTCAAGCCAGCGCGGCGGTGCCGCGATCCCCAGCAGCCTGCGCGCGCGCTCCGGCTGTTCGGTCGCCAGGTCACGCAGCCTGCGGCGCAACGCTTCGGCACTGGCCATGGAGGTCGGCAAGGCGTTTCTCGTGAGTGCCGGCAAAGCGGCGAACAGGCCGGCAAAAAACCCATAGCGTGCGCTGCTGGCACCAATGCCCAGGCCGCCGGCGTCATACAGGTGCCAGTTCTGTTCGGTGCGCACCAGCACACGGCTGTTGGTTGCGCTTACCTCGCCCACGCTCGCTACCAGGCGGCCAGTGCGGGTGGACTCACGTAACTCCAGGCGCAATTGCCCAGGCCAGCCGGGTAGATACTCCAGGAGGCTCAATGCCAGTCGCTGGGTGTCTTCGTTGTGCAGATAGCCAAGCTCGAAGTCGGTGAAAGCCTGACTCAGCCGAACACGGCGCGAGACTTCCACCACACGCTCGGTCAATTCCATGGATGGCTCTTGTCTGACTTGCCAAAGTGCTCGCTCGCGTACATCCACCGTACGTAGCACCTGCGCCGCTACCGACCGGGTCAAGCCGGGGAACAGTCGCTGCAAGGTCATCAGTACCTGCTCGTCATCCACCGGTACATCCAGCAAGGAGGGCGCAGAATGGTGGTAGAACTGTTCGAAAAGGGCGCGACGCACGCGCTCCAGGCCGTTCGCCAGGTCGGCGCACACTGAAGCCCACCGGGATGCGTTACCCTCCTGCGGTTCTTCCTCGTCGTCGCTCAGGTCACGTCGACGCCGTGGCGCATCCGCCAGCACCTCGACTACCCGGTCGATCAGGCGATTATGCTGCAGATCAGCGCGAGACACCTTCAAGGGCTCTACCCCTTCTTGGCCATCACCGTGCACTTGTAACGGCGCCCCCCAATACTCGACGCTGTCATAGAGCTCTATGGTTTTACCAGGTGGCCAGTTCGGCAGCTTCACCAGAATTTGCACGACGGGCGAGTAGTCCTCAGCCAGCAGGCTTCCCCGGCGAGCCCGGCTGATCAAACCCAGCACCTGACGATCCGCGGCAAGGCGCAACAGCGTTTCGTGCAGCACGATAGGTAGTGGCAGGTCGTCTCGGAAAACCTGACGCAGTTCATCGATCGTCACGCCGCTGATGTCGCCAAGCAGTTGCAGTTCTGCTGCTGCGAACCGCTCAACGACAGTTCCCAGGCGGCGCAGCAAGGTCGCTTTGCTCCAGCGTTGCGGTTGCTCCATCACATGGTGCCAGGCGCCCTGACCATTATGTTCCAGCACCGGGCGGAACAACGACGGGTCCCTGGGCGACAGGATTCGCCATCTATCCAGTTCGGTGTCTTTCTCGACCTGGTAGATATCGTTGTCGATCCGTACCCACTGTTTACCGTCGGCATCATAGATTCCGTTCTGACGGTTCGGCGCCAACTGGTTCTTCCAGCGCACGTCCTGCGCATAAGGCAACAGGTCGGGATGCCATAGCTGTTCACGGCCATCGTCCAGGCGAATCACAACCAGGCGGGCCATGGCTGAAGGCACCGTCAGCTCATCCTCTTCTTCGCCATCGGCAATCGCGGCGTTGAGCAAGATCGCGCGCAAGAAAGCTTGCCCGGTCTCCTGCACCCTTACATTCCAGTGATCGGCGCCATGGAAGAGTCTCGCCAGCAGTTTTGCCGCCAGAACGACAGTGAAGGCTACCCCCATCACGGGCATGAACAGCGTCGCGCCCCCCAGAACCGCCAAAGTGGTGTTGTAGCCTGCGTCCAGATCACCACGAAGCATCTCATCACAGTCCTGACTGCTCACCACCAGCGCACGAGACTGATCCTTGATGTACTGAACGCTTTCGTTATAGAGCACATCGAACAGCTCGCGGCGTACGTCAACCTGCTGCCAATGCTGGGCACGGCGCAGACTTTGCGGGTCCACCAGCAGGTCAAGAAAACCTGGCCGTTCCTTGATTGTGGCAAAGCTGGCGAGAAACCGCCGAAACCCCCGATCCGCCAGTCGACTGATCAGGTCAGTCTTGAAGGCCTCGAGCGATGCATACTGCTTGAACGGATGCAGCGGATCGCCCGGGATGTAGACAATGCAGGGGACAATCTCAGTCGAGTCGACTGTGGAAGGCGCTATGATCACGATCTGCGTCAACGCCACACCGAACAGCGCCAGACGGGTACACAGGCTGGCGTCGAAAACATTGCCCTGGGCCAAGGCAACTTTCAGGGGCGCATCGGCCGGTGCGTCAGCGGACTGTCTCAGCAACGCCCGCACCGTTGCATACCCCTGTTCGTCGAGATCGTCCCTGATACGGGCAATGTTGGCTTGCACCTCCATCAGGTCGCGCATAGCGGTCTTTTTCTTGCTGCGCAGAACATCCTTGTCGCCGCCCATGAGCAGCACGTTTTCCAGGTGTTCCTGATAGCGTTTGCCCAGGTCCAGCTCGCGACAACCCTCAGCGAAATCAGCCGCAGAGATCGAGAGCAGGTCAGGATAGGGAGCTTCACTGTCGGTTGCGGTCAGCACGCTGGTCTTGTCGCTGGCCAGCGCGCTCAGTTCATCGCGGCTGAAGTTCTTCAACGCTGCCTCGAACAGCGAAACGCTGGAAATTCGAAAGCCGGCGGTGCGCCTCACAAAACGAGCCTCGAGGATATCAACAGTCACGTTGAAGCGGGTCTGGAGCCAGTTTTCAAGTACAGGTTCGCAAAATTCATAGGCGCTTTGCAGGTCGGCGAAGGCCCGGGCAGCTTCGTGGCGCGAAGCATGGCTGCGGGCCTGGCTGGCATGCAAGGCGTTGCGCATTGGCCGGGAGGCGCTGCGCAACCATTGCGGCTGGCTGGAGGTTGCACTGTCGGGCAGCATGGCCGCCAGCTCCGAGCGTTTGAGCCGCGCGATCCAGGAGGGGACGCGCGCCTGTAGAAAGGCGACGTTAGGGTGAGAGGATGTCATGGTGTACGTCACTCCAGCGGTTTGGGATAGGCCAGTTGAATTCAACCCGCCCGCTTCGGTGCGTTAGATATATGTAGCCTTGCCGGTCATGGCGGCGCAGGCACATCAGGCACAGTGATCGCAGCGCAACACAGCGGTCTATAACAGCTGGGCAACGCTTGTTAGGGGATGGGCAACCTATTAAATTGCCAATGATCCGCCCCACCGATCATAAGGGAAACGAATGACGCTCACCGACCAGTCCACCCAGGTCCGCCCCGGCGAAGAACTCGACGCTGCGGTGATCGACCCTTATCTGAAGGCGCACATCCCGGGCCTGAGCGGCTCACCGAGCATCAGCCAGTTCCCTGGCGGCGCCTCGAACCTGACCTATCTGGTGCAGTACCCCGGGCGCGAGTTCGTACTGCGTCGGCCACCCTTTGGCCACAAGGCCAAATCCGCCCATGACATGGGCCGCGAGTTTCGCATCCTCAACCAGCTCAACAGCGGTTTCCCCTACTGCCCCAAGGCTTACGTGCACTGCACCGACGAGGCGCTGATCGGCGGTGAGTTCTACGTCATGGACCGGGTCAAGGGCATCATCCTGCGCTCGGACCTGCCACCGGAGCTGGGCCTGGATGCGCAGCGTACCGAGGCGCTGTGCAAGAGCTTCATCGAGCGCATGGTCGAACTCCACCAGGTGGACTACAACGCTTGCGGCCTGGGTGACCTGGGTAAACCCGAAGGCTATGTGCAACGCCAGATCGAAGGCTGGGCCAGCCGCTACGAAAAAGCCCTGACCGCGGATGCGCCACGCTGGGAAAAGGTCATCGCCTGGCTGCGCGAGAAGATGCCCGCCGATCACCCCAAGCCTGCGATCGTGCACAACGACTATCGCTTCGACAACGTCATCCTCGATGCCGACAACCCCATGCGCATCATCGGTGTGCTCGACTGGGAAATGACCACCCTCGGCGACCCGCTGATGGACCTGGGCAACACCCTGGCCTACTGGATTCAAGCCGACGACCCGGCGCCGGTGCAGCTGATGCGCCGCCAACCGAGCAATGCCCCGGGCATGCTGACCCGCCAGCAGTTCGTCGACTACTACGCTGAACGCGCCGGCATCAAAATCGACAACTATGACTTCTATTACACCTACGGCCTGTTCCGCCTGGCCGGCATTGTCCAGCAGATCTACTACCGGTTCTTCCACGGCCAGACCCAGGACAAGCGCTTCGCCCAGTTCATTCACATGAACAAGCTGCTGGAGCACATGAGCCTGCAGGTCATCGCCAAGTCCCCACTCTGACGACTACAACAAGGAAAAGACCATGTCCAAGACTCACCTGTTCGACCTCGACGGCAAAGTCGCCTTCGTTTCCGGCGCCAGTCGCGGCATCGGCGAAGCCATCGCCCACCTGCTGGCCCAGCAAGGCGCCCATGTGATCGTCTCCAGCCGCAAGCTCGAGGGCTGCCAGCAGGTTGCCGATGCAATCATCGCCGCCGGTGGCAAGGCCACTGCGGTTGCCTGCCATATCGGTGAGATGGAGCAGATCGGCCAAGTCTTCGCCGGCATTCGCGAGCAGTTCGGGCGCCTGGACATCCTGGTCAACAACGCTGCCACCAACCCGCAGTTCTGCAATGTGCTGGACACTGATCTTGGCGCCTTTCAGAAGACCGTCGACGTCAACATCCGCGGTTATTTCTTCATGTCGGTGGAAGCCGGCAAGCTGATGCGCGACAACGGTGGCGGCAGCATCATCAACGTCGCCTCGATCAACGGCGTGTCGCCGGGGATCTTCCAGGGTATCTACTCGGTGACCAAGGCGGCGGTGATCAACATGACCAAGGTCTTCGCCAAGGAATGCGCGCCGTTCGGTATCCGCTGCAACGCCCTGCTGCCGGGCCTGACCGACACCAAGTTCGCCTCGGCGCTGGTCAAGAACGATGCGATCCTCAACACCGCCCTGCAGCAGATCCCGCTCAAGCGCGTGGCCGATCCGAAGGAGATGGCCGGCGCGGTGCTGTACCTGGCCAGTGATGCGTCGAGCTATACCACCGGTGTGGCGTTGAATGTCGATGGTGGGTTTTTGTCCTGAGTACCGTGTGGGAGCTGGCTTGCCAGCGATGAGGCCATTGCAGCCTACGACCGCTTCGCGCTCGATCGCGGGCAAGTCCCGCTCCCACACGTTCGCGGCTGCCTTCAGGATCGATGAGGCGCCTGACAGACGGCCTCGATCTCCATTACCATATCGACCCTTCGGCGCAGCCCTTCTGCGCCCAGTCGATTAAGCCCAGACCATGCCTTTCGAACTCAGCGTAGACCTCACCACCCTCGCGATTCTTGCCGCCGTCGCTTTCGTTGCCGGCTTCATCGATGCCATTGCCGGAGGCGGCGGCCTGCTCACCACCCCCGCCCTGCTCACCGCCGGCATGCCACCGCACCTGGTGCTGGGCACCAACAAGCTCAGCTCGACCTTCGGCTCGGCCACCGCCGGGTTCACCTATTACCGGCGCAAGCTGTTCCATCCGGCGCAATGGCGCCACGCCCTGGTCGGCACGTTTATCGGCGCCTTGATTGGCGCGGTGGTGGCCCACTACCTGCCAGCCGAATGGCTGAACAAGATGCTGCCGGTGATCGTCTTCCTCTGCGGCGTGTACCTGCTGTTCGGCGGCACGCCCAAGGCGCCGCTGGACGCCGACGCGCCGGTGAAAAAGAAGTGGCAGATCCCCCAGGGCTTCACCCTGGGTTTCTATGACGGCGTGGCCGGCCCCGGCACCGGGGCGTTCTGGACCGTCAGCACGCTGCTGCTCTACCCCATCGACCTGGTCAAGGCCAGCGGCGTGGCGCGCAGCATGAACTTCGTCAGCAACGCTGCAGCCCTGTCGGTGTTCATCTTCTCCGGCCAGGTCGACTGGCTGGTCGGTCTGTCGATGGGCTCGGCGCTGATGGTCGGCGCATTTTTCGGCGCGCGCACCGCCATCAGCGGCGGCAGCAAGTTCATCCGCCCGGTGTTCATCACCGTGGTGCTGGCATTGACCGTGCGTCTAGCGTGGCAGCATTGGTTCGGGCAGGTGTAAGCCCTGCGCCCGCCCATTGAATGCAATAGGCAGGCGCTGGATCAAAGGCGGGTAATTTCGACACCGGCGAAATGATCGATCACCAACTGTTTGAACACGTCGATCTCGTCTTTGGCCTTGTCACAGCTCAACTGCTCGATATAAAAACGGTACAGCCCGTCCTCCAGATGGGGCTGGGCTGCTTCAAGGTCTTCAAAGCGTTCGTTGAAGACTGCGTCATGCTCGCGAAAACGCGTGGGATGCTCCTCTCTGAAGAACCCTTGCCACTCGCTTTGTGCATCAAGCAGAAACTCCGGCACAGCGGCCTTGAGTTGTCGCTCGTCCATTCTGAAAGCCTGTGCAAGCTGCGTCAGCTCAGCAAGCATGTTGTCCTGGCCTTTTCGCTCAATCGCTCCCCACCCCTCATCAGGGCCCAGCAGAAGGCGGCCACTTTCAATAATTACCGCATTGCGCCGCTCCAGGCGCTGGACCGGGATATCAAGCAGTGCGCTGAATGGATTACCCGGTGGCGATGGGCGGACTTCAAGCTCCCAGGGGAAGCTCTCCAACAGGGCATCTGCACCCGAGAACGCGTCCGCGCCGCCGGTACGATCGAAATACACGCACGCCCCCAGATCGCTGTCCTCAAATACCGCCACCCCAAGCTGATGTTCAGGCGCCCCCTCCTGCGCAGGTGCCGACACGTTACGGGGCAGAAGTCGGGGTAGCAGTTCGAAGGGGTTGGCGTCAGTGCCAGAGAGCCCTGCCTGATACAGTATCTGCTCAGCCAGCGCCTGCTGTTCTGACGACATTTGCGTTTCGCTGATACTTGCCGCCAGAAACGCCAATAGATTTTGATAGGCCTCGGGACGTGAACCCCGGCCCTCGCCCAACGCCACGCAAGCCTGCTCCAGCTGCTCGCGTAGTTCATAAGCGCCCGGCGACTCTGCCTGAAGGTCAACAGAATGACTGTAGCTGCTGGCTGCTGGATTCAACTCCACGACGATCTTTCCCGGCTGGTTAGTAAAGTCGGGCAGTTTCTTCTGATAGGGTCCAGGCACCTAGAGGGAATACTTTCCCTGTCAGCTTGTGTCAGCTGAGCAGCACCGGCTCCTGCAACCCCAAGCGCCGCGCCACGTACAAGTCGATCAGGTAACGGGCAATCGAGCGCCCCGCCGGCAACGGCGGCAGCGCATCGACCCGGAACCACTGGGCGTCCTCGATCTCGTCCGCCTGCATGATGATCTCGCCGCCGGCGTACTCGGCATGAAAGCCGAGCATCATCGAATGCGGGAACGGCCAGCACTGGCTACCGACGTACTGGATGTTCTGCACCTCGATCGCCACCTCTTCGCGCACCTCGCGCACCAGGCAATCCTCAGCCGACTCACCCGGCTCGGCAAAACCGGCCAAGGTGCTGTACACGCCGGTGACAAAGCGTGGAGAACGGGCCAGGAGGATTTCATCGCCACGGGTGACCAGCACAATCATGCTCGGCGAGATGCGTGGGTAGCTGCGCAGCTCGCACGGCGCGCAGTACATGGCCCGCTCCCAGTGGATCTGCGCCATGGGCTGGCCGCAGCTGCCGCAGAAGCGGTGCTCGCGGGCCCAGGTGCCGATCTGCGCGGCGTAGCCGAGGATCTTGTAGGTATCGAAGTCGCCTTCGAGCATGAACTGACGCAAGCCGCGCCAGCTGCAGCCCGCTACCGCCTGCGGGCTGCGCAGCTCGAGAAGGAACACCGGCTGGCCATCGAAATGGCCAATGCCGTGCTCGCACAGTACGTCCAGTTCCTGACGCCTGAGCCAGTCGCGCGGGAACAGCGCACCATTGTCATCGACCAGGAACCCTTCGCTGCTGCGGGCTACTGCCCAGCCGCCGCTGATGTTCGTATCCAGTACTGCGGTGATCCAGCGCGCTGACATCGTGCGGTTCCTTGCGGGGGTTCGCCGCCGGGCGTCAGTCGGCGAACTCGGGTTTCTGTTTGCTCATGTGGGCGGCAACCGCCACCCGCAGATCGGTGGACTGCAGCATGGCGGCGTTCCAGGTGGCGATGTACTCCAGGCCATCGTCGATGCGGTGATCGCGCATGTAGCTGATCATGTGCTTGGTGCCGGCCACGGCAAGCGGCGATTTTCCCGCAATTTCAGCGGCAATGGCAAAGACTCCGTCAAGCAGCGCCTCATTCGTGTCGAACACCCGGTTGACCAGGCCGATGCGCAGGGCTTCGTCAGCCGCGACATTGCGCCCGGTGTAGGCCAGCTCGCGCATGATGCCGTCGCCGATGATTCGTGGCAGGCGCTGCAGGGTGCCGACGTCGGCGGCCATGCCCATGTCGACCTCCTTGATCGAGAACTGCGCGTCACTGCTGCAGTAGCGCATGTCACAGGCCGAGACCAGGTCGATGGCGCCGCCGATGCAATAGCCCTGAATCGCCGCCAGCACCGGCTTGCGGCAGTTGTCCACGGCATTGAACGACGCTTGCATGCGCAGGATGGTCCGGCGCAGCAGGCGTGCGTTGCGGCCGACGTCCTTGCCCAGCTCGTTGGCCACCGAGGCCAGCAGCATCAGGTCGATACCCGCGGAGAAATGCTTGCCCGCGCCGCTGATCACCACCGCGCGCACTTCGTCGGTTTCATCGATCCAGCGGAAGATCTCGACGATTTCGCTCCAGAACGCCGCGTTCATGGCGTTGTACTTTTCCGGGCGGTTGATCTGCACGTGGGCGATGTGGTGAATCAGTTCGACCTTGAACGCTTGGTAGTCAGTCACGGTGCTTTCCTTGATGGCGGCGAGGTTGATCGCAGGACTATAACAAGGTGGGCGTCGGCGCCAAGGCCGCGCTTGTGCCAAAACCGGGACTTTTACCTTGATCTCCTTTCGCACATGCGGCACTTTGCCCAGCTGTTGAATCATAAGGATACATTTTCATGTCCCGCTCCCTGGCCGGCGCCCTGGCCCACAATTTTCTCGGTCAGTCGCCGCGCTGGTACAAGGCCACCTTGTGCCTGTTCCTGCTGCTCAATCCCCTGCTGCTGTTCACCCTTGGCCCCGTGGTGGCCGGCTGGGTGCTGGTGATCGAGTTCATCTTTACCCTCGGCATGGCACTCAAGTGCTACCCGCTGATGCCCGGCGGCCTGCTGATGGTCGAAGCCCTGCTGCTGGGCATGACCACGCCGCAAGCGCTGTATGAAGAGCTGCAGCACAACTTTCCGGTGATCCTGCTGCTGATGTTCATGGTCGCCGGCATCTACTTCATGAAAGACCTGCTGCTGTTCGTGTTTTCGCGCATCCTGCTCGGGGTAAAGTCCAAGACCCTGCTGGCCTTGCTCTTCTGCTTTCTCTCGGCGTTTCTCTCGGCGTTTCTCGATGCCCTGACGGTCACGGCGGTGATCATCAGCGCGGCGGTGGGCTTCTACTCGGTGTATCACCGGGTCGCTTCCGGCGGCAACCCGCGGGAAGACTCGGACCTGGACAGCGACCAGCAGATCGCTCACCTGCACCGTGACGACCTGCAGCAGTTCCGCGCCTTTTTGCGCAGCCTGCTGATGCATGGCGCCGTCGGTACGGCCCTGGGCGGTGTGTGCACCCTGGTGGGTGAACCGCAGAACCTGCTGATCGGCCACGAGATGGGCTGGCACTTCGCCGAGTTCTTCCTCAAGGTTGCGCCGGTGTCGCTGCCGGTGCTGGCCGCCGGCCTGGTGACCTGCGTACTGCTGGAGAAACTGCGCTGGTTCGGCTATGGCACCCTGCTGCCGGACAACGTGCGCCAAGTGCTGGCCGCCTATGCCGCCGAAGACGACGCCCAGCGCACGACTCATCAACGTGCCGCCTTAGTGGTGCAAGGCCTGGCGGCGCTGATCCTGATCATCGGCCTGGGCCTGCATGTGGCCGAAGTCGGCCTGATCGGCCTGCTGGTGATCGTGTTGATCACCGCCTTTACCGGCATCACCGACGAACACCGCCTGGGCCGCGCGTTCCAGGACGCCATGCCGTTTACTTCGCTGCTGGTGGTGTTCTTTGCCGTGGTGGCGGTGATTCACCAGCAGCAGCTGTTTACCCCGCTGATCCAGTGGGTGCTGGCGCTGCCGGCGGATCAGCAGCCGGGCATGCTGTTTATCGCCAACGGCCTGTTGTCGGCGATCAGCGACAACGTGTTCGTTGCCACCATCTATATCACCGAGGTCAAGCAGGCGTTTGTCAACGGTGGCATGAGTCGCGAGCACTTCGAGACCCTGGCGGTGGCGATCAATACCGGCACCAACCTGCCAAGCGTGGCCACGCCCAATGGCCAGGCGGCGTTCCTGTTCCTGCTGACTTCGGCGATCGCCCCGCTGATTCGCCTGTCGTATGGGCGGATGGTGTGGATGGCGCTGCCCTACACCGTGGTCATGGGTGGGCTGGGGTGGTGGGCGGTGACTTACTGGTTGTAGGAGCGGGCTTGTCCCGCGATGGGTTTCACCCGATGCGGTGCCAGACCCTCCGGTCCCGGGCCAGCAACTCATCCGCCGCCGTCGGGCCATTTTCGCCGGCGGCATAGGGCTGCACCTCGCCGCCCTCCTTCCAGGCATCGAGAAACGGTTGCACTGCGCGCCAGCCGTTCTCGATGTTGTCGGCGCGCTGGAACAACGTCTGGTCGCCGGTCAGGCAATCGTAGATCAGCGTCTCGTAGCCCGTGGACGGCTGCATCTTGAAAAAGTCCTTGTAGGCAAAACCCAGCTCGACGTTCTCCATGGCCAGGGCCGGGCCCGGGCGCTTGGCCTGCAGGTCGAACCACATGCCTTCGTTGGGCTGGATCTGGATCTTCAGGTAGTTGGGCTTGAGCCGCTCGACCTCGGTGTCACGAAACTGGGCATAGGGCGCTGGCTTGAAGCAGATGGCAATCTCGGTATCGCGCACGCTCATGCGCTTGCCGGTGCGCAGGTAGAACGGCACGCCGACCCAGCGCCAATTGTCGATCATCACCTTGAGCGCGACGAAGGTTTCGGTGTTGCTGTCGGGCTCGACCCGCGGCTCTTCGCGGTAACCGGGCACGTTCTTGCGCCCCTGCTTGCCCGCCGTGTACTGGCCGCGCACCGAGTGCTTCAGGGCCATGTTTTTCGACCAGGGCCGGATCGCGCCGATGACCTTGGCTTTCTCGCTTCGGACCGCATCGGCGCCAAAGGCTGCCGGCGGCTCCATGGCGACCATGGCCAGTAACTGGAACAAGTGGTTGGGCACCATGTCCCGTAATGCGCCGGTATTGTCGTAGAAGGCGCCGCGGCTTTCGACGCCGACGGTTTCGGCAGCGGTAATCTGCACATGATCGATGTAGTGGTTGTTCCAGAACGCTTCGAACAGGCCGTTGGAAAAGCGGCTGACGAGGATGTTCTGCACCGTCTCTTTGCCCAGATAGTGGTCGATGCGATAGATCTGCTTTTCGCTCATGACCTTGAGCAGGCAGGCGTTGAGCGCTTCGGCACTGGCCAGGTCCGAGCCGAAGGGTTTTTCCACCACCACCCGGCGAAAGCCATCGGTTTCGTCGAGCAGGCCGGCGGCGCCCAGGCGCTGCACCACTTCGCTGAAAAAGCGCGGCGAGGTGGCCAGGTAGAACACCGCGTTGGCACTGGGGTTGCTGCGGATGCGTTCGGCGATGGCCTGGTAGGTAGCTTCGTCGAGAAAGTCGCCGGTCAGGTAGCCGATGCGCTTGGCCAGGCGCGCCCAGAGCTTGTCATCCAGGCACTTGCTGGCGCCTTCACTGGCCTTGTCGCGCTCGCGCATGAAGGCTTCCAGGCGCGCGGCGAATTCACGGTCGGTGGCGGCGTTATGGTCGACGCCGATGATCCGCAGGCCCTTGTCGAGCAAGCCGTCGCGGCTCAGGTTGTACAGCGCCGGCATCAACAGGCGTTTGACCAGGTCGCCGTTGGCGCCAAACAGGAACAGGTTGCAAGGCGGGGCCGCTTCGATTTGTGTTTTGCTCATTCGGCGTTCTTCTCGACATGACCACCAAAGCCGAAGCGCATGGCCGACAGCATGCGGTCGGCATAGGTGCCCTGCTGCTGGCGCGAACGAAAGCGGGCGAACAGGGCGCTGGACAACACCGGCACCGGCACCGCCTGCTCCACCGCCGCATCGATGGTCCAGCGCCCTTCGCCGCTGTCTGCCACCGAGCCGCTGTAGCCACCCAGTTGCGGATCGGCCACCAGGGCATCGGCGGTGAGGTCGAGCAGCCAGGAGGTGACCACGCTGCCACGGCGCCAGACTTCAGCGATTTCGGCCAGGTTCAGGTCAAAGCGCTGCTCGGCCGGCAAGGCATCGCTGCCCTTGCTCTTGAGCAGGTCGAAACCTTCGGCATAGGCCTGCATCAGGCCGTACTCGATGCCGTTGTGGATCATCTTCACGTAGTGTCCGGCACCTGCAGGACCGGCATGGATATAGCCTTGCTCGGCACGCTCGGCCGGGCCCTGGCGGCCCCGGGTGCGAGGAATCTCACCGACCCCGGGGGCGAGGGTTGCGAACAGCGGATCGAGACGATCGACCACGGCCTTTTCGCCGCCGATCATCATGCAGTAGCCCCGTTCCAGGCCCCAGACACCGCCCGAGGTGCCGACGTCGATATAGTGCAGGTTGCGCGTGCCCAGCTCGGCGGCACGGCGCATATCGTCCTTGTAGAAGGTGTTGCCGCCATCGATGATCACATCGTCGGCATCCAGCAGGTCGGCCAGTTGCGCAATGGTCTGCTCGGTCGGCTCACCGGCCGGCAACATCACCCACACCGCGCGTGGTTTCTCCAGCTTGCCCACCAGTGCGCCAAGGTCGTGGGCGCCATTGGCACCTTCCTTGACCAGGGTTTCCACCGCCTGGCGATCACGGTCATGCACCACCATCCGGTGCCCGCCACGCATCAAGCGCCGTGCAATATTGCCGCCCATGCGGCCCAGCCCCACGATTCCCAATTGCATGTGCGATGCTCCCCTGGAATGAAAAATGCCGGTTCAGGCCTTCAAGGTTAGTCCAGCCATCGCCCACTTGGTTCAGCGACGAACGGCAAGACACCCAGAAACAAAAAAGTTCCCATGACCGACAAAAGAATTCAGAATCGCCGCCGATCAAGCAGCTACGCTGTTAGAAAAACGACCCACCCTATGCGAGGTGTGCAATGGGAACCCTTCTGCCGAAAATGCCTGCCCAGACCCTCTACGTGACGGTTCACCGCGACGAGTTGCGTCGCCTCAAAGAAGAACGCGACCAGTTGCAACAACAAGTCGCCCGGCTCAACCTGCTGCTGCAGCAAGCGCAGGACGGCCAGGTGCCCGCTCGCGCCTGACGGCGCCGCCTCTATCGTTGGAATGGCCAGCAGTGGCTGATCAGCAGCCACCATTCCTCGCTGTTGCCGCGCGGCTGAATTTGCGCCATGACCTGCGGTACAAATGCTGCAGGTTTTCCCGCCAGCAAAAGTGACCAGCGGGTCACATATTTCACGATATCTCTCCTACACTCGGTATTCGGCCAGACATCGCCCGGAAAACTCGACTGAAATTAGTCGAAACTTCTGGAATCGCGGTAGGTCAGGAACTAAGTAGGCCATCGATTCCGCTTCAACGGACGCGGCCCACCCATCCCATATCGTCACCACGCCGTCGGCAGGACGCCGGCTTGCGTAGCGCTTGTGCGCTTGGCTTCGGGGCATGGAATGCAAGGCAAGACCACTTATAGAGAGAAGTATCAGCAGAGAAACAACAACGGGCGCCCACGCCCGCACAACATAGGGACGGAGAGAAGTATGATCAGTGCCGCTGTCGAACCTCATGTAGAGCATTTCACCCCGGATACGCGTGAGTCGCTTGGAGCGGATTTCACGCCGACAGCCAAGGCACTGGGTGCTGACCCCAGACATTCATCGAAGAAGCGCAAAGTGTTGTTCGTTACCTCGGAAATCGCCGACCTGGTCAAGACCGGCGGCCTGGGCGATGTCTCGGCGGCATTGCCACGAGCCATGCGCCACTTGCACGATGTGCGGGTGCTGATCCCCGGTTACCCGCAAGTGCTGGAGAGCGACAACCCGATCCACCTGGTCGGCGAACTGGGCGGCCACGCAGCGCTGCCGCCATGCAAGATCGGCCGCATGGACCTGGCCGACGGCCTGGTGATCTACGTGCTGATCTGTCCCGAGTTGTACCAGCGTGAAGGCACCCCCTACGGTGCCAACAACGGCCGCGACTGGCCCGACAACCATATCCGCTTCGCCCGCCTGGGCCTGGCCGCCGCGGAAATCGCTGCCGGTGAAGGCATGGTCCACTGGAAGCCCGACCTGGTCCACGCCCACGACTGGCCCGCCGGCCTGGCCCCGGCCTACATGCACTGGCGCGGCCTGCAGACCCCGACCCTGTTCACCATTCACAACCTGGCCTACCAGGGCGTGGTCAGCCGCGCCTGCTGCCCGGAGCTGGCGATTCCCAACCATGCCCTGCAGCAGGAAGGCATGGAGTTCTACGGCAAGCTGTCGTTCCTCAAGGCCGGCCTTGCCTACTCCAGCCACATCACCACGGTCAGCGCCACCTACGCCCGAGAGATCACCACGCCGTCGTTCGGCTGCGGGCTGGATGGCTTTCTAGCCAGCAAGGCTCAGCAAGGCCTGCTCAGCGGCATTCCCAACGGCATCGACGAAAGCTGGGACTCGGCCAGCGACCCGCACCTGGCCCACCCCTTCAGCCTCAACGACTGGGAGGGCAAAGCCGTCAACGCCCGGCAGGTCCGCGCGCTGTTCGAGCTGCAGCCCTCGACCGGGCCGCTGTTCGCCGTGGTCTCGCGCCTGGTGTACCAGAAAGGCCTGGACCTGACGCTGGGGGTGGCCGACTACATTGTTCGCCAAGGCGGCCAGATCGCGATCATCGGCCGCGGCGAGCCAGAAGAAGAGCAAGCCATGAGCGAACTCGCCCTGCGCTATCCCGGGCAGATCGGCGTGCGCATCGGCTTCAACGAAACCGATGCCCGGCGCATGTTCGCCGGCAGCGATTTCCTCTTGATGCCATCTCGCTACGAACCCTGCGGCCTGAGCCAGATGTATGCCCAGCGCTTCGGTTCGCTGCCGGTGGCACGCAACACCGGGGGCCTGGCCGACACTATCGAGAACGGCGTCACCGGTTTTCTGTTCGATGAGTCCACTGTCGACAGCTACCGCGAAGCCCTGAGCCGGGCGTTTTACGTGTACGGCAAGCAGAACCTGCTCAACGCCATGCGTTGCCTGGCCATGACCCAACCCTTCAACTGGTGCCAGGCCGTCGAGCCTTATGCCCGTCTCTACGAGGAATTGGTTGAAAACGCCCGTGTAACCCCACGCTGACGCGAGGTGGCAGGTATGCCCTTGAGGTCACAGGAACAAGCGACCCACGGGGCCGCGATGCTGGACAGTAGCAGCGCCCGGTTTGCCCTCTGGGCACCCGACGCGCAACGGGTTGAAGTCGAGTTCGAAGCGGGCCCGCGTGAACCTTTGCAGGCACAGGCCGACGGCTGGTTCGTCGGCCGCCTCGCCTGCAAGGCCGGTAGCCGGTACCGCTACCGGATTGACGCTGAGCAGACGGTCGCCGACCCGGCATCGCGCTACCAGCCCGAAGGCGTGCACGGCCCCAGCGAGCTGGTGGACCAGGCGGCCTACCGCTGGCAACATCCGAACTGGCACGGCCGCCCCTGGCACGAAGCGGTCATCTATGAGCTGCACGTCGGCCTGTGCGGCGGCTATGCCGGGGTCATCGAGCGCTTGCCGGCCCTGGCCGAGCTGGGTATTACCGCGATCGAACTGATGCCGATCGGGCAGCTCCCCGGGAATCGCAACTGGGGCTATGACGGCGTGCTGCCGTTCGCCCCGCAGCACAGCTATGGCACCCCGGACCAGCTGCGCCAACTGATTGACCAGGCGCACGGGCATGGCCTGATGATCGTGCTGGATGTGGTCTACAACCACTTCGGCCCGGATGGCAATTACCTCGGCCGCTACGCCAGCGGGTTTTTCCGTGAGGATCGCCAGACCCCCTGGGGCGCGGCGATCGATTTTCGCCGCCGCCAGGTGCGCGATTTCTTTATCGAGAACGCCCTGATGTGGCTGCAGGACTACCGCGTCGATGGCTTGCGCCTGGATGCCGTGCATGCCATCGACGATCCGGACTTTCTCGCCGAACTGGCGCGCCGGGTGCGCAGCCAGATCACCCCGGGGCGTCAGGTATGGCTGAACCTTGAGAACGAACACAACCAGGCGCACCTGCTTGAACAGGGCTTCGATGCGCAGTGGAACGACGACGGTCACAACGCCCTGCACGTGCTGCTCACCGGCGAACAGGAGGCGTATTACGCCGACTACAGCGAGTCGACCATCGAGAAGCTGGCGCGCTGCCTGAGCCAGGGCTTTGTCTTCCAGGGCCAACCCGACCGCAACGGCCGTCCCCGCGGCGAGCCCAGCGGGCACTTGCCGCCCACAGCCTTCGTGCTGTTCCTGCAGAACCACGACCAGATCGGCAACCGCGCGTTCGGTGAGCGCCTGAACCAGCTGTGTCCGCCACAGGCCTTGCGGGCAGCCACCACCCTGTTGTTGCTGTCGCCGATGATCCCGCTGTTGTTCATGGGCGATGAATGGGGCTGCGAGCAACCTTTCGTATTTTTCACCGACCATCACGACGAACTTGCCGACGCCGTGCGCGAAGGGCGACGGGCCGAATTTGCCGGCTTTGCCGCCTTCCAGGACGCAGCCACCCGGGCGCGCATTCCCGACCCCAACGCCATCAATACCTTTAACGCCTCACGGCCACGCCCGCCTGAATCGCGCCAGCGACCCTGGCTACAGTTCTACCGGCAGTTGCTGGCTCTGCGCGCCCGGCACATCGTCCCGCACCTGCCGGGTATCCATGCCCTCGGCGCACATGTGCTGGGGCCACAGGCCCTGAGTGTGCGCTGGCAATTACAGCAGGGTGGCGAGCTGCGTATCGACCTGAACCTGGGCCCGACTGCGCAACTTGCCGATCTTCCCGATGGCCCTTCGCGGCTGTTCACCTGCAGCCAGGCCAGTGTCGGCACTACACAACTACCGCCTTACACCACCCTGGTCAGCCTGACGCCGACCACCCCAGCGGAGCCTGCCCATGACTGACCCACGCTTGCAGCAACTGGCCGAACTGGCAGGCCTGGCAGTGGACTGGATCGACGCCAATGGCCGTGCCCAGCGAGTCAACGACCCGGCGCTGCAACGGGTTCTGGCAGGGCTTGGCCACCCGGCAGGCAGCGCTGAAGCGATCGAAGTCAGCATCCAGGCCCTGCTCAGCGCCCACGATGCCCGCCACCTGCCGCCGCTGTTGACGGTCGACCAGGACCTGGCACTTGAGCTGTCCGGCTATTTCCCTGCCGCGATGGATTGCCGGGTGCAGCTTGAGGATGGCAGCGAACAGTTGCTGCAATTGGACGCTCAGGCCAGGCTTCCCGCCGGGTTGCCCATCGGCTATCACCAGGTGCAAATCGACCGGCAGCACTTTACCCTGGCCGTAGCACCGGCACGCTGCTACAGCATTGCCGATGCCCTCGACACACCGACGCCGCGCTGCTGGGGCCTGAGTGCCCAGCTGTACAGCCTGCGTCGCCCCGACGACGGTGGCTATGGTGACTGCCTGGCCCTCGAAGCGCTGGTACGCAGCGCCGCCGAGCGCGGTGCCGATGCCCTGGCGATCAGCCCCCTGCACGCCATGTTCGCCAGCGACACCCAGCGCTACAGCCCTTACTCGCCGTCCAGCCGGCTGTTTCTCAACAGCCTCTATGCCAGCCCCGCGGCGCTGCTCGGTGATCGCGCCGTGCGCATGGCCATTGAAGCCTGTCAGTTGCATGGCCCACTGGAGCAGCTTGAACAGCTGCCGCTGATCGACTGGCCCCAGGCAGCGTCGTTCCGCCAGCGCCTGCTGCGGGCGCTGTATCGCGACTTTATCGCCGCCGAGCACCCGTTGTTCGCCGATTTCGACAGCTATCGCCAGCACGCAGGTCCCGCCCTTGAACGTCATTGCCGTTTCGAGGTGCTGCTGGAACACGCGCTCAAGCGCGATATCGGCCAGGACTGGCGCGACTGGCCCGCCGCCTGGCACGACCCGCACAGCCCGGAGGTGAGTGCGTTCGCCCGCCAGCACAGCGAAGAGGTGGAGTTTCACGCCTTTTGCCAATGGTTGATCGAACGCAGCCTGCAGCGCGCCCAGGATGCGGCACGCAGCAATGGCATGAGCATCGGCCTGATCGCCGATCTGGCGGTGGGGGCCGACGGCGCCGGCAGCCAGGCCTGGAGCCGCCAGGACGAGCTGCTGGCCGGCCTCAACGTCGGTGCCCCGCCCGACATCCTCAATCGCGCCGGGCAGAACTGGGGCATCTGCGCGTTCTCGCCCGAAGGTCTGCGGCGCAACGGCTACCGCGCCTTTATCGAAATGCTGCGGGCCAACTTCGCCCATGCTGGCGGCTTGCGCATCGACCACGTGATGGGCCTGCAACGCCTGTGGCTGATTCCCCAAGGCGCCACCCCGGCCGAAGGCGCCTATTTGCATTACCCGCTCGATGATCTGCTGCGCCTGCTGAGCCTTGAGTCGGTGCGCCACCAGGCCATCGTCCTCGGCGAAGACCTGGGCACCGTGCCCGACGGCCTGCGCGAAAAGCTCGCCGCACGGGCGATCCTTGGTATGCGCGTACTGTTGTTCGAACAGGACCCGCCCGGCCATTTCAAACCCATCCTCGACTGGCCCGACAGTGCCCTGGCCACCACCAGCACCCATGACTTGCCGCCGTTGGCCGGCTGGCTGCAGGCGCGCGATATCGACTGGAACCAGCGCCTGACCCTGATCGACGGCATCACCGAACGCCACTGGCGCGAAACGCGCCAACACGAACGCCAGGGCCTGCGGCGGATCCTTGAGCAGAACTACGGCCAGCCCCTGCAAGACAGCGACGCCCTGATCGATGCCAGCATCCGCTACCTCGGCCATACCCGCGCGCCGCTGGTGCTGGTGCCGCTGGAAGACCTGCTGGGCATCGACGAGCAACCCAACCTGCCGGGCACCACCGACAGCCACCCGAACTGGCGCCGGCGTTTTGCCCTGACCGCTACCGGCCTGCTCGACGACGAGGACGCGGCGCGGCGCCTGGAGCTGCTGGCGCAAGCCCGCGAACAAGCCTGGGAGCGTGACCGATGAAAGCCCTGACGGCGACCCTGCGCCTGCAGTTTCATGCCGACTTCAGCCTCGACGATGCCGTGCCTCTGGTGCCCTACTTCGCCCGCTTAGGTATCAGCCACCTGTACGCCTCGCCGCTGCTGCGCGCCCGCCCCGGCTCGCGTCATGGCTACGATGTGGTCGACCCCGGCCAGGTCAGCCCGGAGCTGGGCGGCGAAGCGGCGCTGGAGCGGCTGGTGGCAGCGCTACGCCTGCATGGCATGGGGCTGATCCTCGACATGGTCTCCAACCATATGGCTGTCGGCAGCGACAATCCCTGGTGGCAGGACCTGCTGGCCTGGGGCCGGCGCAGCCGTTATGCCGAATTCTTCGACATCCAGTGGCACTCGCCGGACCCGTTGCTCGAAGGCCAGCTGTTGCTGCCGTTTTTGGCCAGTGACTACGGTGCGGTGCTACAGGCCGGAGAAATCCCCCTGCGGTTCGATGCCGCTACGGGCCAGTTTCATATTCAGCACCACGAACACCGTTTTCCGATCTGCCCCGCAGATTATGGGGTGATTCTCACCAACGGCGGCGCCGCCCTGCAGGAGCTGGGTACACGCTTGAGTGGTTTGCGCAGCGGTGCCGATGCGCCGCTGCGGGCCAGGCCACTGCTGGCTGAGCTGGCAGCAGTGGCCCGGCAGCAGCCTCTGGACGATGTGTTCACTGCGTTCGACAGTCGTACGCCTGAAGGCTTCAAGCGCCTGCACGCCCTGCTCGAACGCCAGCCCTATCGCCTGGCCAGCTGGCGCACCGCCGGCGACGATATCAACTGGCGACGCTTCTTCGACGTCAATGAGCTGGGCGGCCTGCGGGTGGAGCGTGCGGCGGTGTTCGAGGCCACCCACAGCAAGGTGTTCGAGCTGATCGGCCGCGGCCTGGTCGACGGCCTGCGGGTTGACCACATTGACGGTCTGGCCGACCCCCGTGGCTACTGCCGCAAGCTGCGCCGCCGGGTCGACGGGCTGCTGGCCCAGCGCCCGCTTGAGGCGGCGCTGGAGCACTTTCCGATTTTTGTCGAGAAGATCCTCGGTGCCGACGAGCAGTTGCACCGCGACTGGCAAGTCGACGGCACCACCGGCTACGAATTCATGAACCAGGTCTCGCTGTTGCAGCACGACCCGGACGGCGAAGGCGAACTGGCAGCGCTGTGGAGCGCGGTGAGCGACCGCCCGGAGTTTACCGAGGAAGTGCGCCTGGCTCGCCAGCAGATCCTCAGCGCCAGCCTGGCCGGCGATTTCGAATCGGTGTCCCAGGCATTGTTGCAGGTTGCCCGTGACGACCTGATGAGCCGCGACCTGACCTTCGGCGCCATTCGCCGCGCCCTGCAGGCACTGATCGAGCACTATCCGGTGTACCGCACCTACATCAATGCTTGCGGCCGTCCCGCAGAAGACGAAGCGTTCTTCCAGCAGGCCATGCGCGGTGCCCGCCAGTGCCTGAGCGAGGCCGACTGGCCGGTGCTCGACTACCTGCAACGTTGGCTCGGTGGCGAACCCTGGTGCCGCTTGCCGCCAGGACGCCCGCGCAAGCACCTGCGCCATGCCTGCGTACGCTTTCAGCAGCTGACTTCACCCACGGCCGCCAAGGCCGTGGAAGACACCGCCTTCTACCGCTCGGCGCTGCTGCTGTCGCGTAACGATGTCGGCTTTGATGCCGAGCGTTTCAGTGCGCCGATCGAAGACTTCCATCAGCATTGTCTTGTGCGCCTGGAGCAGTTCCCGGACAACCTGCTGGCCACCGCCACCCATGACCACAAACGCGGTGAAGACACCCGTGCGCGCCTGGCGGTGCTCAGCGAACGCAGCAGCTGGTTTGCCAGCCGGGTCGAACACTGGCGTGAACTTGCCAGTCCCTTGCGCAGCACGCTGGCCGACGGCGAGGCACCGGGCGCCGCTGATGAACTGCTGCTGTACCAGACCCTGCTCGGGAGTTGGCCGCTGGACCTGGACGAGAACGATCCGACGGCGCTCGAAGCCTATGCCCAACGCTTGTGCCAGTGGCAGCGCAAGGCCCTGCGCGAGGCCAAGTTGCGCAGCAGCTGGAGCGCACCCAACGAGGCCTATGAGCGGGCTTGCCTGGACTTCATCGACACCCTGTTGCTGGAGCGCGCCAGCCAGCAGTTGCGGCACTCACTGACCGAGGCGGCGCAGGCGATCGCTTGCCCGGGCGCCCTCAACAGCCTGGCGCAGTGCCTGCTGCGCATGACCGCGCCAGGCGTGCCCGACCTGTACCAGGGCAACGAATTCTGGGATTTCAGCCTGGTCGACCCCGACAACCGCCGCCCGGTGGATTTTGCCAGCCGCCGTCAGGCGCTGGTGGACGGCACCACAACGGCGCAGCGGCTGCAGGACTGGCGCAGCGGCCGGATCAAACAGGCGCTGATCAACCAGGTGCTGGAGTGGCGTCAACAATACCCGCAGCTGTTCCTGCGCGGTCAGTACCTGCCGCTCGAAGTGCGCGGCAGACACGCCGACCGGGTCCTGGCGTTTGCCCGCGTGACGGCTGGCGAGCGCGCCATTGTCGTCGTGCCGCGCCTGGCCTGGGGCTTGTTTGCACAGTCCCCGATCCCCCTGATCCCGGCACAGAACTGGGACGATACCCGGCTGATCCTGCCGTTTGCCTTGTCGCCTGCCACTTGCTCGGGACTTTTTGCCACGGGCGCAGTCACAGCCTCAAAGGAGCTGTGGCTGAGCACTGCACTCAAGGAGTTTCCGGTCAATCTGTTCGTTGAACATACTTAAGTCCTCAGGAGCGTAGAGATGAGTGTCGAAGAAAAACGTATCCGTGAATTCGCCTATCAGATCTGGGAGTCGGAAGGTAAGCCCGAAGGCCAGGAAGAGCGGCACTGGGCGATGGCGCGCAAGCTCGCCGAAGCCGAAGCGCTGGCACCCAAGGTGACGCCACGCAAGCCAGCCAAGGCGCCGGCGGCCAGCACCAGCAAGGCCAAACCGGCCAGCGCGGCGGCGGCGCCGAAAAAGCCCAGGGCAGCCAAGAAGCCACCGGTGGCTTAAGCCGTTGAAAGCATCGCTGGCAAGCCAGCTCCCACAGGGGCTGCTTGCACCGAATCCTGTGGGAGCCGGCTTGCCGGCGATGGGCTGCAGAGCAGTCCCAGCCTCATCAAGGAGCACAAATGACCATCCGCAAAGCCAAGCCTACCGCCGAAGCTCACCTCGAACCCTCGCGCATCCGCGAAGGCCTGCCCTTCCCCCTGGGGGCTACCTGGGATGGGCTGGGGGTCAACTTCGCGCTGTTCTCGGCCAACGCCACCAAGGTCGAGCTGTGCCTGTTCGATGCCAGCGGCGAGGTCGAGCTCGAACGTATCGAGCTGCCGGAATACACCGATGAGATCTTCCACGGCTACCTGCCCGACGCCCACCCCGGGCAAATCTACGGCTACCGGGTACACGGCCCGTACGCCCCGGAAAACGGCCACCGCTTCAATCCCAACAAGCTGCTGATCGACCCCTACGCCAAGCAACTGGTCGGTAGCCTGAAATGGTCCGAAGCACTGTTCGGCTACACCATCGGCCACCCCGATGGCGACCTCAGCTTCGATGAGCGCGACAGCGCGCCGTTCGTACCCAAGTGCAAGGTCATCGATCCGGCCTACACCTGGGGCCGCGACCAGCGCGTGGGCATCCCCTGGGAGCGCACCATCCTCTACGAAGCCCATGTGCGCGGCATCAGCATGCGCCACCCGGCGGTGCCGGAGGCCAACCGCGGTACCTTTGCCGGGCTGATGTGCGACGAGTTGCTCGGCCATATCAAGCAGCTCGGGGTATCGTCGATCGAGCTGCTGCCGATTCATGCCTTCGTCAACGACCAGCACCTGCTGCAAAAAGGCCTGAACAATTACTGGGGCTATAACAGCATTGCGTTTTTTGCCCCACACCCGCGCTACCTGGCCAATGGCAAGATCGCCGAGTTCAAGGAGATGGTCGCGCACCTGCATGACGCCGGCCTCGAGGTGATTCTCGACGTGGTCTACAACCACACTGCCGAGGGCAACGAGCTAGGACCGACCCTGTCCATGCGCGGCATCGACAACTCGTCCTATTACCGCCTGATGCCCGACGACAAACGCTTCTACATCAACGATTCCGGCACCGGTAACACCCTCGACCTCAGCCACCCCTGCGTGCTGCAACTGGTTACCGACTCGCTGCGTTACTGGGCCGGCGAGATGCACGTGGACGGTTTCCGCTTCGACCTGGCGACCATTCTCGGGCGTTATCACGAGGGCTTTGACGAACGTCACAGCTTCCTCGTCGCCTGTCGTCAGGACCCGTTGCTCAGCCAGGTCAAACTGATCGCCGAACCCTGGGACTGCGGCCCGGGAGGTTATCAGGTGGGCAACTTCGCCCCCGGCTGGGCGGAATGGAATGACCGCTTTCGCGATACCGTGCGGGCCTTCTGGAAAGGCGACGAAGGCCAACTGGCCGACTTCTCCGCGCGCATGACCGCCTCCGGCGAGCTGTTCAACCGCCGCGGGCGCAGGCCCTATGCTTCGGTCAACTTCATCACCGCCCACGACGGGTTCACCCTGCGTGACCTGGTGTCGTACAACGACAAGCACAACCTGGACAACGACGAAGACAACCAGGATGGCAGCAACAACAACCTGTCCTGGAACCATGGCGTCGAAGGCCCCACCGACGACCCCGAGATCAAGGCCCTGCGCCTGCGCCAGATGCGCAACTTCTTCGCCACCCTGCTGCTGGCCCAGGGTACGCCGATGATCGTCGCTGGCGACGAGTTCAGCCGTACCCAGCACGGCAACAACAATGCCTACTGCCAGGACAGCGAAATCGGCTGGGTCAACTGGGAACTGGATGACGATGGCGCGGCGCTGCTCAAGTTCGTCAAGCGCCTGACCAAGCTGCGCCTGGCCTATCCGGTGCTGCGCCGCTCGCGTTTTCTGGTCGGTGACTACAATGAGGCGATCGGGGTCAAGGACGTCACCTGGCTGGCGCCGGACGCCAGCGAGATGAGCGTCGAGCAATGGCAAGACGCCCACGGGCGCTGCCTGGGCATGCTGATGGATGGCCGTGCCCAGGTCAGCGGTATTCTGCGCCCCGGCGCCGATGCCACCTTGCTGCTGATCGTCAACGCTCATCACGAAGCGGTCGCCTTCACCCTGCCCGAGGTGCCGGAGGGCGAATACTGGAACTGCCTGATCGACACCGACCGACCACAATTGCGCAAAGGCGAGCATCATGACTTTGGCAGCGAGTTTCAGGTCAGCGGGCGCTCGCTGCTGTTGCTCGAGCTGTACCGCGACGACGATGCCTGAATGCCGGGGAACTGGAGGTTCCCCGGCAAGTCCGATGCTATAGATTTGTCGACTAGGAGTAACCGTGAGCGTCGAATCGGACACCAGCAACACCGCCACTGCCCGCCAGGCTGCTGCGATCAAGCGCCTGCGGGTACTGACCGTCAATACCCACAAGGGCTTTACCGCCTTCAACCGCCGCTTCATCCTCCCCGAACTGCGTGAAGCGGTGCGCAGTACCCGCGCCGACATCGTCTTCCTCCAGGAAGTGCTCGGTTCCCACGACCGCCATGCCGCGCGCTACGCCGGCTGGCCGCAGACCTCGCAGTACGAATTCCTGGCCGATAGCATGTGGAGCGATTTCGCCTACGGGCGTAATGCCGTGTACCCGGACGGCCATCACGGCAATGCGCTGTTGTCCAAGTACCCGATCATCGAACACCGCAACCTTGATGTCTCGATTACCGGCCCCGAGCGCCGCGGGCTGCTGCACTGCGTGCTGGACGTGCCCGGGCAGAGCGAGGTGCACGCCATTTGCGTGCACCTGTCGTTGCTCGAAAGTCATCGGCAAAAACAGCTGCAACTGCTGCGGCGGCTGCTGGACTCGCTGCCGGCCGACGCCCCGGTGATCATCGCGGGTGACTTCAACGACTGGAAACTGCGCGGCAATCGCACCCTGAACCTGCACCGCGACCTGCACGAAGCCTTCGAGCGCCATCACGGCCTGCTCGCACGAACCTACCCTGCCCGCCTGCCACTGCTGCGTCTGGACCGCATTTACCTGCGCAATGCCAACAGCCATGCCCCGCAAATCCTCGGCAACAAGCCCTGGAGTCACCTCTCCGATCATCTGCCATTGGCGGTGGAAGTGCAGCTTTAGCAATGATTCGGCATAGCCGCGACCCTGGAAAGAGCGGTTGCGGCTATCAGATATATATTTTTGTTTGATTTCAGCCTATTGGCGCTTCCAATAGCTTGATAACGGTTGTTTCACGCTTTCTTGACGCACGCCCCGTCCTCTCCTTAGCTAGAAGTAATGCAGCAACTGCAGACTCCATTCCGAACCTCTAGCTCGCGCTTTTCAGCGCGTGGCAGGGAGCGGTTTGCTGGTTTGGGTCGCCCTCTGGTTATGCCTTACAGCCGTGACATCAGGCCAGACCTTGGCTGTTAAACACAGAGGAGATCCGCCATGAAAAAAACTCCAAATCCTACGGGCTTTGAGTATGTTTTCTATGCGGTTTCCACGTCGCTGCTCTTGGCAACCCCGTTGGAAACCCATGCATTGGGCCTGGAGGATAACGACCCGTTGATTAATCTTGTGCAAGCCCAGCCTGTACTCTCGCTGACCCCGGTCAGCGCCAGCGGCTTGGGCCTCGGTGCCCTTGGCGCCTTTTCCGAGCGCCTGGCCGAGCGCAACGCCCCGGCCGCCACCGACAGCATCGCCAGCCAGTGGGCGCAGTTTTTCCCGACGCCGGTGCGTACCCCGGGCCCGGAAATCGATCAACTCGATACCCCGAACCAGAGCCTGCAGATCAGCCCGGACCTGTTCATTCGTGAAACAGCCGGCGGCAATACTCACCGTGCCGGTTTCTTCGTCGGCCACAGCACCCTGCAAAGCGGTTTTGACGGCCTGCGCAGACCCCAGGTCGGTGACCAGAAGACCGTCGTCAACCTCGACGGTGAAAGCCTGGGTGTGTACTGGAGCATGACCCACGACCAGGGCTGGCACCTGGATGCAGTGGCCATGGGTACACGCTTCGATATCAATGGCCGCAGCGAAACCGGCCAGCGCCTGGACGGCAACGGCCATGCCCTGACGCTGTCGATCGAAGGCGGCTACCCCATCAGCCTGGGTAGCAACTGGACCCTGGAGCCGCAAGCGCAGTTGATCAACCAGCAGTACTTTCCGGGCAGCCAGAGCCAGACTGACACACAGGAAGCGTTCGACCAGCAACCGAACTGGACCGGGCGGGTCGGTGCCAGGTTGTCGGCACGCTACAACGTGCACGGCATGCCGATCGAGCCGTTCGTACGTACCAACGTCTGGTATGACTTCACCAACGCTGAAACCGTGAGCCTGGGCCAGGTCGACAAGATCAGTAGCGGACGCAACTCCGCCACCGTCGAGTTGGGGTTGGGCCTGGTGGCGCGGGTAACGCCGAAGGTCGCGCTGTTTGTCAGTGCCGATTACAGCAGCGATGTGGACGACAATGACTTGAATGGCTTGATCGGCAACCTGGGGATCAGGGTGCGCTGGTAAAGGCGCGCTATTACCAGCGCGTGCGACTGTACAGCGCCGGTGCCGCACCCAGGTCCTTGACCGTCAGGCCCTGATTCAGCGGCACCGCCTGCATGGCCGCCGGGTCTATGACCTCGACGCGAAAGTGTGGCAGCGACTCAGGCACAGCAAGCCCATAAGCACTGAGCATGGGTCTTTGGGAAAAGTAGTGCTTAAGTACCGAGCTGTAACCCGACAAGGAATCGGCCGAGATCAGGCCGATGTTGGGGTCATAGAAGTGGAATACCGAGCGCCCTTGTTCCTGACGCACGGCCATCAGCATGGAATGGTTGGGGGTATTGATCTGCAGATAGGCGTTGTGTCGCTCATCCGCCAGGCGTTTGATGACTGCCTCCAGCTCAAGGTTGCCTGGCAGGGTCCTCACTGCAGACCCACCGCTACCGTGCAGCACCCCAAGCGCTTTGCTGAACAGAACCGCTTCGCTGCTCTGGGCATCCGCCGCCACCAGATACATCCTGTCCATCAGCGCGTGTTCGCTGCCCCCTTCCAGTGCTACAGCCATGGTGCGTGCCAATGGCAGACAGCGGCCGTTGTCCGGGCGGGTCACCAGGATTTGCGGCGCCGGCCGGTAACTCCTCGCCCCATGCAGACGCAGCTTTCTGCCATGAGCTCCGGCACGGGCGAAGGCTTGCTGCCAGTGCTGCTCAAGCTCCAAGCGATTGATCCTGCCTGCCAGTGCGCCAAGTTGATGAGGTGTGAGGTTCGAATCGGGACGTATGAACAGCCGTTTCAAATGCACCAGATCACGCCGGGCGCGCAGATCCACACCGGGGACGGTAAGCATTCCGTAATCCCGCAGTCCCTGTTGAAACTCCGTCTTCTTGTTGCTGAGGTTTTGCCAGTCCTTGCACAGCTTGGCGTAACGTTGCTCCACCTGCTTTGCCGGCATGAGCTCGTGACGGGCAAAATTCCCTCCCCCGAGCAGCTCTTCTGTTCGTACCCATTCACGCCCCGACTCGACTTTGTAGAAATCCGGAGCCATCAACAAGACGGACCGTTCCTGATACGCAGTGGCTGCCGTGCTGCGTGCCAACCGCGCCGACGTCCTGGCACTGGGTAGATCGACGAAATCCTGGTATTTCATCAGCCGGTTGCCGCCAGCCTGTTGAAAGCGGGCCGCCCAGACCGGCTCGGGGACAACCATCGGCTCCAGGTCCAGGCGGGTGCGCCGGGCAGCCATCAGGTCGAAAGCCATGTGACCGTGCTCCGGGTGACGACCTACCAACAGGAAATGGCTGCTACTGGCCTTGTTGACCTTGTCCCAGCTGTGCACCACCCTGACCTTGATATCGAAGAAGCCGTGCTTTGCCATGTAGGCTCTGACTGTTCGCAAAAGCGGGCCAGGGCGTTGCTTGCCGGTGGCGAGCAAGCGCGAGACTTTCGGATACTTGCGCAAATCGGCGAGGAAGCCCTGCTCAAGCAATGTTTGCGACTCACTGAGACTGGCTGCTTGTGCACTGCGCAGTTCCTCGGCCCTGAATTCGGGCGCAGCGTGCTCGACAACAATCCGTACGTCGCGGCCGTCCGCCAGCTTGCCCGCCTGTCGCTCGAACCTCAGCAACCGAGCATCCGCCAGGTACAGCTCATGCCAGCCTTTGACCGATTCACCCAAGGTGAGCGCACTGTTATCGAGGCTGATGACCTTACCCTCGCCCAGGCTCAAACCCGCCTGCAGCACCTTGTTGCTGTCCTTTGCCAATACCACTACGCGGTAACCGGCTGGCAGGCGCTTGATGTCATCCAGGCAATAAAGCTGTTGACCGCTCCCCCCCAGAAACCCCTCGACAGTATCGGCCCCGGGCAGGCTCACCAGCCGTTGCAGCGTCTGCGCATCAATCACCCCGGCGCGTTGCTGCAGATGCAGAACGCCTTCCAGCGGGCCGGCAGCGTCACTGATGGCAGCCGGCACCAAATTCAGTTGCGCCAGCATCAGCGCACGCTGGCGGGGCGACAGGCTGATCAACAGGTCCAGCGACTTGCTGTAGCCTTCGGTTAGCGAAGATGAACGAATCAGCGCGACCAGGTTGCGCACGTCGGCGGCCAAGTGCGCCGCTGCCGGCACCGCACGGGCCACAGGCCTGGCCAGGACCGCCAGATCGCCAGCGCCGACGAAAACCAACGTCAGCTTGCCCAGGGCAACATCCGCCTGGGCCTGGCGGTAGACATCGCCCCGATCAGCAACGTCCAGCATCCGCTCATCGAAATACAGATTGCCCGCCGCCAGTGCCACGTCCATCGAGGCAAGTGCCATCGGCATCGCCAAGCCTTCGAATGGCACCATTACCACCATCGAGATCAAGGTCGTGCCGAACTGCATCAGGCGTTCTGCAGCCTGCGTCCAGCGTTGCTGATTCTCTTCCTGGGCAGTGAAGACCGCACTATTGAGGTTGCTTTTGATCATCTCCAGATCAGCCGCAAGCAACTGTGGCATGACCTCACCACCGCCAAAGGTCAACTGCGATTGATAAAAAGTCACATCGGTCAGCCTGAGCGAGCGCTTGGCGATAATGGCGGTGCGCTCGATCACGCCGTTGTCAAAATCCGACAGATGCGAGCGGATGAACCGCTCCAGGGCAACCGAGGTATCGTCGGCCACCCACGGATATACACTGCCAGTGGTCAGTGAAACCAGAAAGCCGCCAGCGTGGTCTCTCACCGCCAGTAGATTGGGTACAACCTTGTCCGTGACCTTTACCACCTCGGCAACCAGATCACCCGACACCCAACGATCAAGAACATGGCGCAAGGGGCCATTGGTGCTGGCCAGCAGTCGTGTCATTACGCCATTGAAACGGTGATGGGCAAAGCTCTGGTATTGCTGCTTGAACGCATCATCACTCGCCAACTGGACAAAGTCCTCCATCACTGCGGCCTGCACGCGAGTACGCAGTTGAGCATCGAGGACCAGTGGCAGCAGCGGCGCGGGTAGCCCAGGTGAGGCTGACGGCAATTGATCGACGTAGTTTACGAGGTTGCGTTGATGCTCACCCAAGGCTACCTGACGGACGCTGAACACTTCCTTGCGTGAATGACTGGCGCTGCCCAGGAAAGTCACCGGCGTTTTCGGCTGAAAGGACAGCGTCTGGTTCAGCAGCGCCAGGTTGATGGACCGCGGATCCATACCTGCTGCCTGCGCATCCTGCTGCAAACAGCGGATGATGGTCTCGTCGATATGCTGCGCCTGGCCGAGGACCAGCCCCGTGGTTTGGGAAGTGTCCAGCGCGGGAGCCGCCACAGTGCCAGTGTCTTTCGGCTGCGGCTGCTTCAAGCCCTGCAGTTGTCGGTAGCGCTCGCTGATGGTGAACGCAGCCCTGAGCGCCTCGCGCTGCAACTTTTCTGCCTTAAGCGATAGCACGGCTTTTACCGTGACCAGCCCCAACAGGTCAGGAACCGCTTGCTTGGCATAGGCGGGCGCTGCTGCGGCGCGCTTGCGTAGCCGCGTGGCCTGACGCTCCAATTGCTGATTGTGCTTTTGCAAGCGCTGGATATCCGCTAGCAATTGGGCCTGAGACGTCGAGGTGGGGGCTTCGCGTGCTTGTCGCCTTTTGCCTTGCGCCTCAACCAGCGGCACCTGCCAAGGCTCCGAACGCCAGGGCAGTTGGACCGCCGGTTGAGTATATTCCTCTGCTGCGACGAATGATCCTGCTGAGGAATACGCGACTGCCGAATCCTTTGCTTGGGTGACGACACGCTCGCTGCCATCCTGCTCGCGAACAACCTGGGTAAGCTGCTTCAAATTCAAAGGGGGCTTGCCGGCATAGTATTTTTCACCCGGTATAAAGCCTGGCGCACCCCAGCCCACCAGTAACTCAAGCCCTGCCCCCAAGAGCGTCGGCTTCAGGCTCAGGTCGGGTCTGGACTGTTCCTTTTCGCGGGTATCGCGCAACCAGTCCCAGGGATTGATGCGCTCCAGCAGCTCATTGCCCGTCATGTTCGGGGCGCGCTGTGCGAACTGGCTTCTGAGGTTGTCGACAACGACTTCAAGATCCAGATCGGCCAGCTTCCCGTCAAGTGCCTGCAGCAGGATGTGCAACTGAGCATCGTCGAGCCCGGGCAGTTTCCTGGCGAGCGTCAACACCAGCGCCTCGCGGGTGTCCCGCTGTGACTGGTTACCCAACTGCACCGCTGCCGCCATCGGCAACCCCAGATACCAGGCACCAAGCACCACCGGCAAGCCAAAGGCACCGAACACCCCGAAGCTGGCGGGGATTGCAGCCAGGACGCTAGCGCGCATCACCAGGCTTGCCGGGTTGAGCGGCGCGCCTTGCGGGTTCACCTCCTCAACCGCGGGGTGCGCCTGCGCCCAGATCCGTGCCATCAGCGGATCCGCCATCAGTACCCGCTCGGCCAATTCATTGCGCAGCTCTGCTACTTGCTGATCAGTGATCAACTGCGGATCACAGTCGTTGACCATGGCTACCACCACCTTGAAGAAAGCATCGCCCTCAAGGTCGAGTGAACGGTATTCACCGCGGCTTACTGCACCAATACGCGTAGGCTCCAGCCTGATCCTGGCAGCCTGCTCCAGCTGCACAGCGTCCAATTGTCCAGGCTCCAACAGGCAAGCCGGATCGGTAATGTCGACCCCGTACAGCACCTGGCCATCCACACCCTCGAGCACCAGGGTGTTGCATTCGAGCACACCACTGGCCACCAGTAGCCCCGGTAGCAGGGTCATGGCAATGTTTTCTTCAACCGCGGCCGTGCGCAGGGCCTGGGCAACACGTTGCAGGTTCGTACCGGGCAGATTCGCAACCGCCGCCTGCCGTTGTTCGCTGACAAGGTACTCGGTCGGTGTGTACTGACGGTTGAGTGGTGGGTTAGAGACCAAGGGCATGGCTGCGCTTCTATGAAAAACCGGAAGCGCAGTAGACACCGATACCCTGCCCCGGGCTTGTACAGAACGCTCAAGCCGTCATTGCGGGCGCAAAATCAACACCCCCAGCGGCGGCAGGTTCAACCCCAGCGACAACGGCTGGCCATGGCTGGACAACGCCTGGCTGGCCACTTCACCGAGGTTGCCGTAATTGGACCCGGCATAACCCTCGGCATCGCTGTTGAACACCTCGACCCAGCGCTCGCCAAACGGCACACCGATGCGATAACCCTCGCGCGGCACCGGGGTGAAGTTGGCCACCACCAGCAACGGCTCGCCGCCAGCGCTCCAGCGCAGCCAGGCATAGACACTGTTGTGCGCATCATCGCCGATCAGCCACTGAAAGCCTTGCGGCAGGCAGTCCTGCTCGTGCAGGGCCCGCTCGTCGCGGTACAAACGGTTGAGGTCGCTGACCAGGCGCTGCACGCCCAGGTGCTCGGGGTACTTGAGCAGGTACCAGTCCAGTTCGCTGTCATGGTTCCACTCGCGCCACTGGCCGAACTCGCAGCCCATGAACAGCAGCTTCTTGCCCGGATGGGTCCACATGAAGGTCAGGTAGGCGCGCAGGTTGGCGAACTTCTGCCAGCGATCGCCAGGCATCTTGTCGATCAGAGAGTGCTTGCCGTGCACCACCTCGTCATGGGAAATCGGCAGGATGAAATGCTCGGAATAGGCATAGATCAGGCCGAAGCTCATCTCGTTGTGGTGATAGGTGCGGTGGATCGGGTCGTTCTGGATGTAGTGCAGGGTGTCGTGCATCCAGCCCATGTTCCACTTGTAGGCAAAGCCCAGGCCGCCCTGCTGGGTCGGCTGGCTGACGCCCGGCCAGGCCGTGGACTCTTCGGCGATCACCAGGGCACCGGGGGCTTCCAGCGCCACCACGTCGTTAAGGTGACGCAAGAAGTCGATGGCTTCCAGGTTCTCGCGGCCGCCGTGGCGGTTGGGCACCCACTCCCCGGCCTTGCGTGAATAGTCGCGGTAGAGCATCGACGCCACGGCATCGACACGCAGGCCGTCGATATGGAAATGCTTGAGCCAGTGCAGCGCCGAGGCCAGCATGAAACCGTGCACTTCGGTGCGGCCAAGGTTGTAGATCAGCGTGTCCCAGTCCTGGTGGAAACCCTCCAGCGGGTTGTCGTACTCGTACAAGGCGGTGCCGTCGAAGCGCGCCAGGCCGTGGGTGTCGGTCGGAAAATGCGCCGGCACCCAGTCGAGAATCACCCCGATGCTCGCCTGATGGCAGGCATCGATGAACGCGGCAAAGTCTTCGGCGCTGCCGTAGCGCGCGGTCGGCGCGAACATCGACAATGGCTGGTAACCCCAGGAGCCGCCAAAGGGATGCTCCATGATCGGCATCAGCTCGATATGGGTGAAGCCCAGTTGCTGGATATACGGCACCAGGCGCTCGGCCAGTTCGCGCCAGTTGTAGAAGCGTGCCACTTCACCGTTGTCGTCCAACTCGCACTGCCAGGAGCCGGCGTGCAGTTCGTAGATAGACAGCGGCGCGCTGGTGACCTGGCGTTCGCCGCGCTGCTGCATCCAAGCCTGGTCCTGCCAGTCATGGGCCAGAGGGCCGGCGACCCTCGAGGCGGTGCTCGGCGGCAACTCGGTGGCACGGGCCAGCGGGTCGGCCTTGAGCGGCAGGATGCCTTCGCGCCCGAGCACTTCGTACTTGTAGGCTTCGCCAGCCTGCAGGCGCGGCACGAACAGCTCCCAGACCCCGGACGGATGGCGCAGGCGCAGGGGGTGACGGCGCCCGTCCCAGTTGTTGAAATCGCCCACCACCGAGACCCGCCGCGCATTCGGCGCCCACACCGAAAAGCGCACGCCGTCGACACCTTCGACCGTCACCGGTTGCGCACCCATGGCGCCGGACAGGTCTCGATGATTGCCCTCGGCGAACAGGTACAGGTCCATGTCGCCGAGCAGTGGCCCGAAGCTGTACGGATCTTCAGTGATCTGCTCACCGCCCGCCCAGTTGATCTGCAACAGGTACGGCTGCGGCTCCCGCAGATGAGTGATGAACAACCCCGGTACCGGGCCCTGCTCCAGCTCTGCCAATACGCGACTGCCGTCGCGAGCCAACACCCGCACGTTCAGGGCATTGGGCAGATAGGCGCGGACAAACTGGCCACCAGCACCATCCGGGTGCGGGCCGAGCACCGCGAACGGGTCGGTGTGTTCGGCTCTTACCAGGGCATCGATATCGCGCTGCCCCAGTCCTCCTTCCTCGCGCTTGCGTTGAATCATTTACTGCTCTCCCCAGGTACTGATCAGACCATGCAGGCCATGCAAAGGCACGGCCAGCCAATTCGGACGGTTCTCGGCTTCGTAGAGGATTTCGTAGGCGGCCTTCTCGAGACTGAACAACGCCAGCGCCGCCTGCTCGCCGTCGCCATGCTCCCAGGCATGGGGCATGGCCGCACTGGCCAGACCATAAGCCTCGACAAAAGCATGCCGGGCCTGGTGCAGGTAACGCCGGGCGACGCGTTGACGTGCCTGGCGGGCAGCCTCGGAAAGGTCGACAGCGGAAGCACTGCGCAGCACCATCGCTGCAGCATAGTCGAAGGAACGCAGCACGCCGCTGACGTCCTTGTACGGGCTGTGCTTGGCCCGGCGCTCATCGAGTGGCCGCGCCGGTTCACCCTCGAAATCGATCAGGTAGGCATCGCCCTGAACCACCAGCACCTGGCCCAGGTGCAGGTCACCATGCACGCGCATCAACAGCCCACCCACCGCTTGCTTGCTGAGTTCGGCAATGTGCTTGAGCAAGCTCTTGCGCTGCTGTTGCAGATCGTCGATCAGGGCCTGGCTGTCGCTGTCGAGGCTGGCACGGTGTTCCAGCAGCAGGTCCAGGGCGCGGGTCAGCTGGGCACCGACCTGTTTGTTCCAGGCCTGGCTGTCGCGGCGAGTGCTGGCCCGCGGCTGGAACGCAGGGTCGGCGCTGGGCGCGGCCAGCAGCAGGTGCATCTCGCCCAGGCGCTGGCCGAGCAAGGCGGCGAAGTCGGCCAGATCCTGCAGGGCATCGGTGTGCACATCCTGGTCTTTGCTCGAAGGCTCCATCTCGTCGCGAATGGCCCGTTCCAGGTTGTTCTGAGTCCAGTCCCAGGCGTCGCCCTGGTTGCTCAGGTAGCCCTGCGCGATCATCAGCAGATGCGGCTGGGCCTGGGCGTCCACGCGGCTGACCCAACCCAGCAGCGGCGAGATATTGGCAAAACCGGCGGTGGTCAGGTAGGCGCTCATTTCCAGTTCCGGGTGCACCCCGGGGTTGACCCGGCGGATCAGCTTGAGCACCAGGCTGGCGCCGACCACCACCGAACTGTTGGACTGCTCGGCGCTCAGGTAGCGGACTACCGCGTCGTCCCCCAGGTTCAGCGCCGCCAGCTGCCCGGTGGCCTCAAAACGCAGCTCACCCTCGCTGCAGGGCAGACGCAAGCCGTCCCGGCAGCCGCTGAGCACGGCGCGCACGAAGCTCTCCAGGACGAAGCCATCGGTGATCAAGCCCACCTGACGACCGCGACGGACCCGGGCCAGGGCCAGTTGCTGCGGCGCCGGGCTGTTGATGTGCTCTTCGGCGATCAAGCCGAATGGCAATTGATAGCGGCTGCTCTGGCCACCGCCCTGCACTTCGATCTCGCTGAGCAGCACCGGGCTGGTCGCGGCGCCAAAGCGCACGCCATAGATGATCTGCACCTGTTCGATGCGGGTTTCCTTGCCGGCGAACCAGCGGCGCTTGGGCAGGTACTGGGGCAGGATGCCGTCTTGCAAGGTGACCCGTGACGGCGCTTCCAGCAGCTCTTCCATGCGTTTTTTCAGCACCAGGGTGGTGAACTCCGGCAGGCTCTGGGCCGGTTCCACATGCCAACTGGGCATCTGGTCCTTGTCAGCCAGCAGGAACCAGTAAAAACCATAGGGCGGCAGGGTCAGCAGGAACGGCAACTGGCCGATTGGCGGGAAGGCACTGCCACCGAGCATTTCCACCGGCACCTTGTCGGCGTACTGCTGCAGCTCAAGCTCCGCCGCCTGCGCAGCGCGCGATACGTTGGCGACGCAGAGGATGATCTCGCTCTTGCCATCAGGGCCGGTGTACTCACGGATATAGGCGAGGATCCGCCGGTTGCTCGGCGTGAGCATCTTCAGGGTGCCGCGGCCAAAGGCCTTCTGCTGCTTGCGGACCGCCAGCAGGCGCCGGTTCCAGTTCAGCAGCGAGTGCGGGTCATGGGCCTGAGCTTCGACGTTGACCGCCTGGAAGCCGTACAGCGGGTCCATGATCGGCGGCAGCACCAGGCGCGCAGGGTCGGCACGGGAGAAACCACCGTTGCGGTCGATCGACCACTGCATTGGCGTGCGTACGCCATCGCGGTCGCCCAGGTAGATGTTGTCGCCCATGCCGATCTCGTCGCCGTAATACAAGGTCGGCGTGCCGGGCATCGACAGCAGCAGGCTGCACAGCAGCTCGACCCGCCGCCGGTCCCGTTGCAGCAACGGCGCCAGACGCCGGCGAATGCCGAGGTTGATCCGCGCGCGGCGGTCCTCGGCGTAGTAGTTCCACAGGTAATCGCGCTCGCGATCAGTGACCATTTCCAGGGTCAGCTCATCATGGTTGCGCAAGAAGATCGCCCACTGGCAGTTGGCCGGAATCTCCGGGGTCTGGCGCAGGATGTCGGTGATCGGGAAGCGGTCTTCCTGGGCCACGGCCATGTACATGCGCGGCATCAGCGGGAAGTGAAAGGCCATGTGGCATTCGTCGCCCTGCCCTTCGCCAAAATACAGCTGAGTGTCTTCCGGCCACTGGTTGGCCTCGGCCAGGAGCATGCGGTCGGGGTAGTTGGCGTCGATTTCGGCGCGGATCTTCTTCAGCACCTGATGGGTTTCGGGCAGGTTCTCGTTGTTGGTGCCGTCACGCTCGATCAGGTACGGGATGGCGTCCAGGCGCAGGCCGTCGACGCCCAGGTCGAGCCAGTAGCGCATGACCCCGAGCACCGCCTTGAGCACTTGCGGGTTGTCGAAGTTGAGGTCCGGCTGGTGCGAGTAGAAACGGTGCCAGAAGTACTGGCCGGCCACCGGGTCCCAGGTCCAGTTGGATTTCTCGGTGTCGAGGAAGATGATCCGCGTACCGTCGTACTTCTGGTCGCTGTCGGACCACACATAAAAGTCCCGGGCCTTGCTCCCCGGCTTGGCGCGCCGGGCCTTCTGGAACCACGGGTGCTGGTCGGAGGTGTGGTTGATGACCAGCTCGGTGATTACCCGCAGGCCGCGTTTGTGCGCCTCGGCAATGAAGCGTTTGACGTCGGCCAGGGTGCCGTAGTCGGGGTGCACCGCCTTGTACTCGGCGATGTCGTAGCCATCGTCGCGGCGAGGCGAAGGATAGAACGGCAGCAGCCACAGGGTGTTGACCCCAAGCTCGGCGATGTAGTCGAGCTTGGCGATCAGGCCGGGAAAGTCACCGATGCCGTCGTTGTTGGAATCGAAGAAGGACTTGACGTGTACCTGGTAGATGATCGCGTCTTTGTACCACAGTGGATCATCGATAAAGGCGGCTGGGCGGGCGCGCTTGGCCATGCTCGACTCCTTTCTAGAGGGCTTTTTCGATACGCCAGATAGCAAACGGCAGGTGCCAGGGCTCGATGCGCATCCATTGGGTCTTGCCGTGCCAGGTCCAGCGATGGCCGCTCATCAGGTCTTCGCCGAGGGTGTCGGCAGTGTCGTCCAGCCCCAGCTCCCACAGCGGCAGTTCGAAATGCGCCTCCTGAGCGTTGTGCGGATCGAGGCTGACGGCGACCAGGATGAAGTTGTCGCGCTCGGCGGTGCGTTTGCCGAAGTACAGGATGTTGTCGTTCCAGGCGTGATAAAAAGCCACGCCCAGGTGGGTTTGCAACGCAGGGTTCTGCCGACGGATACGATTGAGCTGGGCGATTTCGGCAATGATGTTGCCGGGCTGGGTAAAGTCCCGCGGGCGGATCTCGTACTTCTCGGAATCGAGGTATTCCTCCTTGCCCGGCACCGGCGTCGCCTCGCACAGCTCGAAGCCCGAGTACATGCCCCACAGGCCCGAGCCCATGGTCGCCAGGGCGGCGCGGATGAGAAACCCGGCGCGCCCGGACTCATGCAGAAAGTACGGGTTGATGTCCGGTGTATTGACGAAGAAGTTCGGCCGGTAGCAGTAGCGCCAGGGTGGCTGGTTGAGCTCTTCGAAGTAGCTTTGCAGCTCGGCCTTGGTGTTGCGCCAGGTGAAGTAGCTGTAGCTCTGGGAATAACCGACCTTGCCCAGGCGCGCCATCATCGCAGGCTTGGTGAAGGCTTCGGCGAGGAAGATCACCTCCGGGTACTGGCTGCGGACATTGGCGATCAGCCAGTGCCAGAACGGCAAGGGTTTGGTGTGCGGGTTATCGACCCGAAAGCTCTTGACCCCCTCCTTGACCCAACCCACCACCACGTCGCGCAGGGCCAGCCACAACGCCGGTACCGCATCGGCGGCGTAGAAGTCGACATTGACGATGTCCTGGTATTTTTTCGGCGGATTCTCGGCATAGCGAATGCTGCCGTCCGGGCGCCAGGAAAACCAGCCCGGGTGCTCCTTGAGCCAGGGGTGGTCCTGGGAACACTGAATGGCAAAATCCAGGGCGATTTCCAGGCCATGCTCGGCAGCGGCAGCCACCAGCCGGCGAAAATCCTCGCGGCTGCCCAGTTGCGGATGAATCGCCTCGTGCCCGCCTTCGGCACCGCCGATGGCATAGGGGCTGCCGGGGTCATCCGGCTCGGCCTGCAAGGCATTGTTGCGGCCCTTGCGGTGGCGCACGCCGATGGGGTGGATGGGCGGGAAGTACAAAACGTCAAAGCCCATGTCACGGATCATCGGCAGGCGTTCGTGCACGTCATTGAAGGTGCCGTGGCGCTCAGGGTCGTCGGTGACCGAACGGGGAAACAGCTCGTACCAGCTGGCAAACTGCGCCTGGATACGCTCGACATCCAGCGGGTATTCGGGGCTGCGGCTGAGGTAGGTGCGGTGCTCGGCTTCGGCCATCAGCAGCGCCGTGTCCGGGTGCAGCAGCAAGGCCACCTGCTCGTCGGCGGACAGGCCCGGCAGGTGCCGGTGCAAGGCCTGCAACTGATCGCGCAACGGCCCGTTGCTGCGGCCGATATTGTTTTCGATCAGCAGTTGCCCCTCCTGCAGCTCCAAGGGCACCGCGATGCCGGCGTTGAACTTCTTCTCCAGGTCATGGCAATAGGTGGCGAACGGGTCGATCCAGGCCTCAATGCTGAACAGGTGGCGACCCTGCTCGCTGACGGTGAATTCGGCCTGCCACAGGTCGTTGCCGGTAAACTGCATCGGCAGGCAATGCCAGCGCCGGCTGTGGGCCTGGCGCCAGTTGAGCATCACCACCAGGGCGTCATGGCCATCGGCATAGACCTTGCTGCTGACCTGCACCGGCTCGCCCACCACCGCCTTGACCGCAAACAGCCCGCCATCGAGCACCGGCAAGGTGTTCTCGATCACGATCCGCGGTTCGAGCAAGGCCTGGGACAGGCTCAGGGCCTGGTCCGGGTGGTCGTTTGCCGGGGTCATGCGGTCGGTTTCGAAGGGCTCATCGCGGGTCATCGAACGTTGCTCCGTTATGAAGTGGCACTAAAGGTTCAGAGCGGGGGCGCGGCCCGGGGTTCAAAAAAAATGAGCGATTGGCCAAGGCCAGGGTCGAAACCCCGAGCCGACACGGCCAACACCGCTGAAAGAGTAGTATCCAATCGCTGGCAAGCCAGCTCCCACAAGGTTCTCAGAGCACTCAAGGGCTCTGCTGCACCTGTGGGAGCTGGCTTGCCAGCGATAGCAGCGCCGCGGACTCAGCGCTTGATCAGCTCTTCAATGCTGATCTCGCGCATCCTGAACTTCTGCACCTTGCCAGTTACCGTCATCGGAAACTCTTCGACAAAGCGGAAGTAACGCGGGGTCTTGAAGTGGGCAATGCGGCTCTTGCACCACTGTTGCAGCTCGATCTCGCTGGCGCTGTGGCCGGGGTGGAACTTGATCCAGGCGACGATCTCTTCGCCATAGCGCTCATCGGGAATACCGATCACCTGCACGTCCGCCACCGCCGGGTGGGTAAAGAAGAACTCCTCCAACTCCCGCGGATAGATATTCTCGCCACCCCGGATGATCATGTCCTTGTTGCGCCCGGCGATGCAGACATAACCCGCCTCGTTCATGGTCGCCAGGTCGCCGGTGTGCATCCAGCCCGCCGGGTCGATGGCTTCGCTGGTCGCCGCCGGGTTGCCCCAGTAGCCAAGCATCACGCTGTAACCGCGAGTGCACAGCTCGCCGATCTGCCCGCGCGGCACGATGCAGCCCTGCTCGTCGATGATCTTGCTTTCCAGCTGCGGCTGGGTGCGCCCGACCGTGGTCACACGCAGTTCCAGGTCGTCATCCGGGCCGGTCTGCATCGACACCGGGCTGGTTTCGGTCATGCCGTAGGCGATCTGCACCTCGCTCATGTGCATCTCGCCGATCACCCGGCGCATCACCTCGATCGGGCAGGTGGCGCCGGCCATGATCCCGGTGCGCAGGGTCGACAGGTCCATGTCAGGCCGTTGCGGATGGTCGAGCATGGCGATGAACATGGTCGGGACGCCATACAGCGCCGTGGCCTTCTCCTCGGCGACGCAGCTCAAGGTCAAAAGCGGGTCGAAGGCATCGTTGGGGTAGATCATGGTGCTGCCATGGGTGATGCAACCGAGGTTGCCCATGACCATGCCGAAGCAGTGGTACAGCGGCACCGGGATCACCATGCGGTCGTGCTCGCTCAGGCCCAGGCTCTCGCCGACCATGTAGCCGTTGTTGAGGATATTGTAGTGGCTGAGCGTGGCACCCTTGGGGAAGCCGGTGGTGCCGGAGGTGTACTGGATGTTCACCGGCTGGTCGAACTGCAGGCTTTGCTGGCGGGCCTGGAAATCAGCGGGAGCGGTTTCGCTGGCCAGCCAGCCCAGGCGCTCCCAGGGCAGAAAGCCGGCTGGCGGCTGCGGGTCGAGGCTGATCAGCCCGCGCAGCTCCGGCAGGCGCTCGCTGCGCAGTTGACCGGGTGCTTGCTGGGCCAGGTCCGGCAGCAGTTCACCGAGCATGGCGTGGTAATCGGAGGTCTTGAAGGCGCCGGCGCTGATCAGCCATTGGCAACCCGACTGCTTGAGCACGTATTCAAGCTCGCTGGTGCGGTAGGCCGGGTTGATATTGACCAGGATCACGCCGATCTTGGCGCTGGCGAACTGGCTGATGCACCACTGTGCGCAGTTCGGCGCCCAGATGCCCAAGCGATCACCGGTTTTCAACCCCAGCGCCATCAGCGCCCGGGCATGCAGGTCGACGCTGGCGGCCAGCGCCTGCCAGGTGTAGCGCTGCTGTTGATGACGTACCACCAGTGCCTCGCGCTCGGCAAAGCGTGACACGGTCTGGTCGAACGCCTGGCCGATGGTCATGGCCAGCAACGGCTTGTCCTGGCGGCCCTGGGTATAGCTCGGTTGATTCATGGCGGTCCCTTTTTGTGGTTGTTCTGGGAGCTGATTCAAGCGGGTCTTACTCTGGCCCATATTTACGTTAACGTAAAGGTCATGGCGAGATTGACAGCATCCGGCGGCAGGTTTACGTTAACGTAAAGGTTATAAGCCCCATCGCTGGCAAGCCAGCGATGAGGGCAGACACCACACCCTGATCCAAGAACAAATAGAAGGTGCCAGCATGCGTTATCCGACCCTGAACTTCGCCCTGGGCGAAACCATCGACATGCTTCGCGACCAGGTCCAGTCCTTCGTCGCCGCTGAACTGGCGCCGCGCGCCGCGCAGATCGACCAGGACAACCTGTTCCCCGCCGACATGTGGCGCAAGTTCGGCGACATGGGCCTGCTCGGCATCACCGTCCCGGAAGAATACGGCGGCGCCGGTCTCGGTTACCTGGCTCACGTGGTGGCCATGGAAGAAATCAGCCGCGGCTCGGCCTCGGTCGCCCTCTCCTACGGCGCCCACTCCAACCTCTGCGTCAACCAGATCAACCGCAACGGCAACGCCGAGCAGAAAGCCAAGTACCTGCCCAAGCTGATCAGCGGCGAGCACATCGGCGCCCTGGCCATGAGCGAACCCAACGCCGGCTCCGACGTGGTGTCGATGAAACTGCGCGCCGAACAGCGCGGCGACCATTTCGTCCTCAACGGCAGCAAGACCTGGATCACCAACGGCCCCGACGCCAACACCTATGTGATCTACGCCAAGACCGACCTTGAGAAAGGCGCCCACGGCATCACCGCCTTTATCGTCGAGCGCGACTGGAAGGGCTTCAGCCGCAGCAACAAGTTCGACAAGCTCGGCATGCGCGGCTCCAACACCTGCGAGCTGTTCTTCGACAACGTCGAAGTGCCCAAGGAGAACATCCTCGGCGTGCTCAACGGCGGCGTCAAAGTGCTGATGAGTGGCCTGGACTACGAGCGCGTGGTGCTCTCCGGCGGCCCGACCGGGATCATGCAGGCCTGCATGGACCTGGTGGTGCCCTACATCCACGACCGCAAGCAGTTCGGCCAGAGCATCGGCGAGTTCCAGCTGATCCAGGGCAAGATCGCCGACATGTACACCCAGCTCAACGCCGGCCGCGCCTACCTGTACGCCGTGGCCCAGGCCTGCGATCGCGCCGAAACCACGCGCAAGGACGCCGCCGGGGTCATCCTCTATACCGCCGAGCGCGCCACCCAGATGGCCCTTGAGGCAATCCAGATCCTGGGGGGCAACGGCTACATCAATGAATTCCCGGCCGGCCGCCTGCTGCGCGATGCCAAGCTCTACGAGATCGGCGCCGGCACCAGTGAGATCCGCCGGATGCTGATCGGCCGCGAACTGTTCAACGAAACCCGCTGAGCACAAGGAATCGCGCCATGGCTACCTTGCACACCCACATCAACCCGCGCTCGGCGGAATTCGCCACCAACAGCGCGGCCATGCTTGAACAGGTCAACGCCTTGCGCAGCCTGATCGCCCAGGTTCACCAGGGCGGCGGGCCCAAGGCCCAGGAGCGGCACACCTCGCGGGGCAAACTGCTGCCGCGCGATCGGATCGACCGCCTGCTCGACGCCGGCTCGCCGTTCCTCGAAATCGGCCAGCTGGCCGCCCATGAGGTGTACGGTGAAGACGTCCCGGCCGCTGGCGTGATCGCCGGCATCGGCCGGGTCGAAGGCGTCGAATGCATGATCGTCGCCAACGACGCTACGGTCAAAGGCGGCTCCTACTACCCGCTGACGGTGAAAAAACACCTGCGCGCCCAGGCCATCGCCCTGCAGAACCGCCTGCCGTGCCTGTACCTGGTGGACTCCGGCGGCGCCAACCTGCCGCGCCAGGATGAAGTGTTCCCCGACCGCGAGCACTTCGGGCGGATCTTCTTCAACCAGGCCAACATGAGCGCGCTCGGCATTCCGCAGATCGCCGTGGTCATGGGCTCGTGCACCGCCGGTGGCGCCTATGTGCCGGCGATGGCCGACGAAGCGATCATGGTCCGCCAGCAGGCGACGATCTTTCTCGCCGGCCCCCCGCTGGTCAAGGCCGCTACGGGTGAAGTGGTCAGCGCCGAAGACCTCGGTGGCGCCGACGTGCACTGCAAGACCAGCGGCGTGGCCGACCACTATGCCGACAACGACGAGCACGCCCTGGCCATCGCCCGGCGCTGCGTGGCCAACCTCAACTGGCACAAGCTCGGCGAGCTGCAGCAACGCGCCCCGGTGGCGCCGCTGTACAGCAGCGAAGAGCTGTACGGCGTGGTCCCGGCCGACGCCAAGCAGCCCTTCGATGTGCGCGAGGTGATCGCGCGGCTGGTCGACGGCTCGGTGTTCGATGAATTCAAGGCGCTGTTTGGTACCACCCTGGTGTGCGGCTTTGCCCACCTGCACGGATACCCCGTGGCGATCCTGGCCAACAACGGCATCCTCTTCGCGGAAGCGGCGCAAAAAGGCGCGCACTTCATCGAACTGGCCTGCCAGCGTGGCATCCCGCTGTTGTTCCTGCAGAACATCACCGGTTTCATGGTCGGCCAGAAGTACGAAGCCGGCGGCATCGCCAAGCACGGCGCCAAGCTGGTTACCGCCGTGGCCTGCGCCCAGGTGCCGAAGTTCACGGTGATCATCGGCGGCAGTTTCGGCGCCGGTAACTACGGCATGTGCGGCCGCGCCTACGACCCGCGCTTCCTGTGGATGTGGCCGAACGCGCGAATCGGCGTGATGGGCGCCGAACAGGCGGCCGGCGTGCTGGCCCAGGTCAAGCGCGAGCAGAGCGAGCGCAGTGGCCAGGCCTTCAGCGCCGAAGACGAAGCGCGCCTCAAGCAGCCGATCCTCGACCAGTACGAACACCAGGGCCACCCCTACTACTCCAGCGCGCGGCTGTGGGACGACGGCGTCATCGACCCGGCGCAAACCCGCGAGATCCTTGGCCTGGCGTTGTCTGCTGCCCTCAACGCACCGATCGAACAGAGCCGTTTCGGCATTTTCCGGATGTGACCATGAGCGACTTCAGTACCCTTGAACTGATCAAGGACCCCCGTGGTTTCGCCACCCTGTGGCTGAGCCGGGAAGACAAGAACAACGCTTTCAACGCACAGATGATCCGCGAGCTGATCATCGCCATCGACCACATCGGCGCCGACAGCAGCCTGCGTTTCGTATTGCTGCGTGGCCGTGGCCGGCACTTCAGCGCCGGCGCCGATCTGGCCTGGATGCAGCAGTCGGCAGCGCTGGACTACAACACCAATCTTGATGACGCCCGCGAGCTGGCCGAGCTGATGTACAACCTGGCCCGGCTCAAGGTGCCGACGTTGGCCGTGGTGCAAGGCGCAGCCTTTGGCGGCGCCCTGGGCTTGATCAGTTGCTGTGACATGGCCATTGGCGCCAGTGACGCGCAGCTGTGCCTGTCCGAGGTGCGCATCGGCCTGGCGCCGGCAGTGATCAGCCCGTTCGTGGTCCAGGCCATGGGCGAGCGCGCCGCGCGCCGCTACGCGCTGACCGCCGAACGCTTCAGTGGCGACCGCGCCCGTGAGCTGGGCCTGCTGGCCGAAGCCTACCCGGCCGCGGAGCTGGAACAGCAGGTCGGCATATGGATCGACAACCTGCTGCTCAACAGCCCGCAGGCCATGCGTGCCAGCAAGGAGCTGTTGCGTGAAGTCGGCCACGGCGAACTGACCCCGGCCATCCGCCGCTACTGCGAGAACGCCATCGCCCGCATCCGCGTCAGCCCCGAAGGCCAGGAAGGCTTGCGCGCTTTCCTGGAAAAACGCAGCCCGGCCTGGCAGAGCGAACCGTCGAACAAGGAGCCGCGCCCATGAGCCGCACCCCGTTGACCACCCTGCTGGTTGCCAACCGCGGCGAGATCGCCTGCCGGGTGATGCGCACCGCCAAGGCCCTGGGCCTGACCACCGTGGCCGTGCACAGCGCCATCGACCGTGAAGCGCGGCACAGCCGCGAAGCTGATATCCGCATCGACCTCGGCGGTGCCAAGGCGGCTGAAAGCTACCTGGACATCGACAAGCTGCTGGCCGCGGCAAAAGCCAGCGGCGCCCAAGCGATCCACCCCGGCTACGGCTTTTTGTCCGAAAACGCCGGCTTCGCCCGCGCCATCGAACAGGCCGGGCTGATCTTCCTCGGCCCACCGGCCAGCGCCATCGATGCCATGGGCAGCAAGTCGGCGGCCAAGGCCCTGATGGAACAGGCCGGCGTGCCACTGGTGCCGGGCTATCACGGCGAGGCCCAGGACCTGGAAACCTTCCGCGCCGCCGCCGAGAAGATCGGCTACCCGGTGCTGCTCAAGGCCACCGCCGGGGGCGGTGGCAAGGGCATGAAGGTAGTCGAACACGAAAGCCAGCTCGGCGAAGCCCTGGCCTCGGCCCAGCGTGAAGCGCAGTCGTCGTTCGGCGATGCGCGCATGCTGGTGGAAAAATACGTGCTCAAGCCCCGCCACGTGGAGATCCAGGTATTCGCCGACCAGCACGGCAACTGCCTGTACCTCAACGAGCGCGACTGCTCGATCCAGCGTCGGCACCAAAAGGTTGTCGAAGAAGCCCCTGCCCCGGGCCTGAGCAGCGCCCAGCGCCAGGCCATGGGCGAAGCGGCGGTCAAGGCGGCCCAGGCGATCGGCTATGTCGGCGCCGGCACCGTGGAGTTCCTGCTCGATGCCCGTGGCGAATTCTTCTTCATGGAGATGAACACGCGCCTGCAGGTCGAACACCCGGTTACCGAGGCGATCACCGGCCTCGACCTGGTGGCCTGGCAGATCCGCGTCGCCTGTGGCGAGCCGCTGCCGATCACCCAGAACCAGGTGCCGCTCAATGGCCACGCCATCGAAGTGCGCTTGTATGCCGAAGACCCGGCCAATGATTTTCTGCCGGCCACCGGTCACCTGGCGCTGTACCGCGAGTCGGCACCGGGCGAAGGACGGCGGGTCGACAGCGGCGTCAGCGAAGGCGACGACGTCTCGCCGTTCTACGACCCGATGCTCGGCAAACTGATCGCCTGGGGCGAAACCCGCGAGCAGGCCCGCCTGCGCTTGCTGGCGATGCTCGATGAGTTCGCCATTGGCGGGCTGAAGAGCAACATCGCCTTCCTGCGGCGCATCCTTGCCCACCCGGCATTTGCCGAGGCCGAGCTGGATACCGGGTTCATCCCGCGCTACCAGGAGCAGCTACTGCCTGCGCCACAAGCCTTGCCAGCGGCGTTCTGGCAGGCAGCGGCCGAAGCTTTCATCCAAAGCCAGCCGTTGCAACCGCGGACAGATGATCGTTATTCGCCGTGGGCAGCCAACAGCGGCTTTCGTGCCGGCGTTCCGTTGCAGATCAGCCTGCACCTGACCTGCAACGGTGAAGCCCAGGCCATCAACCTGAACCAGGCGGCGGCCTCGAACCTGAAGCTTGACGGCGAGCAACTGCTGATCGACCAGGACGGCTTGCGCCGTCGGCACCTGGCGATCCGCCGTGGCGAGACCCTGTACCTGCAATGGGATGGTGAGCTGCACAGCGTCAACCGCTATGACCCGATTGCCGAAGCCGACGCCAGCCACAGCCATCAGGGCGGCCTGGGCGCGCCCATGAACGGCAGCATCGTGCGGGTGCTGGTGGAGGTTGGCCAGGCAGTCGAAGCCGGTACGCAACTGGTGGTGCTGGAGGCCATGAAGATGGAACACAGCATCCGCGCGCCCCATGCCGGGACGGTCAAGGCACTGTTCTGCCAGGAAGGCGAGATGGTCAGTGAAGGAGCTGTGCTGGTGGAGCTGGAAGAGGCTTGAGGGCCTCATCGCGGGGCAAGCCCGCTCCCACAGTCCGGTGTGGGAGCGGGCTTGCCCCGCGATCAGATTCACCTCAAAACTTGACCAATGCCTGCACCACCACCCCCAGCAACTCACACTGCTCGGTGCACAAGGCCTTGGGATAGGTCGGGTTGAGCGGGCGCAAATAGCGCTGGCCACCCTCCTCGCTCAACTGGCGAAAACTCGTCGCCGTGCTGTCGGGCGAACGCGCGATCACCAGCTTGCCGGTTTCGGCCTCAAGCCCGGTATCGACCAGGATCAACATACCTTCCGGCACGCTCAAGCCCAGCGGCGCCGTCATCGCATCGCCTTCGACCTTGAGCCAGAACGCCCTCCCCTGTGCTTTATAGTCAGTTGACTGCAGCGCACGGTCTTCGGCCACCTCGACCTCGTCGAGATTGCCCCAAGCCAGAATTGGATAGCGAAAATACAGTTCGTGCTGTAGGCCATCGGCGCCAGTAACAGTAGTCGGATTGCCCGCGACTGCGTAGGAACCGTTGTTTTCCGCCACCTGGTGAGGGAAGACCATTTGCAGCGGCGGCAGGCCCACTTCCACCAGAATCTGGTTGAGCACCCTGAGTTTCGGCTCGCGCTCCTCGCGCAGCCAGTGGCCCACGGCGCCCTGGGTGACCCCGATGCGTTCGGCGAGATTTTCCTGCGTGACCTTCAGCTCACGCATCCTGGCTTTGACCAGGTCAGTCCATTTATCCATCGCTGGCACGATACGGACTGCCTCCTGGCGCTCAATACACATATTGTAGTATTTAAACAATAGTCATAACTACAGAGCGTATTAATATCTGTCGGCACCTTTCATTGCTTACCCAGATAGCAGGCAGCCGAATGAAACCGACATTTCCTGAAACGGACCTCAGCCTTGATTCCGAAGCATTAAGTAACAGTGATGCCGCCCGGCGTGCGCTGGACTACTACCTCAACCCGGCACCGGTGACGTTTGGCCCCGACGAACCGCTGCTGGTCGCCCGTCAAGGCCTCAGCGATGCCCAGGCGACCGCCCATGCCACCAACCTGTTGCGCTGCGCCGCCGCCACCGCCTGCGAATCAGCTGACGGCCTGCAAGGGGTGCCGCGCGACCTGGCGCTGGCGTCGATGCACATGATCAACATGGCCAGGGCCATGCTCGAGCGCACAGCGGCCAATCAGGACCAGGCCTGAGCATATTTCTGCAAGTTACGTGGAGAGTCGACCAAAAGCGGGTGTTGGTGTCCGCCGGTCAGGAGGGAGCGCATTCGGTAAAAGTTTTTTACGGAATGACAGAAAATTCATTTGACTTGCAAATGATAACGATTATTATTGCTCACAACTGGTCGCGAGACTGGTTGGATAACCTGAAAGCCCTTAGGTCGGACTCTCAGATTATCTCCTCATCAGGCTAATCACGGTTTTTGACCCGGCTTTTTGCCGGGTCTTTTTTTTGGTCTTCAGGCTAATGAAGATGGGTGTTGCTCGAATGGCCGCGATGATAGCAAATGTATGTCGCGCAGTGAATGGTTGTAACAGCGCTTTGCAGAATTAGCACTTGAGAATCAATCTCGTTACGAATAAGCTGGTGCAGCGTCACGGAAGACGCCCCCACTCCACTGACCAGCAAGGAGCTTGTACATGACCCGTCTGTTGCTGCCCCTTGAACACACTCCCCTTTCCCACGAGCTTGCCGACGATGCCTTGCTGCAGCGTCTGAAAAAACTGCCGCGTCGCGTTCAACAGGTATTCCTGCTCAGCCGCCTCGACCAACTGTCGTTCGCCAGCATCGCCGAGCGCCTCGACCTGCCCGCGATCACCGTTGAGCGCCACATGAACCAGGCGCTGCAGATTGCCCGCGAAGAACGCGACGCCCTGGCGAGCATCGCCGGCCAATGGTACGTGCGCCTGCAAAGCCCGCAGGTGACCGCCAGTGAACGCATCGATTTTCGCCGCTGGCTCGATAGCGCCCCCGAGCACCGCGAAGCCTTCCATGCCACCGAACTGCGCTGGCGCACCTTGCTGGCCCCGGCCCGCCAGCTGGGCGAGGACGGCTGGTACCGGCAACCACGGGCAGCCTTGTCGCTGGGTGGTTGCTCGGTGGCCATCGGCCTGGGCCTGGCCGCCTTGGCAGCGATCGGTTTCTGGTCCTGAGCCAGGCGTGTAGAGTAGTTGCCACAACAACTCTACATGGAGCCTGGTGATGACCGTGACGCTGTCCCCCCTGCACATCGACTGCGATTTCGATTCCGGCAACATCCTCGTCAAGGATGCCAGTGACCCCAAGCGGGTGCGCCTGGATATCCGCCCCGACACCAGCAGCGACCACTTCCAGTGGTTCCACTTCAAGGCTGCGGGGCTGACCCCGGGCCAGACCCATGGGTTCAGCCTGGAAAACGCCGGCGCCTCGTCCTACCACGAGGCCTGGAGCGGTTACCAGGCCGTGGCCTCCTACGACCAGCAACAGTGGTTCCGGGTGCCCACTACTTTCGATGGCAAGGCCCTGAACTTCAGCCTCAAGGCCGAGCAGCCCCAGGCCTGGTTCGCCTACTTCGAGCCCTACCCGCGCGCGCGCCACAACCAGTTGATCGAGCGTGCCAGCACCCTCCCAGGTGTCGAACTGCTGGCCACCGGCCGCAGTGTCGAAGGCCGCGACATCCAGTTGCTGCGTGCCGGCAGCGGTGCGCCGGGCAAGCGCAAACTGTGGATCATCGCCCAGCAGCACCCGGGCGAGCACATGGCCGAATGGTTCATGGAAGGGGTGATCGACCGCCTGCAACACAATGACCCGACCATCCAGGCATTGCTCCAGGAAGCCGACCTGTACCTGATTGCCAACATGAACCCCGACGGCGCCATCCATGGCCACCTGCGCACCAATGCCAAGGGCCAGGACCTGAACCGCGCCTGGCAGGATGCAAGCATCGACAAAAGCCCGGAAGTGTTCTTCGCCCAGCAGCAAATGAAGCTGCATGGCGTCGACCTGTTCCTCGACGTGCATGGCGACGAAGAAATCCCCCACGTGTTCACCGCTGGCTGCGAAGGCAACCCCGGCTACAACGCGCGTATCGCCGCACTGGAAGCCACCTTCCGCGACAGCCTGTGCAAGCGCACCGTGGACTTTCAGCAGGTGCATGGCTATCCGCTTTCCGCTCCTGGCCAGGCCAACATGACCCTGGCCTGCAACAGCGTCGGCCAGGCCCATGACTGCCTGTCGCTGACCCTGGAAATGCCGTTCAAGGACCACGACGACGCACCCAATGCCGAGACCGGCTGGAACGGCCTGCGCAGCAAGGACCTGGCCAGCGCCGTGCTCGATGTGTTCGGGCAGATGGCCGGCACCCTGCGCTAACCCTGCTGGCGAGCAGGATCAACCGCCCTGGCAGGCAAAGCAAAGACCTGCCAGGGCCTTCCCACCCTAAATGACGGCCACCAACGCCGCCGTTTAGGAACCCGTGCCATGACCACCCGCCTCCTCCCTTCGCTCAAGGCAACCGGCCTGTGCCTGCTGCTTGTCCTGCCCCCGGTTCAGGCCCTTGAGCTGTATACCGATGACGATACTCACCTGAATGCCAACTTCCTCGCCGTGTATGGCCTGTTCAACAGCCGCAAGAACTACGACGGCACCGGCGGCGGCTCGACCTGGCGCGAGGGCTTCATCAATTATGGCGTCAGCGCCGACCAACGCCTGGGCGAGCTGGGCACGGTCTACGGCACCGCCAACCTGGTCAGCTCGGCCACCTGGGGCGACGGCGATGCCGCCGGCATCAGCGATGGCAGCGAACGCACCACCAAGTTCGACGAAGCCTTCGCCGGCTGGCGCTCGGGCAAGCTGATCCCGGCCCTGGGTGACGATGGCCTGGACCTGTCGTTCGGCCGCCAGGTCATCACCCTCGGCGATGGTTTCATCATCAACGACGACGGCCTGAACTTCGGCAAGGGCCCGGCCGATGGCGAGCTCAATCGCGGCGGCGCCTATTACCTGGCCGCCCGCCACGCCTTCGACAAGACCGCAGTGCTGCGCCTGGGTGGCAAGGATGGCCTGCACGGCAGCCTGCTGTGGATGAAGTCGGACAACCGCGCCCAGGCCAACAGCGAACTGGCTGCCAGCACCCTGGCCTACAGCGCCGCCCCCGGCACCCTGGAGCTGACCTACATCCGCGGCTTGAATGTCGATGATCGTTACGCCAGCGAATTGCAGAAACAGCGCGAAGGCATGGACATCTACAGCCTGCGCGGCGCCGGTAACGCCGGGGTCGATAACGCGCATTTTGCCTTCGAGTACGCCTGGCAAAACAAGGACGCAGGGCCGGAGAAAGCCTGGTATGCCGAAGCCGGCTACACCTTCGCCGAACTGCCCTGGCGCCCGGACCTGACCTACCGCTACAGCCGTTATTCCGAAGGTTGGGACGCGATGTTCAACGGCATGAACCGCGGCTACGGCACCTGGTTCCAGGGCGAGGTCACAGGCAACTATTCAGGCCCGTTCAACAGCAACAACGATGTGCACTTTGTCGGCCTCAAGGCTACCCCGGTCGAGGCGCTGACCCTCGGCGTGCTGCTGTTCAACTACAAGACCCTGCACGAGCGCGACAGCCTCAACCTCGATGGTCGCGAGCTGGACCTGTACGCCGAATGGGCGGTAAGCGAGCACCTGATCATCAGCCCGCTGCTGGGCCTGTACCAGCCGCGCAAGAGCAGCGATAACGGTGGCAACCAGGTGGGCGGCAACGGCACCAACGTCTACAGCCAGTTGACCATTGCCGTGCCGTTTTAAGCGGTGCCGTGGGCCTTGTGCTTGAGTTTTTCAGTATCGACGCGGACGAACACCGAGTCAGCGGTGACGGTCAGCACGTCGTCGGCCCAGACTTCGCAGATCACCCGGGTCTTGCGCCCGACTTCGCCTTCGACCCGGGCCTTGAGCAGCAGTTCGACGCCCATGGGCGTGGGCTTGAGGTAAGTCAGGTTGAGCTGGCCGGTGACGCAGTCGATGCGCGGCAGGCTGCCGGGCTCCCGGCCTTCTGCACGGTAGTGGTAGGCCATGGCGGTCCAGTTGGAATGGCAGTCGACCAGCATGGCGAGCAAGCCGCCATACACCAGCCCCGGCCAACCAAGGAAGGTGCTGTCCGGCGAATGGCGGCACAGCAGGTGGATACCGTCGGCTTCCCAGTGACTCTTCAGGTGCAGGCCGCTGGGGTGGGAACAGCCGCAGCCGTAGCAGACGCCTTCGGGGGCGGCCAGTTCCTGCAGGGATAAGGCTTGGGTACTCATAGGCTTCCTGATTGTCTGTTATTGGTGGGAAAGCGACCCCGATAGTAACGCCGCACAACGAAAAAGCCCATGAACCGGTCATGGGCTTTTGCCTTGCCAGGCGCAGCGCTAGAGGCCTTTGCCCGATACCGCCGGGCTGCCGACCGGCTCGTTGGCCGGCGTTTTGCGCCGGGTCAGCGAGATCAGCAGGATGGCCAGGGTCACACCGGCGGTCATCAGGGTTTCATAGCGGTAGGCCGGGCTGATCAGCATGTAGCCGAGCACCAGCGTGATCAGGCCGATCACCAGCCAGGTCAGCCACGGGAACAGCCACATCTTGAACGCAAGCTCGGTGCCCTGGCGATCAGTAATGGCGCGCATGCGCAGCTGCGACACAGCGATCACCAGGTACACCAGCAAGGCGATGGCGCCGGTGGTCGACAGCAGGAAGCCGAAGACCTTGCCGGGGAACACGTAGTTGACCAGGCAACCGGCGAACCCGGCGAAGGTCGAAAGGATCACTGCCACGGTCGGCACGCCATTGCCGGAGATGCGCTTGGTGATCTTCAGCGCTTCGCCGCGCGAGCCCAGCGAGTAGAGCATGCGCGAGGCGGTGTAGAGGCCCGAGTTCATGCAGCTGGTCACCGCCACCAGCACCACCAGGTCGACCATCAGTTTGGCGCCCGGCACATTGAGCACTTCCAGCACGCGCTGGAACGAACCCACCGCCTTGAGGCCCGGGTCGTTCCAGGCCACCAGCGAAACGATGAAGAAGATCGAGACGATGTAGAAGATCGCGATGCGGTACACCACCAGGTTGGTGGCCTTGCGGATCTTGTCCTTGGGGTTGGAGGTTTCGTCGGCAGCGATGGTGACGATCTCGGCGCCGAAGAACGAGAAGATGGTCACCAGCACACCACCGAGCACCGCGCCAAAGCCATTGGGCATGAAGCCCCCGGTCGCCCACAGTTGCTGCACGCCCGAGACTTCGGCCAGTGGCCAGAAGCCGAACACCGCCAGGGTGCAGACGCCGATGAAGGCGAGAATGGCAATGACCTTGATCAGGGCGAACCAGTATTCGAATTCACCGAAGTTCTTCACGCTGATCAGGTTGGTGCCCGACAGCACGATCATGATCAGGAAGGCGAACAGCCACGACGGCACACCGGGAAAGTACGCATGCAGGATATCGGCGCCGGCGATCGCCTCGACCGGAATGATCAGCACCCAGAACCACCAGTACAACCAGCCAATGGTAAACCCGGCCCAGGGCCCGATGGCCTGGCTGGCGTAGGTGGAGAACGAGCCGCTGTTGGGATTGGCGATGGCCATTTCCCCGAGCATGCGCATGACCAGCAGCACCAGCAGGCCGGTCATGGTGTAAGAGATCAGAATGGCCGGCCCGGCCGTGGCGATGGCGGTGGACGAGCCAATGAACAACCCGGCACCGATGATCCCGGCAATGGAGATCATCGACACCTGGCGCGAGGTCAGACCGTGTTGCAGCGAACGCTGTTTCTTTTGTTGTAGCGATGCCATGGGTAACCCTCAACTGGTAGGGTGAAAGCGGTTTTTATTGTTCCACTGGCGGGATCGGTGGCGCGGCCATCGCTGGCAAGCCAGCTCCCACAGAGTCCTTGTGGGAGCTGGCTTGCCAGCGATGGGGCCGACTCGGTAATCAGTCGAACACAATCCCCTGCGCCAACGGCAGCTCACGGGAATAGTTCACGGTATTGGTCTGCCGACGCATGTAGGCCTTCCACGAATCCGAGCCCGACTCACGGCCACCGCCGGTTTCCTTCTCACCGCCAAATGCCCCGCCAATCTCCGCACCGCTGGTGCCGATGTTGACGTTGGCAATCCCGCAGTCACTGCCTGCCGCACTCTGGAAGCGCTCGGCTTCACGCAGGTCGGTGGTGAAGATGCACGACGACAGACCTTGCGGCACTTCGTTGTTCAGGCGCAGGGCTTCGTCGAATTCGTCGTAGGTCAGCACGTAGAGGATCGGTGCGAAAGTTTCATGACGAACCACGGCGCTCTGCGCGGGCATCTCGGCAATAGCTGGAGAAACGTAGTAGGCATTCGGGTACTGGTCCTGAAGCTGCCGCTCACCACCAAACACCTGGCCGCCTTCATCGCGGGCGCGGGCCAACGCATCCTGCATGCCTTCAAACGAAGCCTTGTCGATCAGCGGGCCGACCAGGTTGTCTTTACGTGGATCACCGATGCGTACCTTGGCGTATGCGGCTTTGACCCGGGCCACCACTTCGTCCTTGATCGAACGATGAACGATCAGCCGGCGCAGGGTGGTGCAACGCTGGCCCGCAGTGCCAACGGCGCTGAACAAGATGCCGCGCACGGCCAGGTCGAGGTCGGCGCTGGGCGCGAGGATCATCGCGTTGTTGCCACCCAGCTCGAGGATGCTGCGACCGAAACGCGCGGCCACACGCGGGCCGACTTCACGGCCCATGCGGGTGCTGCCGGTGGCGCTGACCAGCGGCACGCGCGGGTCGTCGACCAGGGCTTCGCCGGCATCGCGATCACCGATGATCAGCTGGCTCAGGCCTTCTGGCGCTTCGCCAAAGGCTTTCAGGGCTTTTTCGAACAGCGCCTGGCAGGCCAGCGCGGTCAGCGGGGTTTTCTCCGACGGCTTCCACACCACGGCGTTGCCACACACCAGTGCCAGGGTGGTGTTCCAGGCCCAGACCGCGACCGGGAAGTTGAAGGCGCTGATCACCCCGACCACTCCCAGCGGATGCCAGGTTTCACGCATGTGGTGGCCCGGGCGCTCGGAGGCGATGGTCAGGCCGTACAGCTGACGCGACAGACCGACGGCGAAGTCGCAGATATCGATCATTTCCTGCACTTCGCCCAGGCCTTCCTGGGTGATCTTGCCGGCTTCGATCGACACCAGCTCACCGAGTTCGGCCTTGTGCTTGCGCAGTACTTCGCCAAACAGGCGGATCAACTCACCGCGACGCGGGGCCGGAACGTTGCGCCAAGCCTGGAAGGCTTGTTCAGCCTGATCGATCTTGGCGGTCACCTGGGCTTTGCTTTCCAGGTGCACCGAGGCAATCGCGCTGCCATCGATAGGGGTGTGAACGGGATGGTTGCCATGGGTGTAGGCAGTAGTGGGAACACCGAGGCGGTCAAGCAGTCCATCAACCATTTTCTTCTCCTGCATGCGATGAGTGGTTGAAATAGTGATAGGGATCAGTATTAATCCGATCACTCTGGCGCAACAAACGACCTTTATTCTGCATATCATTCCGCCAGGTAATGATCTACTGGCTTAGAGACCGCTATGTCCAAACGTCTGGTGCCATCGATGGCCGCCCTGCAGTGTTTCGAGGCTGCCGCCCGGCACCTGAGCTTCACCCGCGCCGCCGAAGAGCTGCACCTGACCCAGAGCGCGGTGAGCAAGCAGGTGGCCCAGCTTGAAGAGATGCTCCGCCATCACCTGTTCCTGCGGATCCGCCGGCGCCTGCAACTGACTCCAGCAGGCGCGCTGTACCTGGCCGAGGTCAACAAGATTCTCACCCAGGTCGATATGTCCAGCCGTTACATCATGTCCTACGGCGAACAGACCGAAGTCCTCAAGGTAGCCACTCAACCGAGCTTTGGCGTGCGCTGGCTGATCCCGCACCTCAAAGGCTTCGGCAAGCAGCACCCGAACATCCACCTCGACATCCGCAACGAGATGGAGCCCTTTGCCCTGCTGCAGGCCACTGCCGACGTGGTGTTCTTCTTTGGTCAGGGCACCTGGCCGGGGGCCACCTGCATCGAGCTGTTCGGCGAGGAAGTGCTGCCGGTGTGCGCACCGGAACTGTTGCAGGGGCGCACGCTCAAGGACGCCAGCGAACTGGCCGAGCTGGTGCTGCTGCAAAGCACTTCGCGTCCGGAGGCCTGGCACGAGTGGTTTCTCGAGCAAGGCCTGCATTCGGCCAACAGTTATCACGGGCCGCGCTTCGATACCTTCTATATGAGCCTCAGCGCTGCCCAGTCCGGCTGCGGCGTGGCCCTGGTGCCGCGCTATCTGGTGGCCCAGGAACTGGCCGAAGGCAAATTGATCGTGCCCTGGCAGCACAGCATGCGCAGCAATGGCGCGCATTTCCTGGCGTTTTCCGAGCATGCGGCGGAGGTGCCGAAGGTACGCGCGTTGGTCGATTGGATTCGGGCGGAGCTGGACCTGCAAGGTTGATAATTTTTGGAATGACAGATCGACTTTTTTTCGCTTGTGCGAGCACTGCATTCCTCGCTTTCATGTAAGGGTGCCCACTTACCAGGAAGCTTTCGATGCCCGCTCAAGATTTCGTCAGCCCGGACAGCATTCGCGCGCAGTTCTCGGCCGCCATGTCGCTCATGTACAAGCAAGAGGTGCCGCTGTACGGCACGCTGCTGTCACTGGTGAGCGAAATCAATCAGCAGGTCATGACCCAGCAACCCGAGGTTGCCCAGGCCCTGCGCTGGACCGGTGAAATCGAGCGCCTCGACCAGGAACGCCACGGCGCCATTCGCGTCGGCACCGCCGAAGAGCTGGCAACCATCGGCCGCCTGTTCGCGGTGATGGGCATGCAACCAGTGGGGTACTACGACCTCAGCAGCGCCGGTGTACCGGTGCATTCCACCGCCTTTCGCGCCGTGCACGAGCAATCGCTGCACATCAGCCCGTTCCGGGTCTTCACCTCGCTGCTGCGCCTGGAGCTGATCGACAACCCGGCGCTGCGTGAGCTGTCGCGCGAGATTCTCGCCCGCCGGCAAATCTTCACCCCGCGTGCGTTGCAGTTGATCGAGCAATTCGAGCGCGATGGTGGCCTGAATGCCGACGATGCCCTGGCGTTTGTCGACGAAGCCCTGCACACCTTCCGCTGGCACCGGGACGCCACGGTGACCGCCGAGCAGTACCAGCAACTACACGACCAGCACCGCCTGATTGCCGATGTGGTGGCCTTCAAGGGCCCGCACATCAATCACCTGACTCCGCGCACCCTGGACATCGATGCCATCCAGCTGGGCATGCCGGCCAAAGGTATTCCGCCCAAGGCCGTAATCGAAGGCCCGCCACCGCGTCGCTGCCCGATACTGCTGCGTCAGACTAGTTTCAAGGCGCTGCAGGAGAAGGTCGCGTTCACTGATCAGCAGGGTGAAGGCAGTGGCAGCCATACCGCGCGCTTTGGCGAGATCGAGCAACGGGGTGCAGCACTGACGCCAAAAGGTCGCCAGCTTTATGACCAATTGCTCGATGCCGCCCGCACGGCGCTGGGTGGCGTTCCCGCCGAGGCCAATGCCGAGCGCTACATGAGTCTGCTCAGCGACAGCTTCAAGGCCTTCCCGGATGACCTGGCGCAGATGCGGGAGCAGGCGCTGGCGTACTTCCGCTACTTCCCGACCGAACGCGGGTTGGCGGCGCGTGGTGAAGCGCAGCGGCCGACTTCATTGCAGGGGCTGATCGACGCTGGGCATGTTCACTTTGAAGCGCTGGTGTACGAGGATTTTCTGCCGGTCAGTGCGGCGGGGATTTTCCAGTCGAACCTGGGCGATGATGCGCAGAACGAGTACGGCAGCAATGCCAACCGCGAAGCCTTCGAACAGGCGCTGGGCAAACCGGTGCAGGATGAGCTGGGGTTGTACGCCGAGAGTGAGCGGCGATCGTTGATGGCCTGTGCGCAGGCGCTGGGCCTGTCGCAGCTGTAGGAACCCAGGGCTGCTACGCAGCCCATCGCTGGCAAAGCCAGCTCCCACAGTTCAGTGTTTGCAGTTCCATTGTGGGAGCCGGCCTTGCCGGCGATGGGCCGCAAAGCGGCCCCGATTTAGAACCTAACGCCCAACCCGAAAGCGATCCACTTCCTGCCGCAACTGCCCCGCCAATCCCTCAAGCTCACGCGCCGTAGCCGCCAGGTTCGTCGCTACCTCGCGCTGCTCACTGTTGGCCAGGGCAATGCTCTGCAGGTTACGGCTGAGCACATTCGCCGTGCTGCTCTGCTCCTGGGTTGCCGTGGTGATGGCGGCAAACTGTTCCCCCGCCGAACGGCTGCGTTCATCAATCTGCGCCAGCGCCGCGGCAACCTTGGCATTGCGCTCCAACCCTTCCTGCATCAGGCGGTTGCCCTGCTCCATGGTGCTGATGGCGTTGCCGGTTTCCTGCTGGATGCTGCCGATCATGGTCGAGATTTCATCGGTAGCCTGACGGGTACGCGAGGCCAGATTGCGCACCTCGTCCGCGACCACGGCAAAGCCCCGCCCCTGTTCACCGGCCCGCGCCGCTTCAATGGCAGCGTTCAAGGCCAGCAGGTTGGTCTGCTCGGCAATCGAGGTGATCACCCCGACGATGCCGCCAATTTCCTGGGAGCGCAGGCCGAGGGTGTCGATCACTTCGGCGGTGCCGGCCAGTGCGCTGGCGATCTGCTCAAGGGACGACGACGCCTGGTCCATCGAGGTGCGGCCAATGCGGGTTTGCTGGACGTTGTCCTGGGCCATGCGCTCGGTGCTGCCCATGTTGTCGGCAATGTTCATCGAAGTGGCGCTGAACTGCTCGACGGCACCGGCCATGCTGGTGATTTCGCCGGACTGCTGCTCCATCCCCTCACAGGCACCGGAGGACATTCCCGACAATGCCTGGGCACGGCTGCTGACCTGCTCTGCCGCTGCGCGAATGTGCTCGACCATGCTCGCCAGCGCTTCGCCCATCTGGTTGAAACTGTGCGCCAGCTGGCCGATTTCATCGTTGCTCGATACCCGCAGACGCGCCTGCAGGTCACCGCCACCCAGGGCTTGCGCTTGCTGCAGCAGATCACCCAGCGGGCGCAGACGGCGGCGTAACAGCCACAGGGTCGCAGCAACGGCCAGCAGCATCGCCAACAGGCTGCCGATGGCCAGGCGGGTACCGACGCTCCAGGTTACCGCGCGGATTTCCGCCTTCGGCATGCTCGCCACCACCGTCCAGGGCCCGCCTGCAAACGGCACGGCAACGCTGAACAGCTCTTCGACACCGTCATGCCAGAAACGCCCTTCGCCCGCGGTGAACCCGGCAAGTGCCTGTGCCGCCTGGCTATCCGGGCGCACACCTGCTGGCGGCACCAGCCAGTGCTGCTTGTCGTCGAGCAGGGCCAGTGAGCCGGTCTGGCCGATGCGAAAGCGCCCGAGGTTGGCGAACTGGGCCTTTTGCGCATCGGTGTAGTCGAAGCCGACGAACAGCACCGCAATCACCCGCCCGCTGCTGTCACGCACCGGGGTGTACTGGGTCATGTAATCGCGCTCGAACAGGTTCGCCCGGCCAACATAGGCCTGACCGGCCAGCAAGCGGGCGTAGGCCGGATGCTGGCGGTCGAGCAGCGTGCCGATGGCGCGGCTGCCGTCCTGCTTGGTCAGCGAGGTGCTGATACGGACAAAGTCTTCACCGCTGCGCACGAACAAGGTGGCGACGCCCGCGGTCATCTGGCGGAAATCATCCACCTGGCGAAAGTCGTTGTTGAGCAGTTGATCACCCAGGTACAGCGCGGGTGTGGTAACCCCCGCAACCGTCACCGACTCCCCGGAATGCAACTGCAAACCGGCGGCAAAGCGCTTCTCGAACAAGCCGCTCAGGCGCTGAGTGCTTTCGCGCAGAGTGCTGTGAAAGGTATCGAGCTGATCGGCGAGCAGTCGCGCTTCGCTGGCCAGGTGTTCCTGGCGGGTAATCAGGTTGGCGTTGTCCAGCGAACGCAGGGCAAACAGGGTGCTACCGGTAATCACCACGGCCAGCACGATGGCGAGGGCGATACCGAGTTGCGAGGCAATCCGGGCACGGGGTTGAGACATGGAAGCTCCTGGCAAGAGGGGCCGGGATCGTCCTGATCACGCTGACCGTCCGCATCAATACGGGAAGCGAGCCATCTAGACGTGGCTCTGATGCCTCTGCTTCGGCGGCGCGCGGCAATACTTGAGTGTGCAACAGGGTTATCCCGCGCAAACGTTCAACTGCTTCCGATAGACGCTGATGGCCCCAGTATTTCCACCTTGGGCAAGTCCATGGAGTCTGCTTCGCCTTGCAGGAAGTCACTCAAGCGTCGCAAGCGCTCGCCACCGGGGCGGGTTTTCGGCCAGACCAGGTAGTAATCCAGCCCACTGGCAACCGCCGTCGGCCATGGCAGGCTAAGCCGGGCCTGGGCGACATCCTCGGCCACCATCAACAAGTCCCCCATGGACACGCCGTAACCCCGGGCAGCGGCGATCATGCCCAGTTCCAGGGTATCGAACACCTGGCCACCCTTGAGCGAGACCTTGTCGGTGAGGTCCATGCGCGCCAGCCAGCTGCGCCAGTCGCGCTTGTCGGGGGTCGGATGAAGCAGCTCGACACCCGCCAGGCGCCGCTCATCCCAGGGCCCTTCCTTGAGCAGTTCCGGCGCGCCGACCGGTATCAGCAGCTCGGAAAACAGCCGCTTGACCTCCCAATCCGGCGGGAAGTGACCGTCACTCAGCAACACCGCGCAGTCGAAAGGCTCATGGTTGAAATCGACATGATCGACGTCCATCCAGGCGCTGGTCAGCTGTACTTCGTTGCCCGGCTGCAGGTGGCGAAAGCGGCTCAGGCGTGCCAGCAGCCAGCGCATGGTCAGGGTCGAAGGGGCTTTCATGCGCAGGATGTCGTCCTCGCTGCGCAGGGTGTTGCAAGCCCGCTCCAGTGCCGCAAAGCCTTCGCGCACTCCGGGCAGGAGCAAACGCGCCGCTTCGCTGAGTTGCAGGCTGCGGCCGTTGCGCACGAACAAACGGCAAGCGAAGTGCTCCTCAAGGGTGCGGATGTGCCGGCTGACCGCGCTCTGGGTGATTGATAACTCATCTGCGGCGCGGGTGAACGAACTGTGCCGGGCGGCCGCTTCGAAAGCCCGCAGTGCGTACAAGGGCGGTAAACGACGAGACATGAGGGACGGGCTCCGGGTTATCCACAGGCGATCGTCAGGATCATACTCCCATGAGTTTTAATCATGCCAAGCATCGCTATTATCCTTTTGTGGATAACCGTGCAAAGCCTCAAGCTTTCATGCTTTGAATCTATCGCGTAAGAAAAGGACGACTCCATGCAGGCTGCGCCTACCCATGAACTCAAGGCTTTGCTGCGCCTGGCCGGGCCGCTGATTGCCTCGCAGTTGGCGCACATGCTGATGGTACTCACCGACACCCTGATGATGGCCCGCATCAGCCCGCAAGCGCTGGCCGGTGGTGGTCTGGGGGCGGCGAGTTATTCGTTCGTGTCGATCTTTTGCCTGGGTGTGATCGCCGCGGTCGGCACCCTGGTGGCGATTCGCAAGGGTGCCGGTGACATCGCCGGCGCCACCCGCCTGACCCAGGCCGGGTTGTGGCTGGCCTGGGTCATGGCCCTGGTGGCAGCACTGGCGCTGTGGAACCTGGAGCCGGTGCTGCTACTGCTCGGCCAGAGCCCCAACAATGTCGAGGCCGCCGCGCAGTTCCTGTTGTTGCTGCCCTTCGCCCTGCCCGGCTACCTGAGCTTCATGGCCCTGCGCGGCTTTACCAGCGCCATCGGCCGTTCGACGCCGGTGATGGTTATCAGCCTGGTCGGCACAGTGGCCAACTTCCTGCTCAATTACGCCTTGATCGAGGGCATGTTCGGCCTGCCGAAACTGGGCCTGGTGGGCATCGGCCTGGTGACCGCGATCGTTGCCAACTGCATGGCCGTGGCCATGGCGTTGTATATCCGCTGGCACCCGGCCTACGCGCCCTACCCGATTCGCCAGGGCCTGAGCCGCCCGTCGTGGCCAGCCCTGCGCGAGCTGTGGCGCCTGGGCTTGCCGATTGGCGGCACCTACACCGTCGAGGTCGGCCTGTTCGCCTTCGCCGCACTGTGCATGGGCGTGCTCGGCAGCACCGAGCTTGCCGCGCACCAGATCGCCCTGCAGATCGTCTCGACCGCGTTCATGATTCCGGCGGGCCTGTCGTATGCCGTAACCATGCGTGTAGGGCTCTATTACGGTGCCGATAACCTCTTGGGTGCCCGACACGCTGGCCGGGTTGGGATCGGTTTTGGCGCGGCGATGATGCTGATGTTCGCCATCCTCTTCTGGCTGCTGCCAGACCCGCTGGTGGGGCTGTTCCTCGACCACGGTGACCCGGCCTTTGCCGACATCATCCAGCTGGCCGTGAGCCTGCTGATGGTCGCCGCCTGGTTCGAGCTGTTCGATGGTGTGCAGACGATTGCCATGGGCTCGATCCGCGGGCTCAAGGATGCCAAGACCACCTTCCTGGTCGGGCTGTTCTGTTACTGGGTGATCGGTGCGCCGGCGGCCTGGTTGCTGGCGTTCAACCTCGGCCTGGGTGCGGTGGGCGTGTGGTGGGGGCTGGCGCTGGGCCTGGCGTGTGCGGCGGTGAGCCTGACTTGGGCATTTGAATGGCGAATGAAGCGCTTGCTGGGCAGTGCCGGTGGGGTGAACAAGGTGACTGCTTCGGTGGTTTGAAGGCCCTGTGGGAGCTGGACTTGCCAGCGATGGGCTGCAAAGCAGCCCCAGAATCTACAAAGCCACCGACTGCTGCGCCGGACCACGCAGCAGATACTCCATCAACTCATCCATCGGCAACGGCCGGCTGATCAGAAACCCCTGCACCTGGTCACAATCAAAACTGCGCAACAGGTCCATCTGCTCCGGGGTTTCCACACCCTCGGCCACCACCTCGAGGTTGAGGTTGTGCGCCAGGTTGATCATCGCGTGCACCAGCTTGCGGTTTTCTTCGCGCTGCTCCATGCCGCCGACAAAGCTGCGATCGACCTTGAGCAAGGTGATCGGCAAGCTGTTCAGGTGCACGAACGACGAGAAGCCGGTACCGAAGTCATCCAGGGAAAAGCGCACACCCAGGCGCCCGAGCGCATCCATGGTCTGCTTGACCAGGTCGTTGCGCCGCATCACCGCGGTTTCGGTCAGCTCGAACTCCAGCCAGCGGGCATCGACGCCGTGCTCGATGATCAGCCGGCTCAGGGTCGCCAACAGCTGGCTGTCCTGGAACTGGCGGAACGACAGGTTCACCGCCATGTGCAAGGGCGCCAGCCCTTGTTCGCGCAGCGCCTGCATGTCGCGCAGGGCACGGGAAATCACCCAGTAGCCCAGGGGCACGATCAGCCCGCTCTGCTCGGCCAGGGGCACGAACTCGCTGGGCGGCAGCAGCCCGCGTTCGGCATGGCGCCAGCGCACCAGGGCTTCGAGGCCGACGATGCGCCCGTCGGCCAGGTTCAGCCGCGGCTGGTAGTGCAGTTCCAGCTCGTCACGACGCAGCGCCCGGCGCAGTTCGCTTTCCAGGTCGGCAAGGCTGCGGGCGTTGCGGTTGATGCGTTCGTTGAAGACGTGGAAGGTACAGCCCTGGGTGCTCTTGGCCTGCTGCATGGCGATGTGCGCATGCCACATCAGCGGGTCGGCGCCACCCTGGGCGCGGGCGTGGGCGACGCCCAGGCTGCAGCCTAGCAGCAGGCTTTCGCCGTCGATCCAGTAGGGTTCGGCCAGGGCTTCGGTGATGCGTTCGGCCATCCATTCGGCGCGCTGCGGCTCGCGGCGAGTATCGATCAACAGGGCGAATTCGTCGCTGCCCAGGCGCGCGACCTGGTCACCGGCTTCGAGCTGGCTTTTCAGCCGGCCCACCACTTGCAGGATCAGCCGGTCGCCGGCCTGATGACCAAGGGCATCGTTGGCATGGCGAAAGTTGTCGAGGTCCAGATGACCGAGGGCGACACCGCGCCCTTCGCTGTCAGCCAGGCGCGCTGCCAACAGGGTCTGAAAGCCCTGGCGGTTGGCGATGCCGGTCAGCGGGTCCTGCTCGGCCAAACGCTGCAAGGTCGCTTCGAGGACGCCGCGCTCGCGGACATGGCGCAGGCTGCGGCGCAGGATATTGCTGGTCAGTTGGTCGCGGATCAGCCAGTCGCTGACCCCCGGCGGCGGCACCTGCGGCTCGTGCTCGAGCAGCAGAACCATCGGCAATATGCAGCGCCCGGGCGCCGGTTGCAGTGGCGGGGTCGCCAGCACCAGCGCATTGCGGTCGTTGGCAAACAGGGTGTCGACTGCCTCCCAGTTCGGAGCGGTCAGCAATACCGCCTGGCCCGCCATCGGCAGCAGACACTCGCGCAAGACAGTGGCCCATTCCGGCTCATCGGCCAGCAGGAGCAAACGCAAGGGTTCGACGGGCGTAGACAAGCTGGCTCCTTAGGACGTAGGCGCAGTCAAATGACGATGGGCAGCGAGAATGCGTATCCTAAACCATTAATGAAAATGATTTTCACTTAAAGTCATGCCATTCCATTGCCGACATCCCGCAGGTTTCGCCACGCATCCTGCGGGAAAGTATCAAATGCGGCAAATTTAGATCGCGTGGTACGTCACACTGTCAGACGGTCGCGGCAGAAACTTTCTACCCCTGCTAAAATGTCCGGCTATTTTTCTAGCGTCCCCGGTTTTCGTCATGTCCCGACTCAACCCCCGGCAACAAGAAGCCGTGAACTACGTCGGCGGCCCTCTTTTGGTGCTCGCCGGTGCTGGCTCCGGCAAAACCAGCGTGATCACCCGCAAGATCGCGCACCTGATCCAGAACTGCGGCATCCGTGCCCAGTACATCGTGGCCATGACCTTCACCAACAAGGCCGCGCGGGAGATGAAGGAGCGGGTCGGCACCCTGCTGCGCAAGGGCGAAGGCCGCGGCCTGACCGTGTCGACCTTCCACAATCTGGGCCTGAACATCATCCGCAAGGAGCATGAACGGCTGGGCTTCAAACCGGGCTTCTCGATTTTCGACGAGACCGACGTCAAAGCCCTGATGACCGACATCATGCAGAAGGAATACTCGGGCGACGACGGCGTCGACGAGATCAAGAACATGATCGGCGCCTGGAAGAACGACCTGATCCTGCCGCCCGAAGCCCTGGAAAAGGCCCGCAACCCCAAGGAGCAGACCGCCGCGGTGGTCTATGCGCACTACCAGCGCACCCTGCGGGCATTCAACGCGGTAGACTTCGACGACCTGATCCTGCTGCCGGTCAAGCTGTTCCAGGACAACCCCGATGTCCTGGAGAAGTGGCAGAACAAGGTACGTTACCTGCTGGTCGACGAATACCAGGACACCAACGCCAGCCAGTACTTGCTGGTGAAGATGCTGATCGGCACGCGCAACCAGTTCACCGTGGTCGGCGACGACGACCAGTCGATCTACGCCTGGCGCGGTGCGCGGCCCGAGAACCTGATGCTGCTCAAGGACGACTACCCGTCGCTGAAAGTGGTGATGCTCGAGCAGAACTACCGCTCCACCAGCCGCATCCTGCGTTGTGCCAACGTACTCATCTCGAACAACCCGCATGCCTTCGAAAAGCAGCTGTGGAGCGAGATGGGCCACGGCGACGAGATCCGCGTGATCCGCTGCAAGAACGAGGAAGCCGAGGCCGAACGGGTGGCCATGGAAATCCTCAGCCTGCACCTGCGCACCGACCGGCCCTACAGCGACTTCGCCATTCTTTACCGGGGCAACTACCAGGCCAAGCTGATCGAGCTGAAGCTGCAGCACCACCAGGTGCCGTATCGCCTGTCGGGCGGCAACAGCTTCTTCGGACGCCAGGAAGTCAAAGACCTGATGGCCTACTTCCGCCTGCTGGTAAACCCGGACGACGATAACGCCTACCTGCGGGTGATCAACGTGCCGCGCCGGGAAATCGGCTCGACCACCCTGGAAAAACTTGGCAACTACGCCACCGAGCGCAAGGTTTCGATGTACGCCGCCAGCGAGGAGCTGGGCCTCGGCGAACACCTGGACAGCCGCTACACCGACCGCCTGCAGCGCTTCAAACGCTGGATGGACAAGGTCCGCGAGCAGGTCGCCCTGGAAGATCCGATCGCTGCCCTGCGCAGCATGATCATGGACATCGACTACGAGAACTGGATTCGCACCAACAGCTCCAGCGACAAGGCCGCGGACTTTCGCATGGGCAACGTCTGGTTCCTGATCGAGGCGTTGAAAAACACCCTCGAGAAAGACGAAGACGGTGGCATGACCATCGAGGAAGCCATCGGCAAGCTGGTGCTGCGCGACATGCTCGAACGCCAGCAGGAAGAGGAAGACGGCGCCGAAGGTGTGCAGATGATGACCCTGCACGCTTCCAAGGGCCTGGAATTCCCCTACGTGTTCATCATGGGCATGGAAGAGGAAATCCTACCGCACCGTTCCAGCATCGAAGCCGACACCATCGAAGAAGAACGGCGCCTGGCCTACGTCGGGATTACCCGCGCACGTCAGACCCTGGCCTTCACCTTTGCCGCCAAGCGCAAGCAGTACGGCGAGATCATCGATTGTTCGCCGAGCCGCTTCCTGGACGAGCTGCCCGACGACGACCTGGCCTGGGAGGGCCTGGACGACGCGCCGACCGAAGTGAAGGCCGCTCGTGGCAACAATGCACTGGCCGATATCCGTGCCATGCTCAAACGTTAGATAATCAACCTTTGCTGCGGCGTATTGCCGTGGCCACTCTTGCTACATCGAGGAAATACCACAGTGGAAGCACTGCACCAGAAGATTCGCGAAGAAGGCATCGTGCTTTCCGATCAGGTTCTCAAAGTCGATGCGTTTCTCAACCATCAGATCGACCCTGCGCTGATGCAACTGATTGGCGACGAGTTCGCCCGTCTGTTCGCCGACTCGGGCATCACCAAGATCGTCACCATCGAAGCCTCGGGCATTGCTCCAGCGGTGATGACCGGCCTGAAACTGGGCGTTCCGGTGATTTTCGCGCGCAAGCACCAGTCGCTGACCCTGACCGAAAACCTGCTGGTGGCTTCGGTGTATTCCTTCACCAAGCAGACTGAAAACACCGTGGCGATCTCCCCGCGCCACCTCAACAGCAGCGACCGCGTGCTGGTGATCGACGACTTCCTGGCCAACGGCAAAGCCTCCCAGGCGCTGATCTCGATCATCAAGCAAGCCGGTGCCACCGTTGCCGGTTTGGGTATCGTCATCGAGAAGTCGTTCCAGGGCGGCCGTGCCGAGCTGGACAGCCAGGGCTACCGCGTTGAATCGCTGGCTCGGGTGAAGTCGCTGGAAGGTGGCGTGGTTACTTTCATCGAGTAATTTGCGCTGGCCTCATCGCTGGCAAACCAGCTCCCACAGGTACTGCATACCGCGGACCTTGTGGGAGCTGGCTTGCCAGCGATAGCGTCCTCAACGGAACGCTGTTGCCTGCAACCCCGCCAGCAACAAGCGCTGATACAAGTCCTCCTTCAGCCCCTGCGGCTGCGCCAGTCCCATCCGCGTCAACTGCCCGGGAAACGCCTCGGGTGCCGGTGCATCCAGCGCCGCCTTGCCCAGCTCAAGCACCTCGCTCAGTTTGAACTTGCTCTTGAGCCAGTTCAGCGCCCGCAACAAATCACGCTCCTCAGCCGTGAAGTCACTGCCCAGCGGATACTCGGGGAACAACCGTGCGTGCCTTTCGCGCAGCGCCTGCAAACGCTGCGGGGTGTTCTCGGTGAAGCGCTGATCCAGGCAAAAATCCTTCGGCAACTTGCCGGCCTTCTGCGCCCGTTCGATCAGCTCGGGCTGAAAGCGCGTGTCGCTGATCGCCAGCAACCGTGCAATCACCTCGGCGTCAGTTTGCCCACGCAGGTCGGCGATGCCGTACTCGGTGACGACGATGTCGCGCAGGTGCCGGGGAATGGTGCAGTGACCGTATTCCCAGACCAGATTGGAGCTGACCTCCCCGCCCGCTTCACGCCAGCTGCGCAGCAGCAGGATCGAGCGCGCGCCTTCAAGTGCATGGCCCTGGGCAACGAAGTTGTACTGCCCACCTACCCCGCTGAGCACCCGGCCGTCTTCCAGCTGATCGGCCACCCCGGCGCCCATCAAGGTCATGGTGAACACCGTGTTGATAAAGCGCGCATCCCGGCGCTGCAGGCGCTTGAGCGACTCCTGGCCATACAGCTCGTTGATGTAGCTGATGGCGCTCATGGCAAAGCGTTTGCGCTGGCTTAAAGGCATTTCCCGCAAGCGCTGGTAAAAGGCCTGAGGGCCAAGAAAGAAGCCGCCATGCACCAACACGCCCTGGTCATCCAGCTCGCCATTGTTGGCCGCCTGCTGGCGTGCCTCTTCAGGATAAACCGGGCGGCGGATGATCCCCGCTTCGACCAGTGCCAGCAGGCCGTTGACGAACATTTCGCTACAGCCATACAGGCCGTGGGTAAAGGGCTCGATGCCGCCTTCGCGTGCGATCAGGGTATGCCAGGGCGTGAGGTCAATATCAGCCAGCAACGCACTGTAGGCCTCGCTGTCAGCCTGCCGCGCCAGCAGCCCGGCGGTCAGCGCATCGCCCATGGCGCCAATGCCGATCTGCAGGGTGCCGCCATCGCGCACCAGGGTACTGGCATGCAGGCCGATGAAATGGTCCTGGGTGGTGACCGGCATGTTCGGCGTGGAGAACAACCGGGTGCTTTCCGCGCTGTCGATCAGCAGGTCGAAGTCATCTCGGGGCAGCTCCGAGGCGCCCGGCATGTACGGCAGTTCGGTATGCACCTGGCCGAGCACCAGGATGGTTTCACCGGCCGCGCGGCGGCGGGCGATCATTGGCAACAGGTCGAGGGTGATGTCCGGGTTGCAACTCAGGCTCAGCTGGCCGGGATGCGCCGGGTCTTCGGCGACCAGCTGCGCCACCAGGTTCAAGCCCTTGGCATTGATATCGCGGGCGGCGTGGCTGTAGTTGCTGCTGACGTAGTCCTGCTGGGCCATGGCGCTGTGCAGCAGGCTGCCGGGCTGCATGAAGAACTGCTCGACACGGATGTTCGCCGGCAACTGGTTGCGGCGCAGGTCGTGCAGGTAGTCCAGTTCGAGGTAGTCGGCGAACACACGCTCGATGAAGGGCTCAAGAAAGCGCCGTTGCAAGCCGTCACCAAGGTCCGGGCGGCCGAGACTCAAGGCGGTGTAGATCGTCAGTTGCCGCTCGGGCAACTGGCGGATCCGCGCATACAGGGCATTGACGAAGCGGTTGGGCTTGCCCAGCCCCAGCGGCAGGCCCATGTGGATATGCGCGGGCAGGCGTGCCAGCACCTGGTCCACGGCAGTGTCGATCGAACAGCTGTACGCCATCTCGGCCTCCTGTGGCATTCCTTGACCACTTTGGACCGAGCATGCCGCCAGAATGCTGCGCTGACCAGCGCTAAAACGCACAAAGCCCGCACGTGGCGGGCTTTGCTGGGCAAGCGCTGGGCTTACAGGCCGGACATCTTCTTGATGGCGCCCATCAGGTCGTCATCCGAGCAGTCGGCGCAGGTGCCTTTTGGCGGCATGGCGTTGATGCCGGTGATGGCCTTGGCGAGGATGCCGTCCAGACCACCCTGATGGTCAGAGCGCTCTTTCCAGGCGGCGGTATCGCCGATTTTCGGTGCGCCGAGCAGGCCGCTGCCATGGCAAGCATTGCAATGCTTGGCGATGATTTCATCCGGGGTCTTGGCACCGCCGCCAGCAGCAGCTGCCGCGACTTCCATACCCTTGCATTCCTGACCCTGTACACACACCTGGCCAACCGGTTCCAGTCGCTTGGCGATGTCGTCGTTGGTCGCAGCTTGTGCGCTGACTGCCCAAAGGGCCAATACGGCAGCTGGTACGGCCAGCATTTTCTTGATTAGATTCACGCGTACACCCTCATGGTGGCTAGTCACGCCCGCGGCCACGGTTTCGCAGGCGGCGCAAGTATAACGGGAACCCTGCCTCACCGAAACAACCCTAGTGTCCAAAGGGTCTTAGCCGCGACAATCCGCCGCGCAATGCCCACTAGAAGTTGGCCGGAGTCGCCGCGCTGATCAGCCGGGCCGGCTCATCGTAAGGATTGCGGAAACGGTGCGGCTTGGTACTTTCAAAATAGTAGCTGTCGCCCGCTTCGAGGATGAAAGTTTCCAGGCCCACCACCAGTTCAAGGCGGCCTTCGAGGAGGATGCCGGTCTCTTCGCCATCATGGGTGAGCATTTCTTCGCCAGTATCGGCACCCGGCGGATAGACCTCGTTGAGAAAGGCAATAGCCCGGCTCGGGTGCGCCTTGCCGACCAGTTTCATGGTCACCGCACCGTCCGAAATGTCGATCAGTTCGTGGGCTTTATAGACGATCTGGGTAGGGTTTTCCGGTTGCAGCTCTTCGGAAAAGAACTCGACCATGGACATTGGAATACCGCTCAGCACCTTGCGCAGCGAGCTGATTGAAGGGCTGACGCTGTTCTTCTCGATCATCGAGATGGTGCTGTTGGTGACGCCCGCACGTTTGGCGAGTTCACGCTGTGACAGGCCCTTGAGCTTGCGAATGGCTTGCAGTCGTTCACCGACGTCCAATGCTGGAGCCCTCCTAAACGAACGAGTGGGGTCGAAATTGAACGTTATCATCGCAACAGCGTTCAGTATTTACAACACTTCGACCCGCAGCCTGTCCGCTTTGGCGCCTTAATCGCCGCTGTAGTCCAGCGGTACGCGCTTGAGGTTGCAGAAAATCTGGTAAGGGATGTTGCCAGCATGCATGGCCACTTCGCTGGCCAGCACGTTTTTGCCCCACAGCTCCACCGGGCTGCCGAGGCCCGCTTCCGGCACGTCGGTCAGGTCAATGCAGAGCATGTCCATCGACACCCGGCCGATCAGCTGGGTGCGTTTGCCGGCCACCAGCACCGGTGTACCGTTTGGCGCCTGGCGCGGGTAGCCATCGGCGTAACCCATGGCCACCACGCCAACCCGGGTCGGCCGCGGGCTGATGAACTTGGCGCCATAACCGACAGGCTCGCCAGCCGGCAGCTCACGCACACTGATCACCCGCGATTGCACGGTCATTACCGGCTGCAGGCGCGCAGCTTCTGCCTGAGGCACTTCGAAGGGCGTGGCGCCGTACAGCATCAGGCCCGGGCGCACCCAGTCGCTGGGCATATTCGGCCAACCGAGCACGGCCGGCGAGTTGCGCAGGCTGACCTCGGCGCTCAGGCCCTGGCGCGCGGCCTGGAATACCGCCAGTTGTTCGTTGCTGGCGTCGCTGTCGAGTTCATCGGCACGGGCGAAGTGGCTCATCAGCACGATACGCGCAACCTTGCCGCTGGCCAGCAGGCGCTGGTACGCGGCCTGATAGTCCTTGGCGTGCAGGCCGACCCGGTGCATGCCCGAGTCGAGTTTGAGCCAGACGGTGATCGGCTTGCTCAGGTGCGCCTGTTCGATCGCCTCCAGCTGCCACAGCGAATGCACGACACACCACAGGTCATGCTGGGCGATCAGTTGCAGTTCGCTGGCTTCGAAAAAGCCTTCAAGCAGCAGCACCGGCGGCTTGATCCCGGCTGCGCGCAGCTCCAGCGCCTCTTCGATGCAGGCCACGGCAAAACCATCGGCTTGCTGCTCCAGGGCCAGGGCACAACGCACGGCACCGTGACCATAGGCATCGGCCTTGATCACGGCCAGGGCTTTGGCTCCGGTCAGTTCGCGGGCAAGTTGATAGTTGTGACGCAGGGCTTGAAGATCGATCAGGGCACGGGCAGGACGCATGACGGCAGCCTTCTGGGCAGTCTGGTTAGAAGTAAAAAACCCGGTGCCCGAAGGCAGCTGGTCGGCCGCCGGCGGCACCGGGTGAGGGATCGGGTGTTACGGCAGTGCGGCGACCACCGACAGCTCGATGAGGATTTCCGGTTCGCACAGCTTGGCTTCAACGGTGGCGCGGGCCGGCGCGACGCCTTTTGGCAGCCACTTGTCCCACACCGCGTTCATGCCCTGAAAGTGCGCGTCGATGTCCTTGAGGTAGATGGTCACCGAGAGCAGGCGGCTCTTGTCGGTGCCGGCCAGGTCCAGCAGGCGCTCGATGTTGGCCAGGGTCTCGCGGGTTTGCTGCTCGATCCCGGCGTTCATGTCGTCACCCACCTGACCCGCCAGGTAGACGGTGCCGTTGTGGGTGACGATCTGGCTCATGCGCTCATTGGTGAGCTGGCGCTGGACTGACATGTTTGGCAGGCTCCTGGTGTTTTCCGTAGCGAGAGATATCGAGGCCTTCGGCGCTGATTTGCGGCTTCTTGCGCGCAATCAGGTCGGCCAGCAGGCGACCGGAACCGCAAGCCATGGTCCAGCCCAACGTACCGTGCCCCGTGTTGAGGAACAGGTTGCGGAACGGCGTGGCGCCAACGATCGGCGTACCGTCCGGAGTGGTCGGGCGCAGGCCGGTCCAGAAACTGGCCTGGCTCAGGTCGCCGCCACGAGGATAAAGGTCGTTGACGATCATCTCCAGGGTTTCGCGCCGACGCGGGTTCAGCGACAGGTCAAAACCGGCGATTTCAGCCATGCCGCCAACGCGGATGCGGTTGTCGAAACGGGTGATCGCGACCTTGTAGGTTTCGTCGAGAATAGTCGAGGTCGGGGCCATGGCCGGGTCGGTGATCGGCACGGTCAGCGAGTAACCCTTGAGCGGGTAGACCGGGGCCTTGATGCCCAGCGGCTTGAGCAGCTGCGGCGAATAGCTGCCCAGGGCCAGCACGTAGCGGTCGGAGGTTTCCAGCTTGCCGTCGATCCACACACCATTGATGCGGTCACCGGCGTAGTCCAGGCGCTGAATGTCCTGGCCAAAGCGGAACTCGACGCCGAGCTTGATCGCCATTTCCGCCAGGCGGGTGGTAAACAGCTGGCAGTCGCCGGTCTGGTCGTTGGGCAGGCGCAGGGCACCGGCGAGGATGTCAGTAACGTTGGCCAGGGCCGGTTCGACGCGGGCGATGCCTGCGCGGTCGAGTACTTCGTACGGCACACCGGACTGCTCGAGGACGGCGATGTCCTTGGCGGCGTTGTCCAGCTGTGCCTGGGTGCGGAACAGCTGCGTGGTACCCAGGGTACGGCCTTCGTAGGCAATCCCTGTTTCAGCGCGCAGCTCGTCGAGGCAGTCACGGCTGTACTCGGACAGGCGCACCATGCGCTCCTTGTTCACCGCATAACGGCTGGCGGTGCAGTTGCGCAGCATTTGCGCCATCCACAGGTATTGGTCAATGTCGGCAGTGGCCTTGATGGCCAGGGGCGCGTGGCGTTCAAGCAGCCACTTGATGGCCTTGAGCGGCACACCCGGGGCAGCCCAGGGCGAAGCGTAACCAGGCGAGACCTGGCCGGCGTTGGCAAAACTGGTTTCCATGGCGACTGCCGGTTGACGGTCGACCACGACGACTTCGAACCCTTGCCGTGCCAGATAGTAGGCACTGGCGGTTCCGATCACACCGCTACCAAGCACCAGAACTCGCATGTTTATTACCCTCGACGCAGCGTACCGCTGACATTTGTTGTTAATGGCATAGATGGGCGCAGTATAGGAAGGTATGACCAGTGCTTTTCACTATATAAAAGCCTATATTTGGCGAGAATTCTCGGCAAGGTTGGCTTTTACGGAGGGGCATCCACTATGAGAACCCAGCACCAAAGCAAACGTGAACTGGACAAGATCGACCGCAATATCCTGCGCATCCTGCAGGCAGATGGGCGTATCTCGTTTACTGAACTGGGCGAAAAGGTCGGCCTGTCGACGACCCCCTGCACCGAGCGGGTCCGGCGCCTGGAGCGCGAAGGGATCATCATGGGCTACAACGCCCGGCTCAACCCGCAGCATTTGAAGGGCAGCCTGCTGGTGTTCGTCGAAATCAGCCTCGACTACAAGTCGGGCGACACCTTCGAGGAATTCCGACGTGCCGTGCTGAAGTTGCCACATGTGCTCGAGTGCCACCTGGTCTCGGGCGATTTCGATTACCTGGTCAAGGCACGGATTTCCGAGATGGCCTCCTACCGCAAGCTGCTCGGCGACATCCTGCTCAAGCTGCCGCATGTGCGCGAGTCGAAGAGCTATATCGTCATGGAAGAGGTGAAGGAAAGCCTCAACCTGCCGATTCCGGACTGAGGCTCAGACCAGCACCTGCCGGGTGCTGGCGATGTACTGGTGCACCAGCTTCTCGGCCTGCGGCTCGATCATCTCGGCCGGGGCGCGGCCATTGGGGCATGGCAGCTTTGGGGTAGTGCCGAACAAGCGGCAGATCAGCGGCCGTTCTTCGTACACGGTGCAGCCGTTGGGGCCCAGGTGCACGCAGTTCAGTTCCGCCAGTGCGGCTTCCTGCTCGGCGGCGCTCTTGCGCGGCAGGCGGGCCATTTCTTCGCTGGAGGTGGTCACCGGCCCACAGCAGTCGTGGCATCCGGGCACGCATTCGAATGACGGGATCTGCTCACGCAGGAAGCGGATCTTGTGGCTGTTGCAACTCATGGCGGCCTGCGGCAAAGAAGTGTGGCGCACTATTTTGCCCTACGGTTGCCCGCCCCTGAAAGCGCAGCTTATCCTGCGTAAAATTTTCCAAACACTCAGAACCAGGACAATGCCATGAACGCCGGCGTTCAGCAGCCCGCCTCGCACACCGCTTCCTACTACGCTGCCAGCAGCGTCCCACAGGCGGATTACCCACAGCTGCAGGGCGAACTGAGTTGTGACGTCTGCGTGGTCGGCGGCGGTTTTTCCGGGCTGAACACGGCAATCGAACTGGCCGAACGCGGCCTCAATGTGATCCTGCTGGAGGCGCGCAAGATCGGTTGGGGCGCCAGCGGGCGCAATGGCGGCCAGCTGATTCGCGGAGTCGGCCATGGCCTTGAGCAATTCACCCCGATCCTTGGCAGCGACGGCGTGCGAGAGCTCAAGCTGATGGGCCTGGAAGCGGTAGATATTGTCCGCGAGCGAATCGAGCGCCACGCCATCGACTGCGACCTGGCCTGGGGCTACTGCGACCTGGCCAACAAACCCCGTGACCTGCAGGGTTTCGCCGAGGACGCCGAAGAGCTGCGCAGTTTGGGTTACCGCCATGAGCTACGCCTGGTGCAGCCGGAGCAGATGCACAGCGTAGTCGGCTCGGACCGCTACGTTGGTGGCCTGATCGACATGGGCTCGGGACATCTGCATCCGCTTAACCTGGCCCTGGGCGAAGCGGTCGTCGCCAGCAAGCTGGGCGTGCGTCTGTTCGAGCAGTCGGCGGTGACACGGATCGACTATGGCTCGCAAGTGCGGGTGCACACCGCCAACGGGACCGTCCATGCCAGCACCCTGGTGCTGGGTTGCAACGCCTACCTGAACGACCTGAATGCCGAGCTTGGCGGCAAGGTGCTGCCCGCCGGCAGCTATATCATCGCCACCGAACCCCTGAGCGAGGCCCAGGCCAGCCAGTTGCTGCCGCAAAACATGGCCGTCTGCGACCAGCGCGTGGCCCTGGACTATTACCGTCTGTCCGCCGATCGCCGGCTGCTGTTCGGCGGCGCCTGCCACTATTCCGGGCGTGATCCGCAGGATATCGCCGCCTATATGCGACCGAAGATGCTCAAGGTGTTCCCACAGCTCGCCGATGTACGTATCGACTATCAATGGGGCGGGATGATCGGCATCGGTGCCAATCGCCTGCCGCAGATCGGCCGCCTGCCCGACCAGCCCAACGTGTACTTCGCCCAGGCCTACTCCGGCCATGGCCTCAATGCCACGCACCTGGCCGGCAGGCTGCTCGGCGAAGCCATCAGCGGCCAGCACAGCGGGCGCTTCGACCTGTTCGCCCGGGTACCGCACATCACCTTCCCGGGCGGCAAGCACCTGCGCTCGCCGCTACTGGCCCTGGGCATGCTCTGGCACCGACTGAAAGAGCTGACCTAAGAGCGCCAGAAGGGTTTCAACCCTTCCTCGCGGGCCTGCTCACGGGTCAGACCGACATCGCGCAACTGTGCGGCGTCCAGCTCCAGCAGCGCCCTGCGGGTATGCCAGCGATGAACCATCAGGCCCCAGCGGTTGAGGCCGGCGGGCGTACTGGATAACCGGGTGCGCTGCTCGCGGCTCAGTTCTTCGGCATACAGTTTCAGGCGCACATCGCTCATGCCGCTCATTGCTTGTTACCTCCAGGGTGTGTGAACCGTGGAGCAAGCATGCGCGTCGGTGCAAAACCATTACAGATCCAAAGCCTGACTATTATTTCCATACAGAATTGGCAGATTTCCTACTGAATGCTGTATTTTTTCCCCATCTGTATTGGTCAGTTGCTGTAGCCGCCCTCCGGAGTATGCCATGACGCTGTACGTCAACCTCGCCGAGTTGCTCGGCGCCCGCATCGAACAAGGCCTGTACCGTCCCGGCGATCGCTTGCCTTCGGTGCGCGCCCTGAGCCTCGAGCATGGTGTCAGCCTGAGCACCGTCCAGCAGGCCTATCGCCTGCTGGAAGACAACGGCCTGGCCGCGCCCCGGCCGAAATCCGGTTACTTCGTGCCCAACAATCGCAGCCTGCCTGCCCTCCCCGATGTCAGTCGGCCGGCACAACGCCCGGTGGATATTTCCCAATGGGAGCAGGTCATCGAGCTGATTCGCAGCGTGCCGAGCAAGGACGTGGTGCAGTTGGGCCGTGGCATGCCCGACATCGACAGCCCGACCCTCAAGCCGCTGCTGCGCAGCCTGGCCCAGCTCAGCAGGCGTCAGGACATGCCCGGCCTGTACTACGACACCATCTCCGGCACCCAGGCCCTGCGCGAGCAGATCGCCCGGCTGATGCTCGATTCCGGCTGTACCGTGAGCCCGGCGGACCTGGTGGTCACCACCGGCTGCCACGAAGCGCTGTCGAGCAGCATCCGTGCGGTGTGCCAGCCCGGTGATATCGTCGCGGTGGATTCGCCCAGCTTTCATGGCGCCATGCAGACCCTCAAGGGCCTGGGCATGAAGGCCCTGGAAATCCCCACCGACCCGCTCACCGGGATCAGTCTCGAAGCCCTGGAACTGGCCATGGAGCAATGGCCGATCAAGCTCATCCAGATCACCCCGAACTGCAACAACCCGCTCGGCTACATCATGCCCGAGGCGCGCAAGAAGGCTTTGCTGACCCTGGCGCAACGCTTCGACGTGGCGATCCTCGAAGACGATGTGTATGGCGACCTGGCCTACACCTATCCCAGGCCACGGACCATCAAGTCGTTCGACGAGGACGGTCGGGTGCTGCTGTGCAGCTCGTTCTCCAAAACCCTGGCGCCAGGCCTGCGTATTGGCTGGGTAGCCCCCGGGCGTTACCTGGAGCGGGTGCTGCACATGAAGTACATCAGCACCGGATGCACCGCCACGCAGCCACAACTGGCCATCGCCGACTTCATCGAAGGCGGACACTACCAGCCGCACCTGCGGCGCATGCGCAGCCAGTACCAGCGCGGGCGCGACCAGATGAGCGACTGGGTCACCCGCTACTTTCCACCGGGCACCCGCGCCAGCCGGCCTCAGGGCGGCTTCATGCTCTGGGTGGAGCTGCCGGAAAGTTTCGACACATTGCGCCTGAACCGGGCTTTACTTGGGCAAGGGGTGCAGATTGCCGTCGGCAGTATTTTCTCGGCCTCGGGCAAGTACCGTAACTGCCTGCGGATGAACTTCGCCGCACGCCCCAGCGCCGAGATCGAAGCGGCGGTGCGCAAGGTCGGCGAGACCGCCATTCGTCTACTGGCCCAAGAGCACAGCAACGGGTAACTTTCCGCCGCCGCTCGCGGTCCATATCCATATGCTTCAGTTGTAACAGGACGAATTTTCTTGAAAAGCCAGCGGGTGCTGCCCCTACTGCTGTCGCTGCTGCTCGGCCTGGGCGGCTGTGCCAGCGTCAGCCAGCCACGGGAAATCAGCCAGGTCCTGCCGGCCAGCGAGTCGTCGTTCGGCCGCTCAGTACAGCGCCAGGCCTCGGCCTATGACGGACGCTCGGGGTTTCGCCTGCTGCCCAACAGCAATGAAGCCTTCCGCGCCCGCGCCGAACTGATCCGCAACGCCCGGTCGAGCATCGACCTGCAGTATTACATCGTCCACGACGGCCTGAGCACCCGCGCCCTGGTGCATGAACTGCTGCAAGCCGCCGACCGCGGCGTACGGGTGCGCATCCTGCTCGATGACACCACCAGTGACGGCCTCGACGAACTGATGGGCACCCTGGCCGCGCATCCGAACATCCACATCCGCGTGTTCAACCCGTTACACCTGGGCCGCAGCACCGGCGTGACCCGGGCCATGGGCCGACTGTTCAACCTGTCGCTGCAGCATCGGCGCATGCACAACAAGCTGTGGCTGGTGGACAACAGCATGGCCATCGTCGGCGGGCGCAACCTGGGAGATGAGTATTTCGATGCCGAACCCAACCTGAACTTCACCGACATCGACTTGCTCGGCGTCGGCCCGGTGGCCGAGCAATTGGGGCACAGCTTCGATCAATACTGGAACAGCGCCTTGAGCAAGCCCATTGGCGACTTCCTGCTCACCCAACCGGACGCTCGCGACTTGCGCGAAAGCCGTCAGCGCCTGGAGGCCTCACTGGCTGAAGCACGGATCAAGCGCCAGGCACTCTATGACCGGCTGATGGCCTACCAGACCCGGCCGCGCCTGGATGTGTGGCGCAACGAGCTGATCTGGGCCCATAACCAGGCGCTCTGGGACGCGCCGAGCAAGGTCCTGGCCCGCGATGAGCCCGACCCGCAGTTGTTGATGTCTCAGCAACTGGCGCCCGACCTGAACAATGTCCAGCACGAACTGATCCTGATCTCGGCCTACTTCGTGCCCCGCGAGTCCGGCCTGCTCTACCTGACCAGCCATGCCGACAAAGGCGTTTCGGTGAAGTTGCTGACCAACTCGCTGGAAGCCACCGATGTACCGGCGGTGCACGGCGGCTACGCCCCCTATCGCAAGGCACTGCTCGAGCACGGCGTGCATCTGTATGAACTGCGCCGCCAGCCGGGCGATCCGAGCGCAAGCCGCAGTGTCAATTTGCGCGGCAGCTCCGACTCCAGCCTGCACAGCAAGGCGATCGTCTTCGATCGCAAGAAGACCTTCATCGGTTCGTTCAACTTCGACCCGCGCTCGGTGCTGTGGAACACCGAAGTCGGCGTGCTGGTCGACAGCCCGGAGCTGGCCGAGTACACCCGCGAACTGGCTGCCCAAGGCATGGCCCCGGCCCTCAGCTACCAGCCGCAACTGGTCGATGGCCAGCTGGTCTGGGTGACCGAAGACAACCACCGCCTGCACACCCTGACCACCGAGCCCGGCGGCGTCTGGCGGCGCTTCAACGCCTGGATCAGCAAGGCCGTGGGCCTGGAGAAGATGCTCTAGACCGGGGCCGGCTCGAAAGCATTGGGCCGCCGCGCAAGCAGCACCAGGCCAAACGCGCCCAAAGCCATGAACAGCGGCAGCGCATGCCCACTGACCCACTGGCTGCCCGCCCCTGCCGCCAGCGGCCCGATCAGGCAACCGATGCCCCACAGCTGCGCAACGTGGGCATTGGCGCGAACCAGCGCGTCGTCGCGATAACGCTCGCCAATCAGCACCAGCGACAAGGTGAACAGGCCGCCAGCACTGGCGCCGAACAGCACCCACAGCGGCCAGATCAGCGGCGTTTGCAGCAGCAGCGGAATCGCCAGGCTTGAAGCCAGCAGGGTCAATGCGCAACCACTGAACAGCGTGCGCCGCGACATGCGGTCGGCCAACGCGCCAATCGGCAACTGCAGCAGCGCATCACCGACCACTACAGTGCTGACCATGAACAGGGCGATTTCGGTGGTGAAACCCTGCTGCAGGCAGTAGACCGGCAGCAAGGTCAGAATCATGGCCTCGAAGGCAGCAAACAAAGCAATGGCCCAGGCGATCACTGGCAAGCGCCGACAGAAGCCGAACAGGTCCGCGAAGGTCACACTGCAGGATTCGGCACTGGGCGCGCCATCGCGACCGAGCAGTACCAGCGGCGCGGCAATCAGCAGGCCGGCACCGAGCCAGAAGCCCAGGTCATCTTCCGAACCCACGACGCCGAGCAACAGCGGCCCGGCCAACTGGCTCAGGGCATAGCTGCTGCCATACAGTGCCACCAGACGTCCGCGCCACTGTTCGACCACCAGCTGGTTGATCCAGCTTTCGCCAAGAATGAAGACGATGGTCAGGATCACCCCGATCAGCAAGCGCAGGGCCAGCCATAACGGATAACTGGGTAGCAGCGCCAGCAGGCCGATGGAAAACGCCCCGGCCCACAGGCACAGGCGCATCAGCCCCGGCGTGCCGAAGCGCGCAGCCAGACGGCTGGAAAGGCTGGCACCGACCAGCACGCCAATGGCCGGCATTGCCGCCATCACGCCGATAGCAAAGCTGCCGTAGCCCCAGCCCTCCAGGCGTAACGACACCAGCGGCATACTGACGCCCAAGGCCAGACCGACACTGAGCACGGCCGCCAGCACGGCGAAATAGGTTCCCCAACGCATCGGCGTCTTCCTTCCAAAAAAATCGCGGGGCAAGCCCGCTCCCACACTGTGGAAGAGGGCTTGCCCCGCGACAGGTCCGCCAGGACTTACAGTTTGATCCAGGTCGCTTTCAGCTCGGTGTACTTGTCCAGCGCATGCAGCGACTTGTCGCGGCCGTTGCCCGACTGTTTGAAGCCGCCGAACGGCGCGGTCATGTCGCCGCCATCGTACTGGTTGACCCACACGCTACCGGCACGCAGGGCCTTGGCGGTCAGGTGCGCCTTGGAGATGTCGGCGGTCCACACACCGGCAGCCAGGCCGTACGGGGTGTCGTTGGCGATGTTGATCGCTTCTTCGGTGGAGTCGAAGGTGATGACCGACAGCACCGGGCCGAAGATCTCTTCCTGGGCGATCTTCATGGCATTGGTCACGCCGTCGAAGATAGTCGGTTCGACGTAGGTGCCGCCGGTTTCCTCGAGAATGCGCTTGCCGCCCACCAGCAGCTTGGCGCCATCGCTGTGGCCAGCGTCGATGTAGGACAGCACGGTGTTCATCTGCTGGGTATCGACCAGGGCACCGACGGTGGTGGCTGGGTCCAGCGGGTTGCCCGGCTTCCAGGCCTTGAGTGCTTCGAGCACCAGCGGCAGGAACTTGTCCTTGATCGAGCGCTCGACCAGCAGGCGCGAACCTGCGGTGCAGACTTCGCCCTGGTTGAAGGCGATGGCGCTGGCAGCGGATTCGGCAGCGGCGTTGAGGTCCGGGGCGTCAGCGAAGACGATGTTCGGGCTCTTGCCACCGGCTTCCAGCCAGACGCGCTTCATGTTCGACTCGCCAGCGTAGATCATCAACTGCTTGGCGATCTTGGTCGAACCGGTGAACACCAGGGTATCGACGTCCATGTGCAGGGCCAGGGCCTTGCCGACGGTGTGACCATAGCCTGGCAGCACGTTGAGCACGCCGGCCGGGATACCAGCCTCGATCGCCAGTTGGGCGATGCGGATGGCGGTCAGTGGCGACTTTTCCGAAGGCTTGAGCACCACCGAGTTACCGGTGGCCAGCGCCGGGCCGAGCTTCCAGCAGGCCATCAGCAGCGGGAAGTTCCACGGCACGATGGCAGCAACCACGCCCACCGGCTCACGGGTCACCAGACCCAGCTGATCATGCGGGGTGGCGGCGACTTCGTCGTAGATCTTGTCGATCGCTTCACCGTTCCAGCTCAGGGCCTGGGCGGCACCTGGCACGTCGATGTTCAGCGAGTCGCTGATCGGCTTGCCCATGTCCAGGGTTTCCAGCAGGGCCAGCTCTTCGACGTTCTGCTTGAGCAGGCCGGCGAAACGAATCATGGTGGCCTTGCGCTTGGCCGGGGCCAGGCGCGACCAGACGCCGGAGGCGAAGGTGGCACGGGCATTTTCCACGGCGCGGTTGGCATCGGCCTCGTCGCAGCTGGCGATCTGCGCCAGGAGGCGTCCGTCGACCGGGCTGAGGCACTCGAACGTGGCGCCGGAAACGGCAGCGGTGTATTCACCATTGATGAAAGCACGGCCTTCGATCTTCAGTTGCTGGGCACGTTGCTCCCAGTCCGCACGAGTCAGGGTGGTCATACGAAACTCCTCCTCTTGTTAAGGTGCAGTGCCGCACGAGGGCTTGGGGGCACTGTCGAAAATTCTGGCTGGGCGACACACGCGCACAGGCACCTGCCACCCTAAACCACCGGCGCCCTAATTTTCAATATATTTGACATAATCACACCAAACACCTACTGATGTTCATTTTATTAAACAACAAAAAGGGGACCCGACCATGCGCATTAACCAGATCATCGACTTTGCCCAGGTGCTGACCGAGGCCGAGCGCTACCGCCCCGCCGCAGAAAAGGTGCTCAAGGGCGATCCCGAGCAGGCGGTCTACAACCACTACTCCAGCCCGTGCTCACAGTTTCATGCGGGCGTCTGGGAAGGCGCGGTCGGGCAATGGACCGTCAATTACACCGAACATGAGTATTGCGAGATCGTTCAAGGCGTCTCGGTACTTCGTGATGAGGACGGCGGGGCAAAAACCCTGCGCGCTGGCGACCGCTTCGTGATCCCGGCGGGCTTCAAGGGCACCTGGGAAGTGCTGGAACCGTGCCGCAAGATCTATGTGATGTTCGAGCAGAAATAAATATCTACCGCTCGAGCAGGACTTGTCCAACAGAGCATGGCGTTGCCCAACCGGGCATTCAATCAATCGAAGGAAGCAACGTCATGACCAACGAAGAAGCCCTGCAACAGATCGATCACCTTATCGGCACCCGCTATGTACCTAGCGTCAAAGCCTACGTCAGTGAGTTGACCGGTCGTGACCGCGTCGTCGGCATCAATGACCGCTCGACTCGCGAGTATGATCCGGAGCGGATTCAGATCGAGGGGGATGCGGACGGCAAGATTAAATCGTTCGCCTTCAACTGATCGACAGCCGGGCTTAGGCCCTGGTACCGAAAAAGCGGCATAAAAAAAAAGGGCCCGTATCCTGAGATACGGGCCCTTTTTTCGTCAGCCGGATCAATTACTTGATCTTGGCTTCCTTGTAGATCACGTGCTTGCGAACAACCGGATCGAATTTTTTGATTTCGATTTTGTCCGGAGTGGTGCGCTTGTTCTTGTCGGTGGTGTAGAAGTGGCCGGTATTAGCGGTCGACACCAGACGGATCAATTCACGCATGATTCTCTCCCTTAGACCTTAGCGCCGTTACGGCGAATGTCGACCAGAACGGCATCGATGCCGCGCTTGTCGATGATGCGCATGCCTTTGGCAGATACGCGCAGACGCACGAAACGCTTCTCGGACTCGACCCAGAAGCGATGATGCTGCAGGTTCGGCAGGAAACGACGACGGGTTTTGTTGTTTGCGTGGGAAATGTTATTCCCGGTTACCGGACCCTTACCGGTAACTTGACAGACTCTCGACATGCCTCAGCCCTCTAAAACCACATGCCCAACCCGGCATGGGTTGGCCGCTTAATCTCTCAGTCTTTGGCGCCAGGCGCCGTGTTTCTTCAGGGTCTTATCGACTCGGTCAGCAGATGCGACAAGCCGAGCCCCTAGAAAAGAGCGCTGCTTTATACCAGAAAGACCAGAGCACAACAACAGAAGATGTGCTTTGACTTGCTGTTCGACACGCCGGAGCAGCATAACCACTGGCCCGGCCGGCTGTCGACCGCCCGTCGCCCGATCGGCAAAAAAGGATATGGTCATTTGCCTCACGGCACACTAGGGTAGGACTTTTCCAGACTGCATTGGCAGATGGGCCATCGATCAGCCAAGGAATCCCCATGCGCGCTGCCGTTCTACCCCTGTTGTTCGCCACCCTGCTCGGCCCGGCTTTCGCCCAGGCGGCTGCGCTGAGCGTATGCACCGAAGCCAGCCCCGAAGGCTTCGACGTGGTCCAGTACAACTCGCTGACCACCACCAATGCCTCGGCCGATGTATTGATGAACCGCCTGGTCGAGTTCGACGCACGCCAGGGCCAGGTAGTGCCGAGCCTGGCGCAAAGCTGGACGGTGTCGCCGGACGGCCTGATCTACGAGTTCAAGCTGCGCCCGGGGGTGAAATTCCACAGCACCGGCTACTTCAAGCCCAATCGCACCCTGGACGCCGACGACGTGCTGTTCAGCTTCCAGCGCATGCTCTACCCCGCCCATTCCTGGCACAAGATCGCCCAGAGCGGCTACCCGCACGCCCAGTCACTGCAGTTGCCCAGCCTGATCAAGCAGATCGAGGCGGTAGACCCGCTGACCGTGCGCTTTACCCTCGATCACCCCGACGCCACTTTCCTGGCCACCCTGAGCATGGGCTTTGCCTCGATCTACTCCGCCGAGTACGCCGACCAACTGCTCAAGGCCGGTACTCCGGAGAAGCTCAACAGCCAGCCAATCGGCACCGGGCCTTTCGTGTTCAATCGCTTCCAGAAGGACGCGGTAATCCGCTACCGGGCCAACCCGGACTACTTTGCCGGCAAGCCTGGGGTTGATCCACTGATCTTCGCCATCACCCCCGACGCCAACGTGCGCCTGCAAAAACTCAAGCGCAACGAGTGCCAGATCGCACTGTCGCCAAAACCGCTGGATATCGCCGCGGCCAGCGAGGATCCGACCCTGAAGGTAGAAAAGACCGAAGCCTTCATGACTGCGTTCGTCGCCATCAATAGCCAGCACGCGCCACTGGACAAGCCGGAAGTGCGCCAGGCCATCAACCTCGCCTTCGACAAGGCCAGCTACCTCAAGGCTGTGTTCGAAGATACCGCCGTTGCCGCCAATGGTCCGTACCCACCCAACACCTGGAGCTACGCCAAGGACCTGCCCGGCTATCCGGCCAACCTCGACAAGGCCCGGGCGCTGCTCACCAAGGCCGGCCTCAAGGACGGCTTCAGCACCACCATCTGGACCCGCCCGCAAGGCAGCCTGCTCAACCCCAACCCCAGCCTTGGCGCTCAGTTATTGCAGGCAGACCTGGGTAAAATCGGCATCAAGGCCGAAATCCGCGTGATCGAATGGGGCGAGCTGATCCGCCGGGCCAAGGCCGGCGAGCACGACCTGCTGTTCATGGGCTGGGCCGGCGACAACGGCGACCCGGACAACTTCCTCAGCCCACAGTTTTCCTGCGCGGCGGTCAAGTCCGGGACCAACTTCGCCCGCTACTGCGATCAGCGCCTCGACCAGCTGATCAGCGCCGGCAAGACCACCAACGACCAGAGCGTGCGCAGTCGCCTGTACCAGCAGGCCCAGACGCTGATCCAGCAGCAGGCCTTGTGGCTGCCCCTGGCCCACCCGACGGCCGCCGTGCTGGCCCGCAAGGATGTCCAGGGTTATCAGGTCAGCCCGTTCGGCCGCCAGGACTTTGCCGGGGTCAGTACTTCGCGTTAAAGCCAGCCGTGCTCAGCCATCGACAGCGGCTCGCCGTCGCCGATGACGAAATGGTCGAGCACGCGGACTTCGATCATGTCCAGGGCCTTGGTCAGGCGCCGGGTCAGCACCAGGTCGGCATCGCTGGGCTCGCTCACCCCCGAGGGATGGTTGTGGCAGAGGATCAACGCCGCAGCGTTGTGCGCCAGGGCCCGCTTGATCACTTGCCGGGGATAGACACTGGCGCTGTTGATCGAACCCTGGAACAGCGCCTCGAAGGCCAGCACCCGGTGCTTGCTGTCGAGAAACAGGCAACCGAACACTTCGTGCGGCTCGTGGCGCAGACACGCCTTGAGGTAATCCTTGACCGCTTGCGGGCTCTGCAAGGCTGAATCGCGCCGCAGGCGCTCAGCCAGGTGGCGCCGGGACATTTCCAGCACGGCTTGCAACTGGGCGAACTTCGCCGGCCCCAGCCCGAGTTCGCCGTTGAAGCTGCGGCTGTCAGCCTCGAGCAGCCCGCGCAAGCTGCCGAAGCGCCCGAGCAAATGCCTGGCCAGGTCGACCGCGCTACGCCCACGCACGCCCGTGCGCAGAAAGATCGCCAGCAGCTCAGCATCCGACAGGCTGCCCGCCCCCGACTCCAACAGTTTTTCCCGCGGTCTTTCCGCCGCAGGCCAGTCCCTGATACTCATGACAATTCCCTCTGTCTTTCGGTTACTGCTCCCGGTTTGAGCCCTGTGCTACATTAGCCGCTCATTTTTACGCGACGAACCGGCCTGGGGAGGCGTCGTCGCCGCGTGTAATCACTGAGCAAAAGGCAAGCCTATGCAGCGGCTGTATCGGAAGCGCATCGTTCTCGGCGTCGGCGGCGGCATTGCCGCCTACAAGAGTGCCGAGCTGGTTCGCCGACTCCTGGAACACGGCGCCCAAGTACGCGTCGTCATGACCCGTGGCGGCGCCGAATTCATCACCCCACTGACCATGCAGGCCTTGTCCGGGCATCCGGTGCACATGGACCTATTGGACCCTGCTGCCGAAGCGGCGATGGGCCATATCGAACTGGCCAAGTGGGCCGACCTGGTGCTGATTGCCCCAGCCACCGCCGACCTGCTCGCGCGCCTGGCACAGGGTGTTGCCGACGATCTGCTGACCACCCTGGTACTGGCTACCGACGCCACTGTGGCCGTGGCCCCGGCGATGAACCAGGCGATGTGGCGCGACCCGGCCACCCAGGCCAACCTGGAGCTGCTGCAAAGCCGTGATATCCAGGTGTTCGGCCCGGCCTCCGGCAGCCAGGCCTGTGGCGACGTGGGCCTGGGCCGCATGCTCGAAGCCACTGACCTGGCCTGGTGCGCCGCCGAGACCTTCAAGCGCGAGTCGCTGACCGGCAAGCACGTGCTGATCACTGCTGGCCCGACCCAGGAAAACATCGACCCGGTGCGCTACATCACCAACCACAGCTCGGGGAAAATGGGCTTTGCCCTGGCCGAAGCGGCTGTCGAAGCCGGCGCCAAGGTGACCCTGGTCACCGGCCCGGTGAACTTGCCAACGCCCGATCGTGTCACCCGCATCGACGTGGTCAGCGCCCGCGACATGCTCGCCGCCTGCGAAGCGGCCATACCCTGCGATGTGTTCATCGCCTCGGCAGCAGTCGCAGACTACCGCCCAGAGGTTGTAGCCCCGCAAAAACTCAAGAAAGACCCTACGACAGGTGACGGCCTGCTGCTGCAGATGGTCCGTAATCCGGACATTCTCGCCAGCATCTCCACCCGCCCCGATCGCCCGTTCAGCGTCGGCTTTGCCGCCGAGACCGAACACCTGCTCGATTACGCCGCGCGCAAGCTCAAGGACAAGAACCTCGACCTGATTGTCGCCAACGATGTGGCCAACCCCAGCATCGGCTTCAACAGCGAGGAGAACGCCTGCAGCGTCATCGACCGTCAACTTCACGCAACTATTTTCGCGCAGACCAGCAAGGGCAAGATCGCCCGCCAGCTGGTCGCTTTCATCGCCGAACGTCTCAACCAGGTTTAATTTCGCATGCACGCTCTACAAGCCAAGATTCTCGATCCACGCATCGGCAGCGACTTCCCGCTGCCGCAGTACGCCACCCCGGGTTCGGCCGGCCTCGACCTACGCGCCATGCTCAAGCAAGACACCGTCCTCGAGCCTGGCCAGACCCTGCTGATCCCTACCGGCCTGTCGGTCTACATCGGTGATCCGGGCCTGGCGGCACTGATCCTGCCGCGCTCGGGCCTTGGCCACAAACACGGTATCGTCCTCGGCAACCTGGTCGGCCTGATCGACTCCGACTACCAGGGCGAGCTGATGGTTTCCTGCTGGAACCGCGGCCAGACCCCGTTCACCATCGCCATCGGCGAGCGCATCGCGCAGCTGGTGCTGGTACCGGTGGTACAGGCGCATTTCGATATCGTCGAAGCCTTCGACGAAAGCCAGCGCGGCGCTGGCGGTTTCGGCCATTCCGGTAGCCATTGATCCGTCGGTTGCCCAGCGCGAGCCAAGGATGGCGAACTCTCTGGCGAAATGGCCGTCAAAGCGTTCAGTTTGAGCCTGCCCTGCACGCCCTCTAAATTGGAGCTCCCCAGAGATGAACGACATGGCACACCTGGTACCTGTACTTCCCGCCAGCATCTTCCGCGCTTATGACATCCGTGGCGTGGTCGGTGACACCCTCACCGCCGAAACCGCCTACTGGATCGGTCGCGCCATCGGCGCACAAACCCTCGCCCAGGGTGAACCGAACATCTCGGTCGGCCGTGACGGCCGCCTGTCCGGGCCGATGCTGGTCGAGCAACTGATCAAGGGCCTGGTCGAAGCCGGCTGCAAGGTCAGCGATGTCGGCCTGGTACCGACCCCTGCCCTGTACTACGCCGCCAACGTGCTGGCCGGCAAGTCCGGGGTGATGCTCACCGGCAGCCACAACCCGCCGAATTACAACGGCTTCAAGATCGTCATAGCCGGCGACACCCTGGCCAACGAACAGATCCAGGCGTTGTTGACCCGCCTGCAAAGCAACGACCTGAGCCGTGGCGAAGGCAGCGTCGAGAAAGTCGAAATCCTCGATCGCTACTTCAAGCAGATCACCGGTGATATCAAGCTGGGGAAAAAGCTCAAGGTGGTCGTCGACTGCGGCAACGGTGCGGCCGGCGTGATCGCTCCCCAGCTCATCGAAGCCCTGGGCTGCGAGATGATCCCGCTGTTCTGCGAGGTTGATGGCAACTTCCCCAACCACCACCCGGACCCAGGCAAACCTGAGAACCTGGTCGACCTGATTGCCAAGGTCAAGGAAACCGGTGCCGACCTGGGCCTGGCCTTCGACGGCGATGGCGACCGCGTCGGCGTGGTCACCAACACCGGCAGCATCGTCTACCCGGACCGCCTGCTGATGCTGTTCGCTCAGGACGTACTTGAGAGAAATCCGGGCGCCGAGATCATCTTCGACGTCAAATGCACCCGTCGCCTGACCCCGTTGATCGAGCAATACGGTGGCCGCGCACTAATGTGGAAGACCGGCCACTCGTTGATCAAGAAAAAGATGAAGCAGACCGGTGCTTTGCTCGCAGGCGAGATGAGCGGTCACATCTTCATCAAGGAGCGCTGGTATGGTTTTGACGACGGCATTTACAGCGCCGCACGCCTGCTGGAAATCCTCAGCAAGGCCAAAACCGATGCCGAACAGCTGTTTGCTGCGTTCCCGAACGATATTTGCACGCCGGAAATCAATATTGATGTGACCGACGAGGGTAAATTCAGCATCATTGATGCACTGCAACGCAACGCCGACTGGGGCAACGACGCCAACCTGACCACCATCGATGGTGTGCGGGTCGACTACCCCCACGGCTGGGGCCTGGTTCGCGCCTCCAACACCACGCCGGTGTTGGTATTGCGCTTCGAGGCCGACAACGACGCCGAACTGCAGCGTATCAAAGAGGTATTCCGCGCCCAACTGAAGCGCGTTGCCCCTGACCTGCAACCCAAGTTCTGACCGACCCCCTGTTCCAACTGGAGCCCTGCATGACCCTCGATCGCGATGCCGCCACCCATGTCGCCCAGGTTTTGTCCGAAGCGCTGCCTTACATTCGCCGCTTTGTCGGCAAGACCCTGGTGATCAAATACGGCGGCAACGCGATGGAGAGCGAAGAGCTCAAAACCGGTTTTGCCCGCGATGTGGTGCTGATGAAAGCCGTCGGCATCAACCCGGTGGTGGTGCACGGCGGCGGCCCGCAAATCGGTGACCTGCTCAAGCGCCTGTCGATCGAAAGCCACTTCATCGATGGCATGCGCGTTACCGACGCGCAAACCATGGACGTGGTGGAGATGGTCCTCGGCGGCCAGGTCAACAAGGACATCGTCAACCTGATCAACCGTCATGGCGGCAGCGCCATCGGCTTGACCGGTAAGGATGCCGAGCTGATCCGCGCGAAGAAGCTCACCGTCACCCGTCAGACGCCAGAGATGACCACCCCGGAAATCATCGACATCGGTCATGTGGGCGAAGTGGTCGGGGTCAACACCGACCTGCTCAACATGCTGGTCAAAGGCGACTTCATCCCGGTGATCGCGCCAATCGGCGTGGGCGCCAATGGCGAGTCGTACAACATCAACGCCGACCTGGTGGCAGGTAAAGTGGCCGAAGCGCTGAAGGCTGAAAAGCTGATGCTGCTGACCAACATCGCCGGCCTGATGGACAAGCAAGGCACCGTGCTCACCGGCCTGACCACCGAGCAGGTCAACGAACTGATCGCCGACGGCACCATCTACGGTGGCATGCTGCCGAAGATCCGCTGCGCACTGGAAGCGGTGCAAGGCGGGGTCAACAGCTCGCACATCATCGATGGCCGGGTGCCGAACGCGGTGCTGCTGGAGATCTTCACCGACAGCGGCGTGGGTACCCTGATTACCAATCACAAGCCGCGTTAAACCCTTTCGCGGGTCAAGCCCGCTCCTACAGAGCCTGTGGGAGTGGGCTTGACCCGCGATGAGGCACAAAAAAAGGCGACCCTATGGTCGCCTTTTTTTATTGGCTTCAGATACCGTACTGCGCCCGGTAGGCCTCGACGGCCGGCAAGTGCTGCTTGAGCGCCGGGTCGTCGGCGAGGAACTCCAGCACCTGGGTCAGCGAGACGATGCTCACCACCGGGATGCCGAAGTCACGCTCGACTTCCTGGATCGCCGACAGCTCACCGTTGCCGCGCTCCTGGCGGTTCAGTGCGATCAGCACGCCAGCAGCCTTGGCTTGCTGACCCTGGATGATCTGCATGACTTCGCGGATGGCAGTGCCGGCAGTGATCACGTCGTCGATGATCAGTACATCGCCGGTCAGCGGCGCGCCGACCAGGCTACCGCCTTCACCATGGGCTTTGGCCTCTTTGCGGTTGAAGCACCATGGCAGGTCGAGGTCATGGTGCTCGGCAAGGGCCACGGCAGTGGCTGCCGCCAGGGGGATACCCTTGTAGGCCGGGCCGAACAGCACGTCGAAGGGGATCTTGCTGTCGACGATCGCCGCAGCATAGAAACGCCCGAGCTGAGCCAGGGCCGAGCCGCTGTTGAACAGGCCGGCATTGAAGAAGTACGGGCTGGTGCGCCCGGACTTGAGGGTGAATTCACCGAAGCGCAGAACCCCGCGGTCGATGGCAAAACGAATGAAGTCGCGCTGATACGGCTGCATGAAGAGTCCCGGATACCACGGATTTAGCTAATTGAGTACAGCTCGGGTATCATACACGCACGAGATTTTTGGGGCCATTTATGCGGATCATCAGTGTGAACGTTAATGGCATTCAGGCTGCCGTTGAGCGTGGTTTGCTCAGCTGGCTACAAGCCCAGAATGCTGACGTCATCTGCCTTCAGGATACCCGCGCCTCGGCCTTTGAACTCGACGACCCAGCTTTCCAGCTCGATGGCTACTTCCTTTATGCCTGCGACGCAGAAGTTCCCGCCCAAGGCGGCGTGGCACTTTATTCGCGGTTGCAGCCCAAGGCAGTCATCAGCGGCCTGGGCTTCGAGACAGCCGACCGCTACGGACGTTACCTGCAGGCCGATTTCGACAAGGTAAGTATCGCAACCCTGTTGCTACCTTCGGGAATGAACGGCGATGAAGACTTGAACCAGAAGTTCAAGTTGATGGACGACTTCGCCAAGTACCTGGACAAGCAACGGCGCAAGCGTCGTGAATACATCTATTGCGGCTCGTTGTACGTGGCGCAGCAGAAACTCGACGTCAAGAACTGGCGAGATGGCCAGCAATCTCCAGGCTTCCTGGCGCCGGAACGCGCCTGGATGGACGAGATTGTCGGCAACATGGGTTATGTCGATGCCCTGCGCGAAGTCAGCCGTGAAGGCGACCAGTACAGCTGGTGGCCAGACAACGAGCAAGCCGAGATGCTCAACCTGGGCTGGCGCTTCGACTACCAGTTGCTGACCCCGGGCCTGCGCCGTTTCGTGCGCAGCGCACGCCTGCCACGCCAGCCGCGCTTTTCTCAGCACGCGCCGCTGATCGTGGACTACGACTGGACGCTGACCATCTGATTTGCTCAGCCACAAAAAAGCCGACTTCGCGTCGGCTTTTTTGTCACTGCAACATTCAGCTGATCATTATTTGATCGGCCGCCAGGTCAACGGGTAGCGATAAGGCTGGCCGTCATTGGCCTTGACCCCGGCCATGATGGTCAGGATCAGCACGGCGATCATCAGCATGCCGAACAACACCACACCGATCAGCACGAACATCAGCACGGCGCAGATGATCGAGGCAATGAACACGGTGATCTGAAAGTTCAACGCTTCCTTGCCCTGGGCATCGACAAACGGATCGACGTCCTTCTTCCAGATCCACATCACCAACGGCCCCAACAGGCTACCGAAGGGAAAGACCAGGCCCAACAGCGCGGCCAGGTGGCAGAACATTGCCCACTGCCGCACTTCGGCATTGGGGGTAGGCAACTGCAACGGCTGCTCGGTCATATTCTGCTCCTTGCCCGGGTTGAATTCAGTCAGCCAGCGAGGCTTGCTGCAGTTCGAACAGGTCGACCATGCCTTTTTGCGCCAATGCCAACATGGCATTGAGCTCTTCCGGCTGGAATGGCGCGCCTTCGGCAGTGCCCTGGACTTCAATGAAACCGCCCTGGCTGGTCATCACCACGTTCAGATCGGTCTCGGCGGCCGAGTCTTCGAGGTAATCCAGGTCGAGCACCGGCTCACCCTGGTACATGCCCACCGAAACGGCAGCGATCATGTGCTTGAGCGGGTCGCCGCCCTTCAGGCCGCCACGCTTCTTGACCACGCGCAGAGCGTCGACCAGGGCAACCATGGCGCCGGTGATCGATGCGGTGCGGGTGCCGCCGTCGGCCTGGATCACGTCGCAGTCGACGTACAGGGTGATGTCGCCCAGCTTGCTCATGTCCAGCGCGGCGCGCAGGGAACGGCCGATCAGGCGCTGGATTTCGAGGGTGCGCCCGCCTTGCTTGCCACGGCTGGCTTCGCGCTGGTTACGCTCGCCGGTGGAGCGCGGCAACATGCCGTATTCGGCAGTCAGCCAGCCCTGGCCCTGACCTTTGAGGAAGCGCGGGACACCGTTCTCGACACTGACGGTACAGATGACTTTGGTGTCACCGAACTCGACCAGTACTGACCCCTCGGCGTGTTTGGTGTAGTTGCGGGTGATGCGGATCGAGCGAAGCTGATCGGCAGCGCGACCACTTGGACGTTTCATTTGGGATACCTGTACTGGACTTGAATCTGCCCAGCATTATAGAGCGCGCCGGGCGATGAGGACATGCCTATTGTCGCAGGCCCCGAAACAGACGGCCCAGGGCCGCAGGTCGGGTTTTTCCGGGAACGGCCCAAGGGTTTGTAACATCAGTGGATTGGGAGCCAGCGCTGCACTGCGCTACAATCCTGCGCCTTCAGCCGTTGGCTTTCCTTCATCTATTGCGCGAGGTACTTCCCATGGTGCACAGCATGACCGCTTTTGCTCGTGTCGAGCGCGCCGGTAGCCGGGGCACCCTGATCTGGGAACTGCGCTCGGTCAATCATCGCTACCTGGAGCCGCACCTGCGCCTGCCAGAAGCCTTCCGCGACCTCGAAGGTGCTGTGCGCGAGAGCTTGCGCCAGGGCCTGTCGCGCGGCAAGGTCGAGTGCACCCTGCGCTTCAACGAAGAGAATAACGGCAAGGCCCTGCAGATTGATCGCGAGCGCGCCGCGCAATTGGTTGCCGCCGCCGAGACAGTCGCCAGCCTGATCAAGCAGCCAGCACCGCTCAATCCGCTCGAAGTACTGGCCTGGCCGGGCGTGCTGGTGGCTGATGCCGCCGACCCGCAGGCGCTCAACAGCGAAGCCATGGCCTTGTTCGAAGAGGCCCTGAACGAACTGAAGAATGGCCGTAACCGCGAAGGCGCCGAGCTGGCCCGATTGATCAACGAGCGCCTGGACAACATGGCCAGCGAGGTCACCACCCTGCGCGTCCTGGTACCGCAGATGCTCGCCGCCCAACGGCAGAAGATCCTCGACCGCTTCAGTGACATGCAGGCCGAGCTCGACCCGCAGCGCCTGGAACAGGAAATGGTCCTGCTGGCGCAAAAGAGCGACGTTGCCGAAGAACTCGACCGCTTGAGCACCCACGTCACCGAAGTGCGCCGGGTGCTCAAGTCCGGCGGCGCCGCCGGCCGGCGCCTGGACTTCCTGATGCAGGAGCTCAACCGCGAAGCCAACACCCTGGGCTCCAAAGCCTTCGACCCACGCAGCACCCAGTCCGCGGTCAACCTCAAGGTACTGATCGAGCAGATGCGTGAACAAGTACAGAACATTGAGTAAGGCCACCCCGACCATGAATCACAGCAGCGGCACCCTTTATATCGTTTCGGCCCCCTCCGGCGCCGGCAAGACCAGCCTGGTCAAAGCCCTGATCGACGCTGACAACAGCATCCAGGTATCGGTCTCGCACACCACCCGGGCCATGCGCCCGGGCGAAGTGCACGGCGTGAACTACCACTTCGTCGAGCATACCGAGTTCAAGCTGATGATCGAGCAAGGCGACTTCCTCGAGCAGGCCGAGGTCTTCGGTAACTTCTACGGGACTTCGCGCAGCGCGCTGCAGCAGGCCCTTGACCAAGGCCGGGACCTGATCCTCGAGATCGACTGGCAAGGCGCCCAGCAGGTGCGCAAGCTGATGCCCGAGGCGCGATCGATCTTCATCCTGCCGCCGACCCAGGAGGCCCTGCGCCAGCGCCTGACCAACCGCGGCCAGGACAGCGACGAGATCATCGAAGGACGGATGCGTGAAGCGGTGAGCGAAATGAGTCACTACGACGAATATGACTTCGTCATCATCAATGATGACTTCGCCACGGCACTGGAAGACCTCAAGGCGGTGTTCCGCGCCAATCGCTTGCTGCAGGCCAATCAGCAGCAGCGTCATGGCCAGCTGCTCAAGCAATTGCTTGCCTGAGCAACCGGCACCTCCAGCCGCTTAACGGCGGCTGGAGACCGTGGCGTGACGGTGCAAGGTCATGCCCAGGAAGAACGCCGGCGCACGCAGGCGGGACAGCATCATCAGCACCAGTCCGAGCACGGTGATGATCATTGCGATCACGAACACCAGGCCCAACCCACCCACATGCGAACCGCTGCCGAACGACGGCGAAGCGCTGTCGATGGCCGTCTGCAGGAAGATCACCGAAAGGATGCCGCCGCCGAGCAGCGGGCACAGGCCGCGCATCAGGAAGTGACGCAGGCTGTCGAACAGGCTGTGGCGGAAGTACCAGACACAGGCGTAGGCGGTCAGCGAATAGTAGAAGCAGATCATCATGCCCAGGGCGGTGATGGTGTCAGCCAGGACGTTCTCGCTGAGGGTGCGCATGGTCACGTAGAACACGCCTGCTGCAACGCCAGCGCAGATGGTGGCATAACGCGGGGTTTTCGAACGAGGGCAGACACTGGCGAAACGCTCAGGCACGGCCCCGTAGTAACCCATGGCCAGCAGCGTACGTGCTGGCGACACGAAGGTGGACTGCAGCGAGGCAGCAGTGCTGGCCAACACAGCGATCGACATCAGGATCGCCAACGGGCCCATGACCGGACCTGCCAGGTGGGCGAAGACGTTTTCCTGAATGCGCGGGTTGTTCAAGCCCAGGCCAATATCACCGATACCGGCAAACTGCAGCGTGGCAATCGCCGTGACCAGGTACAGGCCGAGAATCAACAGTACCGTCAGAGTGGCCGCGCGGCCGGGGGTGTCACCGCTACCTACCGACTCTTCACTGATGCTCAGGCACACGTCCCAGCCCCAGAAGATGAAGATCGACAGCGACAGGCCGGCGGTAAAAGCCGAGAACGATTCAACGCCGAAGGGGTTGAACCAGTCCAGGTCGAACGCCAGCGGCGGCGTCGCCGAAGACTCGCCAAACGCAGCCATGGCAAAGCCCACCAGCACCACCAGCTGCAATGCCACCAGGCCGTACTGCACGGTCATGGTCGTGGCGATGCCGCGGCAACAGATCCACACCGCCATGGCGATGAACACGCAACAGGTGACCACATTGATCAGCAAGTTGTCGCTGAGCGCAGCCACCTCGTGGCTGCCGGTGATCTGCCCAAGGAATAGATAGAAGAAGTCGACGGCCACCCCGGCCAGGTTGGACAGCACGATGGTGGTCGCAGTGACCAGCCCCCAGCCGCCGATCCAGCCGATCATCGGGCCGAAGGCCCGCGCCGACCAGGTAAAGGAAGTACCGCTGTCCGGCTCGGCCGCGTTCAGTTCGCGGTAACCCAGGGCCACCAGCAGCATCGGCAGGAAGCCAACGATGAATACCGCCGGCAGGTGAGCCCCGACTTCACGCACGGTCGGTCCCAGCGCGCCGGTCAGGGTATAGACCGGGGCGATGGTGGAGATGCCCAGCACGATGCTGGCCAGCAGTCCGAGCCGGCCCTTGGCCAGCCCCTTGGATCGCCCGCCCTCACCTGGGGACAGGCCTGCTTTGTGTTCACTCATGAGTAGTTGCCGCCAATATTGGTATTGTTTTTCAGGACGCCCCGCAGGGTGTCCGCTTTCACTCACTGAAACCTGTTGCGTGGTACTTCAAGCCCGGATCAACCGGTTGACCTCATAGGGTCTTCTCCCGGATCTGCTCGCCCATGGCATGGGCCAGGCATGCCTCACGGAACGCCTGGAACAGGCGCAGCGAGACCGGGTTGTCGGCAAAGCGGTACTCGGGGTGCCATTGCACACCGACCACAAAGCCTGGGGCGTCATCCATGGACACCGCCTCGATCAGTCCATCGGGGGCCAATGCCTCGGCTCGCAAGCCGTCAGCCAGGCGATCGATACCCTGACTGTGCAGCGAATTGACCATGAAGCTGTGCTCCATCCCCAGGCGCTCGAACAGCCCGCCGGGCTGGACAGTAACCAGGTGACGGAGGCTGTATTGTTCTTCCAGCGGGGCATCCTGCGGCTCGCGATGATCCAGGTAACCAGGCAGCTCCTGCACCCGCTGGTGCAGGGTGCCGCCGAGGGCCACGTTGAGTTCCTGGAATCCGCGGCAGATGCAGAACACCGGCACGCCGTCGGCAATCGCGGCCTGCAGCAGCGGCAGGGTCAGCCGATCGCGAAACACGTCGTGCCTGGTCCCTTCCACGCTGGGGGCGCCATTGTAATGATGCGGCTCGACATTTGAAGGCGAACCGGTAAAAAGAATGCCATCGAGCCGCTCTAATACGCGGCGCGGGTCGCTGGGCTCGGCCCGTGCCGGGAGGATCAGCGGGATCCCGGCAAAACCTGCGGCCTCGACATATTTGTCGCCAACGGTGTGCGACGAGTTCTTGCCCAGTTGCTGGCGGCAAGCGGAAACGCCAATCAAAGGCGGCATTGCGGCGGTAGTTTGCATGGGTTCACCCTCCCTTACAGCTTGATCCAGGTCGCCTTGAGTTCGGTGTATTTGTCGAAAGCGTGCAGCGATTTGTCCCGGCCATTGCCCGACTGCTTGAAGCCGCCGAACGGCGCGGTCATGTCGCCGCCGTCGTACTGGTTGACCCAGACGCTGCCAGCACGCAGGGCGCGAGCGGTGTTGTGGGCGCGGGAAATGTTGCTGGTCCATACCGCCGCGGCCAGGCCGAAAGGCGAGTCGTTGGCGATGGCGATGGCTTCTTCGGCGCTGTCGAAAGTGATCACCGACAGCACCGGGCCGAAAATTTCTTCGCGGGCGATACGCATGGCATTGGTGACGCCGTCGAAGATCGCCGGCTGCACGTAAACACCGCAGGTGTCTTCCAGGACACGCTCGCCGCCAATGACCAGGGTGGCACCGTCAGCCTTGCCGGCTTCGATGTAACCCAGCACGGTATCCAGCTGGGTGGTGTCCACCAGGGCGCCGACGCGGGTGTCCGGGTCCAGCGCATGGCCGGGTTTCCAGGCCTTGAGGGCTTCGACCACCATCGGCAGGAAGCGCGCCTTGATGCTGCGCTCGACCAGCAGGCGCGAACCGGCAATGCATACCTCGCCCTGGTTGAAGGCAATGGCGCTGGCCGCAGCTTCGGCGGCGGCCTGCAGGTCCGGGGCGTCGGCGAAGACAATGTTCGGGCTCTTGCCACCGGCTTCGAGCCAGACCCGCTTCATGTTCGACTCACCGGCGTAGACCATCAGCTGCTTGGCGATACGGGTGGAGCCAGTGAACACCAGGGTGTCGACGTCCATGTGCAGGGCCAGGGCCTTGCCGACGGTGTGGCCGTAGCCTGGCAGCACGTTGAGGACGCCGGCCGGCAGGCCCGCTTCGATCGCCAGTTGGGCGATACGAATGGCGGTCAGCGGCGATTTTTCGGACGGCTTGAGGATCACCGAGTTACCGGTGGCCAGGGCCGGGCCGAGTTTCCAGCAGGCCATCATCAGTGGAAAGTTCCACGGAACAATGGCCGCGACCACGCCGACCGGCGAGCGGGTGACCAAACCCAGCTGGTCGGACGGGGTCGCAGCAACTTCGTCGTAAATCTTGTCGATGGCTTCGGCGTTCCAGCGAATGGCGTTGGCCGCCGCCGGAATGTCGATGCTCAGGGAATCGGCAATCGGCTTGCCCATGTCCAGGGTTTCCAGCAATGCCAGTTCTTCGGCGTTTGCCAGCAGCAAATCAGCAAAGGCGATCAGCACCCGCTTGCGCTGGGCCGGGGCCTGGTTGGCCCAGACACCACTGTCGAAACTGCGCCGGGCAACGGCCACCGCACGTTCGGCGTCGGCGCTGTCACAGCTGGCGATGTGCGCCAGTTGGCGACCGTCGACCGGGCTTGTGCACTCGAAGGTCTCGCCAGACACACTGGTGCAGTACTGGCCGTCGATAAAGGCACGGCCTTCGATGTTCAGGCCCTGGAAAAGCTGTTCCCAGTGTTGGCGTGGTGCTGTTGTCATTGTTGTTCTCTCCGGCGTCACACCGTGTGCAGGTACCAGTTGTATTCGAGGTCGGAAATCGACACCTCGAACTCGGCCATCTCGCTTTCCTTGCAGGCGACAAAAATATCGATGTAGTCAGGGCTGATGTACTTGTTCAGCACTTCACTGTCATCGAGCTCTCGCAGCGCATCGCGCAGGTTGTTCGGCAGGCTCTGTTCCAGTTGCTCGTAAGAGTTGCCTTCGATAGGCGCTCCCGGCTCGATCTGGTTGGTCAGGCCGTGATGGATACCGGCGAGAATCGCCGCCATCATCAGGTACGGGTTGGCGTCAGCACCGGCGACACGGTGCTCGATGCGCACGGCATCGCTGCTGCCGGTCGGCACGCGGACCGCTACGGTGCGGTTGTCCAGCCCCCAGCTTGGTGCGTTGGGCACATAGAACTGGGCACCGAAACGGCGGTAGGAGTTGATGTTCGGGCAGAGGAAGGCCATCGATGCCGGCATGGTCTCCAGCACGCCGCCGATAGCGTGGCGCAGGGTCTCGCTTTGCGAGGGGTCTTCGCTGGTGAAGATGTTCTTGCCGGTTTTCTTGTCCAGCAACGAGATGTGCACGTGCAGGCCGTTGCCCGCCTGGCCCGGATAGGGCTTGGCCATGAAGGTGGAATCCATTTCATGGTCGTAGGCGATGTTCTTGATCAGGCGCTTGAGCAACACTGCGTAGTCGCAGGCCTTCATCGGGTCGGCGACGTGGTGCAGGTTGACCTCGAACTGCGCCGGGGCGCTTTCCTTGACGATCGCATCCGCCGGGATGCCCTGCTCTTTGGCCGCTTCGAGCATGTCCTGCAGGCAATCGACGTATTCGTCGAGATCGTCGATCAGGTACACCTGGGTCGACTGCGGGCGCTTGCCGGAGATCGGCGAACGCGGCGGTTGCGGACGGCCGTTGAGGTTGTCCTGGTCGATCAGGTAGAACTCGAGCTCAAACGCCGCGCAGATATCCAGGCCCAGCGCATCGAACTTCTCCACCACACTGCGCAGCACTTCCCGCGGGTCGGCGAAGAACGGCGTGCCGTCCAGCTCGTGCATGGTCATCAGCAATTGCGCGGTCGGGCGCTTCTGCCAGGGCTCGTAGGCCAGGGTGCCGGGGATCGGATAGCAGATGCGGTCGGCATCGCCGATGTCCAGGCCCAGGCCGGTGCTTTCGACGGTCGAGCCGTTGATGTCCAGGGCAAACAGCGAAGCCGGCAGGTTGATACCTTTTTCGTAGACTTTAACCAGGCTTGCACGCTCGATGCGCTTGCCGCGCACCACGCCGTTCATGTCTGCAATCAGCAGATCGACAAATTGCACCTCAGGGTGGGCCTGGAGAAATTCGCCCATCTCATCGAGAGGGATGGCGCACGGGGAGACCGACGTCATGGCTAGGCATCCTTTGATTTTTTATCGAACGACATGGAGGAGGTACTACTGCGCTATCGGGAGCGGCGATGGTTTCATTTGTTCTTTTAAGTGGTCCCATCGTGGGGAACAGCTGAACGCCGTGGCTTCGCACGGACGTTCCAGATTTATCTGACAACGTCGCGACTTGATTCACGACTGCCGCCTCACTATAGAATGGCCCCCACGCAACAGACATTGGCATTTAGGCAAGCAAAGAGTGCATCCATGCAATATCAGATCAGCCACGCCGACCTTTCACTGGTGCTCGCCCTGGTCCGCGGCCGCTCCCTGGCCAAGGCCGCCGAGCTGCTGAAGGTCGATGTATCGACTGTTTTTCGTTCGATCCGGCGCATGGAAGCCGCCCTGGGTACCGCGTTGTTCGTCAAAAGCCGCAAGGGTTACATCCCCACCGGCACCGCCCAGGCCCTGGCCGAGCAGGCCGAGCGCGCCGAGCAGGCGCTGGATGCGGCGCGCGTGGCACTGGAGCATGGTGAACAGGTGGTCAGCGGCACAGTGCGCCTGACCTGCACCGACGCCGTGCTGCACAGCCTGCTGCTGCCGGCGCTGGCCGAGTTCATGCCAGCGTATCCCGCACTGTCGCTGGAGCTGGCGACCTCCAATACCTTTGCCAACCTCAGCCGGCGGGATGCCGACCTGGCCCTGCGCCTGACCAATACGCCGCCGGAGCATCTGGTCGGACGTTGCCTGGGGGCGGCGTCCTACGTGATCTGTGGGCGCGAGGAGTTTCGTGAACGCCTGACTGAAAACCCTGCCAGCGTGGCCTGGATCGCCCCGGACGACGCCATGCAGGATCACCCGACCGTGGTCTGGCGCAGCGAGCACATGCCCGGGGTGATGCCCAAATACCGCTGCAGCGGGATTTCGGCAATTGCCCAACTGGTCAGTGCCGGCCTGGGCGTTGCCGCCCTGCCCGACTACATGGCCCATACCCTGCCGGGGGTGGAGCAGTTGAGCGATCCGCTGCCCGGTTGCGATACCGAACTGTGGCTGCTGACCCGGCCGGATTGCCGGGCCTTGCGTTCGGTACAGACGCTGTTCGACGAATTGACCCCGCGCCTGCGTGACGCCTTGGGTCGCCAGTGAAATCGTCCTCGCGGGGCAAGCCCGCTCCCACAGAACCTCTGTAGGAGCGGGCTTGCCCCGCGATGCTATTGAATTGAGCACGCATACAAGACAGTTGTGCTAGAGCCCTTGAAATGGTTATCGTCGGGGTATCAAGGGCTCGAAATGAAATCAGCGCTTCCATAAAGGCTGGTGATTTTTTAAACTATCGAGTCCGCTCGCCCATTCGGGCTGAACACCGCATTTGCTACTTGAGGAAGACCATGGCCCGCGTAACCGTTGAAGACTGCCTAGAACACGTGGATAACCGTTTTGAGCTGGTCATGCTCTCCACCAAACGTGCCCGTCAACTGGCCACCGGCGGCAAAGAGCCGAAAGTGGCATGGGAAAACGACAAACCTACCGTCGTTGCCCTGCGCGAAATCGCTGAAGGTATCTGCACCCCTGAGTTCATGGCCGAACAGGATATCCGTACGCAAGAAGATCCGATCTTCGCGTTCGGCGAGGGTGACGAGGCCAACGAGGCGGTCTAAGCCCATGCCTGGTCGACGTAGTACGGCGCCGGTCCCCGTCCCTTGGCAAGAGGTAATCCCATGCCGAGCATAGACGCCCTCGCCGATCGCTTGTCGACCTACCTCGGCGCAGACCAGGTCAACCTGGTGCGCCGGGCGTATTTCTACGCCGAACAAGCCCACGACGGCCAGCGCCGTCGCAGCGGCGAAGCCTACGTCACGCATCCGCTGGCGGTGGCAAGCATCCTTGCCGACATGCACATGGACCATCAGAGCCTGATGGCGGCCATGCTCCATGACGTGATCGAAGACACCGGCATCGCCAAGGAAGCGCTCAGCTCGCAATTTGGCGAAACCGTGGCCGAACTGGTCGACGGCGTCAGCAAGCTGACCCAGATGAACTTCGAGACCAAGGCCGAAGCCCAGGCGGAAAACTTCCAGAAAATGGCCATGGCCATGGCCCGGGACATCCGCGTGATCCTGGTCAAGCTGGCCGACCGCCTGCACAACATGCGCACCCTCGAAGTGCTGTCCGGCGAAAAACGCCGGCGCATCGCCAAAGAAACCCTGGAAATCTACGCGCCCATCGCCAACCGCCTGGGCATGCACAGTGTGCGCGTAGAGTTCGAAGACCTCGGTTTCAAGGCCATGCACCCGATGCGTTCGGCGCGCATCTACCAGGCGGTCAAGCGTGCCCGCGGCAACCGCAAGGAAATCGTCAACAAGATCGAAGAGTCGCTGGCCCACTGCCTGGCGGTCGACGGTATCGAGGGCGAAGTCAGCGGCCGGCAGAAGCACCTCTATGGCATCTACAAGAAGATGCGCGGCAAACGCCGGGCCTTCAACGAGATCATGGACGTCTACGCGTTCCGTATCATCGTCGACAAGGTCGACACCTGCTACCGCGTGCTCGGCGCCGTGCATAACCTGTACAAGCCGCTGCCGGGGCGCTTCAAGGATTACATCGCGATCCCCAAGGCCAACGGCTACCAGTCGCTGCATACCACGCTGTTCGGCATGCACGGGGTACCGATCGAGATCCAGATCCGCACCCGCGAAATGGAAGAGATGGCCAACAACGGCATCGCCGCCCACTGGCTGTACAAGTCCAGTGACGACGAGCAGCCCAAGGGCACCCATGCCCGGGCGCGCCAGTGGGTCAAAGGCGTGCTGGAAATGCAGCAACGTGCGGGCAACTCCCTCGAATTCATTGAGAGTGTGAAGATCGACCTGTTCCCGGACGAGGTCTACGTGTTCACGCCCAAAGGCCGGATCATGGAGCTGCCCAAAGGCTCCACGGCGGTCGACTTCGCCTACGCGGTGCACACCGACGTCGGCAACAGCTGCATTGCCTGCCGCATCAACCGCCGCCTGGCACCGTTGTCCGAACCGCTGCAGAGCGGCTCGACGGTCGAGATCGTCAGCGCCCCGGGCGCGCGGCCGAACCCGGCCTGGCTCAACTTCGTGGTGACCGGCAAAGCCCGCACGCACATCCGCCATGCGCTCAAGCTGCAGCGCCGCTCGGAGTCCATCAGCCTTGGCGAACGCCTGCTGAACAAGGTCCTCAACGGTTTCGACAGTGCCTTGGACAAGATCCCCCAGGAGCGCATCCAGGCCATGCTCGGCGAATACCGCCTGGAGCTGATCGAAGACCTGCTCGAAGACATCGGCCTGGGCAACCGCATGGCCTATGTGGTGGCCCGCCGCCTGCTGTCCACCGAAGGCGAGCAACTGCCAAGCCCGGAGGGCCCGCTGGCGATCCGCGGCACCGAAGGCCTGGTACTGAGCTACGCCAAATGCTGCACGCCGATCCCGGGCGACCCGATTGTCGGGCACCTGTCGGCGGGCAAAGGCATGGTGGTGCACCTGGAAAACTGCCGCAACATCAGCGAAATCCGCCACAACCCGGAAAAGTGCATCCAGCTGTCCTGGGCCAAGGATGTCACCGGCGAATTCAACGTCGAACTGCGCGTCGAGCTGGAGCACCAGCGCGGCCTGATCGCCCTGCTGGCCAGCAGCGTCAATGCCGCCGACGGCAATATCGAGAAAATCAGCATGGATGAACGCGATGGTCGCATCAGCGTGGTCCAACTGGTGGTCAGCGTGCACGACCGAGTGCACCTGGCACGCGTGATCAAGAAACTGCGCGCCCTGACCGGGGTGATCCGAATCACCCGCATGCGTGCGTAGCCCAATAACAGCAAGGAGTCATCATGACCAAGACCGTCATCACCAGTGACAAGGCCCCAGCCGCCATCGGTACCTACTCCCAGGCGATCAAGGCCGGCAACACGGTGTACATGTCCGGGCAGATCCCGCTGGACCCGAAAACCATGGAGCTGGTCGAAGGCTTTGAAGCCCAGACCGTTCAGGTCTTCGAAAACCTCAAGGCCGTTGCTGAAGCTGCTGGCGGTTCGTTCAAGGACATCGTCAAGCTGAACATCTTCCTCACCGACCTGAGCCACTTCGCCAAGGTCAACGAGATCATGGGCAAGTACTTCGACCAGCCGTACCCGGCCCGCGCCGCCATTGGCGTTGCTGCCCTGCCGAAGGGTTCGCAGGTTGAAATGGATGCCATCCTGGTCATCGAGTAATACCCCCTGAAGGCGCACCGCCCGGTGCGCCTTCATCCCCCGCCCCTGCAAGGACCCCCGCCATGCGCTACGCGCTCGCCCTGTCGCTGCTCGCCACCCTGTTGAGCGGCTGCGCCAGCCACAGCCCGGAAGACCTCAACGGTACCTGGATCAATCAGAACGCCATCGATGCTGCGGCCAAAGGCGTCAACCTGCGCCAGGCCCTGCTCGCCAATGGCCCGAACCTTGAGTGGAAGGTCAACATTGCCGCCGCCCAGGCCACCTTCAGCAACGGCTTCGAAGCCGGGGACGGCAAGCTCAAGGCGCTCAAGGACGACCAGTGGGAAGTCGATTTCTACGGCAACTATGTCGAAACGCTGAGCCTGGACGGCGACGAACTGGTTCAAGCGGCCAGTGACGCCAATCCGCAGCAGAGTTTCCAGCGCGCCGAAACCCCGGCCCCGATTGATGCGCCAGCTGGCACCACCTTCGAAACCGAGCTGTACAAGGCTTACCTGGGTGGCAACTGGAAGATCATCGAAGGCCCCGGACAGGGGACGATTGCGCATTTTCGCGCCAATGGCAGCCTCGACGGCCTGCCCGGCCTGGATCGCTACGCCCTGTGCCTGGCTGGCGACTGCGCGGCCATGAGCGGCGAGTACGACAGCCTGTGGCTGGAGCGCAATCAGCAAGGCAACCCGTGGATCTTCAAGCGTGACGGCAAACAGCTGGAAATCTTCCAGGCCGTCAATCAGGCCCAGGCCGACGAGATGCCGGATCTGCATCCTGGCACTCGCCGCTGGCTGCTTGAGCGTCAGTAAGGGTTAATTGCTACCGGCAAGGATGGCCGCATAGCCTTCCTTGTAGCTAGGGTACTGTGGCACCCAGCCCAGTGCCCGGGCCCGGGCGTTGCTGCAACGCTTGCTGCCGGTGCGCCGCACCCGCTCCTGCTCCGACCACTGGGTAACGCCCATGTACTCGCGCAGCCAGGCGACTACATCGAACAGCGGCGCCGGCGCGTCATCGACACCGATGTAACAATCTTCCAGGGCCTTGCCCTGGTGATCGGCCTTGAGCAAAAAGGCCAGCAACCCGGCCGCGTCTTCAGCGTGGATACGGTTGCCGTACAGCGGCGGCTCTTCAGTCACCCGATAGCCCTGGCGTACCTGGCTCAGCAACCATTCGCGGCCCGGGCCGTAGATCCCCGTGAGGCGCACGATGGTGCCTGGAATGCCGCTGGCCAGCGCCAACTGCTCGGCTTCGAGCATTACCCTGCCGGAATAGCCTTCGGGCTCCACGGCAGCGGTTTCGTCAATCCACTCACCATCCTTCTGCGCATACACGCTGCTGCTCGATACAAACAACAGCCGCCGCGGCTTCTGCCCGCGCTCGGCCAGCCAGCCCAGCACGCGGCGCAAGCCCTCAACATAAGCTGACTGATAACCGGCTTCGTCATGCTGGCTCGCCGCGACGCTGTAGACCAGGTAATCCGGCGCGTCAACCGGCCACTCGGGCGGACAGCGCGGATCATTCAAGTCGGCAGCGATAGCCGTCACCCCAACTGGCAATTGGCCAACACTGCGGCGCAAGCCGCTCACCGGCCAGCCAGAAGCCAGCAATTGCTTGGCCAGACGGCCACCGACATCGCCACAACCGACGATCAGAACTGAGGGCGCAGACATCCCGAAACTCCGCAAATCAAAGGCCCAGCCTATCCAAATAAATCGATAGGCGGCTAGCTATAGTGGAAAAAAAGTAACTTTATTACTTCTGCTAACAAGAATTACTTGCAATAATGGCCACCCAATTTTGTTCTCGGCCTGTCTCGAGGCCTGGAAGGACAAGCACCTCTTTCTTCTTCATCAGGTCAGGCCAGCATGACACGTATCCAACCTTCCGCTTCGCCAACCATGTCGCGCGCATGGCGCGCCATTGCCGCGCTGATGTTCAGCCTGGTAATGGCACCCGCCGCCCTGGCCGATGAGCCGACCACTGCCCCCGTCACTCCAGCTGCAGCCGTAGCACCGGCCGCACCAGGCGCCGAACAGGCTGCAGCACCGACCGATCCGGCTGCCGCACCTGCCGCTGCCCCGATCGACGGCCAGGCAGCCAACCCGGCCGACGAAAGCGTTGAAGCACTGGTTGAAGATACCAGCCTGGGCATGGCCCACGACCTGTCGCCGTGGGGCATGTACAAAAACGCCGACATCGTGGTCAAGATCGTCATGATCGGCCTGGCCATCGCCTCGATCATCACCTGGACCATCTGGATCGCCAAAGGCTTCGAGCTGATGGGCGCCAAGCGCCGCCTGCGTGGCGAGATTGCTGCACTCAAGCGTGCCACCACCCTCAAGGAAGCCAGCGACAGCGCCAATAAAGAAGGCACCCTGGCCCATATCCTGGTCCACGATGCCCTGGATGAAATGCGCCTGTCGGCCAATACCCGCGAGAAAGAAGGTATCAAGGAACGCGTCAGCTTCCGCCTTGAGCGCCTGGTAGCCGCCAGCGGCCGCAACATGAGCAGCGGCACCGGCGTACTGGCAACCATCGGTTCCACCGCCCCGTTCGTCGGTCTGTTCGGTACCGTATGGGGCATCATGAACAGCTTCATCGGCATCGCCAAAACCCAGACCACCAACCTCGCCGTGGTTGCCCCGGGTATCGCCGAAGCACTGCTGGCCACCGCCCTGGGCCTGGTAGCGGCAATTCCGGCAGTCGTCATCTACAACGTCTTCGCCCGCTCCATCGCCGGTTACAAGGCTCAGGTGTCTGATGCCTCGGCCGAGGTCCTGCTGCTGGTCAGCCGCGACCTGGACCACCAGCCAGGCGATCGTGCTGCCCCACCTCACATGGTCAAAGTGGGCTAAACCATGGGCCTGCATCTTAACGAAGGTGGCGACGACCTCGCCGAAAACCACGAAATCAACGTCACGCCGTTCATCGACGTCATGTTGGTCCTGCTGATCATCTTCATGGTGGCAGCGCCGCTGGCGACCGTCGACATCAAGGTCGACCTGCCAGCCTCGACCGCAAAACCTGCGCCGAGGCCCGAAAAACCGGTGTTCCTCAGCGTCAAGGCGGACCAGAACCTGTACGTCGGTGACGAGCAGGTCCAGCGTGACCAGCTCGGTGCGATCCTCGACGCCAAGACCAAGGGCGACAAGGACACCACGATCTTCTTCCAGGCCGACAAAGGCGTGGATTACGGCGATCTGATGGAAGTCATGAACACGCTGCGCGCGGCCGGTTACCTGAAAGTCGGTCTGGTCGGCCTCGAGACGGCAGCCAAGAAATGATCAAGACGCGGCATAAGCTGGCGCGTTACAGCAGTAGTCTGGCGATTGTGCTGGGTATCCATGCCGTTGCCGTGTTGCTGACGCTCAATTGGTCGGTGCCCCAGGCGATCGAGTTGCCGCCTGCGGCGATGATGGTCGAAATGGCACCGATGCCCGAACCGGCACCGCCACCTCCACCCAAGGTGGTCACCCCGCCACAACCGCCAGCGCCGGTAGAAGAACCGCCGCTGCCGAAACTGGCCGAGGCGCCGAAACCGAAGATCGCCATTGCCAAACCGGTCAAGCCGAAGGCCAAACCGCAGCCGCCCAAGCCTGAGAAAAAGCCTGAGCCGCCGCAGGAGAAGCCGGCCGACGAGGAAGCGGTCGATACACCGCCAAGCACCGCACCGGCGCAGAAATCGGCTGCCCCGGCGCCGAGCATCGCCACCAACAGCAACGCCCTGCCCACCTGGCAGAGCGACCTGCTGCGTCACCTGGCGAAGTACAAGAAGTACCCGGAAAACGCCAGGCGCATGCGCATGGAAGGCATCAACCGCCTGCGCTTCGTGGTCGATGGCGAGGGCAGGATCCTCTCCTACGCCCTGGCCGGTGGTTCGGGCAGCGCGGCACTGGATCGGGCGACTCTGGAGATGATCCGTCGTGCGCAACCGGTTCCACCGCCGCCAAAGGAATTGCTCAACAACGGCAGCATTGAAGTGATCGCGCCTTTCGTCTACTCGCTGGACAAGCGCTAACGCTTTGTTTCTGTCACAAACGAGCAAGTCTGATAACGTGCGTCTATCGATTGCAGCCGCTATGCTGGGGCCGCAACTTCATGGACGCACGTTATGACCCTCACAGAATTGCGCTACATCGTCACCCTCGCCCAAGAGCAGCACTTCGGCCACGCTGCCGAGCGCTGCCACGTCAGCCAGCCGACCCTGTCGGTCGGCGTGAAGAAGCTTGAGGACGAGCTGGGTGTACTGATCTTCGAGCGCAGCAAAAGCGCGGTGCGCCTGACCCCGGTCGGCGAAGGCATCGTGGCCCAGGCGCAAAAGGTCCTCGAACAGGCCCAGGGCATTCGCGAACTGGCCCAGGCCGGCAAGAACCAGCTGACCGCCCCGCTGAAAGTCGGCGCGATCTACACCGTCGGCCCCTACCTGTTCCCGCACCTCATCCCGCAACTGCACCGGGTCGCCCCGCAGATGCCGTTGTACATCGAAGAAAACTTCACCCATGTACTGCGCGACAAGCTGCGCAACGGTGAGCTGGACGCAGTGATCATCGCCCTGCCGTTCAACGAGGCCGATGTGCTGACGCTGCCGCTGTACGACGAACCTTTCTACGTGCTGATGCCCAGCGAGCATCCATGGACCCAGAAAGAAACCATCGACGCCGGCCTGCTCAACGACAAGAGCCTGCTGCTGCTCGGTGAAGGCCACTGCTTCCGTGACCAGGTGCTCGAGGCCTGCCCGACCCTGGCCAAGGGCAGCGACGGCGCCAAGCACACCACGGTCGAGTCCAGCTCGCTGGAAACCATTCGTCATATGGTCGCGTCGGGGCTCGGTGTGTCGATCCTGCCGCTGTCGGCGGTGCACAGCCATCATTATGCCCCCGGCGTGATCGAAGTGCGCCCCCTGAGCCCACCGGCACCGTTTCGTACCGTGGCCATCGCTTGGCGCGCCAGCTTCCCGCGGCCCAAGGCGATCGAGATCCTCGCTGACTCGATCCGCCTGTGCTCGGTCGCCAAACCCGCCGCGAGCCAGTAGGAAAGCACCATGCCGGAGTTGTCCCAGGTCTCGGTGACCGCGCTCAAGGGTGTCGGCGAGGCCATGGCCGAGAAGCTCGCCAAGGTCGGCCTGGAGAACCTCCAGGACGTGCTGTTCCATCTGCCGCTGCGCTACCAGGACCGCACCCGCGTGGTGCCCATCGGCGCCCTGCGCCCGGGCCAGGACGCGGTCATCGAAGGCGTGGTCAGCGGCACCGACGTGGTCATGGGCAAGCGCCGCAGCCTGCTGGTGCGCCTGGGCGATGGCAGCGGCGTGCTGAGCCTGCGCTTTTACCACTTCAGCAACGCGCAGAAGGAAGGCCTCAAGCGTGGCACCCACCTGCGCTGCTACGGTGAAGCCCGCCCCGGTGCTTCGGGCCTGGAGATCTACCACCCGGAATACCGCGCGCTGACCGGCGATGAGCCGGCGCCGGTGGAACAGACCCTGACACCGATCTATCCGACCACCGAAGGCCTGACCCAGCAACGCCTGCGCCAGCTGTGTCAGCAGAGCCTGGCGATGCTCGGCCCGCGGAGCCTGCCGGACTGGCTGCCGGAAGAGCTGGCCCGGGATTACCAACTGGCGCCGCTGGACGATGCGATCCGCTACCTGCATCACCCACCCGCCGATGCCGATGTCGATGAGCTTGCCGAAGGTCACCATTGGGCCCAGCACCGCCTGGCGTTCGAAGAACTGCTAACCCACCAGCTGTCCCAGCAACGCCTGCGCGAAAGCCTGCGCGCCCAGCGGGCGCCGGTGCTGCCCAAGGCCAGCCGGCTGCCCCGGCAGTACCTGGCCAACCTCGGCTTTGCACCCACCGGTGCGCAGCAGCGGGTCGGTAACGAGATTGCCTACGACCTCAGCCAGCCGGAGCCGATGTTGCGCCTGGTCCAGGGTGACGTTGGCGCGGGCAAGACCGTGGTCGCCGCCCTGGCCGCCCTGCAGGCGCTGGAAGCCGGTTACCAGGTGGCACTGATGGCGCCCACCGAGATCCTCGCCGAGCAGCACTTCATCACCTTCAAGCGCTGGCTGGAGCCGCTGGGCATCGAAGTTGCCTGGCTGGCCGGCAAGCTCAAGGGCAAGGCGCGCACCAGCGCCCTGGAACAGATCGCCGCCGGTGCACCGATGGTGGTCGGCACCCATGCCTTGTTCCAGGAAGAAGTGAAGTTCAAGAACCTGGCCCTGGCGATCATCGACGAACAGCACCGCTTCGGCGTGCAGCAGCGCCTGGCCCTGCGCCAGAAAGGCGTGGGTGGTCAGCTCTGCCCGCACCAGCTGATCATGACCGCGACGCCGATCCCGCGCACCCTGGCAATGAGCGCCTATGCCGACCTGGATACCTCCATCCTCGACGAACTGCCGCCAGGCCGCACCCCGGTCAATACCGTGCTGGTGGCTGACAGCCGTCGTTTCGAGGTGGTCGAGCGGGTCCGTGCAGCCTGTGCCGAAGGACGCCAGACCTACTGGGTGTGCACCCTGATCGAAGAATCCGAGGAGCTGACCTGCCAGGCCGCCGAAACCACTTTCGAGGAGCTCAGCAGCGCCCTGGGCGAGTTGCGTGTCGGCCTGATCCACGGGCGCATGAAGCCTGCGGAAAAAGCCGCGGTGATGGCCGAGTTCAAGCAGGGCAACCTGCAACTGCTGGTGGCGACCACGGTGATTGAGGTCGGCGTCGACGTGCCCAACGCCAGCCTGATGATCATCGAGAACCCCGAGCGCCTGGGCCTGGCCCAGTTGCACCAGCTGCGCGGCCGGGTTGGCCGTGGCAGCGCAGTGAGCCACTGCGTGCTGCTGTATCACCCGCCGCTGTCGCAGATCGGCCGCGAACGCCTGGGGATCATGCGCGAAACCAACGACGGCTTCATCATTGCCGAGAAGGACCTGGCGCTGCGCGGCCCCGGCGAAATGCTCGGTACCCGCCAGACCGGCCTGCTGCAATTCAAGGTCGCCGACCTGATGCGCGACGCCGACCTGCTACCCGCCGTGCGCGATGCCGCCCAAGCGTTGCTGGCGCGCTGGCCGACCCACGTCAGCCCGTTGCTGGAGCGCTGGCTGCGCCACGGCCAGCAATATGGCCAAGTGTGACGCCCGTCCCAGATTGCAGCCAGCCCAGGGTTCAAGCTGGTTATACTCATGCGATTGAAAAATTTTTGGATACAGACCATGACTGAAGTTGCTTTGGACACCGCAACCCCCCACGCTCCGTCTGTTATCCGGTTGCTGCTCGACAAGCTCGGCATCGCCTACCGCGAAGTGAGCGAACACCCGCAGCTACCGGCCGCCGCCAAGGTGCAGGCCGTACTGCTGGACGATGAAGTCGGCGCGCTGATGGTGCTGTTCCCGCAGAACCAGCTCCTCGACCTCAATCGCCTGACCGAACTGACCGGGCGCAAGCTCGCCGCCGTGCCGCTGGAACGCCTGCGCCACATGCTGGAAAAGCACGGCCTGAAGATCCTCCCCGGGATCCCGGCCCTGACTAGCTCGCCATGCCTGTATGAAGAAAGCCTGCTGCGCCCCGAGCGCCTGCTGATTCACTCCGGGGAGGCCGGGCTGTTGCTGGAGATCGAGCGCGACGATTTCAAGAAAATGCTCAGCAAGGCCAGCGCCGGCAACTTCGGCGAACTGCTGAGCAGCATCCGCCCCAACCTCGACCGCCCCCATGACGACCGCGACGAGATCTCCCAGGCCGTCCAGGCGTTCACCGCCAGGCGTATCCAGCAGCGCCTGGAAAGCACCATCGAGATCCCGCCGCTGGCGGAAACCGCGCAAAAGATCATCAAGCTGCGGGTCGACCCCAACGCCACCATCGATGACATCACCGGCGTGGTCGAAACCGACCCGGCGCTGGCCGCGCAAGTGGTCAGCTGGGCAGCATCGCCCTACTACGCCTCACCGGGCAAGATCCGCTCGGTGGAAGACGCCATCGTCCGCGTGCTGGGCTTTGACCTGGTGATCAACCTGGCCCTGGGCCTGGCTCTGGGCAAGACCCTGAGCCTGCCCAAGGACCACCCGCAACAGACCACGCCTTACTGGCAGCAATCGATCTACACCGCTGCGGTGATCGAAGGCCTGACCCGTGCCATGCCCCGGGCCGAGCGCCCGGAATCGGGCCTGACCTACCTGGCCGGGCTCCTGCACAACTTCGGCTACCTGTTGCTGGCACATGTGTTCCCGCCGCATTTCTCGCTGATCTGCCGGCACCTGGAGGTCAATCCGCACCTGTGCCACAGCTATGTCGAACAGCACCTGCTGGGCATCAGCCGCGAGCAGATCGGCGCCTGGCTGATGCGCTACTGGGACATGCCGGAAGAACTGTCCACCGCCCTGCGCTTCCAGCACGACCCGACCTACGCCGGCGACCACGCTGCCTTCCCCAACCTGGTATGCCTGGCAGTACGCTTGCTGCGCTCACGCGGGATCGGCTCGGGCCCGCAGGAAAGCATCCCCGACGAGCTGCTCGAGCGTCTGAACCTGACCCGCGAAAAAGCCGAGGATGTAGTCAACAAGGTGCTGGAAGCCGAAGCCATGCTCCGTGAGCTGGCCTCGCAGTTCAGCCAGCACTGAGGCCTGGGCCTGACCCTGACGGTCAGGCCTTCTTTTTCGGCTTCAGGTACTTCATCAGGCCCTGGAACCAGATCACCAGCGCCGGGTTGCCCTTGATCTGGATGCTCTTGTCCTGAATCCCCTGCATGAAGGCCAGCTGCTTGTTCTTGGCCTGCAGGGTGGCAAAGCCGAACGCTGCGTCCTTGAACGCTATCGCGAACGCCGGGGCGGCATGGGTGCCGGACTTGCTGCTGATGCGCATGTCCTTGACGATGAAATGGCGAGCGGCCTTGCCATCGAGGGTCTGCAACTGGAACACCAGATCCTTGTCAGCCAGTTGCTGCTGGAAGGCAGGGTTGTTGCGGCTGGCCTTGGCCATCAGCAGGCCCATGGCCCAAAGGAGAAAGCGAAACTTCATGTGCACGCCTCGGCTAAAAAGTGACTGGCGAAGCAGTTTATAGTCTCGCTACGAAAACGCCATAGTTCTCTGCGCTTTACGCGACGATAGCCGCCGTTGGCCTTGTAACCGGGTTATTCACTGGCGCCGGACCTTGCTCAGCAGGTGCAAGATCAACTGGTTCGCGCCGATTGCCGCCAATGCCGTGGAAACCCCCAGCACGCTGCAAAACAGCGCGCGCAGCGGATGCTGCGGCAGCAGGTACAAGAGGATCGTCGCAGGAATGGCGGCCGCCAGCAGCAACCGCCACTTGAGCCGCAGCACCAGCGCGATCACCAGGTTCATCAGCACCACGAAGTAGAAGATCAAATACATGCCCATGCCGATCGCCACCCCACGCGACATCAGCCCGCCGGCCATCTGCCTGTACATCGTCATGCCGGTGTTGTGCAGCAGCAGGTAAGTGACAATGGCCAACACATGCACAATCAGGGCGATTGCCAGGCGATAAGGGCGAGTTACAGGCATTTCTGCACTACATCCTCGACCACGCCTCGGTCGCTCAGGCGCTTGATGCCGTCCACGGCGCTATCACGGTAACCGCTCGCCTCAAGGGCGGCTTGTTGATAGCAAGCCATGGCGCGGGCATTGTCCTGCTGGCCAAGCTTGCCTTTCTCATAGGCGTAACCAAGGTCCACCAGCCCCCTCGGTGACTCCAGCTTCGCCGATTGCTGCAAGGCTTGCAGTGCTTTGCCCGGGTTTTGGCAGGTCAAGTTCTCGGCATACTCTTCGCCGTAGCACACAAAGTGCGCCAGCATGGCGCCGGCGTCGCGTTCAGTGCTCATGGCCGATTCCAGCAGTTGCACGATGGTCGCGTCCGGCAGCCGTTCGGCCTCTCCCGAAAAAATCAGGATGACCGCCTGCACCGCCGCTTCGTTGTTGCCCTTGGCAGCGGCACTGAGCAGGCTGTTGAGGGCGGCGTTCATCAGTTGCCCAGGGTTGTCGTAGAGCCCTGCCCTGCCCAGGTCCTCATAGAGCCTGGCACGCTCGACATCCAGCTCGCCGGCGACCTTCTCCTTGCGCCCGGTGAAGAAGCCTTCCAGGGACCAGTCGTCGATCCGCTGCAGCACCCAGCACTGGCCACGGGAAAAGGTGTAGACCTTGAGCAGTTCGCCCTTGGTGTCGTGCAACACCACTTGCCGTATGCCCTCCTGCTCGACCACCAGGCCCAGCTCGGCACGCTTGGCCGGCTGCAGCAATGCCAGGGACGGGCGCTGTTCGGGGGTCAGCTTGCGAATCGACACACGCGGTTGCTTGCGCCCGGGGTAGATCCGTTGCTCGATCAGCGGGTCGGCTACCAGCGACTGCTGCAGCGCCTCGCTCTGGGCAAACGCGGTGAAGAAGGCGCCGAAGTCATTGTCGGAGCAATCCGGCATGTCCACCGGGGCGGCAACACAGGTTGTCGCGCCGGCCAGCAGCAGAAACGAGCAGAGCCACTGCCGCAAGTTCGTCGCACAGCCCTTCATGGTTTGCCTCTGTCGATCAGTTGTTGAGTGGGGGTACACCAGTAGTCACTGAAGCCCAGCCAATAACTCAGCACATCCCAGATGAAGCGCAGGGCGTTTTCCGGCTTGCGGCAATCGGCCTGCTCGTCGGCCACGTCATAGGGCGTATTGCTGATGAAGTAGTTGAGCCAATGGGGTTCCCAGTTGGGCATGGCGATCTCGATATGCCCATCGGCCTTGAACAAGCTGATCCAGACGATGCCGACGCTGCCGTCGTCTTCGTAGTCGCGCATGTCCAAGGAGCTCTGCGAGAACAGCGGCGTGCGGTAAACCTGCTTTTGATTGCTGCGGTCAATGAAACGCAGGTAGGCCAGGTCATCGAAAGGCACCAGCCAGCCACCAACCGGCACGTTTTCCATGAGATAACGGCCCGATTCGCTGACCACCCTGACTTCGCCTGGCCGGTCGATCAGTACCTGGATGTTGTGTCCCACCCAAAGTACCAATGCCCCAACCATCGCCAGGGCAAAATAGTGCCTACGTTTCAAGACTGTCCCTTTTTGAATACATTCAGCCGGCCCAACCAGTGGGCAATCATTATCGCCAGGAAAGTCAGGCCACCGGCCAGGGGGCTGAAGAACATCGTGCGCACCGGGTGATCCGGCATCAGCCAGTAGATGATCAACGCCACCAGCGCACCATTGATCATGAGTTTGTGCTTGAGCCTCGGCACAAAAACGATCACCAGGCTGAAGATCACCATCACATCGAAGACCAGCCAGAAAATGGCGCCAGACGCCACGCCGCGGGCGGTGAAGCCGCCATAGACCTGCTTGTAGTAATCAACCCCGATGTCGTTGAGCACCAGGAACAGGTAGCAAGCCAGCGCGTGCGTGGCCAGGGCGATCAGCCAACGCTTGATCATCGGGTGTTTCCTTGCAAGACCTGGCACCAGCTGCGCACATCGTTCCTGTCGAAGCCCGGGCAGTTGTTGTCGCGGGGGATATAGCGATAGGGGTGCGCGGCGTCGTAGGTGAAGTGGTAGTAGTTGTGCTTGTCCTGGCCGTACAGCCAGTACGACGAGGAGCCCTGGGAAATCTGGTAGGGCTCGAAGGTCAGCATTGAGGACTCGGCGGGGATGAAGTTGTCAGGTTCCATCCATAGCAGCAGCGCGTTCCAGTACAACTGCGTGGTCACGCCTGGCAGCAGCAGGAGCACCAGCAACGCCAGAGCGAACCATCTGCCTTTGCTCATGCCGGTGGCAGGTTCGCGTAGTAGGAGCCCACCAGTTCCATGACCACCACGGTGGTCAGGCAAATGAACGTCAGCAGGCGATGCCAGAGCTGGTCGCGCCAGCGCCGGTGCAGGCCGGTGAGTATCAATATCAGGCAGACAAAGGCCAGGCTGCCGAACAGGTTGCTGTCGGCGACACTCGCCAGGTAGTTGGGCAAGGTCAGACCGTCATACATGGCGTTGCCCTGCGCTAGCGGTTACTGCGAATCCTTCGATCTTCATCACGGCCCTCCCTGGACACTTTCCCGTCCTTGCGACGGGGGCCGCGTATGCTAGCCAGATGCCAGGGCGGCGGCAATAAAAAACGGGCACCTTGTGCGGTGCCCGTTTTTTACTGCAATCGATCTGTGCGAGGCATCACGGATTGACGCTGTCCTTCAGGGATTTGCCGGGTTTGAAAGCAACGGTGTTGCTGGCCTTGATCTTGACCGGTTCGCCGGTTTGCGGGTTTTTACCAGTGCGGGCACCGCGGTGGCGCTGCAGGAAGGTACCGAAGCCGACCAGCGTCACGCTGTCCTTGCGATGCAGGGCGCCAGTGATTTCTTCGAGCACGGCGTTGAGCACGCGGTTAGCTTGCTCTTTGGTGAGATCGGCCTTTTCCGCAATGGCGGCGGCGAGTTCTGGTTTACGCATAGTGAAGCCTCTTTGACGGTTTTTTTGTTGTTATGCCGTGCTGCTCTTCAAGAACAGCGCCCAAGGCACCGCAGGCTCTAAACTGCGGCAGACGGGAGTGAGAATGGCATGCCCTCAGGGGCCGCGCCAGTCTCTGGGCGGCCATTGTTGGGGCAAAGGCAGGGGAAATCCGACAGAACGCCGGTTATTTACGCCATTAGCGCCGGAAGTTGCCGATTTAGAGCCAGCTTCTCCATGACCGCAGTGCCGGTCAGGGCATAGCCCAGCAACTGGCCGTCCGCATCGTGACAGAGCACCTTGAGGTCCGTACCCAGCCCCTCAACGCTCCACTGGCCTTCGCGGCCATGGGGCGGGGGCGAAACCACCAGCGGGCAGGCCGGGGTTTTCACCGTGACCGGCATCGGCCCATAGGCAACCGCTGTCGGGTTACCGGCCAGGGTTTGCGCCAATGCCCGGGCGCAGCTCATCAAGGGCATTACGTACAGCAGGTTGAGGCCATCGACTTCGGCGCAGTCGCCCAGGGCAAAGATATTGTCGTGAGAGGTGCGCAGTTGACGGTCGACCACCACGCCGCGGTTGACCTGCAGCCCCGCTGCCGAAGCCAGATCGATGCGTGGCCGCAGGCCAACGGCTGAAACCACCAGGTCGCAAGCGATCACGCTGCCGTCTGACAAGTGCGCCTCCAGGCCCTGCTCCAGCCGCTGCAGGCGGGTCAGCACCGGCCCCAGGTGGAAACGCACGCCCAGCCCCTCCAGGCCAACCTGTACGGCGGCAGCGGCCGCCGGGTGCAGCAAGGTCGGCATGACCTGCTCGCACGGCGCCACCAGCTCGACCTGAAAGCCGCCCAGGCTCATGTCATTGGCAAATTCACAGCCGATCAAGCCGGCACCGAGGATCAGCACCCGTTGCTTGCCGGCTGCCGCGGCACGGAAACGGGCGTAGTCTTCGAGGTCGTTGATCGGGAAAATCAGCTCGGCAGCATCGCCTTCGACGGGCACCCGCACGGTCTCGGCACCCCAGGCCAGGATCAGGTCGCGATAGGGCACCTGCTCTTCGCCGATCCACAGGCGCTTGTGGCCCGGATCGATGCCGCTGATGCGGGTGTGGGTGCGCACTTCGGCCTTGAGCTGCTCGGCCATGGCGCCGGGCTCGGCCATGCTCAGGCCGTCGGCGTCCTTGTTTTTGGCAAAACCGGTGGAGAGCATCGGCTTGGAGTAGGAACGGCCGTCGTCGGCGGTGACCAGCAGCAACGGTGTTTCACCGTCGAGCTTGCGAAATTCGCGAGCCAGGTTGTAACCCGCCAGACCCGTACCGACAATCACCACTGGAGCCGTCATGCGCTGCTTTCCTTGAATCTGATTGAGTGAGATCAGTTGATTTCGATCATTTCGAAGTCCATCTTGCCGACACCGCAGTCCGGGCACAGCCAGTCTTCGGGTACATCTTCCCACTTGGTGCCTGGAGCGATACCGTCATCCGGCCAACCGTCGGCTTCGTTGTAGATCAGGCCACAGACGATACATTGCCACTTTTTCATTACGCACTTCCTCGAAAGACTCAGGCTTTGGAGTGGCCGCTCTCGTGAACATTACAATGGCGGCCATCAAAGAGGGGCTTTGTACTGGAGCGAGGTGCCAGCATGCAAGCCGGATCGGGCAATCATGCTAAGCTCGGCGTCTCTCTGGCCTGTTATTCGATACCGACGTGCCGTACGAAACATTGCAAGCGCCCGCTGCATTCTGGCTGCAGCACCCTGACGTGGCAGACAACACCTCGCCCGCGACCCTTGACTGGTTGTTCGACCAGGGCTCCCTGACCCGCCGCCTGATCCAATTATCCGCCGATCACTTTTCCGTGACACCCCTTTGCGAAGGCTGGCAACGCCTGCGCGACGACGAATGCCTGGCCCTTGACCTGCCCCAGGGCAGCGAAGGCTGGGTGCGCGAGGTGTACCTGCGCGGCCATGGCCAGCCCTGGGTGTTCGCCCGCAGCGTGGCCGCGCGCAGTTCGCTGGAAAGTGGCGGCCTGGACCTGGAAGCACTGGGCAGCCGCTCACTGGGTGAGCTGTTGTTTTGCGAAAAGGGTTTTGTCCGCAGGCCCATTGAGGTCTGCAACTATCCACAGGCCTGGCTGCCGGCGGAACAACGCCATGAAAGCTTGTGGGGGCGCCGCTCACGCTTTGACCGCGGCCCCTTGAGCGTGCTGGTGGCCGAGGTGTTCTTGCCTACGCTGTGGATTGCTGCCGACACCCCTTCGGAGAACCACTGATGTACCTGCAGTTGCTCAAGTCGTTCAATCGCCTGCACCCACGGGCCTGGGACTTCATTCAGCTGAGCCGGATGGACCGCCCGATCGGCATCTATCTGCTGCTGTGGCCAACCCTCTCGGCAGTCTGGATTGCGGCCAAGGGCACACCGACCGTGGCCAACGTGCTGATCTTCACCCTTGGCGTGGTACTGATGCGCGCCGCCGGTTGCGCGATCAACGACTTTGCCGACCGCAAGGTCGATGGCCACGTCAAACGCACCGCCGATCGCCCTCTGGCCGCTGGCCGGATCAACGCCCGCGAAGCGCTGACCCTGTTTGCCGTGCTGGTCGGAGTGAGTTTTCTGCTGGTGTTATGCACCAACGCCACCACAGTGTGGCTGTCGTTCGGCGCGGTGGCGCTGGCGGCCTGTTACCCGTTCATGAAGCGCTACACCTACTACCCACAGGTAGTACTGGGCGCGGCCTATTCCTGGGGTATCCCCATGGCCTTCACCGCGGCCACCGGCGAGCTGCCGGCCATTGCCTGGCTGCTGTACATCGCCAACTTGCTGTGGACCGTGGGTTACGACACCTACTACGCCATGGTCGACCGTGATGACGACCTGAAGATCGGGGTCAAATCCACTGCCATTCTGTTTGGCGAAGCCGATCGGGTGATCATTCTGACCTTGCAGGTGCTGTCGCTGGGCTGCCTGCTGCTGGCCGGCAACCGCTTCGAGCTGGGCGGCTGGTTCCACCTGGGGCTGTTGGCGGCATTAGTGTGCTTTGCCTGGGAGTTCTGGTCGACGCGCAAGCTGGACCGCGAGTCGTGCTTCAAGGCCTTTTTGCACAATCACTGGGCGGGGCTGCTGATCTTTATCGGCATCGTGCTGGATTACAGTTTCTGATTTTTTTGCGGGCAAGCCCGCTCCTACATGTAGGAGCGGGCTTGCCCCGCGATTGAAGGCACTGTTACTTGATCACGTGCCAGACATCTTTCATGCCATCACCGGTCATGTCACCGGCTTTCTTGTCCTTGATGAAGGTGTACACCGGCTTGCCTTTGTAGGCCCACTGCATTGAACCGTCATCGCGCTTGATTTGAGTCCAGCCCTCTTCCGCCATGTCGCCAGCTTTGACCATCAGCGGCGGCCAGTTCTTGGCACACTCATCGTTGCACATGGACTTGCCGCCCGAATCCTTGTCAAAGGTGTAGAGCGTCATGCCAGCATGGTCGACCATCATGCCGTCCTTCATCATGGCATGATGGGCCGACGCTATCCCTGGCAACGCCAGTGCCACTGCAGCGAAAAGCGTCATCCAGTTCAGCGTATGTCGTGTCATTGGATTCACCGTAATAATCGGGAGAGGGAGTTTAAGCCTAGCCCAGTAACAGAATGTTGCTGCAATGGCCCACGAGCTGTCACACGACTGCAATAATTCCGTTATCTAATGCGGGCCAAGACACCTTTAATGGAAGAGGTTTGAGCATGGTTGGCAGAAACATTCTGATCGTTGACGACGAAGCGCCAATTCGCGAGATGATCGCCGTTGCATTGGAAATGGCCGGCTATGACTGCCTGGAAGCCGAGAACTCCCAGCAGGCCCACGCCATTATCGTCGACCGCAAGCCGGACCTGATCCTGCTCGACTGGATGCTCCCGGGCACCTCGGGCATCGAGCTGGCCCGACGCCTCAAGCGCGACGAGCTGACCGGCGACATCCCGATCATCATGCTCACCGCCAAGGGTGAGGAAGACAACAAGATCCAGGGCCTGGAAGTCGGCGCCGACGACTACATCACCAAGCCATTCTCGCCGCGCGAGCTGGTAGCCCGGCTCAAGGCCGTACTGCGCCGCGCAGGCCCGAGCGATGGCGAAGCACCGATCGAAGTCGGTGGCCTGCTGCTCGACCCGATCAGCCACCGGGTGACCATCGACGGCAAGCCCGCCGAAATGGGCCCGACCGAGTACCGCCTGCTGCAGTTCTTCATGACCCACCAGGAGCGCGCCTACACCCGCGGCCAGCTGCTCGACCAGGTCTGGGGGGGCAATGTCTATGTCGAGGAGCGCACCGTCGACGTGCACATCCGCCGCCTGCGCAAGGCGCTGGGTGATGCCTACGAAAATCTGGTACAAACCGTCCGCGGCACGGGTTACCGGTTCTCGACCAAAAGTTGAGAACGCTGCAAGCTGCCAGCCTCAAGCTGCAAGAAAGAGCAAAAGCAAACGCAGATCCGCTTCAACCTTGCAGCTTGTAGCTTGCAACGTGCAGCTGATCCGCTAAGGATCCCAATTGAACCAGAACTGGCATGGCACCCTGATTCGCCACATGCTGTTGCTGATCACCGTCTGCCTGCTGGCGGGCCTGATCAGCGGCTACTATGGCTGGAGCCTGGCCCTGGGCCTGGCCATCTACCTGGGCTGGACCCTCAAGCAACTGCTGCGCCTGCATGAATGGTTGCGCCTGCACAAACCCGATGAAGCACCGCCCGATGGTTATGGCCTGTGGGGCGAGGTGTTCGACAGCATCTATCACCTGCAACGCCGCGATCAGCGCGTGCGCGGGCGCCTGCAGGCGGTGATCGACCGGGTGCAGGAGTCCACCGCTGCGCTCAAGGACGCGGTGATCATGCTCGACAGCGATGGCAACCTGGAGTGGTGGAACCGCGCAGCAGAAACTCTGCTGGGCCTGAAAACCCCGCAGGACAGCGGCCAGCCGGTGACCAACCTGGTCCGCCATCCGCGCTTCAAGGAGTATTTCGAGCAGGAAAACTATCAAGAGCCGCTGGAAATCCCTTCACCGATCAACGACCGCATGCGCGTGCAGTTGCACATCACCCGCTACGGCAACAACGAACACCTGATGCTGGTGCGCGATGTCACCCGCATCCACCAGCTGGAACAGATGCGCAAGGACTTCGTTGCCAACGTCTCCCACGAGCTGCGTACGCCGCTGACGGTGATTGCCGGCTACCTGGAAACCTTGCTCGACAACGTTGAGGAGGTGAATCCACGCTGGGTTCGCGCCCTGCAGCAGATGCAGCAGCAAGGCGGGCGCATGCAGACCCTGCTCAATGACCTGCTGTTGCTGGCCAAGCTGGAGGCCACCGACTACCCCTCGGACAACCAGCCAGTAGCCGTCGAAATCCTGCTGCAGTCGATCAAGGGCGACGCTCAGGCGCTATCCGGGCAACGTAACCAGCGCATCAGCCTTGAAGCCCAGCCAGGCATCCGCCTCAAGGGCAGCGAGGCAGAGCTGCGCAGCGCCTTCTCCAACCTGGTGTTCAACGCGGTCAAATACACCCAGGATGAAGGCCAGATCCGCATCCGCTGGTGGGCCGACGAGCAAGGCGCGCACCTGAGCGTGCAGGATTCAGGCATCGGCATCGACCCCAAGCACCTGCCACGCCTGACTGAGCGCTTCTATCGGGTCGACTCCAGCCGCGCCTCCAACACCGGCGGCACCGGCCTGGGCCTGGCGATCGTCAAGCACGTCCTGTTGCGCCATCGCGCGCGCCTGGAAATCAGCAGCGTACCCGGCCACGGCAGCACCTTTACCTGCCATTTCTCCCCTGCCCAGATCGCGGCGCGCCAGGCCTCCTGAGCCGCCGCCCTTTAAATTTGCACAGTCAGCCGCTACATTGGCTGACTCGCGCCAGCACATGCTGGCATTGCTGTACTCCCATTCTTAGAAGACGGACCCCGTAAAACTCCATCATGGACCCTTCCCCTGGTTTCAACCTCGCTGCACTGTTCGCCGATTTCGGCATGATTCTTTTTGCTCTGCTGCTGGTGCTGCTCAACGGCTTTTTCGTTGCCGCCGAGTTCGCCATGGTCAAATTGCGCTCGACCCGGGTCGAGTCGATTGCCGAGCAGCATGGCTGGCGCGGGCAGATCCTGCGTACCGTCCACAGCCAACTGGACGCCTACCTGTCCGCCTGCCAACTGGGTATCACCCTTGCCTCGCTGGGCCTGGGCTGGGTGGGTGAGCCAGCGTTCGCGCACCTGCTCGAACCGCTGCTGGGCGCAGTCGGCGTCGAGTCGCCGGAAGTGATCAAGGGCATCTCGTTCTTCAGCGCCTTCTTCGTCATCTCCTACCTGCACATCGTCGTCGGTGAGCTGGCGCCCAAGTCCTGGGCGATCCGCAAGCCCGAGCTGCTGTCGCTGTGGACGGCGGTGCCGCTCTACCTGTTCTACTGGCTCATGTACCCGGCCATCTACCTGCTCAACGCCAGCGCCAACGCCATCCTGCGTATCGCTGGCCAGGGCGAGCCCGGGCCGCACCACGAACACCATTACAGCCGCGAAGAGCTCAAGCTGATCCTGCACTCCAGCCGTGGCCAGGACCCTAGCGACCAGGGTATGCGCGTACTGGCTTCGGCAGTGGAAATGGGCGAGCTGGAGGTAGTCGACTGGGCCAACTCCCGTGAAGACATGGTCTGTCTCGACGCCAATGCACCGCTCAAGGAAATCCTCGCGATGTTCCGCCGGCACAAGTTCAGCCGCTACCCGGTACTCGATGCCGAGCGCGGCGAATTCATCGGCCTGCTGCACATCAAGGATCTGCTGCTGGAGCTGGCCGACCTCGACCATATTCCCGAGTCGTTCAACCTGGCGGAACTGACCCGCCCGCTGGAACGTGTGTCGCGGCATATGCCGCTGGCTCACTTGCTGGAGCAGTTCCGCAAAGGCGGCGCGCACTTTGCCCTGGTCGAGGAAGCCGACGGCAAGGTGATCGGCTACCTGACCATGGAGGACGTGCTGGAAGTGCTGGTTGGCGATATCCAGGACGAACACCGCAAGGCCGAACGCGGCATCCTCGCCTATCAGCCGGGCAAGCTGCTGGTGCGCGGTGATACACCGCTGTTCAAGGTCGAGCGCCTGCTTGGTGTCGACCTTGACCATATCGAAGCGGAAACCCTCGCCGGCCTGGTCTACGAGACCCTCAAGCGGGTGCCGGAAGAGGAAGAGCTGCTGGAAGTCGAAGGCCTGCGCATCATCATCAAGAAGATGAAAGGCCCGAAGATCGTCCTGGCCAAGGTGCTCAAGCTCGATTGAACCGCCTCAGGGGTTGCCGGCGGTAAAGTTCGGCAACCCGCCGACGGGCTGGTTGAACTGGTAGGGTATCGACTCCAGCGCCAGCCCGACGTTGCGCTGCACCACAAAGTGCAGGTGCGGGCCACTGCTGTTGCCGGTATTGCCGGATTTGGCCAGCGGCGTGCCGTACACCACTCGCTGCCCTTCCCTGACCACCACCGAGCCGCGCATCAGGTGCAGGTACACGCCCATGGTGCCGTCTTCGTGGAGGACCCGCACGAAATTGCCCGAAGGATGGCTGCCACGGCCGCTTTGGCTATTTTCAGTCTTGATCACTACCCCCGCCCTTGCGGCGATGATCGGCGTGCCTTCAGGCATGGCGATGTCCATGGCATAGCGGCCCTTGGGCCCGAAATGGCTGTAGCGGCCGTTTGGCCCTTGGCTCAGGCGAAAAGGCCCGCCGCGCCAGGGCAAGGGGTAGCGGAAGGCCAGTTGGCGCTGGCCCGGGTTGCCCAGGGCGTAAGAGAATTTCTCCTTATAGCTCACCGGTCTGCCGGGCTGCCGTGCACTTAGCAGGGTCAACGGCATCGTCGTGCGTGCCGGTATTACCCCCCGTACCAGCCGTGACGCCCCACCCTGCACATTGCCCATGCGCTGCAGACGCAGCTCCACCTCGACTGGCGCGTAAGTGTCGTTGCGCGCACTGAAGCGCACACCACCGGCAAACCGGTTGACCTGCAACTGCACCTGGGTGTCCAGCTGTTCGACCATCCTGTCGCCAAAGACAAACGCCCGGCTGCCGGGAATCGGGCGATCGGAATAAGACACCACGCCATAGGCGTCGGTACTTTTGTAGAGGGTTATGCCGAGCACAGGGCCGCAAGCCATGAGCAAGGCGCAGAACAGCAGCGTGCGTGCAGGCATGAGTAGTGGCTTTTTGACAGTTGATGGTCTGTCGAAGCCTAGCAGCAGATTTTGGCGGGGATGCGGCGAGAGTGTTTCAGGGGTGTGCCAGGAGACGAGCGGTGCTTTGATCGCCGGCAAGGCCGACTCCCACAGAAACGATAGTCACAGACCCTGTGGGAGCTGGCTTGCCAGGGATGGGGCCGTCAGGCCCCCGGCACGAAGTGCTTCTGCGCCGATCCGCGGGCAATCAGACGCGACAGGTAGTCGAGCTTCTGCGCATCCTGGTCAACGAACTTGAAGGTCAGTTGCAGCCAGTCGCTGTCCGGCTTGGGCTCCAGCGCGGCAATCGCATGCAGGTAGCCATTGAGACGGGCGATCTCGGCGTTCTCGCCCTGCTCCAGGTCAAGCACCGCGCCCTCCAGTACCTGTGGCAGAGTTTCGCCACGGCGCACCACCAACAGCGCCTCCTTGAGGCTCAGGGCCTTGATCACGCACGGCTGAACGCCGCTTGGCAAACGCAGTTGGCCCTGGCCACGACCTGCCGGTGCGGCAGTTGCAGGCTTGGGAGCGCTCACCAGTGGCTTGGCCGCCGCTACCGGGGCTGCTGGCGCTGCCGGCTTGACCGTTTCGGCACGGCCGCCGGTCAGGGCACTCAGCGAGTCGTTGGCAAACGCCGAAGTAGCGCGGGTCGGTGCACTGGCCAGCAACGTGTCGAGCTTGCCGACCTTGGTCAGGGCTTTTTTCACCTTGGTCAGCAGCTGTTCGTTGGTGAATGGCTTGCCGACAAAGTCCGAGACCCCGGCCTGGATCGCCTGAACCACGTTCTCCTTGTCGCCACGGCTGGTCACCATGATGAACGGCAGGGTCTTCATCGACTCCTGCTGGCGACACCAGGTCAGCAGCTCAAGGCCGGACATTTCCGGCATTTCCCAGTCGCACAGGACCAGATCGAAGGTCTCACGGCTCAACAAGGTCTGGGCCTTGCGACCGTTGACCGCGTCTTCGATCACAACACCGGGGAAGTAGTTACGCAGGCACTTCTTGACCAGATCGCGAATGAACGGCGCATCATCCACAACCAACACACTGACTTTACTCATCGCCACTCCTATTGAATCCCGACTAGCATAACGCTGACTGATGGCCATTTGCCAAACATTGGGTCACGCCGGGACTCGTTGTTTCGTTCGCGGCTGCCTCACCCGCAAACGAAAACGCCCGGCCAAGGCCGGGCGTTCATTCTCGGGCAGTCTTAGTTATCGTCAGATTTGCCCGGAACATTAGCCTTTTCGCCGCTGCGCTGAACCTCTTCCTGCATGCGCTTGAGGCCCAGGTGACGGACGTCGGTGCCGCGCACCAGGTAGATCACCAGCTCGGAGATGTTGCGCGCGTGGTCACCGATACGCTCCAGCGAGCGTAGGGCCCAAATTACGCTGAGAACACGCGAGATCGAGCGTGGATCTTCCATCATGTAGGTGACCAGCTCGCGCAGGGCGGTCTTGTACTCGCGGTCGATGGTCTTGTCGTACTGGGCCACCGACAGCGCCAGGTCGGCGTCGAAACGGGCAAAGGCATCGAGGGCATCGCGGACCATGTTGCGCACCTGGTCGCCGATATGGCGCACTTCGACGTAACCGCGGGGCGACTCGCCTTCTTCGCACAACTGGATGGCGCGGCGGGCGATCTTGGTCGACTCGTCGCCGATGCGCTCCAGGTCGATCACCGACTTGGAAATGCTGATGATCAGGCGCAGGTCGGACGCCGCCGGCTGACGACGGGCCAGAATGCGCACGCACTCTTCGTCGATGTTGCGCTCCATCTGGTTGATCTGCTCGTCGACTTCGCGCACCTGCTGGGCCAGGCCCGAGTCGGCCTCGATCAGCGCGGTAACCGCGTCGTTGACCTGCTTCTCGACCAGGCCGCCCATCGCCAGGAGGTGGCTGCGAACCTCTTCGAGTTCGGCGTTGAACTGCTGGGAGATATGGTGGGTAAGGCTGTCTTTATCGATCATGCTTTCGCTCCGCGAAAAAGCTTCAAGTAGCAAGCTTCAAGCTTCAAGTTTGTTCGTGTCGTTCCCGGGCTTCACGCTCGCCACTTTCTTGCAGCTTGCGGCTTGAAGCTTGCAACTGCCGTTAGCCGTAACGGCCAGTGATGTAGTCTTCGGTCTGCTTCTTCGCCGGGTTGGTGAACAGCGTGTCGGTATCACCGAACTCCACCAGCTTGCCCATGTACATGAATGCGGTGTAGTCCGAGACCCGCGCCGCTTGCTGCATGTTATGGGTAACGATGACGATGGTGTACTTGGACTTGAGCTCGTAGATCAGCTCTTCGACCTTCAGCGTCGAGATCGGGTCGAGTGCCGAGCAGGGTTCGTCGAGCAGCAGTACTTCCGGCTCCACGGCGATGGTGCGGGCAATCACCAGACGTTGCTGCTGACCACCGGACAGACCCAGCGCCGACTCGTGCAGGCGGTCCTTAACCTCTTCCCACAGCGCCGCGCCCTTGAGCGCCCACTCCACGGCTTCGTCGAGCACACGCTTCTTGTTGATGCCCTGGATGCGCAGGCCGTAGACCACGTTCTCGTAGATGGTCTTGGGGAACGGGTTGGGCTTCTGGAACACCATGCCGACCCGGCGGCGCAGCTCGGCAACGTCTTCGCCCTTGCGGTAGATGTTGTTGCCGTAGAGGTTGATCGCGCCTTCCACGCGGCAGCCGTCAACCAGGTCGTTCATGCGGTTGAAGGTACGCAGCAAGGTCGACTTGCCGCAGCCGGACGGGCCGATGAAGGCGGTCACGCGCTGCTTGGGGATGTTCATGCTGACATCGAACAGGGCTTGCTTGTCGCCGTAGTACAGGCTCAGGCCAGGCACTTCGATGGCTACGGTTTCTTCAGCCAGGCGCAGGCTCTGTTTGTCGCGACCCAGGGCCGACATGTCTATACCGTGAGAATGGGTTTCATGTTGCATGATTTCACTCCGTTTGTAGCTGCTAGCTTCTCGCTGCAAGCTGCAAGTTTGAGCAAAAGCGGCTTGTAGCTTGCCGCTTATGGCTAATAGCTTTCAGTCAGCTGTCCAGCGCCTTGTACTTCTCGCGCAGGTGGTTACGAATCCATACCGCCGAGAGGTTCAGGGTGGCGATTACCAGCACCAGCAGCAACGCGGTGGCGTACACCAGCGGCCGCGCGGCCTCGACGTTCGGGCTCTGGAAGCCGACGTCATAGATGTGGAAGCCCAGGTGCATGATCTTCTGGTCCAGGTGCAGATACGGGTAGTTGCCGTCCACCGGCAGCGAAGGCGCCAGCTTGACCACACCCACCAGCATCAGCGGCGCGACTTCACCTGCGGCGCGGGCCACGGCGAGGATCATGCCGGTCATCATCGCCGGGCTGGCCATCGGCAAGACGATCTTCCACAGGGTCTCGGCCTTGGTCGCACCGAGCGCCAGCGATCCTTCGCGGACCGTGCGCGGAATCCGCGCCAGGCCTTCTTCGGTGGCCACGATCACCACCGGCACCGCCAGCAGCGCCAGGGTCAGCGAAGCCCAGAGCAGGCCCGGGGTACCCAGGGTCGGCGCGGGCAGCGCTTCAGGGAAGAACAGGCGGTCGAGCGAGCCACCCAGCACATAGACGAAGAAGCCCAGGCCGAACACGCCGTAAACGATCGCCGGAACACCCGCCAGGTTGTTCACCGCAATACGAATCAGGCGGGTCACCGGGCCCTGACGCGCATACTCACGCAGGTACACCGCCGCCAGCACGCCGAACGGGGTGACGATCACCGCCATGATCAGGGTCATCATCACGGTACCGAAGATCGCCGGGAAGATCCCGCCTTCGGTGTTGGCTTCACGCGGGTCGTCGCTGAGGAATTCCCAGACCTTGGCAAAGTACACGCCCAGCTTGGTGAACACGCCCATGCCGTTCGGCTGGTAGGCGTGCACCACCTTGCTCAGGTTGATTTCCACCTCACGACCATTACCGTCCTTGGCTACCAGGCTGTCGCGGCCGAAGTCCTGGTGCAGGCCGCCCAGGCGCTCTTCGATGGCCTTGTAGCGGTTGTTCAGCTCGGCGCGCTCGGCTTCGATATCGGCCTGGGCAGCGGCATCCAGCTTGCCATCCAGTTCCAGCTTGCGGGTCTGCAGGCGCAGGCGCTCAAGGCCGTAGTTGATCGCACCGATGTCTTTCTTCTCAAGCTTCTGCAGTTCGCCGGCCAGTTTGTCGGCACGCTTGAGGCGGTTTTGCAGTTCGTTCCAGGCCGCCTGGCCTTCGGCGACAACCTTGCCGTTTTCCTTGACGCTGACCAGGTAACCGTAGAAGTTGCCCCACTCGCGGCGCTCCAGGGCGATCAGCTCGACCGGCTTTTGCTGGTCGGCCAGCCATTCGCCGACCACCCAGGTGAAGTCGCTGCCGTTGAGGTCGCGGTTACCGACCTTGATCAGTTCGCGGGTCATGAACTCCGGGCCTTCGTCAGGCACCGGCAGGCCGGCGCCCTTGAGACGGGCACGAGGTACTTCTTCCTTCTGTACCACTTCGCCCACGACGATGTGATTGGCCTGGCCAGGCACGTTGTAGCTGGCTTGCAGCAGGTCGGCCGGCCAGAAGTGGCCGAGGCCGCGCACGGCGATCACGGCGAGCAGACCGATGGTCATGATCACCGCGATGGCGACCGCGCCACCGCTCATCCAGACGCCGGGGGCGCCGCTCTTGAACCAGCTTTTGAGGGAATCCTTTTTCACGGATCGCTACCTTTCTATCAAAGCGACGAGTATTTCTTGCGCAGACGCTGGCGAATCAGCTCGGCCAAGGTGTTCATCACGAAGGTGAACATCAGCAGCACCAGCGCGGCGAGGAACAGCACGCGGTAATGACTGCCACCGACTTCCGACTCGGGCATCTCCACCGCAACGTTGGCCGCCAGGGTGCGCATACCTTCGAACAGGTTCATTTCCATGACCGGGGTGTTGCCGGTGGCCATCAGCACGATCATGGTTTCACCCACGGCGCGGCCCATGCCGATCATCAGCGCCGAGAAGATCCCCGGGCTGGCGGTCAGGATGACCACACGGGTCAGGGTCTGCCACGGCGTGGCACCGAGCGCCAGCGAACCCAGGGTCAGGCTGCGCGGCACACTGAACACGGCATCTTCGGCGATCGAATAGATGTTCGGGATCACCGCGAAGCCCATGGCGATACCGACCACCAGAGCGTTGCGCTGGTCGTAGGTGATGCCCAGATCGTTGGTGATCCACAGGCGCATGTCGCCGTCGAAGAACCAGGTCTCGATGAACGGGCTCATGTACAGGGCGAACCAGCCGGTGAACAGGATCACCGGGATCAGGATCGCCGCTTCCCAACCGTCCGGTACCCGCAGGCGCAGCGACTCGGGCAGACGGCTCCAGGCAAAACCAGCCACCAGAACACCCAGCGGCATCAACAGGAACAGGCTGAACACGCCCGGCAGGTGCCCTTCAAGGAACGGCGCCAGGAACAGGCCGGCGAAGAAGCCGAGAATCACCGTCGGCATCGCTTCCATCAGCTCGATCACCGGCTTGACCTTGCGGCGCATGCCCGGGGCCATGAAGTAGGCGGTGTAGATGGCGGCGGCAATGGCCAGCGGCGCGGCGAGAATCATCGCGTAGAACGCCGCCTTCAGGGTACCGAAGGTCAGCGGCGACAGGCTCAGCTTGGGTTCGAAGTCGGTGTTCGAGGCGGTCGACTGCCAGACGTACTTCGGCTCATCGTAGTTCTCGTACCAGACCTTGCTCCACAGCGCGCTCCAGGACACTTCCGGGTGCGGGTTCTTCAAAGTCAGCGGCAGCAGCTTGCCGCCTTCTTCGATGATGATGCGGTTGGCCCGTGGCGACAGCGCCAGGACGCCCGCGCCTTCAGCGGCCGGCTCGACCAGCAGGGTACGGTGCGCGGTGCTGTGGAACACACCGAGCTCGCCATCGGCATCGAGGGCGATGAAGCCCTTGCGGCGTTCTTCAGCATCGATCTGGACGATCGGCGCCTTGCCCATCTGGAACTCGCGAATGCGCTTGAAGCGCTGCTCGCCGTCCGGATCACGGGCCATGAACCACTGGGCCAGGCCACCTTTGGAGTCACCGATGATCAGCGAGATACCGCCCACCAGCTGAGTGCTGGCAGTAACTTCGGCATTGCCGTCGTCGAGCAGCTTGTAGCGGCCGTTGAGGCTCTTGTCGCGCAGGCTGAAGACGTCGGCCTGGGCGCGGCCGTTGATTACATACAGCCACTGCTGGCGCGGATCGATGAAGATGGCTTTGACCGCTTCGGTCATCTGCGGCAACTCGATACGGCTCTGCTCGCTGGTGACTTCGCCGGTCATCATGTTTTCTTCGCGGCTCAGCGACACAACCTGCAGGTGCGCACCGGTAGAGCCGGCCACCACCAGGGTCTCGCCATTCACGTTGAGGCTGACATGCTCCAGCGCCCGGCCCTGTTCATCCAGGGTGAACGGCGCCTGGCCGTAAGGGAAGTCGATGCCCGGGCTGATGGTTTTCTTGTTGTCCGGGTAGGTGATCTTGTAGCTGTGGCTGAACGCCAGCGCCTGACCGTTGGACAAACCCAGCACCACCAGCGGGTTGCCCGGCTGATCGGCACCGATCGAGGTCACCTGGGTACCGGCTGGCACCGGCAACTCGACGCGCTTGAGCTCGGCACCGGTCTTGGTGTCGAAGAACAGCGCCTGGCCCTTGTCGGAAACCCGCATGCCGACCAGGTTCTGTTCTTCCAGGGCGATCATCAGCGGCTTGCCGGCGTCCTGCTGCAGCCAGGTCGGCTCCAGGGCCTTCTTGCTGGTCAGTTCGGCGCCCTGGAACAGCGGCACGACCACGTAGGCCAGGTAGAAGAAGATCAGGGTAATTGCCGCCAGCACGGCAAGCCCGCCCACCAGTACATACCAGCGGGTCAGGCGGTCCTTGAGCGCACGCATGCGCCGCTTGCGTTGCAGTTCGGGCGTATTGAAGTCAATCCGCACGGGGGGAGAATTTTGGGTCATTGTGGAGTTGGCCAGATCATTCATGCGCACACCCTAGCGGTCCCGTATGACAAAAACATGACAATGCAGTGACGCAAAAAAGCCCGCCGCGCAGATACCCCTGGCAGCGGACTCGCAATTTGTGGCGAGACCAGGTCAAAACCTGACCCCGCCGGTCTTTCAGTTACTTCTTCGCAACGTTGCCGTTGTGATTCAGACCCAGGTCCGCCAGGGCTTTATCAACCACTTTGGCAGGGAGCGGGATATAACCGTCCTTGACCACGACTTGCTGGCCGGCTTGCGACAGGACCAGTTTGACGAACTCGGCTTCCAGCGGGGCCAGAGGCTTGTTCGGTGCCTTGTTGACGTAGACGTAGAGGAAGCGCGACAGCGGGTAGGTGCCGTTCAGGGCGTTGGCTTCGTTGTCTTCAACGAAAGCACCGCCTTCCTTCTTGGCCAGTGGCACGGTCTTGACGCTGGCGGTCTTGTAGCCGATGCCCGAGTAACCGATGCCGTTCAGCGAGCTGCTGATCGACTGCACGACCGAAGCCGAGCCAGGTTGTTCGTTGACGTTAGGCTTGAAGTCGCCTTTGCACAGGGCTTCTTCCTTGAAGTAGCCGTAGGTGCCGGACACCGAGTTACGACCGAACAGCTGCACTGGCTTGTTGGCCAGGTCGCCGGTCACGCCCAGGTCGCCCCAGGTTTTGACGTCGGCCTTGGCGCCGCACAGGCGGGTCGAGGAGAAAATTGCATCGACCTGGGCCATGGTCAGGCCTTTGATCGGGTTGTCCTTGTGCACGAATACGGCCAAGGCGTCGACGGCAACCGGGATGGCGGTTGGCTTGTAGCCGTATTTCTGTTCGAAGGCCTGCAGCTCGACGTCCTTCATCTTGCGGCTCATCGGGCCGAGGTTGGCGGTGCCTTCGGTCAGCGCGGGTGGCGCGGTGGAGGAGCCGGCAGCCTGAATCTGGATGTTTACGTTCGGATATTCCTTCTTGTAGGCCTCGGCCCACAGGGTCATCAGGTTCGCCAGGGTATCGGAACCGACGCTGGAGAGGTTGCCCGACACACCGGTGGTCTTGGTGTAGGTCGGAATAGCTGGGTCAACAGCGGCAACCGCATTGGCGGTGGCAACGCCAGCGGCGACGAAAGTCAGGGCCGCCATCAAACGCTTCAGTTTCATGCCTTGCTCCTAGCAGGAATTGGGGTGAGATGGATCGGGCCCAAGTATCTGCAGGCCGTATGACTACTCTATGAATCGAATGTGACAATTAGATGAAAGGCCATCACCGGCTAGCGGTGATGGCCTTTTCAAAATGTTGCGAGGGTTGTGTTAGAGCGGTTTCAGCGCTTCTTCGCCGTCAGATAAATACCCACGAGCAGACCAATGGCACAGATGCCAGCAACATAGTAGGCCGGTGCCATCGGGCTGAACTTGAGCAACGCGGTCACTACCATCGGCGTCATCCCGCCAAAAATCGCGTAGGCCAGGTTGTAGGAAAACGACAGTCCGCTGAAACGTACGACAGGCGGGAAGGCTTTGACCATGACGTAAGGCACGGCGCCGACAATGCCGACACACAGTCCGGTCAGGGCATACAGCGGGAACAGCCACTCCGGGTGGGTAGGCAAGGTGTGATAGAAGGTCCAGGACGTGACCAGCAGCGCCAGGCTACCGACGATGAATACCCGGCCGGCGCCAAAGCGGTCGGCCAATGCACCGGTGCCGATGCAGCCGAGGCTGAGCAGGACGATGGCCAGGCTATTGGCCTTCAGCGAGTCGGTCGGGCTGACCTGGTAAAGACTCTGCAGCAGCGCCGGGGTCATCAAAATCACCACGACGATGCCAGCCGACAGCAGCCAGGTCAGCAGCATCGACAGGACAATGGCACCACGGTGGTCACGCAACACCGCGCGCAACGGCACCTCTTCGGCCAGCGCCTTGCGCGCCTGCATCTCGGCAAACACCGGGGTTTCATGCAACCAGCGGCGCAGGTACACCGCGAACAGGCCGAACACCCCGCCGAGCAGGAACGGGATACGCCAGGCGTAATCGGCGACTTCCTGCTGGCTATAAACAGTGTTGATCAGCGTTGCCACCAGCGAACCGAGCAGGATCCCGGCGGTCAGGCCCGCCGTCAGCGTACCGCAGGCGTAACCGGTATTGCGCGCCGGCACGTGCTCGGAGACGAACACCCAGGCGCCCGGCACTTCACCACCAATCGCCGCGCCCTGGATCACACGCATCACCAGCAACAGGATCGGCGCCCACAGGCCGATCTGCGCGTAGGTCGGCAGCAGGCCCATGATCAGCGTCGGCACGGCCATCATGAAGATGCTCAGGGTGAACATCTTCTTGCGCCCCAGCAGGTCGCCGAAGTGGGCCATGACGATGCCACCCAGAGGCCGTGCCAGGTAGCCGGCGGCGAAGATGCCAAACGTTTGCATCAAACGCAGCCATTCAGGCATTTCGGCGGGAAAGAACAGCTTGCCGACCACCGTGGCGAAGAACACGAAGATGATGAAATCGTAGAACTCCAGCGCACCGCCCAGGGCGGAAAGCGACAGGGTCTTGTAGTCACTGCGGGTCAGCGGCCTCGAAGGCTGCGCGATACTGCCGGGCACGGAGGTCATAGGTCTCTCTTGTTGGCATTTCTTATTGGGGTGCAGGCCGCCTGGCACGCGGGTTTCGGCCTGGGAAGCATCGAAAGATAGCAAATTGGCGGAAAAAGCACATAGCAGTACAAATTCAATACAAGTATTCATGACTGCATGGTCGTCGCTGCGCTTTCGGCTCTATATACTGGCCGCTTGTAGGAAAAGGTTGGGTCTTCTGAAGGATGTTGTGCGAAAACGCCGCTAGGTATGCTTAGTCGGTTTCGCAGAGTTTCCCTTCGCCGCCTGGCAAAGCGAAAGCAGCGTAGAATAGTTGTGCTGAATCGTTTTTCGAGGCGTCTGTCATAGCGCCAACCAACGAAGCGTCATGGGTCAGAGGCACCCCCGGCATGATTGAACTCGAACAAGAAGATCCTATCCCGCAAGGCGACCTGGCCTTGCAGATCACTGCATTGCCCCGTGAAACCAACGGTTTTGGCGATATCTTCGGCGGCTGGCTGGTCGCTCAGATGGACCTGGCCGGTACCGCCATGGCCAGCCGCGTTGCGGGTGGCAGAGTGGCTACCGTAGCCATCGATCGCATGGCATTCCTGGTGCCGGTGGCTGTCGGCGCGCAGTTGTCCTTTTATACCCAGACCCTGGAAATCGGCCGCAGCTCGATCCAGATGATGGTCGAGGTGTGGAGTGACGATCCGCTGTCCAGCGAATGGCGCAAGGTTACCGAAGCCGTATTCGTGTTCGTCGCCATCGACGGCAGCGGTCGCACCCGTTCGGTTCCTCCTCGTCGCTGAGACCGCTGCGCGGTAAACTCGAAGGCATGCAAGCGGTCCAAGGCCGTACGGCAAACCAACGAGATAAAGCGCATGTCCACACCCAAGGTCGAATCCGAAAAGCACGGCGAGCTCAATTGCTGGCGCATCACCAGCGACACGGCTGAATTGCTGGTCGCCCAGCAGGGCGCGCAGGTGCTGAGCTATCAGCGCCTCGGCGAGCCGCCTTTGCTGTGGCTCAGCGAACAAGCCATCTTCAGGCAGGGTAAATCCGTGCGCGCCGGGGTTCCGGTGTGCTGGCCCTGGTTCGGCATTTTCAAGCGCAACCCCGAAGCCGTGCAGGCCATGTATCACGGTGAAGACGGCCCGGCCCATGGCCTGGTGCGCGGCCGTGACTGGCAGTTGCTGGGCATCGACAGCAGCGGCGACAGCGTGCGCGCCGAGTTCACCCTGCCCGCCAGTCAGGGCGATCTCCCCGGCTGGCCCCACATTGTCGAGCTCAAGCTGACCATCGTCATGGGCGAACAGCTGAGTATCACCCTCTCCAGCTACAACCTCGACAACGTTCCGGTCACCCTGAGCCAGGCGCTGCACAGCTACTTCGCCGTCAGCGATGTGCGGCAGGTGCAGGTCGAAGGTGTCGATGGCCTGAGCTACATCGAAACCCTGGCCAACTGGGAGCAGCGCCAGCAGCAAGGCGCGCTGGGCTTTGCCGGTGAAACCGACCGCATTTATCTGCAGGCGCCCGAGCAACTGAGCATCGTCGACCCGGCCTGGAACCGCCGCGTGGTGATAACGGCCAAGGGTTCGCGTACGGCAGTGATCTGGAACCCCTGGACCGAGCGTGCCGCCGAGTTGCCGGACATGGCCGAGGATGGCTGGCAGCGCATGCTCTGCATCGAGACCGCCAACGTGGTGGATGACCTGGTGACACTGGCGCCAGGGGCGACCCATTCGCTGAGCCTGACGATCGGCAGCCAGGCGCTCTAGATCGCTATCGCGGGGCGCATGCCCCGCGATCATTCACAAATCTGCGTCTTCAACCACTCGCACCTTGGCCGCATCCATTGCATAAGCGGCATCGGCCAGGTCATTGCTGACCGTTTCCACCTTCAAGGTGCCGTTGACCCATAGCGGCGTGTAGATATCGTCGAGCTTCAGGCCCTTGGGGTAGCGCACCAGCACCAATTGGTTCGGTGGCGGTGGCGGCACGTGGATGCAGGCGCCCGGGTAAGGCACCAGGAAGAACAGTGTGCTGTTGCCCTTGGCGTCGGTTTCCAGCGGCACCGGATAACCGCCCAGCCGGATGTGCTTGCCGTTCATGGCCGGCACGGTCTTGGTCGAATACATCACCGCCGGCAGGCCCTTGCTCTGCTTAAGGCCACCCTTGTCGGTGAAGGTGCCCATGGCTTCCGGGGAGTTGTGGTCGATTTCGGGCATCTGCTCGAGGGCTTTCTGGTCCGACTTGGGCATCAGTTCCAGCCAGTCGGTTTCCGGCATTTCAGCCCGGGCCAGGCCGCTCAGCAGCAATAGGGAGAGAAGTAATACACGGTGCATGAAAAAGCTCGGCAACGAAGGAGTTCGGTGCCGAGCATTCTAGCCTGCCGTCAGCTCTTTTTGACGACCAGGCCGTAGATCACCAACAGGACAATCGCGCCCACCAGCGCGCCGAGGAAACCCGCACCCTCTCCGGCCTGATAGATGCCCAGCGCCTGGCCGCCGTAGGTCGCGGCAAGCGAACCGGCAATACCCAGCAGAATGGTCATGATCCAGCCCATGCTGTCGTCGCCCGGCTTTAGAAAGCGTGCCAGCAGACCGACGATCAGGCCGATGAAGATGGTTCCGATGATACCCATGGCAATCCCTCTGAGTTGAATGGCGCATGCCAAAGCCTAGTCAGCGCTTTGGCATCCTGCCATCAGAGGGATAGAGCAGCGGGAAGGTTCCCTTCAGCCCTTGATCAGGGCTTCGACTTGCTGGATTTTTTGCTCCAGGGTCGCCATGTCGTCGCAACGCAGGGTGGCATGGCCGACCTTGCGCCCGACCTTGAAGGCCTTGCCGTAGTGGTGCAGGTGGCATTCGTCGATGGCAATCACCTTGTCGACCGCCGGCACTTCACCGATGAAGTTGAGCATGGCGCTTTCGCCGACCTTGGCAGTCGAACCCAGCGGCAGGCCGGCAACGGCGCGCAGGTGGTTTTCGAACTGGCTGCACTCGGCGCCTTCGATGGTCCAGTGCCCGGAGTTGTGCACCCGCGGGGCGATCTCGTTGGCCTTGAGGCCGCCATCGACTTCGAAGAATTCGAAGGCCAGCACGCCGACATAGTCAAGTTGCTTGAGCACGCGGCCGGCGTAGTCTTCGGCCAGGCTCTGGAGCAAGTGGTCTTCGCTGGCCACCGACAGGCGCAGGATGCCGCTCTCGTGGGTGTTGTGCACCAACGGGTAGAAACGGGTTTCGCCATCACGGGCGCGCACGGCGATCAGCGACACTTCGCCGGTGAACGGCACGAAACCTTCGAGCAGGCACGGGACGCTGCCCAGTTCGGCGAAGGTGCCTACAACATCCTCGGCAGTTCGCAGCACTTTCTGACCTTTGCCGTCATAACCCAGGGTGCGGGTCTTGAGCACGGCAGGCAGGCCGATGCTGGCAACGGCGGCATCCAGGTCGGCTTGCGACTGAATATCGGCGAAGGCCGGAGTGGGAATGCCCAGGTCCTTGAACATGCTCTTTTCGAACCAGCGATCGCGGGCGATGCGCAGCGACTCGGCACTCGGGTAGACCGGCACGAACTGCGACAGGAAGGCCACGGTTTCAGCCGGGACGCTTTCGAACTCGAAGGTCACCAGGTCAACTTCGTCAGCCAGCTGCCGCAGGTGATCCTGGTCACCGTAATCGGCGCGCAGGTGCTCGCCCAGAGGCGCCGCGCAGGCGTCCGGAGCCGGGTCGAGGAAAGCGAAGTTCATGCCCAGCGGGGTACCTGCCAGGGCCAACATGCGGCCCAGCTGGCCGCCACCGATTACACCGATTTTCATGTTTTTGACCTCAGGCCTGGCGCGGATCTGGATGGTCCAGAACGTTGTCTGTCTGTTCAGTGCGGAACTGTTTGAGCACAGTGTGGAACTGCGGGTGCTTGGCGCCGAGGATGCTCGCCGAGAGCAGCGCGGCGTTGATCGCACCGGCCTTGCCGATGGCCAGGGTGGCTACCGGAATACCGGCTGGCATCTGCACGATCGACAGCAGCGAGTCGACACCGGAAAGCATCGACGACTGTACCGGCACGCCCAGCACCGGCAGGTGGGTCTTGGCCGCGCACATGCCTGGCAGGTGGGCAGCGCCACCGGCGCCGGCGATGATCACCTCGATGCCACGGCCTTCGGCCTCTTCGGCATACTGGAACAGCAGGTCCGGGGTCCGGTGGGCAGACACCACCTTGACCTCGTAGGGAATGCCGAGTTTTTCCAGCATATCGGCGGTGTGGCTAAGGGTGGACCAATCGGACTTGGAGCCCATGATCACGCCAACCAGTGCACTCATCGTCGAGCCTCTTCTCTTGGGCGCCCGCAGGCGCGTCAAAAAACAACAAGCCACGCGGGACGACCAGCGTGGCTTGTTATACGAATTAGGGCCGGGCATACCGACCAAAGGCCGCGCAGTATACCGCAAAGGAACGTCTTGGATGCACCCTGACGACCAACTGTCGGCCTTATTTTTCGGGGCTTTGGCTGACTTTCGGGTCAAGCCCCGGCGGCTGGCGAACCGCCCTCCAGCTTGCGCCACAGCAGGCGCACGTTGGCCTTGCGCACCAGGGCGCAGCGATACAGGCGGATTTCCAGTGGTACGTGCCACTGGCTGCCGCCGCAAATCACCAGCTCACCGCGCTCAAGCTCGGCCCGCGCCGACAGCCGTGGTACCCAGGCGATGCCCAGGCCTTCAAGGGCCATGCTCTTGAGGCTGTCGGCCATCGCCGTTTCATAGACAGTGGTAAAACGCAGGTTGCGCTGGCGCAGCAGCAGATTGACCGAACGGCCGAGGAACGCCCCAGCGCTGTAGGCCAGCAACGGCACACTGCCCTCGCCTTCCAGGTCGAACAGCGGCTTGCCCTCGGCATCGGCGGCGCACACCGGCAACATCTCGGTGTGGCCCAGGTGCAGCGACGGGAAAATTTCCGCATCCATCTGCAAGGCTGCATCCGGGTCGTAGAAGGCCAGCATCAGGTCGCAGCCGCCTTCGCGCAGGGCATGCACGGCGTCGCCGACGTTGGTCGCCACCAGGCGCGTGGCAATGTTCAGGCCGTCGTTACGCAGTTGCGCAATCCAGCGTGGAAAGAACCCCAGCGCCAGCGAGTGCGCCGCCGACACCTGGATCACCTCGCCCTGCCCGCCTTCCAGGTGATGCAGATGGCGCAGCACCTCGCCCAACTGATCAACCACCGTACGCGCCGTCACCAGAAACAACTGCCCCGCCGCCGTCAGCTCGATAGGCGTGCGTGAGCGGTTGACCAGGGTCAGCCCCAGCGCCGCTTCCAGGCTGCGAATCCGCCGACTGAAGGCCGGCTGGGTGACGAAACGGCGCTCGGCGGCCTGGGAAAAACTGCGGGTCGCGGCCAGGGCGCTGAAGTCTTCCAGCCATTTGCTCTCAAGGTTCATGGGCTCTCCAGGCATGCACCAAAATTGAACACGCTCGATCGGCAGTTGGCGTCACACCAACCTGTATGCCGTTTGTGCATAGGTTAGCGCGCAACAGCATTGGCCGCAAAATCGGCGCAAGCCTAGGATTGGCGCCATTCCGGCATGTGCCGGGCCAAACTCGAGATGATATCTATCATGTCCGCTGCTGCATCGTTCCGTGTCGAAAAAGATCTGCTTGGCACCCTCGAAGTCCCTGCTGATGCCTACTACGGTATCCAGACTCTGCGTGCTGCCAACAACTTCCACCTCTCCGGCGTTCCGCTGTCGCACTACCCTAAACTGGTTGTGGCCCTGGCCATGGTCAAGCAGGCTGCTGCCGACGCCAACCGTGAGCTGGGTCACCTGAGCGATGCCAAGCACGCTGCCATCAGCGAGGCTTGCGCCCGCCTGATCCGCGGCGACTACCACGAGCAGTTCGTGGTCGACATGATTCAAGGCGGTGCTGGTACTTCTACCAACATGAACGCCAACGAAGTGATCGCCAACATCGCGCTGGAGGCCATGGGCCACCAGAAAGGCGAGTACAAGTACCTGCACCCGAACAACGACGTGAACATGGCGCAGTCGACCAACGACGCCTACCCGACCGCGATCCGTCTGGGTCTGCTGCTGGGTCACGACGCCCTGCTGGCCAGCCTCGACAGCCTGATCCAGGCCTTCGCTGCCAAAGGTCAGGAATTCGACCACGTACTGAAGATGGGCCGTACCCAGCTGCAGGACGCCGTGCCGATGACCCTGGGCCAGGAATTCCGCGCCTTCGCCACCACCATGACCGAAGACCTCAACCGTCTGCGTTCCCTGGCGCCAGAGCTGCTGACCGAAATCAACCTGGGTGGTACCGCCATCGGTACCGGCATCAACGCCGACCCAGGCTATCAGCTCCTGGCCGTACAGCGCCTGGCCACCATCAGCGGCCAGCCGCTGGTACCGGCTGCCGACCTGATCGAAGCCACCTCGGACATGGGCGCCTTCGTCCTGTTCTCGGGCATGCTCAAGCGTACCGCGGTCAAGCTGTCGAAGATCTGCAACGACCTGCGTCTGCTGTCCAGCGGCCCACGCACCGGCATCAACGAAATCAACCTGCCGGCGCGTCAGCCAGGCAGCTCGATCATGCCAGGCAAGGTCAACCCGGTAATCCCGGAAGCGGTCAACCAGGTGGCCTTCGCCATCATGGGCAACGACCTGGCCCTGACCGTCGCGGCCGAAGGTGGCCAGTTGCAGCTGAACGTCATGGAGCCGCTGATCGCCTACAAGATCTTCGACTCGATCCGCCTGCTGCAACGCGCCATGGACATGCTGCGCGAGCACTGCATCGTCGGTATCACCGCCAACGAACAGCGCTGCCGCGAACTGGTCGAACATTCGATCGGCCTGGTCACTGCCCTGAACCCGTACATCGGCTACGAAAACGCGACCCGTATCGCTGCCATCGCCCTGGAAAGCGGCCGTGGTGTGCTGGAACTGGTACGTGAGGAAGGCCTGCTGGACGAAGAGATGCTCAACGACATCCTGCGTCCGGAAAACATGATTGCTCCGCGTCTGGTGCCGCTCAAGGCGTAACCGATGCTGTAACACGCTCACCAGGTCGAGGGACTAGACACCTCTCACCTTTTGAGGGCCCAGGGATCACTCCCCGGGCCCTTTTTTTATGCCCTCCTGCCGCACCTTCTATCCCTGTGGGAGCCGGCCTTGCCGGCGATAAAACCCGCACGGTTTCAGCTACTGCGCGGCGCCCGCATCGCTGGCAACGCCAGCTCCCACAATGGCAAGCACAGGGCATATCCGCCACGCCAAGGCAGACGCGCGGCGCTCGCATCGGTATAGTGCCCGCCCTCTTGCGTGCCAGCACCCCGGCGCTACACGCAGTAAAAGCCATTAAAAGCGAGGAACACTCCATGCTTGAAGTCATTAACGACTTCCTCTCGGGCAAGGTACTGATCGTGCTCATTGTCGGTCTGGGCAGTTACTTCACGATCCGCTCGCGTTTCGTTCAGTTGCGTTACTTCACCCACATGTTTTCGGTATTTCGCGACAGCCTGCGCAGCAGCAGCGAACAGCTCAGCTCGTTCCAGGCGCTGATGCTCAGCCTCGCCGGCCGCGTCGGTGCGGGCAATATTGCCGGTGTCGGCATCGCCGTGACCCTCGGCGGCCCCGGCGCGGTGTTCTGGATGTGGGTGACGGCGCTGGTGGGTATGTCCAGCAGCTTCATCGAATGCACCCTCGGCCAGCTGTACAAGCGTTGCGACAGCGAAGGCCAGTACCGCGGCGGCCCGTCGTATTACATCGAACATGGCCTGGGCAAACGCTGGCTGGGCATGGTCATGGCGTTCCTGCTGCTGATCACCTTCGGCTTCGCCTTCAACGGCCTGCAAGCCCACGCCGTGACCCACTCGCTGAACAACGCCTTCCAGTTCGACACCACCTATACCGGCATTGCCCTGGCCGTGCTGCTGGGCCTGGTGTTCATCGGCGGCATCAAGCGCATCGCCGCCGTCGCCGACCTGCTGGTACCGGTCAAGACCCTGGCCTACATCGCCGTGACCCTGTACGTGATCGTGCTGCAGTTCGACCAGGTACCGGACATGCTGATGACCATCGTCAAGAGCGCCTTCGGCCTGGATCAGGCCTTCGGTGGCCTGGTCGGCAGCGCCATCATCATGGGCGTCAAACGCGGCGTGTTCGCCAACGAAGCCGGCCTTGGCAGCGCACCCAACGTCGCCGCCGTGGCCCAGGTCGACCACCCGATTGCCCAGGGCGTAGTCCAGGCGTTCTCGGTGTTCCTCGACACCTTCATCATCTGCACCTGCACCGCCTTGCTGATCCTGCTCTCGGGCTTCTATACCCCGGGCTTCGAAGGCGACGGCATCGCCCTGACCCAGAACTCGCTGGCTGCCGTAGTCGGTGACTGGGGGCGGATCTTCATCAGTGTCGCCCTGGCGCTGTTCGTGTTCACCTCGATCCTCTACAACTACTACCTGGGCGAGAGCAACCTGCGCTTTCTGGTCGGTGACAACCGCAAGGCCCTGATCGGCTACCGCGCACTGGTGTTGCTGCTGATCTTCTGGGGCGCGGTGCAGAACCTGGGCACGGTGTTCGCGTTTGCCGACATCACCATGACCTGCCTGGCCTTCGTCAACCTGATCGCCCTGGCCCTGTTGTTCAAGGTGGCCATGCGCGTGCTGCGCGACTACGACGACCAGCGCGCTGCCGGGGTGAAAACGCCGGTGTTCGATTCGGCCAAGTTCGCCGACCTCGACCTCGACACCAAAGCCTGGCCAGCCAAGGTCGAAGACTCCAAGCGCTGACAGCCTGCGCGGTGATGGCGTACTGTGGTCGGTCTTCCTCAAGCTGACCACGGAGACAGGCGATGGCAACTGCGCAACCGGCCCGCAACATCATGGTGCTGTACACCGGCGGCACCATCGGCATGCAAAACAGCGCCAATGGCCTGGCCCCGGCCTCGGACTTCGAGCAAAGGATGCGCGAGCATCTGGCCGGGCAGGCCGACCTGCCCGCCTGGCAGTTCCGAGAACTGCTGCCACTGATCGACAGCGCCAACATGACCCCGCAGTACTGGCAGCGCCTACGCGCAGCGATTATCGAGGCGGTCGACGGGCAAGGTTGCGATGCCGTGCTGGTGCTGCATGGCACCGACACCCTGGCTTACAGCGCCGCGGCGTTGAGCTTCCAGTTGCTTGGCCTGCAGGCCGCGGTGCTGTTCACCGGCTCCATGCTGCCAGCCGGCGTGGCCGACAGCGATGCCTGGGAAAACCTCACCGGGGCACTACAAGCCCTGGCTGCCGGCGTCCCGCCGGGTGTGCAACTGTACTTTCACGGTGAACTGCTGGCCCCGCACCGTACGGCCAAGGTACGCAGTTTTGGCCGTCATCCATTCGTCACCCTGAAGCGCTTTGCAGGTTCTGCCACGCCGCAGCCCTTGCCGGCAGCGCTCGACTATCGCCAGCCAAAACAGCTCGCCAATGTCGCGGTGCTGCCCCTGGTGCCGGGGTTTGGCGCGCCGCTGTTGCAGGCCGCGCTCGCCAGCGGTGCACAGGGCCTGATCCTGGAGTGCTTCGGCAGTGGCACCGGCCCATCCGACAACCCCGACTTTCTCGCGGCCCTGGCTGAGGCTCGGGCACGTGGCATCGTCGTAGTCGCCATCACCCAGTGCCATGAAGGCGGGGTCGAACTGGATGTCTACGAGGCCGGCAGCCGCTTGCGTCAGGTCGGCGTGCTGTCGGGGGCCGGCATGACCCGTGAGGCATTGTTCGGCAAGTTGCAGTTGCTGCTGGGCTGTGGCTTGCCGGTTACCGAGGTACGCCGCCTGGTCGAACAGGATCTTTGCGGTGAATTGCTATAAGCGGCTGAAGGCATACAAATTGCTCGACTTGTTCGGCCAACCTGTCGAAAGAAGCCGAGCATGCTCCATTCACACCTCACCACCCTGAACGCCGTGTCGTTGGTTCTACAAGCCTTTCAAGGCCAGGGCCCTGGCGATGAAGCCTTGCTTGCCGGCAGCGGCATCAGCCCGGCAGACCTGGGCCGCGCCGACTCGCGCATCACCACCCGCCAGGAGATGCTGGTGTGTGCCAATGCCGTGGCCCGGCGCCGCGAAGTGGGGCTGGAGTTAGGCCGGCGCATGCATGTTTCCTGCTACGGCATGCTCGGTTACGCCCTGCTCTCCAGTGCCACCTTAGGTGACGCTTTGCGTCTGGCGATGCAATACCCGGCGCTACTGGGAACACTTTTCCAGCTGCGCTTGATCGACGATGGCGAGCGGGTCTGGTTCAGCGCCAGCGATTATCGCGAAGAACCACAGCTGGCAGCCTTCAATGCCGAGTTCTGCCTGACCTCGCTGAAAGTCATCTGCGACGACCTGCTTGGCCAGCCGCTGCCACTGCTGGCTGCACGCTTCGCCCACCCGACCCCGGATTACCATGCGCTGTATGGCGACAGCTTCGCCTGCCCGTTGCGCTTCGACGCCGCGGACAATGCCTTCGCCTTCGCCCGCACATGGCTGGACCAACCTCTGCCGCTGGCCGACCTGATCACCCACCGGGCCATGAGCGAGCGCTGCCGGCGGCTTAACCTGGAATTCACCGGCCGCCAGGCCTGGCTCGGGCGGATCCGCCAGCTGCTGCTCGACCAACTCGATGCAGCTCCCGGCCTGGAAGGCCTGGCGCGACAGATGAACTGCTCGTCACGCACCTTGCGCCGGCACCTGCAGGAGCTGGGCAGCAGTTATCAACAGCTGCTCGATGAACTGCGTTTCGAGCGAGCCAAGCAGCTGTTGGCCGAAGATCAGCTGCCCATCTACCGCATCGCCGAACTGCTGGGCTTCAGCGAAACCGCCAGCTTTCGCCACGCCTTCATACGCTGGAGCGGGGTTGCACCGAGTCACTTCCGCGCCTGAATACAACGGTTGCACCGCCAGGGGGCGAAATCCGGACAACCAGGTTGGCCATATTGATCCCCTTTTGGCCGTTTCCGTCGTTCTGCCCCGGACCCGCGCCACCAACAATGGAGCGACGCCAGTGACCCGGAGAACAACAAAATGCTGACGATCTATTCCGATGACCACCGCCTGCACCACGGCCGCTGCGAGCTGATCGACGGGCAACTGATGCCCTGCTTCGAGATGCCCTCGCGCGCCGACCATGTTCTGGAGCGGGTAAAAACCCGCGAGCTGGGCGCAATCAAGGGCCCTGCCGATTTTGGCCGCGCGCCCTTGCTGCGCGTGCACAGTGCCGATTACCTGAACTTCTTCGAAGGTGCCTGGCAGCGCTGGACCCAACTGGGCCACGAAGGCGACCTGCTGCCCTTCACCTGGCCGGCGCGCACCCTGCGCAGCGTCAAACCCACCGGCCTGCATGGCGAACTCGGTTACTACAGCTTCGATGCCGGCGCGCCAATTACCGCTGGCACCTGGCAAGCGGCCTACAGCGCCGCGCAAGTGGCCCTGACCGCCCAGGCTGCGATCCAGGCCGGCGCCCACAGCGCCTTCGCCCTCTGCCGACCACCGGGACATCACGCCGCCAGTGACGTCATGGGTGGCTACTGCTACCTGAACAACGCCGCCATTGCCGCCCAGGCGTTCCTCGACCAGGGCCGGCGCAAGGTGGCAATCCTCGATGTCGACTACCATCACGGCAACGGTACCCAGGAAATCTTCTACCAGCGCCGTGACGTGTTCTTCGCTTCGATTCACGGTGATCCGCAGGCCGAGTTTCCATTTTTCCTCGGCTATGCCGACGAGCAAGGCGAAGGTGAAGGCCTGGGCTGCAACGTCAACTATCCGCTGCCTGCCGGCAGCGACTGGCCGACCTGGAGCAAGGCCCTGGATGAGGCCTGTGAACGCATCGCCGCCTATGGCCCGGACGTGCTGGTGATTTCCCTGGGCGTCGACACCTTCAAGGACGACCCGATTTCCCAGTTCAAGCTCGACAGTCCCGACTACCTGAAGATGGGCGAACGCATCGCCCGCCTCGGCAAGCCGACGCTGTTCGTCATGGAAGGTGGTTATGCCGTCGAGGAAATCGGTATCAACGCGGTGAACGTACTCGAAGGTTTCGAACGCGCCCAACAGGAAGCTCAAGCATGACCCGACTCAAGCGCCTGCTCGCCCCCCTGCTCTGCAGCACCCTGCTCGCCGGTAGCCTGGAAGCTGCCGAACAACGCACTCTGCGGGTCTACAACTGGTTCGACTACATCACCCCGCAAACCCTGGTGGACTTCCAGAAAGACAGCCAGGTCAAACTCATCTACGACATCTTCGACACCAACGAAGCCCTGGAAGCCAAGCTGCTGACCGGCAACTCCGGCTACGACGTGGTGGTGCCGTCCAACGTGTTCCTGGCCAAGCAGATCGAAGCCGGGGTGTTCCAGCCGCTGGACCGCAGCAAGCTGCCGAACTGGCAGCACCTGGACCCGAAACTGATGAAGCTGATCGAGGCCAACGACCCCGGCAACAAGTTCGCCGTGCCGTATATGTACGGCACCGTGCTGATCGGCTTCAACCCGGCCAAGGTCAAGGCGGCGCTGGGCGACAATGCTCCGGTCGACAGCTGGGACCTGATCTTCAAAGAAGAGAACATCGCCAAGCTCAAGCAGTGCGGCGTGGCCTTGCTCGACTCGCCGTCGGAGATCCTGCCGCTGGCCTTGCAGTACCTGGGCCTGCCACCGAATAGCACGAAGCCGGCGGACTACAAAAAGGCTGAAGAACTGCTGCTGAAAATCCGCCCGCACGTCACCTACTTTCACTCCTCGAAGTACATGGCCGACATAGCCAATGGCGACATCTGCGTGGCCGTGGGCTACTCCGGCAGCTTCTCCCAGGCGGCCAACCGCGCCACTGAAGCGAAGAACGGCGTGGTGGTCGATATGCGCCTGCCCAAGGAAGGCGCGCCGATCTGGTTCGACATGCTGGCGATCCCCAAAGGAGCGGCCAATGCGCAAGATGCCTACACCTTCATCAACTACCTGCTGCAACCGAAGGTGATCGCGCCCATCAGCGACTTTGTCGGTTACCCGAACCCGAACAAGGACGCCACCGAGTTGGTTGCCCCGGCCATCCGTAACAACCCCAACCTTTACCCGACAGAAGAGGCCATGGCCAAGCTCTACACCCTGCAACCGCTGCCGCGGGATGCCGAGCGGGCGCGCACCCGCGCCTGGACCAAGATCAAGGCCGGGACCTGATCGTCACTCACACCAGGCCCGGCGCAAGCGGGCCAGGGCGTCGGCAATAGCGGCTTCGTCCACTGCGGCGAAGCCCAATACCAGGCCAGCACGCTTATCCACAGGGGTGAGCGAGTCCGGCAGCCAGTAATCGCTCAGGGCGTTGAGCTCGACGCCCACCGTTTCTGCACGGGCAATGAGTTCCTGCTCGCGGGCGAAACTCTCGACATCGACTTTCACATGCAGCCCCGCTGAAACTTCGGGCATCGGCCCAAGACCGGGAACATCAACCGCCCAGCCGGCCTTCAATGCGTTGCGCCGGTTCAACGCAGCTCGGCGCATGCGCCGGATATGCCGCTGAAAATGCCCCTGGGCCATGAACTGCGCCATTACCGCCTGGGTGCCCACCTCCGAATGCCGCACCGCCAGCGCCCGGCAGCGGGAAAACGCCTGCACCAGTTGCCTGGGCAATACCAGGTAGCCCAGGCGCAGCGCCGGGAAGGCAATCTTGCCGAAGGTCCCGACGTACAACACCCGCCCGGTACGATCCAATGCCGCGAGCGGCGCCAGTGGGTCACCGCTGTAGCGGTACTCGCCGTCGTAGTCGTCCTCGATGATCCAGCCGTCCCTGCGCTCGGCCCAGGCCAGCAGTTCCAGGCGTCGGGCCAGGCTCATGGTGACCCCGGTCGGGTACTGGTGGGACGGCGTCACGTAACTGAGGCGGCAATGTTCCACGGCATTGAGCGCTGTGCAGTCCAGACCTTCGTGATCCACCCCTACACCCTGCACCTTTGCCCCGGTCAGCGCGAAGGCATTGCCGGCGGCACGGTAACCGGGGTTTTCCACAGCCACTACCTCACCAGGCTCCAGTAGCAGCTGTGCACAAAGGCTGATTGCCTGCTGCGCGCCACTGGTGATCACAATTTGTTCACCCGTGCAGGAAAGCCCACGAGATCGGCGCAAATAGGTGGCGATCAGCTCTCGAAGTTGCGGCTCGCCTGCAGGATCACCATACCCAAGCGCAGCAGCTCCGGGATTTCGCCAGAAACCCGCCTGCAGCTTGGCCCAGACGTCGAACGGGAACAGGTCGAACGCCGGCAACCCGACGCGAAAAGCCCGCGGCGGACCGCTTTTAGGTTCCGGCAAATGGTTATTTTCCAGGCGGCTCAAAGGACCACTGTGGATAACTTTACTGGATAAACCCTCAGTGCTTTCAGCGGTTTTTGTGGATAACCCTGTGGAAAAACCCAGGGATAACCCTGTGGATACTTTTGTGGATAATTTTGGCAGCTGACTGACATAGGTGCCATCGCCGACCCGGCTTTCGATAAAGCCTTCGGCGTACAACTGGTCATAGGCGCGCACCACACTGTTGCGTGACAGCGCCAGCGCCGCCGCCATGTCGCGGCTGGCCGGCAGGCGCGTACCACTGCTCAGGCGGCCGTCCAGCACCCGCATGCGCAGGGCCTGATAAAGCTGGCGGCTGAGTCCCTGGCGGCGATCAAGAACGATGCCCGTTGGGTCGAACGGCAAGGTGAAGGGACGCTCGCTCATGACAATGGACCTATGAAATTAGCTGGAAATGGCTCTTACCATAGGCCAATAGCCTGCCTAGGATTGAGCCATTCGCCAAGGACAATCCATATGTTCACACCTTCGAGCCACAAGGAAACCGATCTCGACCGCCTGCATCAGCAGATCGAACAAACGCGCCTCGCCGTGCTGGTCACCCACGGCGCCCAAGGTTTGCAGGCCAGCCACCTGCCCTTGCTGCTGGATCGCAGCCAGGGCAGCAACGGCACCCTGTACGGCCACTTCGCCCGCGCCAACAAGCAATGGCAGGAGCTGGCCAACGGCGCCGAGGCGCTGGTGGTGTTTGCCGGGCCTGATGCTTACGTCAGCGCCGGCTACTATCCCAGCAAAGTCGACGACCCGCGTACGGTGCCGACCTGGAACTACGTGACGGTGCACGCCTGGGGCAAGGCCGAGGTGTATCACGACGCCGAGCACCTGCTGGCTATCGTCCAGCGCCTGAGCGATCACCATGAACAGCGCCAGTCCAAACCCTGGTCAGTGGATGAGGCGCCGGCCGACTACATGGCCGGCATGCTCAAGGCGATCGTCGGCTTCGCCCTGCCCATCGAACGCCTGCAAGGCACACGCAAACTCAGCCAGAACCGTTCGGCCATCGATATCGAAGGCGTGCGCAACGGCCTGGCCAACAGCACCGACCCCCTGGACAACCAACTGGCCGCCCTGATGGGCCAACCTTGAAGGAACATACCTATGCCTGGCGTAACCATCCGTCCCGTCACTGCCGATGATCACACTGCCTGGCTGCCGCTGTGGCAGGCTTATCAACGCTTCTACGAAACCCGGATCGCCGACGAGGTCAGCGCCGTGGCCTGGGAGCGTATGCTCGACCCAAACGAACCCACCAACGCCGCGTTGGCCTGGGTCGACGGCAAGGCGCTGGGCATGGTTCACTGGATCTATCACCGCTCCAACTGGAGCATCGAGAATTCCTGCTACCTGCAAGACCTGTACGTGCACAGCGAACAACGGGGCCTGGGTGTCGGCCGCCAACTGATCGAACACGTCTACGCTACGGCAAAGGCGGCAGGTTGCGCCAAGGTGCACTGGCTGACCCACGAAACCAATGCCACGGCCATCAGCCTGTACGAACAGGTTGCCGAGCGGCCCGGCTTCATCCAGTTCCGCAAACCGCTGTAAGCCAGAGGAGCCACCATGAGCAGCCCATTGAACTGGCATCCGGCCAAGCGCCCACAACCTGCAACACTGACCGGGCGCTTCGTGCGCCTGGAGAAACTCGACCCCAAACGCGACACCGAAGACCTCTGGGAAGTGTTCCAGGGCCCCCGGGCCGATAACAAACTGTGGGATTACCTGGCCTACGGTCCGTTCAGCGAACGCGAGGATTTCGATCACTGGCTCGACACCAACGCCGCCAGCAGCGATCCGCTGTTCTATAGCGTCATCGACCTTGCCAACGGCCAGACCCAGGGCATCCTCAGCCTGATGTCGATCGTTCCTGACCAGGGCCGCATCGAGATTGGTCATATCGCCTTCGGCGCCGCCATGCAACGCACGCCCAAGGGCAGCGAGGCCGTCTACCTGCTCGGCAAGCTGGCGTTCGCGCTGGGCAACCGCCGCCTGGAATGGAAGTGCAACAACGACAACGCCCGCTCCAAGCGTGCCGCGCTACGCTTTGGCTTCACCTTCGAAGGGGTGTTTCGCAAGCACATGGTGATCAAGGACCGTAACCGCGACACGGCCTGGTTCTCGATTACCGATGATGAATGGCCGGCGATTGCGGCGGGGTTCGAGCGCTGGTTGGCGGAGGATAACCAGCGGCCCGAGGGGCAGGTGCGAACACTGCAAGCGTGCCGCTAGGAGCGGGCAAAAAAAGGGGAGCATACGCCCCCCAGAGGTTAACCGCTTGTAGATGAGGGCGTGAAAATCAGCCCTCGATCTCGATCAGGATCTCGCCCGGGTTGACCCGGTCGCCCTTGGCCACATGAATGGCGGTGACCTTGCCGGCAATCGCGGCCTGCACTTCGGTCTCCATCTTCATTGCCTCGGTGATCAGCACTGGCTGGCCGGCCTTGACCATGTCGCCTTCCTTGACCAGCACATCGACGATGTTGCCCGGCATGGTGGTGCTGACATGGCCCGGCGCGCTGGCCTGTTTGCGTTTGCTGCTGCCGCCGCCGACGAACTCGTTGAGCGGCTCGAACACCACTTCTTCCGGCATGCCGTCGATGGACAGGTAGAAGTGGCGCTTGCCTTCGGCCTTGACGCCAACACCGGTGATGTCCACCCGGTAGGTTTCGCCGTGCACGTCGATGACAAACTCGGTCGGTACGCCTTCGCCACCAGCCGAAGCCACAGCGCCTGCTTCCGGAATCGGCAGCAGCACTTCAGGGGTCAGGGTGCCGGCCTCACGCTCCTCGAGGAATTTGCGCCCGATGTCCGGGAACATGGCGTAGGTCAGTACGTCTTCTTCCGACTTGGCCAGGGCGCCAATGTCGTTGCGCAGCTTGGTCATTTCTGGCTTGAGCAGGTCAGCCGGACGGACGTCGATGACTTCTTCGCTGCCGATGGCCTGGCGCCGCAGGTTTTCGTCGACCACACCCGGGGCCTTGCCGTAGCCGCCTTGCAGGTACAGCTTCACCTCGTTGGTGATGGTCTTGTAGCGCTCGCCGGCGAGCACGTTGAAGAACGCCTGGGTGCCGACGATCTGCGAAGTCGGGGTCACCAGTGGCGGGAAGCCGAGGTCTTCGCGGACCCGCGGGATTTCCGCCAGCACTTCGTTCATGCGGTTGAGCGCGCCCTGCTCCTTGAGCTGGTTGGCCAGGTTGGAAATCATCCCGCCCGGAACCTGGTTGACTTGCACGCGGGTATCGACAGCGGTGAACTCGCTTTCGAACTGGTGGTACTTCTTGCGCACGGCATAGAAGTACAGGCCGATTTCCTGCAGCAGTTCCAGGCTCAGGCCAGTGTCGAATTCGCTGCCCTTGAGGGCCGCGACCATCGACTCGGTGCCCGGGTGGCTAGTGCCCCAGGCAAAGCTGGAGATGGCGGTGTCGATATGATCGGCGCCGTTCTCGATAGCTTTGAGCTGGCACATGGCAGCCAGGCCGGCGGTGTCGTGGGAGTGGACGAACACCGGCAGCGACTGCTCGGCCTTCAGCGCCTTGACCAGCTCGCCGGTGGCGTACGGGGTCAACAGGCCGGCCATATCCTTGATCGCCACCGAGTCGCAACCCATCGCTTCCATCTGCTTGGCCTGGGCGACGAAAGCTTCGATGGTGTGCACGGGGCTGGTGGTGTAGGCGATGGTGCCTTGGGCATGCTTGCCAGCGGCCTTCACCGCTTCGATGGCCACGCGCAGGTTGCGCACGTCATTCATGGCGTCGAAGATGCGGAACACGTCAATGCCGTTGACCGCCGCCTTGGCGACGAAGGCTTTGACCACGTCATCGCTGTAGTGGCGGTAGCCGAGCAGGTTCTGCCCGCGCAGGAGCATCTGCAGGCGGGTGTTGGGCAGTGCCGCGCGCAGCTTGCGCAGGCGCTCCCACGGGTCTTCCTTGAGGAAGCGCACGCAGGCGTCGAAGGTTGCGCCACCCCAGACTTCCAGCGACCAGTAGCCGACCTTGTCGAGCTTGTCGCAGATCGGCAGCATGTCTTCGGTACGCATGCGGGTGGCCAGCAGGGACTGGTGGGCGTCGCGCAGGATTGTGTCGGTAACAAAGATCTTCTTGGACATTCTTATCTCCTCATAGCGGCAAGTTTTAAGCTACAAGCCGCAAGAAAAAGCCGATCCGCTTCTACTTGCAGCTTGCCGCTTGCAGCTTGCAGCTGCATTCATAGGCCTGCGTGGGCGGCGATGGCGGCAGCGATGGCCAGGGCCAGCTCTTCGGGTTTGCGCTTGATCGAGTAGTTGGTCAGTTCCGGGTGGCTTTCAACGAAGCTGGTATTGAACTGACCGCTGCGGAATTCCGGATTGCGCAGGATTTCCTGGTAGTAGGCGGCGGTGGTCTTCACCCCTTGTACGCGCATGTCGTCCAGGGCACGCAGGCCACGGTCCATGGCTTCTTCCCAGGTCAGCGCCCAGACCACCAGTTTCAGGCACATCGAATCGTAGAACGGTGGAATGGTGTAGCCGGTATAGATCGCCGTGTCGGTGCGCACACCGGGGCCGCCGGGCGCGTAGTAGCGGGTGATCTTGCCGAAGCTGGGCAGGAAGTTGTTTTTCGGGTCTTCGGCATTGATCCGGAACTGCAGGGCGAAGCCGCGGTGCTGAATGTCTTCCTGCTTGACCGAGAGCGGCAGGCCGGAGGCAATGCGGATCTGCTCGCGAACGATATCGATGCCGGTGATTTCTTCGGTGATGGTGTGTTCCACCTGCACCCGGGTGTTCATCTCCATGAAGTACACCTCGCCATCGGCGAGCAGGAACTCCACGGTGCCGGCGTTCTCGTAACCCACGGCCTTGGCCGCGCGTACCGACAGGTCGCCGATGTAGGCGCGCTGTTCGGGGGTCAGTTGCGGGCTCGGGGCGATTTCGATGAGTTTCTGGTTGCGCCGCTGGATCGAGCAGTCGCGCTCGAACAGGTGCACGACGTTGCCGAAGCTGTCGCCGAGAATTTGCGCCTCGATGTGTTTCGGGTTGACGATGCATTTTTCCAGGAACACTTCCGCAGAACCAAAGGCCTTGGTCGCTTCGGAGATCACCCGCGGGAAAGCCTGTTCCAGCTCTTCACGACTGTTGCAGCGACGAATACCACGGCCGCCACCACCGGAAGTGGCCTTGAGCATCACCGGATAACCGATGCGGTCGCCTTCGAGCAGCGCTTCATGGATGTCGGCGACGTTGCCCTCGGTGCCCGGGGTGACCGGCACGCCGGCCTTGATCATGCTGCGGCGGGCTTCGGTCTTGTCACCCATGCGGCGAATGACTTCCGCCGAAGGGCCAATGAATTTGATTCCACGTTCGGCGCAGATGTCCGCAAGTTCAGCGTTCTCAGACAGAAAACCATAACCGGGATGCAGCGCATCACAACCGGTTTCCACAGCCAGGTTCACCAGCTTGCGCGGGTTCAGGTAGCCGGCCAGGGGCTCGGCACCAATGCTGTGGGCCTCATCGGCACGTTTGACGTGCAAGGCATGGCGGTCGGCGTCGGAGTAGATCGCCACGGAACGGATGCCCATCTCGGCGCAGGCACGCACGATTCGAACAGCAATTTCACCGCGGTTGGCGATCAGGATCTTTTTTATCACTGGAGTATTCCCAAGGCCGCTAGAACAAACGAGCCGGCAACGCCGGTCGGCGCGTGACCAATCGTCGCTGGCCAGTCGCATCTTTACCCTAGCGCTGTCTCTGGATAAACAAAAATCAATATTTATTAGGGTGTGCATAAGCAAAAGCTTATAGTGCTGTTACAAGGTTTTGCCGGGGCTTGAGAGAAATGCGTAAGTCATTGATGCGTATGACATTGCGTCAACTTCAGATCTTCAATGAGGTCTGTGATTTGCGTTCCTACAGCCGGGCGGCCGAGGAGATGAACCTGACGCAACCCGCCGTTAGTCTACAAATCCGTCAACTCGAAGAACTGGTTGGCCAGCCGCTGTTCGAGTACGTCGGCAAAAAGCTCTACCTGACCGACGCCGCCGAAGCGCTGCAGCGCGCTAGCCGCGACATCTTCGGGCGCCTGGAGAGCCTCGACATGCAGCTCTCGGACATGCAGGGCTCGCTGCAGGGGCAACTGAAGCTGGCGGTCGAATCCAGCGCCAAGTACTTCGTTCCGCACCTGTTCGCCGCCTTCAAACGCCTGCACCCGGAGGTCAATCTTACCCTCACGGTAGTCAACCGGGCCCAGGCCATCCGTCGCCTCTCGGACAACCGTGATGACCTGATCATCATGTCCATGGTGCCCCAGGACATGGGCCTGGAGTTCCTGCCGTTCCTGAATAATCCGATCGTTGCCGTGGCACCGCCCGACCACCCGCTGTGCAAGCTCGACAGCCTGCGCCTGCAGGACCTTGAGCCGCACACGTTATTAGTGCGCGAACAGGGCTCGGGCACGCGCAAGGCTTGCGAAGAGTACTTCAAGGAAAAGCGCGTGCACTTCACCCAGACGTTGGAGGTGGCCTCGGCCGATGCCCAGCGCGAATGCGTGATCGCAGGCCTGGGTATCGCCCTGCTGACCCGTCACGCCCTGAACCTGGAACTGGCGACCGGCGTGCTGCGCGAACTGCCGGTCGAAGAGCTGCCACTGTACCGCAGTTGGTGCGTGGTGCAGTCCAAGGCCAAGCGGCAGTCGCCGGTGGCCCTGGCCTTTTTAGCGTTCATTCGTAGCGAACGTGCACAGATCAGCGGGCTTGTTGAGCGTTTCTCGGGGATTCTGCCGCCGATACCTGCCACACGCTGAGGGTCTGCAAGTCGGCGTAATCGGTGATCTCCTGCAGCAGGCGGCGCTGCTCGGAGTAGCTTTCGATCGCGCGGCGAAACTCCATGCGGCGCTGGTCTTTTTCCTGCTGTTTGCGGGATTTGGCGTTGGGTTGGTACGAGCCATCGAATTCACGAGCCATTGCATATCTCCCTTTTCGAGTGCGGGAGCTTCAGCCTGACGTCGTGGCATTACGGTTTGGCGGCGGGCCAATGACAAATCAATGAACCTCTAGGAGCGGGCTTGCCCCGCAATTCGCGGGGCAAGCCCGCTCCTAGAGGATGTATCAGTCGTCCATCGCCTTGATCGACTTGGGCGACAAACGCAGGCTGCGCAAGCTGCGCTTGACGCTCTTGAGGTGGTTGACCAGGCTCGGCCCGCGGGCCATGGCCACGCCCATGGCCAGCACGTCGATCACCACCAGGTGGGCAATGCGCGAGGTCAGCGGGGTGTAGATCTCGGTGTCTTCGTGCACGTCGATGGCCAGGTTGACGGTCGACAGCTCCGCCAATGGCGTCTGGCTCGGGCACAGGGTAATCAGCGTGGCGCCGCTTTCACGCACCAGGTTGGCGGTGATCAGCAGGTCCTTGGAGCGCCCCGACTGGGAAATGCAGATGGCCACATCGCCAGGCTTGAGAGTAACCGCCGACATTGCCTGCATATGCGGGTCGGAATACGCCGCCGCCGTCAGCAGCAGGCGGAAGAACTTGTGCTGGGCATCGGCCGCTACCGCGCCAGAGGCACCAAAACCGTAGAACTCGACGCGCTGGGCCTGGGCCATGGCGGTCACCGCACGCTGCAAGGCCTGTGGATCGAGGTGCTCGCGCACTTCCATCAGGGTATGCAGGGTGGTGTCGAAGATCTTCAGGCTGTAGTCGGCAACCGAGTCGTCCTCATGAATGGCGAACTGGCCGAAACTCGCGCCCGCCGCCAGGCTCTGGGCCAGCTTGAGCTTGAGGTCCTGGAAGCCGGAACAACCGATCGCACGGCAAAAACGCACGATGGTCGGCTCGCTGATGCCGACGCTGTGGGCAAGGTCGGCCATGGAGCTATGCATGACGGCCGCAGGATCAAGCAGCACGTGATCGGCAACCTTGAGTTCCGATTTGCGTAGCAGATGGCGCGACTGGGCGATGTGTTGCAACAGATTCAAGGGCAGGACTCGGTTATGATCGACTGACCGGGTTGTAGCTTTCTTGTAGTTATACTACATGACCGGCGACCCGCCCAGCTAAACGAACTAGGAGAGTGGTGGTATTGACTATCCCTTGCGACATCATGGTGTTCGGCGGCACCGGTGACCTGGCCCTGCACAAACTGCTTCCGGCGCTCTACCACCTGTATCGCGAGGCTCGCCTACACCCCGCCGTGCGCATCATCGCCCTGGCCCGCAGCAATCTGCCACGCAATGAATTCCTCAAGCTCGCCGAACGCCGTTGCCGGGCGCAGATCGCCCGTGCCGACTTCGATGAAGATGTCTGGGCGCGCTTCTCTGCCCGCCTCGACTACTTCCCCATGGACGCCTCGCAAAGCGCCGATTTTGTCCGTCTGGCACGGTTTCTGGGTGAGGCCGGCGGCCTGACCCGGATCTACTACCTGGCCACCGCACCCAACCTGTTCGTGCCAATTGCCAACCACCTCAAAGTCGCAGGCTTGGCCGATCACGATGCGCGCATCGTGCTGGAAAAACCGATCGGCCACTCGCTGGAGTCGGCGACGGCAATCAACGAGGCCTTCGGCGCCGTTTTCGCCGAGTCGCAGGTGTTTCGTATCGATCACTACCTGGGCAAGGAAACCGTGCAGAACCTCATGGCCCTGCGCTTCGCCAATGCCCTGCTCGAGCCCGTGTGGCGCAACAACCAGGTCGATCATGTGCAGATCAGCGTCTGTGAAACCCTCGGTGTAGAGAACCGCGGCGCCTACTACGATCGCGCCGGCGCCACTCGCGACATGCTGCAGAATCACTTGCTGCAGCTGCTCTGCCTGGTGGCCATGGAGCCACCGGCACAGTTCGAGGCCGAAGCGGTACGCGACGAGAAGGTGAAGATCCTCAAGGCCCTGCAACCGATCACTGGCCAGGATGTGCAGGACAAGACCGTGCGCGGCCAGTACAGCGCCGGCAAGATCGGCGGCCAGGAAGTTCCGGCCTACTACTTCGAGAAAGATGTCGACAACGACAGCGATACCGAGACCTTCGTCGCCGTAGAAGCGCATATCAACAACTGGCGCTGGGCCGGCGTGCCCTTCTACTTGCGTACCGGCAAGCGCCTGGCCAAGCGTTCGTCGCAGATCGTCATCCAGTTCAAGCCGGTGCCCCATCGCCTGTTCGAAGGTGATCAGGCCAACCAACTGCTGATTCAACTACAACCCGATGAGCGCATCAGCCTGCAGATGATGACCAAGACCCCCGGCAAGGGCATGCGCCTGGAGCCGGTGGAACTGAACCTCAACCTGGCCCAGGTGTTCGGCCAGACCCGTCGCTGGGACGCCTATGAGCGGCTGTTGCTGGATGTGCTCGAAGGCGACTCGACGCTGTTCATGCGCCGTGACGAGGTCGAGGCGGCCTGGGCCTGGATCGACCCGATCCTCACTGGCTGGCAGGAGCACTTCCAGGCCCCACGCCCCTACCATGCCGGCAGCAACGGCCCGGACCAGGCGCACAGCCTGCTGGCGCACCAGGGCCGCGCCTGGCACCTTTAAAAGCTGTAGCGGCTGGCCAGTAACCCGGCCAGCTCCTGCGCCGGTACCGGTCGGCTGATCAGATAGCCCTGCACTTCATTGCAGCCTTGCTTGCGCAGGAAATCCAGCTGTTCATGGGTCTCGACGCCCTCGGCCACCACCTGCAGGTCCAGGCTCTGGGCCATGGCGATGATTGCCCGGGTAATGGCCGCGTCTTCGCTACCCTCGCTCAGGCCACGGATAAAGGCCTGATCGATTTTCACGTAATCCACCGGGAAGCGCTTGAGGTAGCTGAGCGATGAATAGCCGGTGCCGAAGTCGTCGATCGCCAGCTTTACCCCCAGTTCGTGTAACTGGCGGAAGGTGGCGATGATGTGCTCGACGCTGTCGAGCAACTGGCTCTCGGTCAGCTCCAGTTCCAGCAGGTGCGGGGCCAGGCCGCTTTCCTCCAGCACCTGGCGCACCAGGCTGACCAGCTTGCCCTGACGCAACTGATAGACCGACAGGTTCACCGACACGCGGATCGGCTCCAGGCCCATGCGCTGCCACTCGCAGGCCTGCCAGCAAGCCTGACGCAAGACGAACTCGCCCATCGGCGCAATCAGCCCGGTTTCTTCGGCCAGGCCGATGAAGTCCGACGGCGGCACCATGCCCCACTGCGGATGCTGCCAGCGCACCAGCGCCTCGGCTGCATGCAGACGGCCAGTGGCCAGACACAACTTGGGTTGGTAGTACACCTGCAATTGGCGCTCTTCGATGGCCTTGCGCAGGTGGTTCTCCAACTGCAGGCGCTGCAGGGTGCTGGCCTGCAGGCTCTCGGTGTAGAACTGGAAGTTATCGCCCCCCAGGTGCTTGGCGTGTTGCATGGCGGTATTGGCCTGGCTGACCAACACCGTGACATCCCGCGAGGTGTCGGCCAGCAGGCTGATGCCCACCGAAGCGCTGATCACCAGCTCGTGGCCATCGACCCGCAGCGGCACACGCAATTTGTCGAGCAGGCGGCTGGCGACCCGCACCAGGCTCGACAGGTTGCTATAGGCATCGAACAGCACGGCAAACTCGTCGCCGGAAAGCCGCGCCACCGTGTCGGCCTCGGGCATGGCATTGCTGATGCGCTGGGCCATCTGCTTGAGCAAATGGTCGGCAACTTCATGGCCAAGGCTGTCATTGAGCAGCTTGAAGCGGTCCAGGTCGATGTGCAGCAGCGCCAGCCCGCGCCCGCTCTGACGCAGGCGCTCACCGGCCTCATGCAGGCGCAGGCGGAACAAGGCGCGGTTGGCGAGGCCCGTCAGCTCGTCATAGTGGGCCAGGTAACGCAGGCGCTCCTCGGACTCGCGGCGCGCCGACAGGTCGGTAAAGAAGCCGACGATGCTGGTCAGGTTGCCGCGGGCATCGCGCACGCCGTTAAGCTGCAGCCACTGTGGATAAAGCTCACCGTTCTTGCGCGCCTCGACCAGCTCACCCTGCCAGCTGCCCTGCTGCTCCAGCGCCAGTTCGATGGCCTGGGAATGCCGGCGTGCATCCCGGCTGCACGGCAGCTCCAGCAAACGGCCCTGGAGCAGTTCTTCACGGTTGTAGCCGGTAACCCGGCAAAAGGCCTGATTGACCGCCAGCAACACATAGTCAGGATCGAGAATCACGATGCCTTCGCTGGCCGCTTCGAATACGGTGGCGGCCAGGCGCTGTTGTTCTTCCTGGGCTTTTTGCGCGCTGATATCGCGGCGGGTACCGAGCATACGCAACACCCGCCCGCTGGCATCGCGCTCCACCGCCCGACCACGGTCTTCGATCCAGCACCAGTGGCCCTGGCGGTGACGCACCCGGTAGTCGATGCGGTAATCCTCGCTGCGACCCTTGAGGTGTTCGACCAGGGTGCGCTTGAGCAGCGGCACGTCATCGGGATGCAGCCGTGGCTTGAGGTGCGCGAGCATTTCCTGGACCTGTTCAGGCTCCAGGCCGAACAATTCACGCAATTGGGTATGGTGGATCTCGTCGGTTTCCAGGTTCCAGTCCCACAGCCCCAGTTCGCTGGCCTCCAGGGCCAGGGCCAGGCGCTGTTCGCTCTTGCTCAGCGCCTGGTTGGCAACATCGAGCTCCTGGCTGCGCTGGGCGACGCGCGACTCAAGTCCCACTTGCGCCTCGCGCAGTTGTTCCTCGATCAACCGACGCTGCTCGACCTCCCCGGCCAATGCCTGGTTAAGTCGTTCGCTGCGGCTTTGCGCAGCTTGCAGGTGCTCGATCAGTTCCTGATTCTGAAAGCGCCGCAACAGCCCACGCTCGATCAGCCGGTTGACCTGCCAGGCCACCACTGACAAGGCGATCAATAGAATCAGCCCAAGCCAGCCCCAGCCGCGCTGCTGTTCATCGCCATTCCAGAACAGGAAGGCAATCGGCGGCAGCAGGCAGGGCAAGGTAAAACTGAGGAAGGCCGGCAGGCTGACGGCATAGGCAACGCTGGCCGATAGCGTCGCCGCCCCCAGCAGGCCAAACACCCAGGCCTGCTGCACGAAGTTATCCACAGGCACCAGGGCTATTGCCGCGCTGGCCAGGGTCAGGCCGCTGAAAGCCGAACCGAGCAGGAACATTCGCCACCAGCTGGGCTGGGCCTGACGATCGGGCATGGCGGCATCGAAGGCGGCGACCTGAATCACCCGCAACGCCACCAGGGCCATCAGCCAGACGATCCACACGCTGACCAAAAGGTAGCGCGCCGGGCTCCAGAGCAACCAGGCACAGACCAGACCATTGAGCAGCATGAACAGGGTCGGCAGCAACGAGCCCTGGTATAGCAGGCGGGTGCGCTCGACAGCCAGTTGGGTTGCGAAGTGTTTGCGAATACTCCGGCGCGCTTCGGAAGGGGCGCTCATGGAGTCGGAACCGAGTGTCATAGGCAGTGTTCTTGTAATGGTTAGCCTTAAACGTGCACGGAGCATACACAAGCAAGCCCCCGGGCCAAACTGCTCTGGATCATAATTATTTCATCGCATTTCCCGACGGCAGGCGCTCAAGCGCGCAGGCCTTGGGCTGCAGCCGGTGACCGGCCGGTCGTCAGTGGCAAGTTTTTCTACTGTATATTTGCCCAAGGGTCGTCTGCGCCCCTAAAATGGCCGGATGCGCGATGATCTCTCTCTCCTGTTGAACTCTCTCAACGACGCCCAACGCCAGGCTGTAGCTGCGCCGGTCGGTCGTCAGTTGGTCCTGGCCGGTGCCGGCTCCGGCAAGACCCGTGTGCTGGTGCACCGCATCGCCTGGTTGATCCAGGTCGTGCAGGCCTCGCCGCACTCGATCCTGTCGGTGACCTTCACCAACAAGGCCGCTGCCGAGATGCGCCAGCGTATCGAACAGCTGATGGGCATCAACCCGGCCGGCATGTGGGTAGGCACCTTCCACGGCCTGGCGCACCGCCTGTTGCGCGCGCACTGGCAAGAGGCGGGGCTGAACCAGAACTTCCAGATCCTCGACAGCGACGACCAGCAGCGCCTGGTCAAGCGGGTAATCCGCGAGCTGGGCCTGGATGAACAGCGCTGGCCGGCGCGCCAGGCGCAATGGTTCATCAACGGCCAGAAAGACGAAGGCCTGCGCCCGCAACATATCCAGGCCAGTGGTGACCTGTTCCTGGGCACCATGCGCAGCATCTATGAAGCCTACGAGGCAGCTTGCCAGCGCGCCGGCGTCATCGACTTCTCCGAGCTGCTGCTGCGCGCCCTGGACCTGTGGCGTGACCACCCCGGCCTGCTCGAACACTACCAGCGGCGCTTCCGCCATGTGCTGGTCGACGAGTTCCAGGATACCAACGCCGTGCAGTACGCCTGGCTGCGACTGCTGGCCAAGGGTGGCGACAGCCTGATGGTGGTCGGCGACGACGACCAGTCGATTTACGGCTGGCGCGGCGCCAAGATCGAGAACATCCACCAGTACACGGCCGACTTCCCCGACGCCGAGTTGATCCGCCTGGAGCAGAACTACCGCTCCACCGCCGGCATCCTCAAGGCGGCCAACGCCCTGATTGCCAACAACAGCGGGCGTTTGGGCAAAGAGCTGTGGACCGACGGTGGCGATGGCGAGCCGCTGAGCCTGTACGCCGCCTTCAACGAACACGACGAAGCCCGCTACGTGGTCGAGAGCATCGAAAGCGCGCTCAAGACCGGCCTGGCCCGCAACGATATCGCCATCCTTTATCGCTCCAACGCCCAGTCGCGGGTGCTTGAAGAAGCGCTGCTGCGCGAACGCATTCCTTACCGCATCTATGGTGGCCAGCGCTTCTTCGAGCGCGCCGAGATCAAGAACGCCATGGCCTACCTGCGCCTGCTCGAAGGCCGCGGCAACGACGCCGCCCTTGAGCGGGTAATCAACGTGCCACCGCGTGGCATCGGCGAGAAAACCGTCGAAGCGATTCGCGAGCACGCGCGCCACGCCCAGGTCTCGATGTGGGAATCGATGAGCCTGCTGATCGCCAACAAGGCGCTCAAAGGCCGCGCTGCCAGTGCCCTGGGCGCGTTCATGGAAATGATCGAAAACCTTGCTGCCAAGGTCCTGGAGATGCCCCTGCACCTGATGACCCAGACGGTTATCGAGCAGTCCGGGCTGATCGTCTATCACCAGGAAGAAAAAGGCGAAAAAGGCCAGGCCCGGGTAGAAAACCTTGAGGAACTGGTCAGCGCCGCGCGCAACTTCGAAAACAGCGAAGAAGACGCCGAGCTTTCGCCATTGGCGGCGTTCCTCGGCCACGCCTCGCTGGAAGCCGGCGACGCCCAGGCCGACGAGCACGAAGACAGCATCCAGCTGATGACCCTGCACAGCGCCAAGGGCCTGGAATTCCCCCATGTGTTCCTGGTCGGCATGGAAGAAGGCCTGTTCCCGCACAAGATGAGCCTGGAAGAACCCGGCCGCTTGGAAGAAGAGCGCCGCCTGGCCTACGTCGGCATCACCCGCGCCATGCAGCAGTTGGTGATGACCTACGCCGAAACCCGCAGGTTGTATGGCAGCGAGACCTACAACAAGGTCTCGCGCTTCGTACGCGAGATTCCGACCGGCCTGGTTCAGGAAGTACGCTTGTCCAACAGCGTCAGCCGTCCGTTCGGCTCGGGCCAGCAGCAGAACTCGAGCAGCCTGTTTGCCAACGCCAACATCCCGCAGACCGCCTTCAATCTGGGCCAGCGGGTGCAGCACGCGGTATTCGGCGAAGGCGTGATCCTCAACTTCGAGGGTTCCGGCGCCCAGGCCCGGGTCCAGGTCAACTTCGCCGAGGGCAGCAAATGGCTGATGCTCGGTTACGCCAAGCTTGAGGCCCTGTAGGAGCGGGCTTGTCCCGTGATGCAATGTGACTTGCAAACCGCAAATCGCGGGGCAAGCCCGCTCCTACAGCGTATACAGACAATTCAGGCAAAAGCTGGAAACATTATGGCGCTGGTCATGTGTCCTACAACCTGTGCACCATGACGCGCGTGCAATCCACAAAACGGGAATACCCTTCTATGCAACGTTTTCTTAGCATCGCTTTGGCGCTGTGCATCGGCCTGACGATGAGTCTCGACGCCAACGCCAAACGCTTCGGCGGCGGCAAGAGCTCGGGCGCCGCGCCGACCCACCAGACCCGTCAGGCGGCCCCGGCTACTCCGGCTGCCTCGCCAACCGCGCCAGGTCGCGCACCTGCCGCTGCCAGCGGTGCTTCGCGCTGGCTCGGCCCACTGGCCGGTCTCGCCGCCGGTGGCCTGCTGGCCTCCATGTTCATGGGCGACGGCTTCCAGGGCATGCAGATCTTCGACATCCTGATCATGGCGCTGATCGCCTTCCTGGTGTTCCGCTTCATCGCCGCCCGTCGTCGCAAGCAGCAGCCACAAATGGCCGCCGCCGGCCACGCGCCATTCCAGCGTGAAGTGCACCAGCAGCCTGCCCAGCCGTCGATCTTCGGTGGTTCCGCTGCGCCTGCCGCCGCTGCCCGCCCGGTGATCAACGCCCCGGCCTGGTTCAACGAGCAGAGCTTCCTCGCGGCTGCCCGCAACCACTTCCAGTCGCTGCAGCAGCACTGGGACGCCAACGAAATGGACAAGATCGCCGAGTTCGTCACGCCGCAGATGCTGCAGTTCCTCAAGCAAGAGCGTGCTGACCTGGGTGATGCATTCCAGTCCACCTACATCGACGACCTGAACGTGCAGCTCGAAGGTGTCGACGACCGTGCCGACAAGACCATCGCCACCCTGACCTTCAGCGGTGTGTCGAAGACCTCGCGCTTCGACCAGGGCGAAGTGTTCAGCGAAAGCTGGAACATGGAACGCGCGCCGGGCGAAAACCAGCCTTGGCTGGTCGCCGGGATCCGTCAGAACGGCTGATCTTGAGGCATTGCACAAAAAAACCCCGGGCTTGTCCCGGGGTTTTGCTTTTAGCGCAGCGGGCTACTAGGGTATAACGCGCAGCGTGTCGTAAAGGTTAGAGGATAGAACCGTGGAAGAAGTCATCGAACAGCTCCGAGAAGCCAATGAACCGGTACCGGTGCCGCTGGAGTTGCCGGACGAAGACCAACTGGTCGAAATCGAAGAAGAGTTGTTCATCAACATTCCGTTCGTCTTCAAGGAATTCCTGCTGACGGTCAGCGACGTGGTCTACGGTAGCCTGGAGCCGGTCACCGTCACCGACTCGCAGTCGCATACCTACTTGCCGGACGTGGCAGCCAATGCCTGGGATGCCGGCGTGCCGCGCGACCTGATCCCGATCTGCCAGGATGGCGACGACTACTACTGCGTCGAAGAAGACGGCACCGTGGTGCTGTGGTCCGGTGAAGAAGAAATCGTTACCGAAGACAGCTGGGAATCGGTCTGGCACTGGGCGCGGGACGTCTGGCTGGAAAGCTGAATGAGAAATAACCGCATAAAATAATGGCTCTTGGCTATTAATGTTCGTAGAATCGCCACGCCTTCCTGCGCGTGGCGCTTCGCTACCGCTCCATCCCCTCGGACATTCGAACCGCCCCGCGCAGGAAGCGCCTCTTAGTGGTGGTTCTCCTGGTTGTTTTCCAGGGTCTCCAGCAAGGCGATCTGCATGCGTGTGTGCACGCGGATGAACCAGCGCCACAGCACTGCAACCACCACCGCCGCGACCACCACGATCAGTAACAGCAGCTCGCTGGTAGGCAGAATGCTGGCCGACAGCGCCGACAGCAGCAGGAAAATCACCAGCAGCGACAGCAGTGGGATCACCTCGGCAATCACCCGTCGAACCCGCTGGGTGTGCCGTCCGGCCATCTCCGGCTTGACCCCCATCTCCGCCAGCAGCATCGACAGCGCCTTGAGCTTGCGATACGCGGCGATCAGGAATGGCAGCGACAGCATCAGCGCCGCGCCCCAGATCAAGGCCTTCTGCTGGCCAACATCACTGACCCATTCGCTCAGGTAGTCACCAATGCGCGCGGCAAAATAGCCACCGCTGAAGAAGATCGCCACCACCAGCGCCAGGTTTACCCCCACCTGCAGCAGAATCCGTCGGATCATCGACGCCAGCAATGCCCCTTCGCCATGGGGCTGGATGCTGCGCAACCACTCGCCATACAGCGACAACACCCGCGACAGGCGCCCCGGCACAACCTTGGCCAGCTTCAACGACAGTGGGTCGGCAGCACGAATCAGGTAAGGCGTGAGCAGTGTGGTGATAGCCGAAACGGCTACCGCCACCGGGTACAAGAAGTCGCTGGTGACCTGCAGGGTCATGCCCAGTGCGGCGATGATGAAAGAGAATTCGCCAATCTGTGAAAGCCCCATCCCTACCCGTAGCGAGGTACGTCCGTCGTTACCGGCGATAAAGGCGCCCATGCCGCAGGACAGCATCTTGCCCAGCACCACGGCGATGGTGATGACCACGATCGGCCAGGCGTACTCGACCAGGATCGAAGGGTCGATCAGCAAGCCGATGGCGACGAAGAAGATGGCACTGAACAGGTCGCGAACCGGCTCGATCAGCCGCTCGATCTTCAGCAACTGACGCGACTCGGCCATGATCGCACCGATCAGGAAGGCGCCCAGGACCATACTGTATTCAAGCTTGACCACCAGCAGGCAGAAGCCAAAACACAGGCCCAGGACGGTGATCAGCAGCATCTCGTTGCTTTCGAAACGGGCCACGTAAGCCAACAGGCGCGGCACCAGCAAAATGCCGATGACCAGGGCGACGATCATGAACAGCGACAGCTTGCCGACTGTGGAGAACACTTCGCCGGAGCTCACCGTACCACTGACGGCGATGCCCGAGAGCAAGGCGATGATGCCGATGCCAAGGATGTCCTCGACGATCAGCACGCCAAAGATCAGCTGGGCAAAGCGCTCGTTCTTCATCTTCAGGTCATTGAGCGCCTTGACGATGATGGTGGTCGAGGAGATTGCCAGGATGGCGCCGAGGAACAGCGAATCCATGGTGTTCCAGCCGAACCAGCGGCCGATTTCGAAGCCGATCCAGATCATCAGCACGATTTCCAGGAACGCGGCGATGAACGCCGTGGCCCCGACTTTGAACAACTTGCGCAGGCTGAACTCCAGCCCCAGGCAGAACATCAGGAAGATCACCCCGAGCTCGGCCAGGGTCTTGATCGTGTCTTCGTCGTGAATCAGGCCAAACGGCGGGGTGTGCGGGCCGATGATAAAGCCGGCAACAATGTAGCCAAGCACTACGGGCTGCTTGAAGCGGTGGAACAGGATAGTGACCACCCCGGCAACCAGCATGATCACTGCCAAATCCTGAATAAAGCTGATGGCATGCACGGCGTGGGACTCCTTACCTGGTATCCAGAGACAAGCCGCAACTCACCCGATGAATTGTCTGATTGAGTTGCGGGTACATAGCGTTTTAAATGTAGGAAGCCCACGTTGCATGGGCCTCCTCAGGTTAACACCGCCGCTTGTCGCAAATAGCCGGTGCAATATGAAGAAACAGATCGACCAAAGCATCGCTGCAAATGGCACAAACAGCGTGACGGCAAGGCCGCTGTCAGCGTCCCGTCTACGTAGATGGGAATCGTATTGGGGGAAAGAAGCGTGAATAGCAATCGCCACCCCGCCTCAGCGCAACCTTACCGTGAGCACACTATGGAACCTGGAAACGCCCAGCTGTCGATGACCGTCCTGATGACCCCGGACATGGCCAACTTTTCTGGCAACGTCCACGGCGGCACCCTGCTCAAATACCTCGATGAAGTGGCCTATGCCTGCGCCAGCCGCTATGCCGGCCGTTATGTGGTGACCCTGTCGGTCGACCAGGTGGTCTTTCGCGAACCGGTGCATGTCGGCGAGCTGGTGACCTTCCTCGCCTCGGTCAACTACACCGGCAACACCTCGATGGAAGTCGGCATCAAGGTGGTCACCGAAAACATTCGCGAACGTTCGGTGCGCCACAGCAATAGCTGCTTCTTCACCATGGTCGCCGTCGACGATGACCGCAAGCCGGTAGCGGTGCCGCCGCGCCAGCCTGAAACCAGCGAGGAAAAGCGCCGTTTCCTGCAGGGCAAACAGCGCCGGCTGATCCGTCAGGAGTTGGAAAAACGCTATCAGGAGCTCAAGGGCGACGCCCTCTAAAAGGCCAGAGGCTGCGCTGCAAAGCGCAGCCGCGGGTGCACGATGCGGTCCTGGGCACGCACCAGCTCCAGCTCGTAGCTGGCGCAGGCCTGGGTTTCCAGCAGCACTTCGTGCACCGCGGCGGCGGTGAACTCAAAAGCCGCCACCCAATCCTCGCCCAACAGCAAGCGCGCCAGGAACAAGCCTGAAGTCAGGTCGCCAACGCCTACCGGCTGGCGGGCAAACGCCAGCAGCGGGCGGCGGATATGCCAGCTGCCTTCGGCAGTCACCAGCAGCATTTCAAAGTCTTCGGCACCACGCCCAGGATAAGCCAGGTGCTTGACCAGGATCGCCTTCGGGCCCCGCGCCAGCAGGCTGCGGGCCATGTCGACACAGTCTTGCAGCGACTCGGCACGGCGCCCGCAGAAGCTGTCCAGCTCCAGCTGGTTCGGGCACAGTACATCTGCGCTGGTCAGCGCTTCTTCAACCAGAAACTCGCTGACCTCGGCCGGGACGATACAGCCCTTCTCCGGATGGCCCATCACCGGGTCGCACAGGTACAAGGCGCGCGGGTTGGCGGCCTTGATCCGGGCCACGCCGCTGAGGATCGCCCGCCCCTGCTCGGCACTGCCCAGGTAGCCGGACAACACTGCATCGCAATTGCCCAGCTCACCGATCGTCGCAATCCCCTCTACCAGTGCAGGTATTTGCGCTGGAGCAAGCACTTCTCCGGTCCACTGGCCATACTGAGTATGGTTGGAGAACTGCACGGTATTGAGCGGCCAGACCTTCACCCCGACCCGCTGCATGGGAAACACCGCAGCGCTGTTGCCGGCATGGCCGAATACCACGTGGGACTGGATGGCGAGCAGATGCGGTGTACGTTTCATGCAGGTCTTCCGAAGCGTAGGAATGAAAAACAAGGCGCGCAGTATGGCGCTAAATGCCACCTGTACGACAGACCGGGGAGGCAGTTAAGCTGGGCATACCTCGTTGGAGCATATGTAAATGTTGACCCTGGGAAATCTCTTCGTGCTGATGCTGCTGGCCACGGCAGGCGCCTGGTTGTGGCATAACCACGGCTTGCGTGAAAAGGCCCTGGAGCGGGTCAAGCAGCACTGCGCCAAGCTTGACCTGGAACTGCTCGATGGCAATGTCGCGCTCAAGCGCATCGGTTTCGTGCGCGACGCCAACGGCCGCAAGCGCCTGGCCCGCGTGTACAACTTCGAATTCACCGTGACCGGCGAACAGCGCCACCCCGGTACCGTTACCCAGTTCGGCGCCCACACCATGCAGATCGAACTGGCGCCCTACCCGTTCGAGATCAAGACGCCTCAACACCACGACAATGTCGTCGAGATGAACCAGTGGCGTCAGGATCATAACCGCTGGCGCAACTAGGCGCGGCAGGCCAGCATGGCTTGCTTTAGTCGTTCAGGGTCTTGCGGCTCGACGAAGATCAGCTCCAGGCGCGAGTCGCGGCGCCATTCACTGCTGCTCCACAGCAACGAAGGCTGCCCTGCCAAGGCGTTGATCGACTGCCAGCCGTCCAGGCTGTGGATAACTGCCTTGGCGCGGCGCCAGTCCAAGCCCTTCAGAAAAAGCTCCACGCGGCCACGATCAAACACCTGACTCGGGTGCCATCGCCAACCTATGCTCCAACCCTCCGCGGCCTGCTGAATACTGCAAATAGGCTCCTGCGGATTTGTCCACAGGCTGCTGACAACCCCGGAAACATTGACCGCCGCCAGCTTATCCACAGCGCCGGAAAATGGCGCTGTAGCGCTTTCCACAGGCACTTCGGACAAGGGTATCTGGCCAAAATCGGTCCAGAACAGACGGGCAGCAGGTAGCTGAGAAGTTATCCACAAGCGCTGTTGTGTCTCCAACCCGGCGGATTTGTTCAGCACCAGCAACCCGGCGCTCGCCAGGGTGGATTGTTGTGCTTCAGGCAGGGCAAAACCTGCAGCCAGTTGCTCGGCATCCAGCACCAGCACTGCCGGTTGTACCGCCAACACCCCCTGCCAAGGCGGCAAACGCAGCTGCTCAAGCAACTGCAACGGATGGCCTAATCCGGACGGCTCGATAAACACCCGATGCGGCCTGGCCTTGCGCAGCAACCGACCCAGGCCGACCTGGAACGGCATGCCGTTGACGCAGCACAGGCAACCGCCGGCCACTTCACCCAGGGCAATCCCATCGTCATCGGTAGCCAGCAGCGCCGCATCCAGGCCGATCTGGCCAAACTCGTTGATCAGCACAGCCCAGCGCTCATCGGCGGGCCGCTGCGCCAGCAACTGACGAATCAGGCTGGTCTTGCCGGCACCGAGCGGGCCGGCAATCACGTGGGTAGGAATGTTCTGCAACATGGGACGGAGAGTGCCTGAAATTTTCACCACTATGCCGCTATTTCAGGCCATCCAGTCAAGGCTGAGGATCAGACGACGTTCGCCGTTCACCAGCATCGGCGAACGATGGACCAGCCCGGCGCCCTGATTGCCGAGCCATTTCTCGCCCTTGAGCAAAGCCACCTCGCCCACGGCCAACTGGCGGACGGCATTGGCATCCGGTTGTTCCCGGGCGAGCTGCGATCGGTCGACTGCGCCTTCTTCCAGCCATTCACTGCCCGGGCCGGCGTAGGTGCTCAGCAAACGCAGGGGGACATGATCGACATGAAACCGCGGGCACATGGCGTTGCTCAGCGCCTGTAACCGCAGTCCGACACGCCGGGCATCAAGCAGGCAAGCGTAGGCGGCTACCAGCCAGGCAACATCGGTCAGAAACGCCACGTGGCCCTCCAGGTCGGCATAACCGCCCAGCAAGCCACTGAGGTCCGGCAGCTGTTGCTGCTCATCCAGTACGATGACCCGGCTTTCACCGAGCGGTTGGTTCAGCGACAACAGCAACCGGGCAAAGTCCTCGATCTGCACCGGCAGACGCCGCTGCCACACCGCGAGGTTCACGCCATCCTGCAACGCCTCGGTGAGTACCTGAGGGGTTTCGCCGAATGCCTGGCGCATCACGCCGCTTCCTCGTCGAACCAGGGGCCAAACGGGTCGGACAACTGCCGCCAGCTGTGCACGCCTGCGGCCATTTCTGCATCGCTGAGCAGGCAGGCCGAGAGCTCGGCATCCAGCCGGGCGAAGTCGATGTTCTGCCCAATGAACACCAGCTCCTGGCGGCAATCGCCGCATTCGGCATTCCAGTTCTTGAGGATGGCTGCAGTACTCTGCTCATCCTGCGGCCAATGCTCGCGTGGAACAAAACGCCACCAGCGCCCGGCAAAACCATGGCGCATCATACCGCCCGCTTGCGACCAGCTCCCGGCGTCCTGGTGCTTGCTGGCCAGCCAGAAGAAGCCCTTGGAGCGCAGCAGCCGGCCGTTGTCCCAGGGCTTGTGGATAAAGTCGAAAAAGCGCTGCGGATGCAGCGGCCGGCGCGCTTGCCAGGTAGTGGCGGCAATGCCGTACTCCTCGGTTTCCGGCACATGCTCCCCGCGCAGTTCCTGCAGCCAGCCGGGCGCCTGGGCGGCGCGCTCGAAGTCGAACAGACCGGTGTTGAGGATCTGTTGCAACGGCACCTGGCCCATGACCATCGGCACAATCTGCGCCTGGGCGTTGAGACTGCGCAGAATGGCACTGAGCTCTTCGCGCTCGGCGCTGCTGATCAGGTCGATCTTGCTCAGCAGAATCACGTCGGCAAATTCCACCTGTTCGATCAGCAGGTCACTGATCGAGCGCTCATCTTCTTCACCAAGGGTTTCGCCACGGCTGGCCAGGCTTTCGGCTGCCTGATAATCACGCAGGAAGTTCAAACCATCGACCACGGTGACCATGGTGTCCAGGCGTGCCTGGTCGGCCAGACTGCGGCCTTGCTCATCACGAAAGGTGAAGGTCTCGGCTACCGGCAACGGCTCGGAGATGCCGGTGGACTCAATCAACAGGTAATCGAAACGCCCCTCACGGGCCAGGCGGGCGACCTCTTCGAGCAGGTCTTCACGCAGGGTGCAGCAGATGCAACCGTTGCTCATCTCCACCAGCTTCTCTTCGGCGCGGTTGAGGCTGACGTTGCGCTGGACCTCACTGGCATCGATGTTGATTTCACTCATGTCGTTGACGATCACCGCGACCCGCAGGTTGTCGCGGTTTTTCAGCACGTGATTGAGCAGCGTGCTTTTGCCGGCACCCAAAAAGCCGGAGAGCACGGTGACGGGAAGACGGTTGGGCATGGGGGCTATCCTCATCAGGGCGAGTGCATTCGAACGATGCATTGCGCAATGTTATATTATAACAATACAATCTCGCCAACCCACTTCGCTCAGAACATGACCAAAGGCCGACCTGAAAGATGAAATCGCGTTGCTTGTTTGCCTTCGCCGCATTGCTGCTGTGCGAGTTCGCCAGCGCGAACACCGCGCCCCTCAGCAACGGCCTGGCGCTCTGTACCCGCAGCGCAACACTGCTTGCCTGCAGCGATGCCCAAGGCAATTACTACAGCGTGCAAACCCAGGGCAGCACTACCTACCTGCGCGGCTTTGAAATAGAAGGTCGCAGGCTATGGGCACAAACCAACAGCCGTTATGGCCAGCTGACCTTTTACACAGGCGTGGCGAGCAACGGTGAAACCTGGGTCGGTTACAGCCGGCGCGTGGGTTGGACCACCTTGAACAGCGTGTCCAGTTCCACCGGGCAGCGTTTCAATCTGCGCTGCAATCGCCTGAGCGGCTGCCAATAGTCTTCCTTGAAAAGTGAACCACTGATGAGCGCTTTCACCCTTCCTGACATTGCTGCCCAAGCCACTAACAGCCAGTTGCCACTGGATTGGGTGGGCATGAGTGGTATTGCCCTGCCCCTACGGATCAATGGGCAGAATTTGCCAGCAAGTGCCGACGCGGGTGTCAGCCTTGATGATGGCGCCTCTCGGGGCATTCACATGTCACGCTTGTACCTGGCGCTGGAAGCTCTAGAACAACAAGCGTTGAGCCCTGCGTTAGTGAACGGAGTTCTGGAGCGGTTTCTCGATAGTCATATCGGGCTTTCCGCCAGCGCGTTCTTGACCCTTCGTTTCGAACTGATGCTCAAACGACCTGCCCTGATCAGCCCGTTGGCGGGCTGGAAAGCCTATCCGGTTACCCTGGATGCGCAGATAAAAGACGGAGTGTTCCACGTGGAACTATTTGTCGATGTGGAGTATTCCTCCACCTGTCCCTGCTCCGCTGCCTTGGCTCGACAGTTGATTCAGCAGCAGTTCCTCACCGACTTTGGCAATCGCAGCTTGAGCCATGAAGCTGTCTTGAGTTGGCTGGGCAGTGCCGAAGGTATCGTCGCTACCCCTCACAGCCAACGCAGTGTGGCGAAGCTGCAGGTTCGTTTGAGGCAAGGGATTAACGAACTGCCGCTAGAAGCGTTGATCAACCAGGCCGAAAATGCCTTGGGCACTGCGGTACAAACTGCGGTAAAGCGCGCCGATGAACAGGCCTTTGCCTTGGCTAATGGACAGAATCTTATGTTCTGTGAGGATGCCGCCCGGCGACTGCACGTGGCCTTGAAAACCCTGCCCTGGCTCGGCGGCTTCAACCTGCGCGTGGAACATGCCGAAAGCCTGCACGCCCACGACGCAGTCGCTCACAGCCAATGGCGGTGGTGAGGCGCTTCAGGTTCGCGGTTTGACCGTACCGCAATCATTACCCAGCCACACCGCACGGGTGTTCATGCTGCCTTGCTGTTGCACGCCGGAGGCATTGAAGGTGCCGTTGACCTTGGTCAAGAACTCGCGGTCGCTGAGGAACTGAGCCTCACCATTGCCCTGGGCTTTCGGGCAGCTGAAGGTGAACTTCCAGACATTGCCGTTGCGCTCGGTGATTTTTTGAGTACAGCCGGACTTGGGATCCTGCAGCGGGATGTCATTGGTTTTCACCTGCTCAGGCGTCAGACAGGAACGTACGCCCTGACCGGCCACGCTGATCCCTTGCTTGGCCAGGCCACCCTCGATCATCGCCCGTTGTTCAGGCGGCAGGTTCTTCAGTTGGCCGAGCATGAAGCCCATGTCCGGCAACGGCTTGCCATCGACCTGCATGTTGCTGGTGGTCAGCTCCCACAGGCCAGGTTGCAGCACCTGCGCATGCACCAACGGGCTTGCCAGGCCCAGCACCAGTGCCAGCAGCGGCAGACGATTCTTCATGTAATGACTCCTCGAAACTCCAGCCCCAAGCTGGAACACAGCTTAGACGTCAATTTGTGCTTTCGGTTGCAAGTGCTGCCATGAACATGCTCTGTTAGGGGCAGAGCCTTCGGACAGCAGGATGCGTATGGATTACCACAGCCCCTACTTCTTCGGTTACCTCATTGGCGTGATTCACCTGCTTGGCGCAATCGCCGCCTTGCACGCAGTGTTCACCGTGCGCACGGCTCAGGGGGCTATTGCCTGGGCGTTATCGCTGCTGTTCATTCCCTACTTCACCCTCATTCCCTATCTGGTATTCGGCAGCCGAACCTTCGACGCCTACATCCAGGCCCGGCGCCAGGCCAACCGCGAAATGCACGTGGCCATGGCCGACCTGAACTGGCGACCCTGGGTCGAGGAAGCCTTGGCCGCGCGCAACTCGGAATCCTATGGCGCACTGCGGGCGATGCCCAAGCTCGGGCGCATGCCGTGCCTGGCCAATAACCAGGTGCGCTTGCTGGTCGACGGCAAGGCCACCTTCGATGCGATCTTGCGCGCCATTGCTGGCGCTCGCGATACGGTGCTGGTGCAGTTCTTCATCATTCACGACGATACCCTCGGGCGGCAGTTGCAAACCCTGTTGCTAGAAAAAGCCGCCGAAGGCGTGAAGGTCTACGTGCTCTATGACCGCGTCGGCAGCCACGCCCTGCCTTCCGCCTACAGCCAGAAGCTGCGTGACGGCGGCGTGAACATCCGCGCCTTCGCTACCCGCCGCGGCTGGTTCAACCGCTTCCAGGTCAACTTCCGCAACCACCGCAAGATCGTCGTGGTCGATGGCCTGCAGGGGTTTCTTGGCGGGCATAACGTTGGCGATGAGTACCTCGGCGGCAACCCCAAGCTGTCGCCCTGGCGTGATACTCACGTACAGGTCAGCGGGCCGGTGCTGGCCTGCCTGCAGGAGTCGTTCGCCGAAGACTGGTTCTGGGCGTCGCGAAACCTACCGCCACTGATTCTGCCGGATACCTACCCGGAAGACGGTGTGCTCTGCCAGGTGTTGGCCAGCGGTCCGGCCGACCCACAGGAGACCTGCTCACTGTTCTTCGTCGAGGCCATACACGCGGCGCGCGAACGGCTGTGGATCACCAGCCCCTACTTCATCCCCGACGAGGCCGTGTTCGCTGCCTTGCGCCTGGCGGTATTGCGCGGTGTGGATGTGCGCATCCTGATTCCTTCGCGACCGGACCACCGCATCGTCTACGCCGCCTCCAGCCTGTTCGCCTTCGAGGCGGTGCGCGCCGGGGTGCGTATGTTTCGCTATGAGCCGGGGTTCCTGCATCAGAAGGTGGTGCTGGTCGATAGCGAGATCAGCGCCATCGGCAGCGCCAACCTCGACAACCGCTCGTTCCGCCTCAACTTCGAAATCATGCTGCTGACGGTGGACCGCGAGTTCGCCGACCAGGTCGAAGCCATGCTCGCCCATGACTTCGATCGAGCCCGGGAGATCACCGCCGAAGACACTCGCGACACGCACCGCCTGCAACAACTGGGGATGCGTATCGCCAGGTTGATCTCACCGATCTTGTAAGGCGCTTCAGCGGTAGAAGTCTGCACGAGTCAGCGGCAGGTCATGGCTGCCATCGGCGAAAGGTTTCACCGCGAGGATCTGGTGCAGGTTGATCCAGCCCTTGGCAAAGGCGTAGGAACAACCGGCCAGGTACAGGCGCCAGATGCGCAGGGCCTTCTCTGGCACCAGCGCGCCAGCCTTGTCGAGTTGTGCTTCGAGACGGTTGCTCCAATGTTCCAGGGTCCGCGCGTAATGCAGGCGCAGGCTCTCGACGTCGACGATTTCCAGGCCCGCCTCGCTGATCCGCGCACTGATCATCGACAGGTGCGGCAGCTCGCCATGGGGAAATACGTAGCGCTCGATAAAACTACCGGCGCCACGCCCGACCGGTCGTCCATCGGTGTGCTTGGAGGTAATGCCGTGGTTCATCACCACGCCGCCTTCGCGCACTGCCCCGAACAGCCGCTGGCAATACAGCGCCAGGTTGGCATGGCCGACGTGTTCGAACATACCGACACTCACTACCTTGTCGAAGCGGCCGTCCTGGGGCAGGTCACGGTAATCAAGAATCTGCAGCTCCACCTGCCCTTCCAGGTCTTCGGCCTTGACCCGTTCACGGGCCAGCTTGAGCTGCTCCTGGCTCAAGGTGATGCCGAACACCTTGGCGCCGAACTCCCTCGCCGCATAGCGCGCCAGCCCGCCCCAGCCACAACCGACATCGAGCAGGTAGTCGCCTTTCTGCAGGCGCAGCTTGCGGCACAGGTGCTCGAACTTGTTCTGTTGGGCTTGCTCCAGCGTGTTGGTTGCCGATTTGAAATAGGCGCATGAGTACGCCATGTCGCTATCCAGCCACAGCTGGTAGAAGGCGTTGGACAGGTCGTAGTGGTAAGAGATCGCTGCCGCATCGGTAGCCTTGTCATGCTCGGTACGCACCGGCTGATCGTCTTCTTCATCCTTGAGCAAGGCCACGCTGAGTTCGTCGCAGACACGGATCACCTCAGCGATGGAGCCTTCCAGTTCCAGCTTGCCTTCAACGAATGCCGCACCCAGTTCATCCAGGCTCGGATGGGTCAGCTGGGTGATCAGTTGCGGATCCTTGACCAGGATGGTGACCTGCGGCTTTGGTCCCAGATCGAACGCATGCCCATCCCAGAGCTTCAATCGCAGCGGCAGTTGCAGGCTTTGCAGAACAGGTGGAAGTTGCGCAAGCATGAAATGAGCCTCCTTTTTTCATCGGACGTCTGTCGAAAAGGGTAGTTCATCTACAGCAAGTTTCAGCTAATGCCGACCATAGTCTGAGCCTATCTGCCCCGTTCCAGACCTTGCGACGCCTGATCAAGCCCGCGATCAATTGTATACAATCAATCGAATTGCGGATTAGTCTTGGCGCCATTGTCGATTCTTCATCCTGGAGTACAACAATGAAAAACTATGATGTGGTGATCATCGGCGGCGGGCCTGGCGGCTACAACGCGGCTATCCGCGCTGGCCAGCTGGGCCTGAGCGTAGCGTGCGTGGAAGGCCGTTCAACCCTCGGCGGCACCTGCCTGAACGTCGGCTGCATGCCGTCCAAGGCCCTGTTGCATGCCTCCGAGCTGTATGAGGCGGCAGTTGGCAGCGAGTTCGCCAGCCTCGGCATCGAAGTCAAACCAACCCTCAACCTTGCGCAGATGATGAAGCAGAAGGACGAAAGCGTCAGCGGCCTGACCAAGGGCATCGAGTTCCTGTTCCGTAAAAACAAGGTCGACTGGATCAAGGGCTGGGGCAAGCTCGACGGCGTCGGCCGGGTCAAAGTGACCGACGACCAGGGCGCCGTCACCGAGCTGCAGGCCAAGGACATCGTCATCGCTACCGGCTCCGAGCCAACGCCGCTGCCAGGTGTCACTATCGACAACCAGCGCATCATCGACTCCACCGGCGCCCTGGCCCTGAGTGAGGTGCCCAGGCACCTGGTGGTGATCGGCGCCGGCGTGATCGGCCTGGAGTTGGGTTCGGTGTGGCGCCGGCTGGGCAGCCAGGTGACCGTGGTCGAGTACCTTGATCGCATCTGCCCCGGCACCGATGAAGAAGCGGCAAAAACCCTGCAACGCTCCCTGGCCAAGCAAGGCATGAAATTCAAGCTCGGCAGCAAGGTCACCCAGGCCAGCGCTTCGGCGCACGGGGTGAACCTGAGCCTGGAGCCTGCCGCTGGCGGCAGCGCCGAAACCCTCGAAGCCGATTACGTGCTGGTCGCCATCGGCCGGCGCCCCTACACCCAGGGCCTGGGCCTGGAAAGTGTCGGCCTTGAGACTGACAAGCGCGGCATGCTTGCCAACCAGCACCACCGCACCAGCGTGCCGGGGGTCTGGGTGATTGGCGATGTCACTTCCGGGGCGATGCTCGCGCACAAAGCCGAGGACGAAGCCGTCTCCTGCATCGAGCAGATCGCCGGCAAGGCTCATGAGGTCAATTACAACCTGATCCCGGCGGTGATCTACACCCGCCCGGAGCTGGCCAGCGTCGGCAAGACCGAAGAACAGCTCAAGGCCGAAGGGCGCGAGTACAAGGTCGGCAAGTTCCCTTTCAGCGCCAACAGCCGGGCCAAGATCAACCACGAGACCGAAGGCTTTGCCAAGGTCCTGGCTGACGCCCGTACCGATGAAGTGCTGGGTGTGCACCTGGTCGGCCCGAGTGTCAGCGAGATGATCGGCGAGTACTGCGTGGCCATGGAGTTCAGCGCCTCGGCTGAAGACATCGCCCTCACCTGCCACCCGCACCCGACCCGCTCCGAAGCCCTGCGCCAGGCAGCGATGAACGTCGACGGCAAAGCCATGCAGATCTGATCAGTCAGCCTGCACCCCTGCCCTGCCAGCCTGTGGCGTCAATCGCCGCAGGTTGAGCAGCCAGTGTGCGAACAGGCCGAAAATCAGCCCCCAAAACGCCGCCGACAAACCAAGAAATGACATGCCCGAAGCGGTCACGAGAAAGGTGATCAGCGCCGCTTCACGGTCACTCGGCACGCTCATCGCCCCGGCCAGTGCGCCGCCAATCGCCCCGAACAACGCCAACCCGGCCAGGGCCGCAATCAAGGCAGCGGGGAAGGCGGTGAACAGTGAAACCAGGGTCGCGCCGAATAATCCCAGCAGCAAATACAGCACGCCCCCCCAAACCCCGGCCCAATAGCGGCGGCCAGGGTCGTCATGAGCCTCGCGTCCGGTACAGATTGCTGCGGTGATCGCCGCCAGGTTAAGGCCATGGCAACCGAACGGCGCCAGCAATAGGCTGGTCAGGGCATTGCTGGCAATGATCGGGCTGGCAGGTGTGCGATACCCGTCGTTGCGCAACACCGCGATGCCCGGCACGAATTGCCCGGTCAGGGCCACCATCACCAGCGGCAGGCTGATGCTCAGTACTGCATTCCAGCTAAACGCTGGCGTGGTCCATACCGGCGTGGCCAGGCCGATCACCAGTGCCGAGCTGTTCAACTCACCGCCCAGCACAGCAATGCTCACGCCGCAGACCAGCACCGCCAGCACCGCATAGCGCGGGGCCAGACGCTTGAACAGCAGGTAGCTGACGAACATCGCCAGCACCAGGGTTGGCTGCGATTTCAGCGAAACGAACAGACCCGTGCCGAAGCTGAACAGGATGCCCGCCAGCATCGCTGCCGATATGGCTGGCGGCAGCTTGCCGACGATACGGTCGAAGGCGCCGGACAGCCCCACCAGCAGGATCACCAGGTTGGCGACGATGTAGGCACCGACGGCTTCGGCAAAGGCGATTCCCGGCAACAACGCTACCAGCAATGCCGAGCCCGGTGCCGACCAGGCAATCACCAGTGGCACCTTGTAGCGCAGGCTGAGGATTACCCCGAGCAGGCCGCTGCCGATGGAAATCGCCCAGACCCATGAAGACAGTTCGGCCGCCGACAGCTGGGCGCTGTGGGCGGCCTGGAAGATGATCACCAAGGGGCCGGCGTAGGAAATCAGGGTGGCGATGAAGCCGGCGACCAGGGCGGAGAGGGAGAAGTCCTGGAATATTGTTTTCATGAATTTATCCAGTCGTGGGCTTCTGAAAGGCATCGCTGGCAAGCCAGCTCCCACAGGGTTTGCACTGAACCTTGTGGGAGCTGGCTTGCCAGCGATGGATTCAACCCGGCCTCAAATGTCCTGCAACGCCCGCGGCCGCTGGCTGCGCTGCTCACTGGCAGGCTTGGGCGCACTCAACAGCTGGAAGTCAAAGTCCATCTCGGCAAAGCGCCCCTCCACACCACGAACATCGGCCGCCGCCGCATCCTCGACAAAGCGCAACTCGCCAATCAACCCGTCACGGGTGGCGTAGGCGAAGTCATCCCACAGGTACTCATCGCCCGCCAGGTTGATCTGGGTGGTCAGGTGCCGGTAGCCAGGGGCCGAGATGAAGAAGTGGATATGCGCTGGGCGATTGCCGTGACGACCGAGCTGAGTGAGCAACTCCTGGGTCGGCCCGTCCGCAGGGCAACCGTAGCCCGACGGCACGATACTGCGGGCGCGGTAGCGGCCTTCGGCGTCGGTAACGATGCGCCGGCGCAGGTTGAACTCGGACTGCGTGCTGTCGAAATACGAGTAGGTGCCCTGAGTGTTGGCATGCCACAGGTCGACCACGGCGCCAGCTACCGGCTGGCCCTGTTCATCCAGCACGCGGCCCTGGAGGAACATCACCGTGCCCGGGTCACGGCCATCGTCCATACGCACCTCGCCTTCGGCCAGCGGGGCACCCGCCACATACAACGGGCCTTCGATGGTCCGCGGGGTGCCGCCACTGATGCCGGCTTCGGCATCCTGGGCGTCCAGTTGTAGGTCCAGATAGTGCTCGACGCCGAGCCCGGCAACCAGCAGCCCGGCTTCCTGGCGCGAGCCGAGGCGGTTGAGGTAGTCGACCGCCTTCCAGAACTCGTCGGGGGTCACTTGCAGGTCTTCGATGAGGCGCGCCACATCGTTGACGATGCGCTGGGTCAGCAGCTTCAGGCGCGGACTGCCCTGGTCGTTGTGCAGGCCACTGACTTCTTCGAAGAATTTCTGGATATCGGCAGTGTGAGCAATCTTCACGGTCATGACGGGTTACCTCGAATTGTTGTTATCGGCGCTCGTTGTTCAGCGGTCGTCGCTGTGGATCGATGACGGGTGGCGGCACAGGCCGTCGACTTCGATGTCCATGTAGGGGAACAACGGCAGTTGCATCAGGGTGTCGTGCAGGGCTTCGACGCTGGGCAGGTCGAACACGCTGTAGTTGGCGTAATGCCCGGCGATGCGCCACAGGTGGCGCCAACTGCCTTCGCGCTGCAGGCGCTGGGCCAGTTCCTTCTCGTCGGCCTTGAGCTGCGCGGCTTTGGCCGGGTCCATGTCCAGGGGCAATTTCACGGTCATTTTCACGTGGAACAACATGGCGTCTCTCCTTGCTTACGTGCGGCTGAAGAACGCCAGGCGCTCTTCGTCCAGGGTCAGGCCAAGGCCGGGAGTGCGGGGTACCTGCAGGGCGAAGTCGCGGTACATCGGCGCATCGATCACGATTTCTTCAGTCAGCAGCAGTGGGCCGAACAGCTCGGTATGCCAGGTCAGTTGGTTGAGGGTGACGAAGGCATGGGCGGCAGCCAGGGTGCCGATCGAGCCTTCGAGCATGGTCCCGCCGTACAGGGCAATACCGGCGGCTTCGGCAATTTGCGCGGTACGCAGCACAGCGCGTGGGCCACCGTTCTTGGCGATCTTCAGGGCGAAGATGCTGGCGGCGCCGTCAGCCGCGAGGCTGAAGGCATCCTCGACGCTTTCGATTGATTCATCAGCCATGATCGGTGCCGGGCTGCGCTGGTTCAGGCGCACCTGGCCGGCACGGTTGATGCGCGAGATCGGTTGCTCGATCAGGTCGATGCCGTTGTCGCCCAGCACCTGGCAGGCGCGGATCGCCTGGGACTCGTCCCAGTACTGATTGACGTCGACGCGCACGCTGGCACGCTCGCCCAGTGCCCGCTTGATCGCGATGACATGGCGCAAGTCATGGGCCACTTCGTTGGCGCCGATCTTCAGCTTGAAGATCCGGTGACGGCGCAGGTCGAGCATCTGCTCGGCCTCGGCGATGTCGCCCCCGGTGTCGCCGCTGGCCAGGGTCCAGGCCACTTCCAGGCTGTCGCGTACACGCCCGCCGAGCAGCTCGCTGACCGCCAGGCCCTGGCGTTTGCCTTGAGCATCGAGCAAGGCGCTTTCGATCCCCGAGCGGGCAAAGGTGTTGCCCTTGATCACCTTGTCCAGGCGCTGCATGGCGGCGTTGATGTTGCTGGCATCCAGGCCGGTCAGCAGCGGCGCGAAATAGCTGTCGATATTCTGCTTGATGCTTTCCGGGCTTTCGTTGCCGTAGGCCAGGCCACCGATGGTGGTGGCTTCGCCGAGGCCTTCGATACCGTCGCTGCACTGCAGGCGGATGATCACCAGGGTTTGCTTCTGCATGGTGTGCATCGCCAGCTTGTGCGGGCGAATGGTTGGCAAGTCGACGATCAGGGTCGAGATGCGCTCAATCAGGGGATGACTCATCAAGGTTCTCCAGGGGCACTCAACCGAGGTCGCCGCCGCCGACCGGCAGCACCGTGCCGGTGATGTAAGAGGCTTCGTCGCTAGCGAGGAAGAGGATTGCGCCAACCTGTTCATCGAGGTTGCCGTAGCGTTTCATCAGGCTGCTGTCGAGGGTCTGATCGACGATCTGCTGGTACCAGACTTTCTCCTCGGCGCTCTGCTCGGCACTGTTGCGCGGTACCCGCCGTGGCGGTGCGTCGGTGCCGCCGGGCGCCGTGGCGTTGACCCGCACTCCGCGTCCGGCGGTTTCAAAGGCCAGGCAGGCAGTCAGTGCATTGACGCCACCCTTGGCCGCGCCATAGGGCACGCGATTGATGCTGCGAGTAGCGATCGAGGAGACATTGACGATCGCCCCACTGCCCTGCTCAAGCATGTAGGGCAGCGCCGCATGGCAGCACCACAGCGTGGGAAACAGCGAGCGGCGCACTTCCGCTTCGATCTGCGCCGCTTCGTAGTGCTCGAACGGCTTGGCCCAGAGGGTGCCGCCAACGTTGTTGACCAGCACATCGAGGCGGCCGAAATGCTCCACCGCAGCGGCCATCACTCGGCTGCACTCGCTGTGCTGTTCAAGATCGGCGGTCAAACTCAGCACGCCCTCGCCTTGCAGTTCATGCACCAGCTCCGAGCGATCCACGGCCACCAGCGTCGCGCCTTCTGCAAGCAGACGCTCGCACAGACGACGGCCGATCCCCTGCGCCGCGCCGGTAACCAGCGCGACCTTGTTGGTGAATCTGTTCATGACAACCTCGAATAAAAAAGGGACCGACCGTACCCGCACGATGCGCCCGGCCCCATAAAACGGCTTCAGGCAGCGGCGGCGGCGAATTTTTCGTAGTAGAAGTTCGCCGGGGTGATGCCCTGTTCGCGGATGTACTGGCTGACCGCCTCAACCATCGGTGGCGGCCCGCACAGGTACACATCGACATCGCCTTCGTTGAGGTGGCGCGGCTCGATGTGCTGGGTGACATAGCCCTTGAGCGGATGCTGGCTCTCGGGGTTGGCTACGCAGGCGCCAAAGCTGAAATTCGGGATGCGCGCAGCAAAGGCCTGCAGGCGGTCCAGTTCGACCAGGTCGAAGTCGTTGGTGACGCCGTAGATCAGGTGCAGCGGATGCTCGCTGCCCTCTTCGGCGATTTTCTCCAGCATCGCGGTGAACGGCGCCAGCCCGGTACCACCGGCCAGCAACAACAACGGCCGACGGATCTCGCGCAGGTAGAAACTGCCCAGCGGGCCGGCCAGGGTCATGCTGTCGCCCGCCTTGGCCAGGCCGGTAAGAAAGCTGCTCATCAAGCCGCCCGGCACGTTGCGGATCAGAAAGCTGACCTCACCGTCCTTTTGCAACGAGCTGAAGGAATAGGCGCGAGTCTGCTCACTGCCGGGCACGCCGAGGTTGACGTACTGCCCCGGCAAAAACGCCAGGCGGCTCAGGGCCTCGCCCTTGATCGACAGGGCAATGGTGCTGTCGGACAACTGGCGCACGGCGCTGATGCTGGCCTGATAGCTGGCCTGCTCGGTCTTGCACAGTTGCGACGAAGCCGGCACACGCACCACGCAATCGCTCTCGGCGCGCATCTGGCAGGTCAGCACATAGCCCTGGGCGGCTTCTTCCTCGCTCAAGGCGTCTTCGATGTATTCCTGACCGAGGTCGTAACGGCCAGCTTCGGCGAAACACTTACAGGTACCGCAGGCGCCGTCGCGGCAATCCAGCGGAATGTTGATGCCCTGGCGGTAAGCGGCATCGGCCACGCTTTCGTCAGCGGTGGCGTCGATGAAACGGGTGACCCCGTCCTCGAAATTCAAGGCGATCTTGTGCATGGCGCACCTCGCAGCAAAGCAGGATTCAGATGTGATAAACGTCGATGACCTGACGCACGTAGTCGTTCTTGAGCACTACCTTCTTGGCCTTGATCAGCGGCCGTTCGCCGCGGATATCGAGGGTGTAGAAGCTGGTGCCGAAGTGGCTGTCGACGGTCTTGTAGCGAAAGCTCAGGGTGTGCCAGTTGAAGCGCACCTTGCACAGGCCTTCGCCCTGCTCCAGCAGCTCGATATTGCTGATGTTGTGCGAGGTCCGGGTGTCGGGCATGGTCGCGCTGGAGCGTTCGGTCTTGATCCGGAACACCCGGTCTTCCAGGCCACCACGATTGCCGTACCAGATCAGCGAGATTTCCCGTTGCGGGTCTTCGGTGAGCTGGTCGTTATCGTCCCAGGCCGGCATCCAGAAGGTGGCGTCGGCGGCGTAGCACTCCAGCCACTGGTCCCAATGGCTGTCGTCCAGGTAGCGTGCTTCTTCAAAGAGAAAGTCGCGCACTTGCTCGAAGGAAATGCTCATTGCACGGCCTCCACGGGGATCAACTGCTGGTCGGCGGCGAGGGCCTTGAGCATGGTTTCCTGCCAGTACTTGTGTTGCAGCACGAACAGGCCTTCGTCTTCGGTGCGCACGCCGCTCAGTTGCGGATGCAGGTCGATTTCCTGCGCGGCGGCATCGGCGCCTTCGACCCAATGGGTGGCACCACGGGACATGTCGTTCCAGCCCCGCCCGCCCTGATAGCCCATCTGGCAGGAGCGGAATTCTTCCAGGTCATCCGGGGTGGCCATGCCACTGACGTTGAAGAAGTCTTCGTACTGGCGAATACGCTGGGCTCGCGCCTCGTCGCTCTCGCCCTTGGGGGCGATGCAATAGATAGTGATCTCGGTCTTGTCCACGGCGATCGGCCGAGCGATGCGGATCTGCGAGCTGAACTGGTCCATCAGGTACACGTTCGGGTACAGGCACAGGTTGCGCGAGTTCTCGATCATCCAGTTGGCGCGAGCCTGGCCGAAGTCAGCCGCCAGTTCGTCACGGCGCTCGAACAGCGGCCGGTCCTCGGGGTTGGCCCAGCGAGTCCAGAGCAGCAGATGGCCCTTGTCGAAGGAGTAGAAACCACCACCGCTCTTGGCCCAGCCGCCCGCGCTCATGGTCTTGACCTCATCACCGGCTTCACGCTGCTTGCGCTGGTTCTGGGTAGCGGCGTAGTTCCAGTGCACGGCGCTGACGTGGTAACCATCGGCGCCGTTTTCAGCGGTCAGCTTCCAGTTGCCTTCGTAGATGTACGAGGACGAACCGCGCAGCACTTCCAGGCCATCGGCCGACTGGTCGACGATCATGTCGATGATCTTCGCCGACTCACCCAGGTGCTCTACCAAGGGCACCACGTCCGGGTTGAGGCTGCCGAACAGGAAGCCGCGGTAGGACTCGAAACGGGCGACCTTGGTCAGGTCGTGGGAGCCTTCGCAGTTGAAGCTGGCCGGGTAGCCGGCGTCGACCGGATCCTTGACCTTGAGCAGCTTGCCGGAGTTGTTGAAGGTCCAGCCGTGGAACGGGCAGGTGTAGGACGAGCGGTTACCGCTCTTGTGTCGGCAAAGCATCGCACCGCGATGGCTGCAGGCATTGAGGAAGGCATTGAGCACCCCATCCTTGTTGCGCGCGATGAAGATCGGCTGGCGCCCCATGGTGGTGGTGAGGAAGTCGTTCTTTTCAGGAATCTGGCTTTCGTGGGCAAGGTACAGCCAGTTGCCCTCGAAGATATGTTTCATTTCCAGATCGAACAGACGGGGGTCGGTGAACATCTCGCGCTTGCAGCGAAAGACGCCCTTCTCCTGATCTTCTTCAAGCAGGGAATTAAGGTAATCGAATCCCAGGGACATGGCCGGGGCCTCCGTTGTTATTGTGTTCAGGCCATGTCAGGTTAGGGAGCGAGGGGCACGGTAAATATCCGCTTTGTGCAGACCTTTATCCGTTTTCTGCAAAGTGTCAGAGGCGGCGCTTGAGGGTGTCGGAGGGCAGTTCGCCGAATAGCGACTTGTAGTGTTCAGAAAAACGCCCGAGGTGGACGAAGCCATAGTCCATGGCCAGCTCGGTGATGTTGCGCACCTTGCAGTCGGGGTCGCTGAGGCTGGCGCGGATGCGTTCGAGTTTCTGCTGGCGGATATACAGCTTGGGCGTGGTGCGAGCGTTGCGCTCGAACAAGGCATACAGCGAGCGCAGGCTCATGCTCGCCTGCTGCGCCAGCTGCTCGCTGCAGATGTCCTGCTTGAGGTTGGCACTGATGTACTCGGCAATCCGCTCGAAGGATGCCGCCTGGCTGCTCAGGGCTTCACGGCTGACGTTGGTGTGCATCAGGGTCAGCAGCTTGCTGGCGACGATCTGGCTGTAGTGCTCCTGCACCCGCAGCATCGGCTCGTTGCTTTCGGCCTCCTGGCAGACCATCGCCAGCAGCCCGGCAAAGCCTTCCAGCGCCAACAGCTGGTAGTGATGATCGAGAAAGCGCACACCTTCGCTGGGGCGCTGCCAGCGTTGCTCGTCGCACACTGACTCGAGCAGGCGGGTGGGCAGCTTGAGGATGAACTTCTCGCAATCCGCGGAATAGGCCAGGTCGACCGGTTCGTCGGGGTTGATCAGCAGCAGCCCGCCGGGGGTCAGCAGACGCTCTTCACGGCCACGGCGCCAGAGGCAGTGGCCACGCAGCAGGATCTGCAGGTGAAAGACGTTCTCCAGCGCTGGCGACATCACCCGCACATCGCCGCCGTAGCTGATCCGGCAAAGGTCGAGGCTGGCGAACTTGCGATGGTTGAGGTACGCCTCCGGATGCCCGTAGCGCGGCAGGCGAATGCAATGGGGGCCGACATGCTGGTTGACGTAGGTCGACACCGCATGAGGGTCTGCACGCTCGAACACCCGGCTGCGTTCGCTGAGCAGGGGACTGTCCATACCCATATCGGCCATACCAGCCATACCAGGTCACTCGTTGTAGTTATGCGGCCAGTCTAAGCGATAGCACTGGCCGGCGAGCAACCTGGGGATGGACGGTGTGTTTCCAAAAGCATCGCTGGCAAGCCAGCTCCCACAGAGTTACCCACAACCCCGGTAGGAGCGGGCTTGCCCCGCGATATGGCCTACAACAACGTCCAGGTGTAACTCAGGATGACCCGGTTCTCATCAATGTCCGAACGGTAATTGGACCGTGCCATGGCATTGCGCAGCCGTATCCCCAGCCCTTTGAGCAGCCCGCTCTGCACCGCATAGCCAAGGTCAAGATCGCGCTCATGTTCCTTGCCCTCGAAGCCCAGCCCGGTGTCGACGTTGTTGCCCTTCAGGTAGCGAACCGTCGCGGTCAATCCGGGTACGCCCATGGCGACAAAGTCATAGTCATAACGTACCTGCCAGGAACGCTCATCGGTGTAGGAGAATTCATAGGTTGGCACTTCGTTGCCCAGCGGCGAGATGTTCGGGAACACCCGCGGGAAGGCATCGTCACCATAGATTGCCTGGTAGCCGACGCTGAAGGTGTGCCCGCCACGCTTGGCCGACAGCAGCGAATAGAACGCCCGGTTGTCGACATCACCAAGGCGCGCATCCCCCTGCTCCCTGGCGGTGAAGTAACCGAGGTTGGCGCCCAGGGTCCAGTCGCCCAGGGGCTGGCTGTGCTTCAAGCCCACGAAGCCTTGTTGATAGATATCTTCGAGGCGCCCGTACCAGAGGCTGGCGGTGGTGCGATTGGCGTTGAAGCTGTAGTCGCCACCGGCATAGTTGAAGGCATCGCTGTCGGCCTGGCGCTGGGGCAAGTGGCCGAGCATGGCGATCATTTTCTCGTCCCCGGCTTCGTTGCGCAGGCTGGTAGAACTCAGGTGGCCGGCCTGCAGGGTCAGGCCGGTTATCTCGGCCGAGGTCAGGCTGACGCCCTGGTAAGTTGGTGGCAGCAGGCGCGAGTCGTTGTATTGCAGGATGGGCAGATTGGTTTGCAGCTCGCCGACTTTCAGCTCGGTCTTCGAATAGCGCATTTTCAGCGTGGCGCCGACCCGGCTGTACTCATCGGCAGCGCGGCCATCGTCCTGCACCGGCAGCAAACCGGTGCCGGTGCGATCCGGGCTGCTGTCGAGCTTGAGGCCGAGCAGGCCAATGGCATCGACGCCCACCCCCAAGGGGCCCGGGGTATAACCGGACTTGAAGTTGAAGATAAAGCCCTGGCCCCATTCCTCAGCCTTTGATTGCTGGTTGGCACCGACAATGCCGGAAAAGTCGCGGCTGAAGTAGTAGTTACGCGCTTGCAGGGTAGCGCTGGCGTCCTTGATAAAACCCGGCTCGGCGGCATTGGCGCAGAAACTCAGGGCGCAGAGAAACAGCAACCCGCAGTGTGGGAAGTTGGTCATGGTAGTGGTGCTCTTGTTATTGTTGTTTTGGCTTGTAAATTTGTGGCGCCTGCATCGCTGGCAAGGCCAGCTCCCACAAGAACGCTATGTACTCCGACCACTGTGGGAGCTGGCTTTGCCAGCGATAGGGCCAACGCGATTATTTGGCTATGCCGCTGACTGCAACGCCGCCCTGCCCCTGGCAGCACCACGCCCGGCAAACACCATCATCGCCACCGCCGCTACCGCCCCCGGCAGCGCAAAGGCCATGAAATTCAGCGCCAGCGGCAGCTGAATCCCCAGCAGCATCCCACCCAGGATCGGCCCGATAATCGCCCCGCTGCGACCGATACCCGATGCCCAACCCAATCCCGTCGAACGGATCCCCATGGGGTAGTACTGGGCTACACAGGCATAGGCGAGAATCTGCGTGCCGATGGTGGTCGCGCCGGCAATGGCGATCAGCAGGTACAAGACCGGCGTCGGGCTCTTGAAGCCGAGCAGGCTGATCGACAACGCCGCCACGGCGAAGAACACCACCAGCACCCGATCGAGCTTGAAGCGGTCACCAATCCAGCCGCCGCCGACCGCACCGAAGATCGCGCCGAAGTTCAGCACCAGCAAAAACGCCAGGCTCGATCCCAGGCCGTAGCCGGCGTTGTTCATCAGCTTGGGCAGCCAGGAATTGAGGGCATAGACCATCAACAAGCAGCAGAAAAACGCGACCCAGAGCATCAACGTACTCAGCGCTCGCCCTTCGCGAAACAGCTGCGGTACCGAGCCACCGGCTTGAGTACCGGTCACCACCTCCAGACGATCACCCGCTTGTGGCTGATAGCTCGGCTCGACCCGCTGCAGCAACTGGCTGGCCTGTTCGGTACGGCCCTGGCGCACCAGAAACCCCAGGGACTCGGGCAGGTAACGCAGGATCAGCGGTAGCACCAGCAAGGGGATGATCGCCACATAGAACACCGACTGCCAACCGAAGGCCGGCAACAGCACGATGCCCAACCCGGCCGAGAGCATGCCGCCCACCGAGTAGCCACTGAACATGATCGCCACCAGGGTGCTGCGCATGCGTTTGGGCGCATATTCGTTCATCAGCGCCACCACGTTGGGCATCACCCCGCCGATCCCTAGCCCTGCCAGAAAGCGACAGAGGCCGAACTCGGCAGGGTTGCGGGCAAAGCCGTTGAGCACGGTAAAGCCGCTGAACAGGATCACGCAGAGGGTGATGGCCTTCTTGCGCCCGATCCGATCCGACAGCGGGCCGAACACCAGGGCGCCGAACATCATGCCGAACAGCGCATAGCTGCCCAGGGCACCGGCCTGCAGCGGGGTCATGCCCCACTCCTGCATCAAGGCCGGCAGCACCACGCCGTAGATGACCAGGTCGTAACCGTCGAAGATGATGATCAGCGCACACCAGAACAGCACACGCCAGTGAAAGGAATTGAACTTCGCCTGATCGATCAGGCTATTGATATCGATCGCTCGCATGAGGCGCGTCTCTTTTGTTGTTGTTATCGAAACCTGAATGGCGATACCTGCCGGGCGCGGGGCCGGGCAGTGTTCGCAAGGTCAGGTTAGGAGCAGCAGCAAGGCGCCAATAGCCGTTTCCTGCGAATCGCTATCCAGATTGCGCAGGGGCCGATGAGCGTTCAGCGGTGGCGTTTGAAGGTAACCGAAGGCAGCTCGCCGAAGCGCTGGCGATAGCTTTCGGCGAAGCGGCCCAGGTGCAGGAAGCCGTAGTCCAGGGCGATTTCGGTGACATTGCGGACCGGGCTGGAGGGGTCCTGCAGGGCCGCGTGAATCCGCTCGAGCTTGCGCTGGCGCACATACCCCTTGGGTGATAGGCCGGCGTGACGCTCGAACAGCGTATACAACGAACGCTCGCTGACCCGCGCCACCGTCATCAACTGGCTGACCCCGATATCCTGATGCAGGTTGACGTCGATATAGGCCACCAGCTGTTCGAACGAGTGGGTCTGCAACCCCGGCTCGCAACGATCGATGTTGTTGCCCAAAAGGCTCAGCAACTTGCTGGCGACGATGCGCCCGTAATGCTCCTGCACCTGCGGCAGCGACTGGGTGGATTCGGCTTCGTCACACACCAGCCCGATCAGGCCGATAAACCCCGCCAGCGCGCCAGTGGCATGACGCGCGCTGGTGAAGCGGATACCGCCTTCGGGCAGTTGCCAGCGCTGTTCCAGACAAGCCTGTTCGAGCAGGTTGGCCGGCAACTTGAGGATGAATTTTTCGCAATCGGCCGAGTAGGTGAGGTCAACCGGATCGTCCGGATTGATCAGCAGCAGCTCGCCGGGCACATAGTGATGCTCATCGCCGCGACAGCTTGAATGGCAGTGCCCTTTGAGCAAGATCTGCAGGTGATACAGGGTGCCCAGCGCCGGTGAAGTAATCCGCGCCCTGCCCCCATAGCTCAGGCGGCACAGGTCGAGGCTGGCAAACTTGCGATGGTTGATGCTCGCCTGCAGGTCACCGCTGCGCGGCAGGCGCAGGCTGTGGCCGCCAACGTGCTGGTTGACGTAGTCGGACACCGCATAAGGGTCGGCATGCTGGAACACACGGCTGCGCTCGCTCAACAGTTGGCTGCTCATGGGCTGGCCTCATTGTTATGGTCGTACGACGATATCCACAGGGTCTGGTTATCCACAAGGCAGCAGCTTGCGCCAGTGCCTGCAGGCAGTCCAATATCCGTTGGGTAGGCAACCATACCCTGGAGGTATCATGGAATTGCGTCATCTGCGCTACTTCCGGGTGCTCGCGCAAACCCTCAATTTCACCCGCGCCGCCGAGCAGCTGCACATTGCCCAGCCGCCCTTGAGCCGGCAGATCCGTCAGCTGGAAGAAACCCTCGGCGTCGAACTGCTGGAGCGTGGCAGGCCCCTGCGCCTGACCGAAGCCGGTCGGTTTTTCCACGAGCAGAGCGCTGCCTTGCTCGACCAGCTCGAACAGATCGCCGAAGGCACCCGGCGCATCGCCAACAGTGAACGGCAGTGGCTGCGAATCGGCTTTGCGCCGTCGACGCTCTATGACTTGCTGCCCGAGTTGATTCGCCAGCTGCGGCGCAATGAGGAAATGGAGCTGGGCCTGCAGGAAATGATCACCCTGCAGCAGGTCGAGGCACTCAAGGCCGGGCGCATCGATGTCGGCTTTGGCCGCATCCACATCAAGGATCCAGCCATCGAACAGGTGTTGCTGCGCGAGGAACCGTTAGTCGTTGCCCTGCCCTGCGGGCACCCTTTGCTCGGCCAGCCCCTGGACCTCAAACGCCTGGCCGACGAGCCTTTCGTGCTCTACCCCGCCAACCCGCGGCCGAGCTACGCCGATCACATCATGGCGCTGTTTACCGCCCAGGGTGTGAACATCAAGGTAATCCAGTGGACCAACGAACTGCAGACCGCGCTGGGCCTGGTTGCTGCTGGCCTGGGGATAACGTTGGTGCCAGCGTCCGTGCAAAGCCAGCATCGCGCCGACATTGTTTATGCACCACTGCCAGAAAAAACCGCAGTGTCACCGATCATACTCAGTCGCCGGGCTGGGGATAACTCGCCACAGGTCCGGCAGTGCTTGAGTTTAGTGGCACAGATGAATACCGGCCCCCAGGGCTGAAGGCCGGTTTATCCACAATCAGGCCAGGGCAGCCTGCTTGTTTTCCACAGCAAGCAAGTCAAAACGCTCGGCCAGGAATGGAGTGATATCCAGCGGCAGGGCTTCCTGATGCACGACCTTGTCGATCAGCACCCCGGTGATGGCCGAAGTGAGGATGCCGGTGCGAAAGTGTCCACAGGCATTCAGGTAACCACTGACTTCCGTGACCGGCCCCAGAATCGGTAGCTCGTCCGGCGAGCCCGGGCGCAGGCCGGCCCACGTGCGTTTCAGGTTGATCTGCGCCAGCTCCGGTACACAGCGAACCGCACCCTGAACCAGGCCGTTGATTTCCGGGAAGGTGTTGCTGACGTCGAAGCCTTTGTCCTCGGTGGTGCTGCCGATCAGGATCTCGCCGTTGTCCTTCTGCGCCATGTAGCAATCGCTGGTGGTCAGGCAGCCTTGCAGCAGCTTGGGCATGCGCTCGGTGAGGATGATCTGGCCTTTGACCGGCTTGACCGGAATCCGCAGGCCGGTGGCCCATTCGCTCAAGTCTGCGGCCCAGGCGCCAGCGGCGTTGATCAGGGTATCGCAGTGAAAGGTGCCCTCTTCTGCGGTTTGCACACCGCTGACCCGCGAGCCCTGGTGCAGCACGCCGGTGATGTTGGTGTTGTGGAACAGATCGACGCCGTTCTGGCGCGCCGCTTCCATATAGGAATCGGCCAGGCGGAACGGGCTGACCTGGTGATCGCAAAGGAACTCCAGAGCGCCATGGGCCTGATGGCTGACTGCCGGCTCCGCCTGGCGCAGGGCCTCGCGGTCGAGCCAGCGTACCTGGTCGGCCAGATGCGGAATCTGCGCGACGATGTGTTCGGCGTACAGGCGGTCTTCATCGTCGTAGATCACGTACTTGAGGCCGGTGCGCTCGAACTTGAAGTCCATGCCGTGGCGGTCGATCAGCTCGCGGTGCAGCTGTGGATAAAGTGCGTTGGACTGCAAGGCAAAGTCGAAGAACGACTGCGGCAGGATATGCGGCGTGCTCGAATCCACCGCCACTGCCGCGCCATGGGCTTCGCGCTTGTGCTTGGCCGACATCATGCGAAAGAAGATTACCCCGCAGCCCAGGCCCACCGACTCACCAATGGCCCACAGGCCGCCGGCCGAGGCGCGGGTGGCATTGCCGGGGCGCTTGGCATCGATCAGGGCGATCTTCAAGTTCTTGCGTTTGGACAGCTGGTAGGCGCAGGACGCACCGATCACACCGCCACCGGCGATGACCACATCATAGGTTCTGTTCATGCTTCAGGCTTCCGTGCCGAGTTGCTGGAATGCGGAGAATGGAATCGGGTCGATCGGGAAACGCGGGCGTAGCCAGCCTACGTCGGCGCGCCCGGTGGCTTCGCGCAGGCGATCGCTGCAGTAGCCGACGCACATGCGCCCCTGGCAGTCGCCCATGCTCACCCGGGTGCGCATCTTCAGCCCGGCCATGTCTTCGACGCCCTGCTCCAGGGCGCGGTCGATGTCGCTGCGGGTCACGTGTTCGCAGCGGCAGATCACCGTGTCGGGCTGCGGCAGGTCAATCTGCTTGGTGCCGCGGTGGGTGTAGCGTTCTACGCCAGCGCGAAAGCGCTTGATCGCCGCCAGTTGGCCGAGGTACTTCTCGCGCAATTCGATGGCCTGTTCAGCGTTGAGCACTTCGCGCTGCAGCAGGATCGAGACGGCGGCGATGCGCCCGGTGAGCATTGCCGCTTCGCCACCACGGATGCCGCCCATGTCGCCAGCCAGGTGGATATGCGCCTGGCTGCTTTGCTGCCAGACGTTGCTTTCCGGGCGCAGGTAGCCGTCTTCGTTGAAGCCGTGGTCCAGACCCAGTTGCTGGCTGAGTTGCGTGCGCGGGATAAAGCCGTAGCCCACCGCCAGGGTTTGCGCCGGTTCGCGTTGAGCGCGGGAGAGGTCTGGTTGCCAATCGTCACCGTAGGGTGCCACGGTCACTTCAGCCAGTTCGCCCTCGCCCTTGGCTTCGACGACGCCCCAGCCGTAGTACATGGGGATGCCATTGAGTTTCATGTAGCCGAGCATGCTCAGGCCATCGAGGAACAGTTGCGGCTTGTTCATCAGCGCCAGGCTTTCACGGGCGATCTTGCTGAACGGGCAGGCTTCATAGACACCGGCGACTTTCGCCCCGGCCGCGTGCAGTTGGCAGGCCACCAGCGGCAACAACGGCCCGGTACCGGCGATCACGGTACTGCCCAGGGGTTTGACCACGCCGCTCTTGATCTGCAGTTGCAGCCCGCCGAGCAGCATGACGCCAGGCAAGGTCCAACCGGCGAAGGGGACGTTGCGCTCATGGCAACCGGCCGACAGCAGCAGGTGGGAATAGTCGATCTCGTGTAGGGTTTCTTCGGCATCGAGCACCATCAGGCGCTGCTCGTCACCACCCACCACGCGGCTGTTCAGGCGCAGGTCGATACGATCGCCGCAGGCGGCAAAATCCTTGTGCAGTTTCTTCAGCGCCTTGCTGTAGCGGGCGCCCAGGTAACCCAGGTCGACGCCGCTGCGCAGCGGCCCGCGAAAGACCACGCCACCCGGACGCGAGGCTTCATCGAACAACAGGCTGGAAACACCGTGGTTGGCCAGCTCGATCGCCGCCGCCATACCCGCCGAACCACCCCCGACAATCACTGGACGCAGGCTCATGGTGCCTCCTGCCCGGCAAAGCGGTTGGTCCCGGTTTCGACCTGCATACCCGGCTGCACCACAGTCTGGCAGGCGCGGCGCTTGGGCCGGCCGTTGATCGACACCAGGCAGCAATGGCAGACGCCCATGCCGCAGAAAGCGCCGGTCAGTTGATCGTGATCGTTGCGCGCCACCTGGCGCAGGCCCACAGCGTTGAGCACGCTGAGCACGGTTTCACCGGCGGCGACAGCGACTGCCTGGCCGTTGAGTTCGATGGTCATGTCCGCCCGCGACAGGGGCTGGATATCAAGCTTTCGCTCCAGAGTCTGCATAGCTTTTCGTCCGTGAAAAAGAAACATGGACTGCGCACACTATGCCAAGCGCGCGCCTGGTCTATTGATCCAGGCCAGCTAATGGGTCTGCTTGCCGGACAAACCGACAAAAACACAAAACCCCCGATAAACGGGGGTTTTGGGCTTGGCAGGAGCGACCGTTACTCGACAGTCACCGATTTCGCCAGGTTACGCGGCTGGTCGACGTCGGTACCCTTGAGCACCGCCACGTAGTACGACAGCAGTTGCAGCGGGATGGTGTAGAGGATCGGCGCCAGGGCATCGATGATGTGCGGCACGGCGATTACATGGGTGCCTTCGCCATTGCTCATGCCGGCCTGCTCGTCTGCGAAGACGATCAGCTCGCCACCGCGAGCGCGGACTTCCTGCAGGTTGGACTTGAGCTTTTCCAGCAGCTCGTTGTTCGGCGCCACAGTGACCACTGGCATGTCGCTGTCGACCAGCGCCAGCGGGCCGTGCTTGAGCTCGCCGGCCGGGTAGGCTTCGGCGTGGATGTAGGAGATCTCCTTGAGTTTCAGCGCCCCTTCCATCGCTACCGGGAACTGCGCGCCACGACCGAGGAACAGGGTGTGGTGCTTGTCGGCGAACAGCTCGGCGGTCTTCTCGACGATCGCATCCATGGCCAGGGCTTCGCCCAGGCGGGTTGGCAGGCGACGCAGTTCTTCCACCAGCTCGGCCTCGACACCGGCGGCCAAGGTACCACGCACCTGGCCCAGGGACAGGGTCAGCAGCATCAGCGACACCAGCTGGGTGGTGAAGGCCTTGGTCGAAGCTACGCCAATTTCCGGGCCGGCCTGGGTCAGCAGGGTCAGGTCCGACTCACGCACCAGCGAACTGATGCCAACGTTGCAGATTGCCAGGCTGCCGAGGAAGCCCAGTTCCTTGGCGTTGCGCAGGGCAGCCAGGGTGTCGGCGGTTTCACCCGATTGGGAGATCGAGACGAACAGGGTGTCAGGCTCCACCACCACCTTGCGGTAGCGGAACTCGCTGGCGACTTCGACCTGGCAAGGAATACCGGCCAGGCTTTCCAGCCAGTAACGGGCAACCATACCGGCATGGTAGCTGGTGCCGCAGGCAACGATCTGCACATTGCGCACTTTGGCGAACAGCTCGGCAGCTTGCGGACCGAAAGCCTGGACCATCACGTGATCCTTGCCCAGGCGGCCTTCCAGGGTGCGTTGCACCACGGTTGGCTGCTCGTGGATTTCCTTGAGCATGAAGTGACGGTACTCGCCCTTGTCAGCCGCTTCGGCGCCTTCATGATATTGCACGGTTTCGCGCTGGACCTGGGTGCCGGCAACGTCCCAGATGGTGACCTGTTCGCGACGGATTTCGGCGATGTCGCCCTCTTCCAGGTACATGAAGCGGTCGGTGACCTGGCGCAGGGCCAGTTGGTCGGAAGCCAGGAAGTTCTCGCCGTGGCCCAGGCCGATGACCAGCGGGCTGCCGCTGCGGGCTGCCAACAGGCGATCAGGCTGCTTGGCGCTGATCACTGCCAGGCCATAAGCGCCGTGTAGCTGCTTGACCGCAGCCTTGAGGGCATCGGCCAGGTCAGGCAAAGATTTGAGGGTGTGAGCCAGCAGGTGAACGATCACCTCGGTATCGGTCTCGGAGCTGAATACGTAACCCAGGCCCTTGAGCTTTTCACGCAGTTCTTCGTGGTTCTCGATGATGCCGTTGTGCACTACCGCCAGTTCATGACCGGAGAAATGCGGGTGAGCATTGTGCTCGGTTGGGGCACCGTGGGTGGCCCAACGGGTATGGGCGATACCCAGGTTGCCGGCCAGCGGTTCAGCGCCGACTGCAGCTTCCAGCTCACTGACCTTGCCGATACGACGGCGGCGCTCGAGGTTGCCCTGCTGGGTGTAAACGGCCAGACCTGCGCTGTCATAGCCGCGGTACTCGAGACGCTTGAGGCCTTCGATCAGAATGGTTGTGATGTTACGTTCGGCGACGGCACCAACGATTCCACACATTAGTCATGCTCCTGGGTGATAGCGGCGCAAATCACGTTGATGCCGCGGGCTTCAATCTGTTCGCGTGCCTCGGTGGGCAGGCGATCATCAGTAATAAGGGTGTTGACGCTGCTCCACGGCAGCTCAAGGTTGGGGATCTTGCGCCCGACCTTGTCGGACTCGACCATGACGATCACTTCCCGGGCGACGTCAGCCATCACCCGGCTCAGGCCCAGCAGTTCGTTGAACGTGGTGGTGCCGCGCGCCAGGTCGATGCCGTCGGCGCCAATGAACAGTTGGTCGAAGTCGTACGAGCGTAGTACCTGCTCGGCTACCTGGCCCTGGAACGATTCCGAATGCGGGTCCCAGGTGCCACCGGTCATCAGCAGTACCGGTTCGTGTTCCAGTTCGCTGAGGGCACGGGCCACATTCAACGAGTTGGTCATCACCACCAGACCGGGTTGATGACCCAGCTCCGGGATCATCGCAGCGGTGGTGCTGCCACTGTCGATGATGATTCGTGCGTGTTCGCGGATACGTCCCACAGCAGCCTTGGCGATGGCCTGCTTATAAAGGGAGACCGGCTGGCCCTGATCAGTAAACAGTTCCTGCGGCAGAGTTACCGCACCGCCATAGCGACGCAGCAGCAGGCCGTTGGCTTCAAGGGCAGCCAGATCCTTGCGGATGGTGACTTCCGAGGTTTCGAAACGCTTGGCCAAAGCGTCGACGCTCACCTCGCCCTGCTCATTGAGCAAAGCCAGGATGTTATGACGACGTTGGGGAGTGTTACGTTTCGACATGGTGCCTTAAGTTTCGTTTCGAAAGATAATGATGCCAATCAAAACCTATAGCGACTCATGCGTCAAGGACGCTGAAAAGATTTTCTTAATGTGAACAACTTTCTCCACAGCACGACTTTATCCACAGAATGAAAAAGGCCGACTTATGCACAATCCCGTCGGCCTTCTTTTTCAGCTGTGGGTAACTCAGCTCTTCTTGATCTTCTCCGGCCGCTTCCAGCCATCGATATTGCGCTGACGCGCCCGACCGACCGCCAACTGCGCCGCTTCAACGTTCTGGGTAATAGTTGAACCCGCTGCGGTGGTGGCGCCGTCGAGGATATCCACAGGCGCTACCAGCGAGTTGTTCGAGCCGATGAACACGTCTTCACCCAGCACGGTCTTGAACTTGTTGGCGCCGTCATAGTTACAGGTGATGGTGCCGGCCCCAATGTTGGTACGCGCGCCGACCTCGGCATCACCCAGGTAAGTCAGGTGACCGGCCTTGGCGCCTTCACCCAGGTGGGCGTTCTTCAATTCGACAAAGTTACCCACATGGGCACGCGCTTCGAGCACGCTGCCTGGACGCAGGCGGGCAAACGGGCCGGCATCACTGCCTTCACCCATGATCGCGCCTTCCAGATGGCTGTTGGCTTTGACCACCACACCCTTGCGCAGGGTGCTGTTCTTGATCACGCAGTTCGGGCCGATGACGACGTCGTCTTCGATGACCACGCGACCTTCGAGGATCACGTTGATATCGATCAGCACGTCGCGACCAACGGTCACTTCACCACGTACATCGAAGCGCGCCGGGTCACGCAGGGTCACGCCCTGGGCCATCAGGCGGCGGCCTTCGCGCAGCTGATAGTGACGCTCCAGCTCAGCCAGCTGGCGACGGTCGTTGGCGCCCTGCACTTCCATCGGGTCCAGCGGCTGTTCGGTGGCGACCACCAGGCCATCGGCCACGGCCATGGCGATGACGTCGGTGAGGTAGTACTCGCCCTGGGCGTTGTTGTTCGACAGCCGGCCCAGCCAGTCAGCCAGGCGCGCGCCCGGGACGGCGAGGATGCCGGTGTTGCCTTCGTTGATAGCTTTCTGTGCGTCGCTGGCATCCTTGTGCTCGACGATCGCCGCCACCTGACCCTGGGCATCACGGACGATGCGGCCATAGCCGGTCGGATCATCCAGGGTCACGGTCAGCAGGCCAAGCTGCTGCGGGGTGACCTTGGCAAGCAAACGCTTGAGCGTGTCTACCTCGATCAGTGGTACATCGCCGTAGAGGATCAGCACGGTATCGGCATTCAGTGCCGGTAGGGCCTGGGCCACTGCGTGGCCGGTGCCCAACTGCTTGTCTTGCAGCACGAAGTTCAGGTCATCGGCGGCCAGTCGTTCACGTACCAGCTCCGCACCATGCCCGATCACCACATGAATACCCTGCGGCTGCAGTTGGCGGGCACTGTGGATAACATGGCCGAGCATGGAGTCGCCGGCGACCGGATGCAGCACCTTGGGCAGCGCCGAGCGCATGCGGGTACCTTGGCCTGCGGCGAGAATAACGATATCGAGAGACATTGACTGGCTACCAATCCTGGGGGGTCAGCGCTGTGACCAGAAGAAGAAATTCGGAAAAAGAAAAAGGGTAGCCGAGGCTACCCTTTAACTCAATCGCAACGGAAGTGACCGGCGAGCGCCAGATTACTTGCCTTTGCGCATTTGCTGGACGGTACGCAGCTGGGCTGCGGCCTCGGCCAGACGTGCGGCGGCGGCGCCGTAGTCGAAATCCGCGCCTTTCAGATTCAGGGCGTTCTCGGCAGCCTTGAGGGCTTCCTGAGCCTGAGCCTCGTCCAGGTCTGCAGCACGTTGCACAGTATCGGCAAGCACCTTGACCATGTTCGGCTGGACCTCGAGGAAACCACCAGAGATGTAGAACACCTCTTGGGCGCCACCCTGCTTGGTCAGCGTGATCGGACCTGGCTTCAGATTAGTGATCAGCGGGGCGTGGCCTGGAGCGATACCAAGATCACCCAGGTTGCCGTGCGCAATCACCATCTCGACCAGACCGGAGAAAATTTCCCCTTCCGCGCTGACGATATCGCAATGGACTGTCATAGCCATCTGCTTGCCTCAACCTGATTAGCGCCCCTTGCGGGGCGCCGGGATTACAGTTTCTTGGCTTTCTCGACGGCTTCTTCGATGCTGCCGACCATGTAGAACGCTTGTTCTGGCAGGTGGTCGTAGTCACCTTTGAGGATGCCGCTGAAGCCTGCAATGGTGTCTTTCAGGGAAACGTATTTACCTGGAGAACCGGTGAAGACTTCGGCCACGAAGAACGGCTGGGACAGGAAGCGCTGGATCTTACGAGCGCGCGATACCAGCTGCTTGTCGGTTTCGGACAGTTCGTCCATACCCAGAATGGCGATGATGTCCTTCAGCTCTTTGTAGCGCTGCAGAACATACTGAACGCCACGAGCGGTGTCGTAGTGCTCGTTGCCGATCACGTTCGGGTCCAGCTGGCGCGAAGTCGAGTCCAGTGGATCGACCGCTGGGTAGATACCCAGGGAGGCGATGTCACGGGACAGTACGACGGTAGCGTCCAAGTGGGCGAAGGTGGTCGCTGGCGACGGGTCGGTCAGGTCGTCCGCAGGTACGTATACGGCCTGGATCGAGGTGATCGAACCTTCCTTGGTCGAAGTGATACGCTCTTGCAGAACGCCCATCTCTTCAGCCAGGGTCGGCTGGTAACCTACTGCCGAAGGCATACGGCCCAGCAGTGCGGATACTTCGGTACCGGCCAGGGTGTAACGATAGATGTTGTCGACGAACAGCAGAACGTCGTTACCTTCGTCACGGAACTTCTCAGCCATGGTCAGGCCGGTCAGCGCTACGCGCAGACGGTTTCCTGGTGGCTCGTTCATCTGACCGTAGACCAGCGCTACTTTGTCGAGAACGTTGGAGTCCTTCATCTCGTGGTAGAAGTCGTTACCCTCACGAGTACGCTCACCCACACCGGCGAACACGGAATAACCGCTGTGCTCGATGGCGATGTTACGGATCAGTTCCATCATGTTTACGGTTTTGCCTACACCGGCACCACCGAACAGACCAACTTTACCGCCCTTGGCGAACGGGCAAACCAGGTCGATAACCTTGATGCCGGTTTCCAGCAGGTCGTTGCCGCCTGCCTGGTCAGCGAACGAAGGAGCGTCGCGGTGGATACCCCAGCGCTCTTCTTCACCGATCGGGCCAGCTTCGTCGATTGGGTTACCCAGGACGTCCATGATCCGGCCCAGGGTCGCTTTACCGACTGGTACGGAGATGGCTGCGCCGGTGTCTGCAACGTCCAGACCGCGCTTCAAGCCTTCGGTCGAGCCCATCGCAATGGTACGAACCACGCCGTCGCCCAGCTGCTGCTGAACTTCCAGGGTGGTTTCCGCGCCTACTACTTTCAGCGCGTTGTAAACACTCGGAACGCTGTCACGTGGAAATTCCACGTCGATGACGGCGCCGATGATTTGAACGATACGTCCGCTACTCATAGCTGGATCCTCTGAATATTTGAACCGTTAAACCGCGGCAGCGCCGCCGACGATTTCCGAGATCTCTTGGGTGATCGCAGCCTGACGCGCCTTGTTGTAGATCAGCTGCAATTCGCTGATCAGGTCACCGGCGTTGTCGGTGGCGTTCTTCATCGCGATCATCCGGGCAGCTTGTTCAGCTGCGTTGTTCTCGACCACCGCCTGGTAGACCTGCGACTCCACGTAACGCACCATCAGGCCGTCCAGCAGCTCTTTGGCGTCAGGTTCGTAGAGGTAGTCCCAGTGGTGCTTGAGTTCTTGATCCGGGGTTGCAACCAACGGAATCAACTGCTCGACCGTTGGGGCTTGCGTCATGGTATTGACGAACTTGTTCGATACCACGGACAGACGGTCGATACGACCATCCAGGTAAGCGTCCAGCATGACCTTGACGCTGCCGATCAGATCATTGATCGACGGCTCTTCGCCCAGGTGGCTGATCGCGGCTACGACGTTGCCGCCGAAGCTGCGGAAAAACGCCGCACCCTTGCTGCCAACCACGCAAAGATCGATCTCGATACCTTGCTCGCGGTTGACCGCCATGTCCTTGACCAGAGCCTTGAACAGGTTGGTGTTCAAGCCACCGCACAGACCACGGTCACTGCTCACGACGACATAACCAACGCGCTTTACTTCGCGTTCGATCATGAAGGGGTGGCGGTATTCCGGGTTGGCGTTGGCCAGATGACCGATAACCTGGCGGATACGCTCCGCGTAAGGACGGCTAGCAGCCATGCGCATTTGTGCCTTGCGCATTTTACTGACCGCCACTTTTTCCATGGCGCTGGTAATTTTTTGCGTGCTTTTGATGCTCGCAATCTTACTGCGAATCTCTTTTGCGCCTGCCATGTAACACCTATCAGGTTAGCAAGCGGGGGCCGCAAAGCCCCCGCTGCGGCTTACCAGGTTTGGGTGGCCTTGAACTTCTCGATACCGGCTTTGATGCCAGCGTCGATTTCGTCGTTGAAGTCACCCTTCACGTTGATCTTCGCCATCAGTTCGGCGTGATCACGGTTGAAGTAAGCGATCAGTGCTTGTTCGAAGCTACCAATCTTGGCGATTTCAACGTCGGTCAGGAACCCACGCTCAGCGGCATACAGCGACAGCGCCATGTCCGCGATGGACATTGGAGCGTATTGCTTCTGCTTCATCAGCTCGGTAACACGTTGACCGTGCTCGAGTTGCTTACGGGTGGCTTCGTCCAGGTCAGAAGCGAACTGGGCGAATGCCGCCAGTTCACGGTACTGAGCCAGAGCGGTACGGATACCACCGGAGAGCTTCTTGATGATCTTGGTCTGAGCGGCACCACCCACACGGGATACCGAAACACCGGCGTTCACTGCAGGGCGGATGCCCGAGTTGAACATGGCCGATTCCAGGAAGATCTGACCGTCGGTGATGGAAATCACGTTGGTCGGAACGAACGCGGAAACGTCGCCAGCCTGGGTTTCGATGATCGGCAGTGCGGTCAGGGAACCGGTCTTGCCAGTTACAGCACCGTTGGTGAACTTCTCGACGTACTCTTCGGAAACGCGCGATGCACGCTCCAGCAGACGGGAGTGGAGATAGAACACGTCACCTGGGTACGCTTCACGTCCTGGTGGACGGCGCAGCAGCAGGGAGATCTGACGGTAGGCAACGGCCTGCTTGGACAGGTCATCGTATACGATCAGCGCGTCTTCACCGCGGTCACGGAAGAACTCGCCCATGGTGCAACCGGCGTATGGCGCCAGGAATTGCAGTGCGGCGGATTCCGAAGCACTGGCAACCACCACGATGGTGTTGGCCAGGGCGCCGTTTTCTTCCAGCTTGCGAACGATGTTGGCAACGGTGGAACGCTTCTGGCCGACAGCAACATAAACACAGAAAATACCGGAGTCTTTCTGGTTGATGATGGCGTCGATCGCCATGGCGGTCTTACCGATCTGACGGTCACCGATGATCAGCTCGCGCTGGCCACGGCCGACCGGGATCATGGCGTCGACAGATTTGTAGCCAGTCTGTACAGGCTGGTCTACCGACTTACGCCAGATCACGCCCGGAGCAACTTTCTCGACCGCGTCGGTCTCGGTGTTGCCCAGTGGGCCTTTGCCGTCGATTGGGTTACCCAGTGCGTCGACTACGCGACCCAGCAGTTCCTTACCAACTGGAACTTCAAGGATGCGGCCGGTGCACTTGGCGCTCATGCCTTCAGCGAGGGTGTCGTAGGCGCCCAGTACTACCGCACCAACGGAGTCTTGCTCCAGGTTGAGGGCCATACCGAACACGCCACCTGGAAACTCGATCATTTCGCCGTACATAACGTCGGCCAGACCGTGAATCCGCACGATACCGTCAGAAACGCTGACGACGGTACCCTCGTTGCGGGCTTGGGAGGTCACGTCGAGTTTCTCGATGCGACCCTTGATGATTTCACTAATTTCGGAAGGATTGAGTTGCTGCATTGCTCTGCTGCCCCTTCAAACTCAAGATTTCAATGCTTCGGCCAGTTTCGCGATTTTGCCGCGAACCGAGCCATCGATTACCAGGTCGCCGGCGCGGATCACGACACCACCGATCAGGGTGGCATCCTCCGTCGCATGCAGGCGCACTTCCCGGCTGAGCCGTGCACTGAGAACCTTGGCGAGTTTGTCTTGCTGTTCTTGGTTCAACGCAAAAGCACTGGTGACTTCCACGTCCACGGATTTCTCTTGTTCAGCCTTGTACAGGTCGAACAAAGCCGAAATCTCCGGCAAAAGCAGGAGACGGTCGTTTTCCGCGGCAACATGAATGAAATTCTGTGCCTGTGCATCGAACTTGTCACCGCACACGTCAATAAACGCGGCGGCCTTTTCTGCGCTCGTCAGTCGCGGGGCCTTGAGCAGGCGCTGCATCGTGTCGTCTTCCGACACTGCAGCAGCCAGGCCGAGCATGGCTGACCAATTGGCCAGTTGCTGATGGGCCTGGGCGTGCTCAAAGGCCGCCTTAGCGTAAGGTCGGGCCAACGTGGTCAGTTCTGCCATGATCGCCCTCGCTTAAATTTCAGCGGCCAGTTTATTAACCAGCTCCGCATGCGCGTTTTGATCGATTGTGGCGCCAAGGATCTTTTCAGCACCGCCGACAGCCAGCAGACCCACTTGGGCACGCAGGGCGTCTTTGACACCGTTAATTTCCTGTTCGATCTCGGCCTGAGCCTGAGCCTTCACACGGTCAGCTTCGACGCGGGCCTGATCACGGGCTTCCTCGACGATCTGAGCACCGCGCTTCTTGGCTTGCTCAATGATTTCGGCTGCCTGAGCTTTCGCTTCGCGCAGTTGCTGACCCGCTTTGTCTTGGGCCAACTCCAGGTCGCGAGCTGCTCGGTTGGCAGCGTCCAGTCCATCCGCGATCTTCTTCTGACGTTCTTGCAATGCCGCGATGACCGGAGGCCACACGAACTTCATGCAGAACAGCACAAAAATGAAGAACGCAACGGACTGACCAATCAGGGTTGCATTAATGTTCACGCCAACACCTCGCTCGTTCTTTGTCCATCACACCAAACCACTCGAGAATTCGAGTGATTAGCCGGCGATTTGACCAACGAAGGGATTAGCGAAGGTGAAGAACAGAGCGATACCAACACCGATCATGGTTACGGCGTCGAGCAGACCGGCAACGATGAACATTTTAACTTGCAGCATTGGAACCATCTCTGGCTGACGAGCAGCGCCTTCCAGGAACTTGCCGCCCAGCAGGCCGAAACCAATGGCGGTACCCAGAGCACCCAGGCCGATCAGCAGAGCAACAGCGATAGCGGTAAGACCAACTACAGTTTCCATCTTTCCTCCCGACTTTTACGTCGTATTGGTTAGGTTTTTTAGTTTGAAGCGGTAAAACAAAATCGTTTGGTACAGCTGCCCTTGCGGACTTTTTCGACCCTTCCCCGTACCGGCGCAAGGGTCATCAGACACGCCAGGCGGTCTTAATGGTTATCTTCGTGAGCCATCGACAGGTAGACGATGGTAAGCATCATGAAGATGAACGCTTGCAGGGTGATGATCAGGATGTGGAACACAGCCCACGCCCACTGCAGCACCACGCCCAGGCCGCTGAGCCAGAGCAGGCCGCTGCCGAACATCACGGCAATCAGGATGAACACCAGCTCGCCGGCGTACATGTTGCCGAACAGACGCAGGGCCAGCGAGATTGGCTTGGCAATCAGGGTCACGAATTCGAGCAGGAAGTTGACCGGAATCAGCAGGATCTGAACGAAGATGTTCTTGCTGCCGAACGGGTGCAGGGTCAGCTCGCCGAGGAAGCCGCCGAGGCCTTTGACCTTGATGCTGTAGAAAATGATCAGGGCGAATACGCTGAAGGCCATGGCCAGGGTCGCGTTCGGGTCGGTGGTCGAAACGGCACGGAACGGAATGTGCGGATCACCGGAGATCAGGATGGCCAGCTGCGGAATCCAGTCGACCGGGATCAGGTCGACGGCGTTCATCAGGAAGACCCAGACGAAAATGGTCAGCGCCAGCGGGGCGATCACCGGGCTGCGGCCGTGGAAGCTGTCCTTGACGCTGCCGTCGACGAACTCAACCAGCACTTCTACGAAGTTCTGCAGGCCGCCAGGCTGACCGGAAGTCGCCTTCTTGGCTGCCATGCGGAACAGGAATACGAAAAGCAGACCCAGTGCGACCGACCAACCCAGGGTATCCAGGTGGAAAGCCCAGAAGCCCATTGCCTTGGCTTCTGCTGCGGAATGGGCAAAGCCCCAACCGCCGTCTGGTAGTTGACCGAAGGTCAGGTTCTGCAAGTGGTGCTGGATATAGCCCGAAGCGGTTTCTGCTGCCATGGTTGCCTCAAACGCCCTAAGGTCTCGAAAGTCTTATATTCATCAGCAGGGGCGCGAACCAGCTGACCAACTGGGTCAGCAGAAAGACACCGAAGACTGCTAACGGCGCCAATGGCTTCACTCCTGCGAACGTCAGTGCAAAAAGCACTGCCGTCAAAATCAACTTGCCTGCCTCGCCAGCGTAGAACGACTTGACGATGGCCTGCGCTGCCCTGGCTCCCGTGTAACGAAAAGCCTTCCAGGCGAAATACACATTCGGCAGCCAGGCAATCAGCCCTCCGCAGAGTGCCGAATATCCACTGACCGCCCCGTGCCACTGCCACAACGCCAAAGTTGCCAGCAGAAACACGACACATTGAGCCAACAGTACCGGAAAAACCGCCCAGCGATGGAAAGGCAAGCGGTTTGGCGTGCGGGTTTCCATCACAACTGCTCCTCGAAAGTCGACCAACCAGTCAGCTATGACTTGGCATAATTTGTGCCGACAAAATGCGCGCAGAGTATAGGGGCGGTTTAACCCCTATTCAACTGCCGGGTAGTGATTTCCGACTACGCGCTACAAAAGGAATTGTTTCAGCGGATGTGAGCAAGCACACCTTGCAACTCATCTAGTGAGTTGTAACGGATAACTAACTGGCCCTTGCCCTTGTTGCCGTGACGAATCTGTACGGCCGAGCCCAGACGCTCTGCCAGACGCTGTTCAAGGCGGGTGATGTCCGGGTCCGGCTTGGCAGGTTCTGCGGCCTCAGGCTTACCGTTGAGCCACTGGCGAACCAGTGCTTCAGTCTGGCGCACGGTCAGGCCGCGTGCGACAACGTGACGCGCCCCATCGACCTGCTGTTCATCCGGCAATCCGAGCAATGCCCGGGCGTGACCCATTTCCAGGTCGCCGTGGGACAACATGGTCTTGATCACCTCTGGCAACGAGATCAGGCGCAGCAGGTTGGCCACGGTTACCCGCGACTTGCCCACAGCATCGGCGACCTGTTGCTGGGTCAGCTGGAATTCCTGCTGCAGACGCTGCAGGGCGATGGCCTCTTCCACCGGGTTGAGATCTTCGCGCTGGATGTTCTCGATCAGGGCCATGGCGATGGCCGCTTCATCCGGCACATCGCGGACCATGGCCGGGATGGTGTCCATGCCGGCCTGCTGGCTGGCGCGCCAGCGGCGTTCACCGGCGATGATCTCGAATTTGTTGTCAGCGATCGGGCGCACCACGATCGGCTGCATCACGCCCTGGCTCTTGATCGAGTGGGCGAGTTCTTCCAGTGCCTGCGGGTCCATGTCCCGGCGCGGCTGGTACTTGCCGCGCTGGATCAGGTCGAGCGGCAGGTGTTGCAGTTCCTTTTGGTCGACCTGGACAGCCTGCTCTTCGAGCGCGCTGACGGTCGGACCACTGAGCAGTGCATCCAACCCACGTCCGAGACCCCGTTTCTTAACGGCCATGCGGATTCCTTAAGTTGTCTGTGCAGTGCGGGTTTGACGACGTTGGCGACGAACCAGTTCCCCGGCCAGTGCCAGGTATGCCAGGGCGCCACGCGATTGCTTGTCGTAGGCCAGGGCCGGCATGCCGAAGCTCGGGGCCTCGGCAAGGCGGATGTTGCGTGGAATCACGGTGTCGTACAGCTGGTCGCCGAAGTGTTCCTTGAGCTGTGCGGAAACATCGTTGATCAGGCTCAGACGTGGGTCGTACATGGTCCGCAGCAGGCCTTCGACCTTGAGCTGCGGGTTCAGCCGCTCGCCGATCCGCTTGATGTTATCCACAAGGTCGCTCAAGCCTTCCAGGGCAAAGTATTCACATTGCATCGGAATGATCACGCCATCGGCGGCGACCAGGGCGTTGAGGGTCAGCATCGACAGCGACGGCGGGCAGTCGATCAGGATGTAGTCGTAATTCTCGCGGATCGGCGCCAGCGCGGTGCGCAGGCGGCTCTCCTTCATCTGCATTTCCAGCAGGACCACTTCGGCGGCGGTCAGGTCGCGGTTGGCCGGCAGCAGCTGATAGCCGCCGTGCTCGGAGAAGTGCATGGCCTGGGCCAGGTCGCATTCGCCGATCAACAGGTCATAGACCGAATGTTCCAGGACGTGTTTATCCACACCGCTACCCATGGTGGCGTTGCCCTGTGGATCGAGATCGATCAGCAGCACGCGGCGCTTGGTTGCCACCAGCGATGCTGCGAGATTGATACAGGTGGTGGTTTTGCCCACACCACCTTTCTGGTTCGCGATTGCGAATACCTTAGCCATTCTTGCTTGTGTTCCCAGTCATGCCGTGCGGCGCAGTATCAGCAGATGGCGTTGGCCTTGGCAACCCGGAACGGTCAAGGCCTGCTCGCTATCCACTCTGAAATCTGCCGGCAATGCTACCAGCTCATCGGCAGGATGCAGCCCTTTCATTGCCAGCCACTGCGTCTGGGCGTCACCGAGGTGGCGCGTCCAGTTGGTGAAGTTCTCCATGCTGCTGAAAGCACGGGAAACAATTCCGGTGAAAGGCAGCTCCGGTTGGAACTCCTCTACCCGCTTGTGGATAACTGTGAGGTTATCCAGTTTGAGTTCAAGCTTTACCTGGGTCAGGAAGCGGGTTTTCTTGCCGTTGCTGTCGAGCACCGTGACTTGCTTGTCCGGATGCAGGATAGCCAAAGGAATGCCCGGCATGCCACCGCCGCTGCCGACATCCAGCCAGCGCTCGCTGTGGATAAACGGCATGACGCTGAGGCTGTCGAGCAGATGGCGGGAAACCATTTCGTCCGGATTGCGCACGGCGGTCAGGTTGTAGGCCTTGTTCCACTTGATCAGCAAGGCCAGGTAGGCCAGCAGTTGTGCCTGCTGGGCCTCGCTCAGCTCGACACCGAGCTGGCGGGCGCCTGTGGACAACTCTTCGGCGTGTTGAGGGGTGACCTGAGAACTCAAGCGCTTTGCTCCAACTCGCGGCCTGCGCCGCGTTTTTTCAGATGAATCAGCAACAGGGAAATCGCCGCCGGGGTCACGCCGGGGATACGCGAAGCCTGGCCCAGGGTCTCGGGCCGGGTCTGGCCGAGCTTGCCCTGGATTTCCTTGGACAGCCCGGAAATACCGCTGTAATCGATATCGTCGGGCAGGCGGGTGTCTTCGCTGGCGCGCAGCCGGGCGATTTCTTCCTGTTGCCGGTCGATGTAACCGGCGTATTTGGTCTTGATTTCAACCTGTTCGGCCACCTGCGGGTCGATCTCGGCACCGCCGGTCACTTCCATCAGCCCGGCGTAATCGATTTCCGGGCGAGTCAGCAGGTTGAGCAGGTTGTATTCATGGCTCAACGGCGTGCCGAATTTCTCGGCAATGGCCTGACCTTGGGTGGTGTCCGGGCGGACCCAGGTGGATTTGAGACGCTGTTCTTCCAGGGCGATGCTTTCGCGCTTGGCACTGAACGCGGCCCAGCGCTCGTCATCGACCAGGCCCAGTTCACGACCTTTCTCGGTCAGGCGCAGATCGGCGTTGTCTTCACGCAGGATCAGCCGGTATTCGGCGCGCGAAGTGAACATGCGGTACGGCTCCTGGGTACCCAGGGTAATCAGGTCGTCAACCAGCACCCCGATGTACGCTTCATCGCGGCGTGGGCACCAGCTTTCGCGGCCTTGCGCACGCAGTGCGGCGTTGGTACCCGCGAGCAGACCCTGGGCACCGGCTTCTTCGTAGCCAGTGGTGCCGTTGATCTGGCCGGCAAAGAACAGCCCGCCAATCACCTTGGTTTCCAGGCTGTACTTGAGATCACGTGGATCGAAGTAGTCGTATTCGATGGCGTAGCCCGGGCGCACGATGTGGGCGTTTTCCATGCCGCGGATCGAGCGGACGATCTGCAACTGCACATCGAACGGCAGGGATGTGGATATCCCGTTCGGATAGAGCTCGTGGGTGTTCAGGCCTTCGGGCTCGATGAACACCTGATGGCTTTCCTTGTCGGCGAAGCGGTGGATCTTGTCTTCGATCGACGGGCAGTAGCGTGGGCCAATGCCTTCGATGACCCCGGAGTACATCGGCGAACGATCGAGGTTCGAGGCAATGATCTCGTGGGTCCGGGCGTTGGTGTGGGTAATCCAGCAGCTGACCTGACGCGGATGCTGCTCCTTGGAGCCCATGAACGACATCACCGGGATCGGCGTGTCACCCGGTTGCTCGGTCATCACCGAGAAATCCACAGAGCGGCCGTCGATGCGCGGCGGCGTACCGGTTTTCAAGCGACCAACGCGCAGCGGCAGTTCACGCAGGCGGCGAGCCAGGGCAATCGATGGCGGATCGCCGGCGCGGCCGCCGGAGTAATTCTGCAAACCGATGTGGATAAGTCCACCGAGAAAGGTTCCGGTGGTCAGCACTACGGAGTCAGCGAGAAAACGCAGACCCATTTGCGTCACCACCCCACGTACCTGGTCCTGCTCGACGATCAGGTCGTCGCACGACTGCTGGAATATCCACAGGTTGGGCTGGTTCTCGAGAATCTCGCGCACCACCGATTTGTAGATGGCGCGGTCGGCCTGGGCGCGAGTAGCGCGCACGGCTGGGCCTTTGCGGTTGTTCAAAACACGGAACTGGATACCGCTCTTGTCAGTGGCCAGTGCCATGGCACCGCCGAGCGCATCGATTTCCTTGACCAGGTGGCTCTTGCCGATGCCACCGATGGCCGGGTTGCAACTCATATGACCGAGGGTTTCCACGTTGTGGGTCAACAGCAGGGTTTTTACACCCATGCGTGCAGACGCAAGCGCAGCCTCGGTACCGGCATGGCCGCCGCCGATGACGATCACTTCAAAACGGGAAGGGAAATCCACCACGCACCTCGTGCCTGTTTCGGGAATAGATAGGGATAACGCACAAGTATAGGGACTTACCCCCCTCTAAAGGAACCTTTTGCACAAAATTTAACCAGGCTGTGGATGAATGGCGAGTAATAGAAATTAAAAGAGAGAAATTTATTAAAGCTTTGTTTTTATGTTTATTCTTAGTCAGGCACCTTTCTGTGGATAAAGTTCTACAGGCCTTTATTTACCTTATGTACAGAGATTCAAAACCCTGTGGTCTACCCGGGATGAGCGTTCTGGATAAGCGCTTTAAGCCTGTGGATGAAATGGTCAGTTACCCACAAGCGTAGTTATCTCCAGCCTTGAAGGCCAGTTATCAACGGAGCTGAAGGTGGGTTTTCCACAGGGCTTATGTCAGAGAATTGTGGATAGACGCGCAGGCATCAGCGCAGCACGAGCACTGTGGCTGTACTGACCAGGAGAGGGGATTGGAGAAAAAGGCTGCTGCAGTCGGGTCCGTTGCAGACCCGACGGTAGATCAGGATGTTTACTTGCCGATACAGAAACTGGAGAAGATCCGCCCAAGCAAGTCATCAGAGCTGAATGCCCCGGTAATCTCGCCCAGGGCTTGTTGAGCCTGGCGCAGATCCTCTGCCAGCAGTTCACCGGCACCGGCAAGGGTCAACTGGGCGCGGCCGTGCTCCAGGTGTGCACTGGCCTGACGCAATGCCTCCAGGTGGCGCCTGCGTGCGCTGAAGCTGCTTTCGGCAGTCTGTTCATAACCCATGCAGGCCTTCAGGTGCTCGCGCAGCAGCTCAAGGCCCATGTCGCTGTCCTTGGCACTGAGGGTAATGGTGACATGGCCATCTTCACTCTGTTCCATGGCAATCGCGTCGCCGCTCAAATCCGCCTTGTTACGAATCAGCGTGACCTTGGCCGGATCCGGACGCAGATCGAGGAATTCCGGCCACAGGGCAAACGGATCACTGGCTTCCGGTGCTGTGGAGTCGACCACCAGCAATACCCGATCGGCTTCGTTGATAGCCTTGAGGGCGCGTTCGACGCCGATCTTTTCCACATGGTCATCGGTATCACGCAACCCGGCCGTGTCAACAACGTGCAGCGGCATGCCGTCGATGTGGATATGTTCGCGCAGGATGTCCCGGGTGGTGCCGGCGATATCGGTGACAATCGCCGCCTCGCGGCCAGCCAGAACGTTAAGCAGACTCGACTTGCCGGCGTTCGGCCGGCCGGCAATCACCACCGTCATGCCGTCACGCAGCAAGGCCCCCTGCCCGGCTTCGCGCTGCACTGTGGATAAATTGTTGCGCACGTCATCGAGCATACCCAGCACGTGACCGTCGGCGAGAAAGTCGATTTCTTCTTCGGGGAAGTCGATTGCCGCTTCCACATAAATACGCAGGCTGATCAATTTCTCCGTGAGGTTATCCACACGTCGGGAAAACTCGCCCTGCAGCGAGCGCAAGGCATTACGCGCCGCCTGGGCAGAACTGGCTTCGATCAGGTCGGCGATTGCCTCGGCCTGGGCCAGGTCGAGCTTGTCGTTGAGGAACGCACGCTCGCTGAATTCCCCCGGACGCGCCAGGCGGCAACCCAGTTGTACACAGCGCTGCAGGAGCATATCGAGCACAACCGGGCCGCCGTGGCCCTGCAGCTCCAGCACGTCTTCACCGGTGAAGGAGTTGGGCCCTGGGAAAAACAGCGCAATGCCTTCATCCAGTACCAGGCCATCTTCAGCGCGGAACGGGCCGTAATGGGCGTGCCGCGGCGTTAACGTTTTTCCACAGATGGCCAGCCCGGCTTGTTCGGCCAGAGGGCCGGATAGCCGCACGATCCCCACGCCCCCACGTCCCTGGGCGGTAGCGATGGCGGCAATGGTTTCACGCACAGTGTTCATGCTCGAAGGCCTCACGACAAAAACGACAGATAGCAAAACGCCCCACGAGGGGGCGTTTATCCACAGGTTAGCTGGCTAACCCGTCAAGCAGCGGCTTTCTTGGTAGCCTTTTCGATGCCGCGGGTGATGTACCACTGCTGTGCGATCGACAAGCAGTTGTTCACAACCCAGTACAGCACCAGACCTGCAGGGAACCACAGGAAGAAGAAGGTGAAGATGATTGGCATCAGCTTCATCACCTTGGCCTGCATCGGATCCGGCGGAGTCGGGTTCAGCTGCTGCTGGATGAACATGGTCGCGCCCATGATGATCGGCAGGATGAAGAACGGATCCTTGATCGACAGGTCAGTGATCCAGAACATCCATGGCGCCTGACGCATCTCGACGCTTTCCAGCAGAACCCAGTACAGCGAGAGGAAGACCGGCATCTGCACCAGGATCGGCAGGCAGCCGCCGAGCGGGTTGATCTTCTCTTTCTTGTACAGCTCCATCATGGCTTGCGACATTTTCTGCCGGTCGTCGCCATGTTGTTCTTTCAAGATCGCCAGTTTTGGTGCCACGGCACGCATGCGCGCCATCGAACGGTAGCTGGCAGCCGACAGCGGGAAGAACAGTGCCTTGATCAGCATGGTCAGGACAATGATCGACCAGCCCCAGTTGCCGAGCAGGCTGTGGATATGTTGCAGCAGCCAGAAGATGGGCTGGGCAATGAACCACAGAATGCCGTAGTCGACGGTCAGTTCCAGACCTGGGGACAACTCTTTGAGTTTGTCCTGAACCTTGGGACCGGCATACAACACGGTGCTGGTTTCGGCTTTACCGCCGGCGGCAACGTTCAATGCCGGGCCGGTGAAACCGATGATGTAATTGCCTTGGCTGTCCTTACGGGTCTGAACGATGTTGTTGTCAGACTTGTTAGGAATCCAGGCAGTTACAAAGTAGTGCTGCAGCCAGGCTACCCAGCCACCGGAAACATTTTCTTTCAGATTTCCCTTGTCGATGTCTTTCATCGACACCTTTTTGTAGGGCTCCGAACTTGTCCACAGGGCGGCACCCAGATAGGTCGCCGTACCGGTTGCGGTGCTCGAGGAAGGATCCGAGCTGGCGTCGCGCTTGAGTTGCGCGAACAGGTTACCGGTCCAGGGCTGGGCGCTCTGGTTGTCGATCAGGTAGGTGACGGTCAGGTCGTACTCACCGCGCTTGAAGCTGAAGCGCTTGATGTAGTTGACGCCGGCATCGCTGAACTTCAGGTCGACGACCAGTTGGTCCTGACCATCGGCCAGTTGATAACTTTTCTGATCAGCGGCATACAGCGGACGGCCAGACGAACGTGCATCCGGGCCGTTGGCGCCAGTCAGACCGCTCTGTGCCAGGTAAGTACGCTCACCACCGTTGTCGAACAACTGGAACGGAATGTCCGGATGGTCCTGACGGCGTGGGTACTTCGGCAGCATCAGCTGGGCGATGTCACCACCTTTGGGATCGATAGCCAGATCGAGGACATCAGTCTTGACCCGAATCAGGTCCTTGCTGACCACTACCGGGGCAAGTTCTGCTGGGCTGGATTCAGCGTTGGCGCTCGGTACATCGGCGCTGGCGCCAGTGTTACCGGCCTGCGCGGTGTCCGGCAGGGCCGGGGCAACGTTGCTGGCAGCAGTATTCTGAGTCGGCAGGGCAGCCTGGCCATAGTCCTGGTTCCAGTTAAGGACCATGACGTAGGACACGATTGCCAGGGCGACGATCAGGATCGTGCGTTTAATATCCATGATTACTCGGCTATCGAAGAAGTACGGGAAGAGGAGGCAGGTGGAACCGGGTCAAAACCACCGGCATTCCACGGATGACAACGCCCCAGGCGACGAACGGTAAGCCACCCGCCGCGTAAAAGGCCATGTGTTTCGATGGCTTCGTACGCATAGCAGGAGCAACTGGGGTAGAAACGACAGTGACTGGCCATCAGAGGACTAATGGCATAACGGTAAAACTGGATCGGAACGAGCGCCAGTTTACGCATCTTGACTGTCTACCCCCACAGAGTCGGTGTTAACCACTGGAGCGGGCCGACTGCGTGCAAGGCGCTTCCAGAGCTTGCCAAAATGTTGGTGCAATTCTGGGTTTTCAATCTCGCCCAACCCTTTGCGCGCGACGATCACGATATCCCAACCGGCAAGCGAATGCTGGTTCAGGCGAAACGAATCGCGCATCAGGCGTTTCAGGCGATTGCGTTGAACGGAGAGCTTGACGCTCTTTTTCCCGATCACAAGCCCCAGGCGGGGATGATCAAGACCGTTCTCGCGAGCAAGGATCAGCAGGCATTTCCCTGGAACCTTGCCGGTTGGGGAGTCGAAGACCGCTTTGAAGTGTCGGGGAATAAGCAGACGCTTTTCCCGACTGAAGTCCTGACTCACCACCAGTGCCGAAAAATCAAACTGCCAGGCGCTTACGGCCTTTGGCACGGCGACGCGACAGAACGGCACGACCGTTCTTGGTGGCCATACGGGCACGGAAACCGTGAGTGCGAGCGCGCTTGATGGTGCTTGGTTGGAAAGTACGTTTCATGGCGTGTTACCTGGTTCGTCGACAACGGGCCGGAATGGCCCCCGTTTTAAGAGACCGGCGATTCTAGAGAAAGCAGGGCCGTAGGTCAATTTCCAACCAGCTTTTCCTTATAGACGGAAAATCGGCTTCATTCGGGGGATCGCTCGGAGCGGGCTGACAGGTCGCGAATAACGGATCACTTAAACATAGAAAAAAAGAGAGGACTTATTTAAAGCTTTTTAGTGAATCTTATAAATCTTATGTGGACGATTTCTGTGGATAACAAGCTAGAGCCCTTGAAATACGTAATGTACAGAGGAAAGAAACCTTGTCGAGAAGAGGTGCTCTGACTGTGCTGTACCCTCGGAAAAGCTGTGGATCAAATGGCCTGTTATCCACAGGCAGGTTATCCACCGATTTCGACCCCCAGTTGTGCAAAGACCTCAGGCGCGGTTATCCACAGGGCTTATTCACATGGCCAGAACGACATTTTGGTCACTAAACTGCTGATTTATCGCCATCCTCGACGCACCTGCATGTGGATAACTGCGCTGGCGCTGGGTACAATGGGCGCTTGTTTTTGCCTCACCGGCTTTCAACTCAGGGGATATCCGTGTCAGTGGAACTTTGGCAGCAGTGCGTGGAGCTTCTGCGCGATGAACTGCCTGCCCAGCAATTCAACACCTGGATCCGTCCGCTACAGGTCGAAGCCGAAGGCGACGAGTTGCGCGTCTATGCGCCCAACCGTTTCGTTCTCGACTGGGTCAATGAAAAGTACCTGAGCCGTCTGCTCGAGCTGCTGGGTGAACACGGCAACGGTATTGCGCCTGCCCTTTCCTTATTAATAGGCAGCAGACGCAGTTCGGCGCCGCGTGCCGCGCCTAATGCACCGCTCGCCGCGGCTGTAGCCGCATCCCAGGCCCAGGCTGCGAAAACTGCGGTGGTCAACGAACCTGTAGCCGCACCCGTAGCAGCACCGGCACCGGTGGCCGAAGTCGAGGAAGCACCTTCGCGTGACAGCTTCGATTCCATGGGCGAAACCAATGCCGCCCCGGCGCCAAGCGGCCGCACCGAACAACGCACCGTGCAGGTCGAGGGTGCGCTCAAGCACACCAGCTACCTGAACCGCACCTTTACCTTCGAGAACTTCGTCGAAGGTAAGTCCAACCAGCTGGCCCGCGCTGCGGCCTGGCAGGTTGCCGACAACCCCAAGCATGGCTACAACCCGCTGTTCCTGTACGGCGGTGTGGGCCTGGGTAAAACCCACTTGATGCACGCTGTGGGTAACCACCTGCTCAAGAAGAACCCGAATGCCAAGGTGGTGTACCTGCACTCCGAGCGCTTCGTCGCCGATATGGTCAAGGCGCTGCAACTCAATGCCATCAACGAGTTCAAGCGTTTCTACCGTTCGGTCGATGCGCTGCTGATCGATGACATTCAGTTCTTTGCCCGTAAAGAGCGTTCCCAGGAAGAGTTTTTCCACACCTTCAACGCCCTGCTCGAAGGCGGTCAGCAGGTCATTCTGACCAGCGATCGTTATCCGAAGGAGATCGAAGGGCTGGAAGAGCGCCTGAAGTCGCGTTTCGGCTGGGGCCTGACTGTCGCGGTAGAGCCTCCGGAGCTCGAAACCCGGGTAGCGATCCTGATGAAGAAGGCCGATCAGGCCAAGGTCGACCTGCCGCACGATGCTGCTTTCTTTATCGCTCAGCGAATTCGCTCGAACGTGCGTGAACTCGAAGGCGCACTGAAACGGGTGATTGCGCATTCGCACTTCATGGGTCGCGACATCACCATCGAGCTGATTCGCGAATCGCTCAAGGATCTTTTGGCACTGCAGGACAAACTGGTGAGTGTGGATAACATCCAGCGCACCGTTGCCGAGTACTACAAGATCAAGATCTCCGATCTGTTGTCCAAACGTCGTTCCCGTTCGGTAGCCCGTCCGCGGCAGGTCGCCATGGCCTTGTCCAAAGAGCTGACCAACCACAGCCTGCCGGAAATCGGCGACGTTTTCGGCGGCCGCGATCACACCACCGTGTTGCATGCGTGCCGCAAGATCAACGAACTCAAGGAATCCGACGCGGATATCCGCGAGGACTACAAGAACCTGCTGCGGACTCTGACGACTTGATGAACGTCAGCGCAGCTTATTAAAGGCAAGGGACTAGACCATGCATTTCACCATTCAACGCGAAGCCCTGTTGAAACCCCTGCAACTGGTCGCAGGCGTCGTCGAGCGCCGCCAGACCTTGCCGGTACTGTCCAACGTACTGCTGGTGGTACAAGGTCAGCAATTATCGCTGACCGGTACCGACCTGGAAGTGGAACTGGTAGGCCGTGTGCAGCTGGAAGAGCCGGCTGAGCCTGGCGAGATCACCGTGCCTGCGCGCAAGCTGATGGATATCTGCAAAAGCCTGCCCAACGACGTGCTGATCGATATCAAGCTCGATGAGCAGAAGCTCGTGGTCAAGGCCGGCCGTAGCCGCTTCACCCTGTCGACCCTGCCAGCCAATGATTTCCCGACGGTGGAAGAAGGCCCTGGCTCGCTGACCTGCAACCTGGAGCAAAGCCGCCTGCGCCGCCTGATCGAGCGCACCAGCTTCGCCATGGCCCAGCAGGACGTGCGCTACTACCTCAACGGCATGCTGCTGGAAGTGTCCACCGATACGCTGCGCGCCGTCGCCACCGACGGTCACCGTCTGGCCATGTGCTCGATGCGTGCCGATATCGGCCAGGCTGATCGCCACCAGGTCATCGTACCGCGCAAAGGTATCCTCGAACTGGCGCGCCTGCTCACCGAACCGGATGGCATGGTCAGCATCGTTCTGGGTCAGCACCATATTCGCGCCACCACCGGTGAGTTCACCTTCACCTCCAAGCTGGTCGATGGCAAGTTCCCCGACTACGAGCGTGTACTGCCCAAGGGCGGCGACAAGCTGGTGGTCGGCGACCGTCAGGCACTGCGTGAGGCCTTCAGCCGTACCGCGATTCTGTCCAACGAGAAGTACCGCGGCATCCGCCTGCAACTGGCCAATGCCCAGTTGAAGATTCAGGCCAACAACCCTGAGCAGGAAGAAGCGGAAGAAGAAATCAGCGTCGAGTACAACGGTAGTTCGCTGGAAATCGGCTTTAACGTCAGCTACTTGCTCGACGTACTGGGTGTCATGACCACTGAGCAGGTTCGTCTGATCCTGTCGGACTCCAACAGCAGTGCCCTGCTGCAGGAAGCTGACAACGACGACTCCGCTTACGTTGTCATGCCGATGCGTCTGTAATTTGTCCAGCAGACTCTAGATGTCCCTCAGTCGCGTTTCTGTCACCGCGGTGCGTAACCTGCACCCGGTGACCTTCTCTCCCTCCCCCCGCATCAATATCCTGTACGGCGCCAACGGCAGCGGCAAAACCAGCGTGCTGGAAGCCGTTCATCTGTTGGGCCTGGCCCGCTCGTTTCGCAGCACTCGCCTCACGCCGGTCATTCAGTACGAGCAACTGGCTTGTACGGTATTCGGCCAGGTCGAGTTAAGCGAAGGCGGTTTGAGCAACCTGGGGATTTCGCGGGATCGGCAAGGTGAGTTCACCATTCGCATCGACGGTCAGAACGCCCGTAGTGCTGCACAGCTGGCAGAGATACTGCCCCTGCAACTGATCAACCCGGACAGTTTTCGCCTGCTCGAAGGCGCTCCGAAAATACGTCGGCAGTTCCTCGATTGGGGAGTGTTCCACGTGGAACCCCGCTTCATGGCCACATGGCAACGCCTGCAGAAGGCTTTGCGGCAGCGGAACTCATGGTTGCGGCATGGTACACTTGACGCTGTTTCGCAAGCGGCCTGGGACCGGGAACTGTGCCTGGCCAGCGCGGAAATAGATGAATACCGTCGCAATTACATCAAGGCCTTGAAGCCCGTCTTTGAGCAAACCCTGAGCGATTTGGTCGAGCTCGAAGGGCTGACCCTGAGCTATTACCGTGGCTGGGACAAGGATCGCGAACTCAGTGAAGTGCTCGCCTCCTCCCTGCAACGTGATCAGCACATGGGCCATACCCAGGCCGGCCCACAACGTGCCGACCTGCGCCTGAGACTCGGCGCCCATAACGCGGCTGACATTTTGTCTCGCGGCCAGCAGAAGCTGGTGGTCTGTGCATTGCGTATCGCCCAAGGCCATCTGGTTAGCCAGGCGCGTCGCGGCCAATGTATTTATCTGGTGGATGACTTGCCGTCGGAACTCGACGACCAGCACCGCCGCGCACTTTGTCGCTTGTTGGAAGACTTACGCTGCCAGGTGTTTATCACCTGTGTAGATCAAGAATTATTGAGGGAAGGCTGGCAGACGGAAACGCCAGTTGCTTTGTTCCACGTGGAACAGGGCCGTATCACCCAGACCCACGACCATCGGGAGTGAAGGCATGAGCGAAAATCAAACGTACGACTCCTCCAGCATCAAGGTGCTGAAAGGGCTAGATGCCGTGCGCAAGCGTCCCGGTATGTACATTGGCGACACCGATGATGGTAGCGGCCTGCACCACATGGTGTTCGAGGTGGTCGATAACTCGATCGACGAGGCACTCGCCGGCCACTGCGATGACATCACCGTAATTATTCACCCGGACGAATCCATCAGTGTTCGCGACAACGGTCGTGGCATTCCGGTTGACGTGCATAAAGAGGAAGGCGTTTCCGCCGCCGAGGTCATCATGACCGTCCTCCATGCGGGCGGTAAGTTCGACGACAACTCCTACAAAGTATCCGGCGGTCTGCACGGTGTAGGTGTGTCGGTAGTTAACGCTCTCTCCGAGCAGTTGATCCTCACCGTTCGCCGCAGTGGCAAGATCTGGGAACAGACTTACGTCCACGGTGTTCCACAAGCGCCGATGAAAATTGTTGGCGAAAGTGAAACCACCGGTACCCACATCCACTTCAAGCCATCGGCTGAAACCTTCAAGAATATCCACTTCAGCTGGGACATCCTGGCCAAGCGGATTCGTGAACTGTCCTTCCTCAACTCCGGCGTTGGCATCCTGCTGAAGGATGAGCGTTCGGGCAAAGAAGAGCATTTCAAATACGAAGGCGGTCTGCGTGCCTTCGTTGAATACCTGAACACCAACAAGACTCCGGTCAACCAGGTATTCCATTTCAGCGTTCAGCGTGAAGACGGCGTGGGTGTGGAAATCGCCCTGCAGTGGAACGACAGCTTTAACGAGAACCTGTTGTGCTTCACCAACAACATTCCGCAGCGCGACGGTGGTACTCACCTGGTCGGATTCCGCTCGGCGTTGACCCGTAACTTGAACAACTACATCGAGCAGGAAGGCCTGGCCAAGAAGAACAAGGTTTCGACCACCGGCGACGACGCCCGTGAAGGTCTGACCGCGATCATCTCGGTGAAGGTGCCAGATCCGAAGTTCAGCTCGCAGACCAAAGACAAGCTGGTGTCCTCGGAAGTGAAAACAGCCGTGGAACAGGAGATGGGCAAGTACTTCTCCGACTTCCTGCTGGAGAACCCGAACGAAGCCAAGGCAGTTGTCGGCAAGATGATCGACGCCGCTCGTGCCCGTGAAGCTGCACGTAAAGCGCGGGAAATGACTCGCCGCAAAGGTGCGCTGGATATCGCCGGCTTGCCGGGCAAACTGGCGGACTGCCAGGAGAAGGACCCTGCTCTTTCCGAACTGTACCTGGTGGAGGGTGACTCCGCGGGTGGCTCGGCCAAGCAAGGCCGTAACCGCAAGACCCAGGCGATCCTGCCGCTCAAGGGCAAGATCCTCAACGTCGAGAAAGCACGCTTCGACAAGATGATCTCGTCCCAGGAAGTGGGCACGCTGATCACCGCGCTGGGCTGTGGTATCGGCCGCGAAGAGTACAACATCGACAAGCTGCGTTATCACAACATCATCATCATGACCGATGCTGACGTCGACGGTTCGCACATCCGTACCCTGCTGCTGACCTTCTTCTTCCGTCAGCTGCCGGAACTGGTCGAGCGTGGTTACATCTACATCGCTCAGCCGCCGCTGTACAAGGTCAAGAAAGGCAAGCAAGAGCAGTACATCAAAGACGACGACGCCATGGAAGAGTACATGACTCAGTCGGCTCTGGAAGATGCCAGCCTGCACCTGGACGAATCCGCACCACCTGTTTCCGGCGTCGAGCTGGAGCGTCTGGTCAACGAATTCCGTACCGTGATGAAAACTCTCAAGCGCCTGTCGCGCCTGTACCCGCAGGAGCTGACTGAGCACTTCGTCTACCTGCCGGCGGTCTCGCTGGAGCAGCTGGGCGACCACGCTGCCATGCAGGAATGGCTGGGCAAGTTCGAAGAGCGCCTGCGTATCAGCGAGAAGTCCGGCCTGCTGTACAAGGCCAGCCTGCGCGAAGACAAAGAGCGCAACGTCTGGCTGCCGGAAGTGGAAATCACCTCCCACGGCCTGGCCAGCTATGTCACCTTCAACCGTGACTTCTTCGGCAGCAACGACTACCGCACCGTCACCGCCCTCGGTGCACAGCTGAGTACCCTGCTGGGTGAAGGCGCCTACGTGCAACGTGGCGAGCGCAAGAAAGCCATCACCGAGTTCAAGGAAGCCCTCGACTGGCTGATGACCGAAAGCACCAAGCGCCACACTATTCAGCGATACAAAGGTCTGGGTGAGATGAACCCGGATCAGCTGTGGGAAACCACCATGGACCCAACTGTGCGCCGCATGCTCAAGGTGACCATCGAAGACGCGATCGCTGCCGATCAGATCTTCAACACCCTGATGGGCGACGCCGTTGAGCCACGTCGTGAGTTCATCGAGAGCAACGCTCTGGCAGTGTCCAACCTGGACTTCTGATCAGGTGTAGGTTCAAAAATGCAACATCATCAAGCCCGCTCACGCGGGCTTTTTGTTGCGTTGGCTTCCATGTGTTGAGCTGCTCGGTTTAGCGCGCTTCTTCCTCGTCCTTTACTTCGCTCCAACTGCTGTCGGGGTCGAAACGCGTAATCGCAGCAGCTTGCTTGGCGCTGTCACGACCGAGGTCTTTCTCGAACAGTTCGCCGTCGTGGCTGATCATGAAACTCATCACGCCAGTGTCGCCGTAGTCTGCCGGCCAGGCGATCACGGCAAAGCCGCGCGTCATGCGATCGCCAATCATGTAGTCATAGGCGCCGCCAGGCGCCGAAGGGCCTTGGCCAGTGAGGATGCGATAGTGGTAGCCGTGCCAGTCGTCGCCAGTCGCGGTATCTCCAAAAAGCGGTCCGAGCGGACTTTCTTCGACACCGCCCTCTTCCGGCCAGTACAGGCCGTCGAACTGCCCGTCGCTACTGATGAACTTCTGCGCGTATTCGAGGACCCCATCGTCATTACGATCAATCTCGGCGTAATCCATCTGCGCGTCGTGATAGGCACGCGCCGCTTGAATTGTCGCCAGTTCGTCGCGTCCGATGCGGCGCTGGCGGATTTCCTCGGCGCCAGCTTTGGTGTCGAATGCCCAACCGCCAGTATTGTGTCTGATGGGAATCGGGAACATCCAGGGCGTGTCGCCGACGACCAGATGTGCACGCTTCGGGTTGTCGGACTGAACCTGATGTTTTTCCTTGTAGAGGGAGAGAAAGGCATCAACATCTTTACGATCGACGTTCTTGGTCGGGATATAACTCTTCCAGTCGTTGCCGAGCAAGTTCGCCAACTGTTGGCTATCGGCCTTTTCACTTCCAAGCGCCTGCACCAGTGCTTCGCCGGCGGCCTCCGGGGTTGGGAAGTGTTTCTGAGCGAAACTGCTGGATGTCCAGAACAGGAGCAGAACCAGCACAATTCGACTAGCAGCATTCATGACTGACTCTCCTCTCAACGGCGACGGCCGCCACCGCTGGGTTGCATCCGCGCGGGTCGTTGCACCTGGTGGCCCGCAGACGCTGCGGACGGTCGGCTGGCGCTCCGTTGGCTGATCTGGCCACGATTACTCGCGCTGCGTGACTGCGAAGGGTTGCGCACCCCGGCCAACGCATTGTTGCGGGGCGCCTGGGCGCTAACATGTTGCTGGCGAACTTGTTGGCGGACTTGTTGGTTGCGCCCCGGCTGCTGAGGCTGGCGGTTCTTCTGGGGCGCCTGCGCACGTTGGCGAGCCTGACCGTCATTTTTCAGTTGGCGGTCGGCGACCTGGGCGCGCTCGCGTGCGTTGCCGGACGGGTTGATGCCCTGCTTTTCCAGGCGCTGTTGGGCGCGCTCGCGGTCGGCACTCTGCACCCGTTGGCGGGCTTCAAGGTTACTGGTTGCCGGTGCTTCGATGCCGCGCTGTGCCAGGGTTTCACGGGCTCGCGCGCGATCTTCGACCCGGGCCGGCGTGTCTCCGCGGTAGGCAGTGCGCTCTGCGCTGCCGGGTAAGCGCCGGTCGAACTGGGTTCGACTGGCTTGGTCGCGGTACGGGACGCCGTCGCGATACGCAGGATTATGGCGCCAGTTGTTCTGGTTGGCATCGAGCCTGCGGTTGACGTTGTTGATATTGTTGTAGCGATTGACGTTGATATCGACGTCATGATCGTCCCAGTCACAATCCCCCCACAGTGAATTGACGATCGCTATTCCAGCACCGAAAGCCAGGCCGGTCGCTAACGCCGTGCCGATGGCATACCCCGGTGGTGGCGGATAATACGCTGGAGGGTAGGATGGCGAGGACCAACTGCCGTACACCACAGAGGGGTTGTAGCTTGGCACGTATACAACCTGCGGGTTGGTCGGCTGGATAACGATAGTCTGTGCCGGCGCGGTACCTTGCACCACCGTGGTCGTGCCGCCTGCGGGGGCGCTTGACGGTTGCACGATAACGGTCTGCTGAGCGTTGGACTCCAGGTGGCCAGCAGCCTTGGCCTTGGCGCGCAGGCGCTGCACCGAGTTCATCACCGCGTCGGGCTGGGCGAGAAAGGCATCACCGACTCGTTGCACCCAGACCGGGTCCTGGCCAAGTGTGGCCAGCACCTGCGGAAAAGCCACCAACGATTGCACGCTGGGGTCCCAAGGTTGGTCGGCGACCTGCTTGACGGCGGCATCACCGCTGACGTTCGGATGCGCCTTGGACCAGACAACCGCGTCGGCGACATTGCCTGGATAGGTGGTGGCCATCAGCACCTGAGCCAGTAAAGCGTCCGGATACAACGCCAACGGTGCAAGCATTTGATCAAGCTGTTCGGCGTTGAACACCGCCTCGCTTGGCGCCGTCGGAGCGGCCGGTACAGCCGGTACAGCCGGTACAGCCGCTGCAGCCGCTGCAGGCGCCGTGGCGGTTGCCTTAGGTTGCGCATCCTCTTCGGAACAGCCAAAAAGCGCGAGTATGGCGATGGTGAGCAAGATCGCCCTGTGAAGGCAGGCAGACATGACGATGCTCCTGTGGCAGAAAAGACAGAGCGGAACGTCAGGCGCCCGGGCACCTGGTTACCGACTCGGCAATCGACGCATGGAAAGCTCTTCGCAGCGGGTGAGCAGTTTCAGCGTAGAAGAAAAAGCCGGGGTTTGTTGTTTCTGCGTCGGGCTCAAAGGCCCAATTCGCGCAGGCGTCGGTACAAGGTGCGTTCACTCATCCCCAGATGACGCGCCAGCTCACTGCGCGATCCATTGAAGCTGTCCAGGGCCTGGGCCAGCTGCCCGAGGTTGTCTTTGGATCGACGGCTCATGCTTGGCATCGGCCCAAGCACCGAACCGAGCTCCGCAGGCAGATGCTCGGCACGAATCAGTCCGTCGTCGGCGAACAGCCGCGCCCGCTCGAGGATATTGCGCAGCTCGCGAATGTTGCCGGGATAGGCGTACAAGTTCAGCCGTTTCATCGCTTGTGGATCGACCTGCGGCGCTGCAGAACCTGCCATTCGTTGCAGCAGGCTCTGGATCAACAACGGCAGATCATCGACCCGCTCGCGCAACGCCGGCAGGCGAATGGGGAAGCCGCTAATTCGGTAGTACAGGTCTTCACGGAAAGTGCCCGCCGCTGCCATTTCCTTGAGTGGTTTGTGGGTGGCCGAGACCAGTCTGAAATCTGAGTGAACCGTGCGCAGGCTGCCAACCGGGCGAAAGCTGCCGGACTCGATCAGGCGCAGCAGTTTGACCTGCATCGGCAACGGCACTTCGCCGATCTCATCGAGGAACAAGGTGCCGCCATGGGCGGCTTCCGCCAGGCCGATCTTGCGCTGGTGGGCGCCGGTAAAGGCACCCTTCTCGTAACCGAACAGTTCGCTCTCGAACAATGACTCGGTCAGGCCGGTGCAATCGACCACCACCAATGGGCCGTTTGCCCGTGGACTGCCCAAGTGCAGCGCGCGGGCAAACAGCTCCTTGCCGGTACCGGATTCGCCCTGGAGCAATACCGGGATTTGCGCAGGTGCCGCACGCTGAAGGCTCGCCAGTGCGTCCTGGAACGCCGGTGAGCGCCCGACCAGGCCGTGTTGTTGGGGCTGAGCCGAAGCGACGGTGATGCTGGTCAGGCGCTCGACAAAAGCTACCACCTCACCCTGCTTGTCGAGGATAGGGCGTAACTCGACGTCCACATGCTCCGGCCCGCGAGGGGTGTGGTGCACATGCAACACACGCTCGGGCAGCCGACTGTCCCAGGCCTTGCGCATCGGGCAGTGTTCACCGGCCTGGTCGCAAGGGACGGCGTAGTGGTGGGACACCCGGTGGCACTTGGCGCCAATGGGCGGCTGGCCGTCAATGCCGAACTGGCGTCGGTAGGCACCGTTGGCGGCAAGAATGTTGTAGTCGGTGTCCAGCACGATGGTCGGCTGGGCGTCGTGTTCGAGGTAGGACACCAATGCCTGTACGGCAGGATGAGGAGCAACAGCAGTAGAGAAAGACATGGCGACACCTGGGCAAGCACGGGCAAAGCTTAACTGAAGGTGCCAGGGACTGCCAAAAACTGCCAGGTGCTGCCATGTCACTGCCAACTATGCTGACAGTCTGGCAGCGATGAGCGATATGCCGCCTGAAATACCGCCGTAACCATTGGGAAAAGGCCTACCTATTCCGTGGCACATATCTTGATGACAGCCTGTCCACTGCCAGCAAGGCTTCATACCTGGCACCTGTGATGAATTCGGAGCGTAGTAAATGATCATCGGCGGCAACTTGTATGTGGAGGCACTGTTCGACAGTGTGACTTCGACCATCAGCTACCTGGTGATGGACCGTAGCAGCGGCGACTGTGCCTTGATCGACAGTGTGCTGGATTACGATCCAAAGTCCGGGCGCACCACCAGTGCTTCGGCAGACAAGCTGATTGGCCGGGTGACTGAACTGGGCGGCAAGGTTCAGTGGATTCTGGAAACCCACGTACACGCAGATCACCTGTCTGCGGCGGCTTACCTCAAGCAGGCCCTGGGTGGCCAGATCGCCATTGGTAGCCAGATCACCCAGGTGCAGAAAGTCTTCGGCGCGCTGTTCAATGCCGATACCGGTTTTGCCCGCGACGGTAGCCAGTTCGATGTGCTGTTCGACGATGAGCAGCCCTTCACCATCGGCAACCTGCAAGCGCGTGCCCTGCACACGCCCGGGCATACCCCGGCCTGCATGACCTACGTGCTGGAGATCGAAGGACAGAGCATCGCCTTCGTCGGCGATACCCTGTTCATGCCTGACTACGGCACCGCCCGTTGCGACTTCCCTGGCGCCAGCGCGCGCACCCTGTACCGCTCGATCCAGCGCATCCTCGCCCTGCCCGCCGAGACGCGCTTGTTCATGTGCCACGACTACCTGCCGGGTGGCCGAGAACTACGTTACATGACCACGGTGGCCGAACAGCGCGCCAGCAATATCCATATCCATGAAGGCATCAGCGAAGACAGCTTCGTCGCCATGCGCGAAGCCCGCGACGCCACCCTGGAGATGCCGGTACTGATCCTGCCCTCGGTGCAGATCAACATGCGCAGCGGCCAGCTGCCCGAACCTGAAGAGAACGGAGTGCGCTACCTGAAGATCCCGCTCAACGTGCTCTGAGCTTCACCCCAGAATTATTATTAGAAGGACCCTGCCATGCATGCTCAACCCTCCCCTGCCGAGGTGCCGAAAGGCGACCATCATAAAGTGCTGATCGTCGGTGCCGGTGCCGCCGGTATCGCCGCCGCTTCCAGCTTGATCTGCCGCGACCCTTCGCTGGATGTCGCAATCATCGACCCGGCTGACGTTCACTACTACCAACCCGGCTGGACCATGGTCGGCGCTGGCATCTTCCAGGCCCCTTCGACGGCACGTACCATGGCTTCGACCATTCCTGGTGGCGTGCAGTGGATCAAGGCGCGGGTCGAGACATTTGACCCGCAGGCACAAACGGTCACCCTGAATGACGGCCGTCTGCTCAGTTACGAGCAATTGGTGGTTTGCCCAGGGCTGAAGCTCGATTGGGACGCCATCGAAGGCCTGAGCGAAACCCTCGGGCGCAATGGCGTGACCTCCAACTACCGCTACGACCTGGCGCCCTACACCTGGCAATTAGTGCAGAATCTTCGTGAAGGGCGGGCACTGTTCACCCAGCCGCCGATGCCGATCAAGTGTGCCGGTGCACCGCAAAAGGCCTTGTACCTGTCTTGCGATCACTGGTTGCGCAACGGTCGCCTGGGGAACATCCAGGCACAGTTCTTCAATGCCGGTGGCGTACTGTTCGGTGTGCCCGACTATGTTCCAGCGCTGATGGAGTACATCGACAAGTACGCAGTCGACCTGCAGTACGCCCACCGCCTGGTTGCTGTCGATGGTCCGAGCAAGCGGGCGACCTTCGTGCGCACCCTGCCCGATGGCAGCAGCGAAACCCGGGTTCAGCCGTTCGACATGCTGCATGTTGTGCCGCCGCAGGTCGCTCCCGATTTCATCCGTAACAGCCCGCTGGCTGACCAGGCCGGCTGGATCGATGTCGACCCGGCCACCCTGCGTCACCAGCGCTACGCCAACATCCACGCCCTGGGCGATGGCATCAATACCAGCAATGCCAAGACCGCGGCGGCTGCACGCAAACAGGCGCCGGTGGTTGCCAATAATGTACTGGTGGCGCTGGGGCGCCTGCCCAACCTCGCCCACTATGATGGCTATGGCTCCTGCCCGTTGACCGTCGAGCGCGGCAAGATCGTGCTCGCTGAGTTCACCTATGGCGGCAAGCTGGCGCCGAGCTTCCCGCGCTGGTTGCTCGATGGTCGCCGGCCGACGCGCCTGGCCTGGCTACTGAAGGCACAGATCCTGCCGCCGCTGTACTGGTGCTGCATGCTCAAGGGCCGTGAGTGGCTGGCCAAACCCCGGGTTACCGCCGAGGGCCTGCGGTGATCGAGCATCAGTTTCTTGCGGCAGGTTTGGGAGCGATCATTGGTGCGGTGCTGGCGCTGACCGGCGCCGGCGGCGGCATTCTTGCCGTGCCCTTGCTGGTATTCGGCCTGGGCTTGTCGATGGTCGAGGCGGCGCCAGTCGGCCTGCTGGCCGTCGGCATGGCGGCGGCGGTGGGTGCCCTGTTGGGATTGCGCCAGGGCCTGGTGCGTTATCGCGCGGCGCTGTTCGTGGCGTTGATCGGCATTGCTATCGCGCCCTTCGGCCTGATGCTTGCCCATCGTTTGCCGAACGGGCCATTGGCCCTGACCTTCGCCCTGGTGCTGGTCTATGCCTGTGCACGCATGCTGCTCAAGGCTCGCCGGGAGCTTCGCGGCGAGCCGCCATTGGGCCAGCGCATGGTCATGCCCTGTGTGCTCAACCCTTTGCAGGGGCGTCTGCGCTGGACCCTGCCCTGCGCCCGCGCACTGGCCTTTACCGGCGCGCTGTCCGGCTTGCTTTCGGGGTTGCTGGGTGTTGGTGGCGGCTTCGTAATCATCCCGGCGCTGAGCCGCTACACCAACCTGGACATGAAGAGCATCGTTGCCACTTCGCTGGCGGTGATCGCCCTGGTGTCCACCGGCAGTGTGGTCAGCGCGACGGTCGGCGGCGTCATGCATTGGGCGGTGGGCGCCCCCTTTGCCGGCGGCGCCGTGCTCGGGCTGCTGCTGGCTCGCCAGGTCGCCAGCAAACTGGCCGGGCCGCGACTGCAGCAAATGTTCGCGGGTGTGGGTATCTGCGCGGCATTGTTGCTGGCGGTCAAAACCCTGGGCAGTTGATGCCCTACTCCGCCAGCAAGGCGTCCTGCTCTTGCGCGCACAGGGCCAGGAGGAAATCCCAGACCACGCGCAGGCGCACTGACTTGTGCAGCTCACGGCGGGTACAGATCCAGTAGCTGCGCTGGATGGTCTCGCTGGGCAACACCCGCACCAGTGCCGGATCGTGGCGGGCCATGTAGTTGGGCAACACGGCGATGCCCAGGCCGGCGCGAGCGGCCTGTTGCTGGGCGATCACGCTGGTGCTGCGAAACGCGACATTGGGTGCCCGGCAGAAGCTGTTCAAAAACAGTAATTCCTGGCTGAACAGCAGGTCGTCGACGTAGCCGATCCAGCTGTGCTTGGCCAGGTCTTCGCGATGATTGAGCGCCGGCGCCTGGGCCAGGTATTCGGGGCTGGCGTACAGCGCCAGGCGGTAGTCGGTGAGTTTGCGAGTTATCAACAGGTCGGCGTTGGGCCGCTCAAGGTGAATGCTGATTTCCGCCTCGCGGTTGAGGATGCTGACAAACCGCGGTACTGCCACCAGCTCCACCTCAAGCCCCGGGTAGCGCTCGAACAAGCTGCCCATGCGCGGGGTGAAGAACATGATGCCGATGCCTTCGGTTACCCCCAGGCGAATCTTGCCCAGCGGGGTGATGGCCTGGGTGATCTCTTCCTGAGCCAGCAGGGCAACGTTTTCCATGGCTTCGGCGTGCTTGAGCAGGGCCTGCCCGGAAGGCGTCAGTTCGTAGCCCTGGGCATGCTGAACGAACAGCGCGGTGCCCAGGCTTTGCTCGATATTGTCGATATGCCGGGCCACGGTGCTGTGGGTGGTGTTGAGGCGTTTGGCCGCGGTCAGCAGCCGGCCGCTGCGCTGCAACTCGAGAAAAAACCGCAGATCATTCCAGTCGAACATGCTTTTCCTTGTGAATCAGGTGTTCACGGACGTTGTGTTAAAACGCACAGCACTTGAGTGAAATCTAACGTTTTCATCCCGAAATTAATCAATAACATGGGCTGGGACAAGAATAATAATCAGGCGCGAGGTTGCCCATGCCATCAGCCGATCCTGTCTACGACTATGTGGTGGTGGGTGCCGGCCCTGCCGGATGCCTTCTGGCCAATCGTTTATCCGCCGAGCCAGGCTGCCGGGTGCTACTGCTCGAAGCTGGTGGGCGCGACAACTACCCCTGGATTCACATTCCGGTGGGCTACCTCTATTGCATCGGCAATCCCCGCACCGACTGGTGTTTCAAGACCCAAGCGCAACCCGGCCTTAATGGCCGTGCCCTGGGTTATCCACGGGGCAAGGTGCTCGGTGGCTGTTCGTCCATCAACGGCATGATCTACATGCGCGGCCAGGCTGGCGACTACGATCGCTGGGCCGAGCAAGGCAATGCCGGATGGGCCTGGAAGGATGTGCTGCCACTGTTCAAGGCCAGCGAAAACCACTTTGGCGGCGCCAGCGAAGCCCATGGCAATGAAGGCGAGTGGCGGGTCGAGCAACAACGCTACTCCTGGCCGATCCTCGATGCGTTCCGCGAAGCGGCGGCGCAGAGCGGCATCGCCAGCGTTGCTGACTTCAACACCGGGGATAACCAGGGCTGTGGATACTTTCAGGTCAACCAGCGTTCCGGCATTCGCTGGAACTCGGCCAAGGCCTTTTTGCGCCCGATCCTCAAACGTCCCAACCTGACCGTGCTGACCGATGTGCTGGTTGACCAGGTAGTGCTGGAAGACGGCCGTGCTTCCAAGGTACGTGCCCGCTGGCAAGGCAACTGGCAGAACTTCAGCGCACGCCGGGAAATCATCCTGTGTGCAGGCTCCGTGGGTTCACCCGGGATCCTGCAGCGCTCCGGCATTGGTCCGCGCGGCTTGCTCGAGAGCCTGGGAATAACTGTTCGTCACGAGCTGCCCGGCGTTGGTGGCAACCTGCAGGACCATCTGCAACTGCGTTTGATCTATCAGGTTACCCAGGCGCGAACCCTCAACCAGGTCGCAAACAGCCCCTGGGGCAAGCTCGGCATGGGCCTGCGTTACCTTTACGATCGTAGCGGTCCGCTGGCGATGGCGCCGAGCCAATTGGGGGCTTTTGTTCGTTCCGGGCCCGAACAGGCTTCGGCCAACCTGCAGTACCACGTGCAGCCCCTGTCGCTGGAACGCTTCGGCGAGCCACTGCACCGCTTCCCGGCGTTTACTGCTTCGGTGTGCAACCTGCGCCCGGCCAGCCGCGGGCGTATCGATATCCGTTCGGCCAACCCGGACGATGCACCGCTGATCGATCCCAACTACCTGAGTGACCCCGAAGACCTGCGCGTTGCCGCCCAGGCCATTCGCCTGACCCGCAAGATCGTCCAGGCCCCTGCCCTGGCTGCCTTCAGCCCGCGCGAATACCTGCCCGGCCCGGACCTGCAAAGCGAAGAGCAACTGCATGAAGCCGCCGGGCAGATCGGCACTACGATCTTCCACCCGGTGGGTACTTGCCGCATGGGCAACGGGCCGCTGGATGTGGTCGACGACCAGCTGCGGGTGCACGGCGTGCCGGGGCTGCGCATCGCCGACGCCTCGATCATGCCGCAAATCGTCTCCGGCAATACCTGCTCACCGACCCTGATGATTGCCGAGAAGGCGGCGCAATTGATTCGCCAGGGGACGTTATCCACAACCAGCATCGACGAAAACACCGCCGTACCGACGCCCTGACCAGGGTGCGTAGCAACAACGGCGCCGGACGCAGTCTGCCGGCGCCGACAGTGGAACAACAAGAATAATCACTGGGGCCTGCAGGCCGAGGACAGCAACGATGTCGGATTACATTCAAGAGCAGGGCGCTGCAACGGCGAGCAATAGTCGCCGGGAAGAACGCAAGATCATTTTCGCGTCATCCCTCGGGACGGTTTTCGAGTGGTATGACTTTTTTCTTTATGGGGCGCTGGCCGCGGTCATCAGCAAGCAGTTTTTTGCCGGGGTGAACGACACCACTGCCTTTATCTTTGCCTTGATGGCCTTCGCCGCCGGTTTCCTGGTGCGGCCCTTCGGCGCGCTGGTGTTCGGCCGCCTGGGCGACATGATCGGACGCAAGTACACCTTCCTGGTCACCATCGTGCTGATGGGCCTGTCGACCTTTGCCGTTGGCCTGTTGCCGACCTATGCCAGTATCGGCATTGCTGCACCGATCATTCTGGTGGTGTTGCGCATGCTTCAAGGCCTGGCGCTGGGCGGCGAGTACGGTGGCGCAGCCACTTATGTTGCCGAGCATGCACCACCCGGCAAGCGCGGCTTCCACACCGGTTTTATCCAGTCCACCGCAACCCTCGGCCTGCTGCTGTCGTTGCTGGTGGTACTCGGCAGCCGCTATATCAGCGGCGACCAGTTCGAAGTCTGGGGCTGGCGCTTGCCGTTCCTGCTGTCGATTGTGCTGCTGGGGATTTCCACCTGGATTCGCATGAGCATGCATGAGTCGCCAGCCTTCGTGAAAATGAAGGCTCAGGGCAAGACCAGTAAAGCGCCGATCCGCGAGTCGTTCGGTTCCTGGCCCAACCTCAAGGTGGTGCTCACTGCGCTGTTCAGTATCAACGCCGGCCAGGCGGTGACCTTCTACACCGCGCAGTTCTATGTGCTGTTCTTCCTCACCCAGATGCTCAAGATGGACCCGGCCCAGGCCAACACCCTGCTGATCATCAGCGTGGTGATCGGCGCGCCGTTCTTCGTGTTTTTCGGTTGGCTGTCGGACCGGGTCGGGCGCAAGCCGATCCTGATGCTCGGCTTGCTGCTGGCCACGGTGCTGTATTTCCCGCTGTTCAAGGCCCTGAGCTACTACGCCAACCCGCAGATCGACGCGGCCAGCCGTCAGGCGCCAATCGTGGTGATGGCCGACCCGCAAGGCTGCACCTTCCAGTTCGACCCGGTGGGCAAGGCGCGTTTTGACAGCCCCTGCGACAAGGTCAAGACCTTCCTGGTCAAACAGGGCCTGCCCTACAGCTCGGCTGAAGCGGCCGCTGGCGCCGAGGTGGTGGTGAGTATTGGCGAGCAGCAGATCAGCGGCTTTGACGAAGCCGCCATGCGCGCTGCCATCGACAAGGCCGGCTACCCGGCCAAAGCAGACCCTGCCAGCGTCAACCAGCCGATGGTGGTGCTGCTGATCGTGGCCATGATCCTGATCGCGACCATGACCTACGGCCCGCTGGCGGCGGTGATGGTCGAACTGTTCCCGACCCGTATCCGCTACACCTCGATGTCGCTGCCCTACCACATCGGTAACGGCTGGTTCGGCGGCTTCCTGCCCACCGTGTCCTTTGCCCTGGTGGTGTACACCGGCGACATCTTCTACGGGCTCTGGTACCCAGTGTTGATCACCGGCATCAGCCTGGTGGTGGGGCTGTTCTGCCTGAAAGAAACCCGTGACGTGGATATCGACAAGGTGTGAGGATTTGCAGGCACAAAAAAACCGGCGTAAGCTCCGGTTTTTTTATGCCGCGAAAAAACTTATGCACGATTTTCAGAAAACAGTCATACAGAGAAATAAGTAGCTAAATTAATCACTTAGCGGATTTTTCGCTGAGAAATCCAAATACTGTACACAAGTTATCCACAGATCGGTCAGGCCACGCCTTGCGCTTGGTTTGGCGCTGCTGCAGGCAGTGAGCCGAGGTCACGCTGGGTTTGTTCGTTCCACGCAGCAGCACGGTCGTTGAGCTCGGCAATGGCCCGTGGGCCGCTACCTTCGGCAAACATCGGGGCGCCAATCACCACCTCGATTGTGCCGGCGCGCTTGCCCCAGCCCTGCTTGGGCCAGAACTTGCCGGCGTTGTGGGCGATTGGCAGCACCGGCAGGCCAGCGTTCACCGCCAGCGCGGCACCGCTGCGCGAGAACTTGCCGATCTGGCCAAACGGCACGCGGGTGCCTTCGGGGAAGATCAGTACCCAGACGTTCTCCTTGAGCAGCTTGTCGCCCTTGCTGGCAACTTGCTTCAAGGCCGCCTTGGGGTTGTCGCGGTCGATGGCGATCGGCCGCAGCATGGCCATGGCCCAGCCGAAGAACGGCACATACAGCAGTTCACGCTTGAGCACCTGGCTCAAGGGCGAGAAATAGGCGGAAAGGAAAAAGGTTTCCCAGGTGCTCTGGTGGTTGGAGAGGATCACGCAGGGTTGCTTGGGGATGTTCTCAGCCCCGGTGACCTTGACCTTGATGTTGAGAAACACCCGTACCAGCACCAGCGCAAAGCGGCACCAGTAGACGTTGATGAAGCGGTAGCGGGCGCTGAATGGCAGAAACGGCGCGATAAAAAAGCTCAGGGTGCACCACAGCAAGGAGCTGGTACCCAGCAGCAGGTAAAAAAGAAAAACTCTGATCGCCTGCAAGATCGACATAGCGGCATGTACCGTTGCGGGCTTGCCCGCCTAGTAAAAGTGCGCCTGTTTTGCAGACGCGCTAGTTGTGGATAAGTTCTCTGGCGATGGCTGCCAGATCATCGAAAATCAGCGTGTTCTCTGGAATTCCCTTGCTCAGGGTCTTCTCGCCTTTTCCGGTTTTTACCAGAATCGGTTGAGCATCGACGGCCAAAGCGGCTTCCAGGTCACCCTTACTATCACCGACAAACCACACGCCGGCCAGATTCACGTCGTAGTGCGCGGCAATGCTGGTGAGCATGCCCGGCTTGGGTTTGCGGCAGGCGCAGCCCTCATCGGGCCCGTGCGGGCAATAGACGATCAGCCCGACTTCGCCACCCTGCTCGGCCACCAGCTTGCGCAGTTGCGCATGCATGGCGTCGAGAGTAGCCAGGTCGTAGTAGCCACGGGCAATGCCGGACTGGTTGGTGGCAACCGCCACCGTCCAGCCGGCCTTGCTCAACTGCGCAATCGCTTCGATCGAACCCGGGATCGGAATCCACTCGTCCAGCGACTTGATGTAGGCGTCGGAGTCCTGGTTGATAACCCCGTCCCGATCGAGAATCAGCAGTTTCAAGACTTACCCCAGCAGCGAAATGTCGGCCACGCCCAGGAACAGACCGCGCAGGCGGCTGAGCAGGGCATAACGGTTGGCGCGGACATTGGCGTCGTCGGCGTTGACCATCACCGCCTCGAAGAAGGCGTCGACCGGTTCACGCAGGGCTGCCAGGCGCGCCAGCGATTCGCTGTACTGGCGCGCGGCAGCCATTGGCTGCACGGCCTGGTCGGCTTGCTGGATGGCCGAGTACAGGGAGAACTCGTTGGCGTTGTCGAAGTACTTCGGCTCGACCGTGGTGGCGACAGCGCCTTCGGCCTTGCTCAGCAGGTTCGACACGCGCTTGTTCACCGCGGCCAGGGCAGCGGCTTCCGGCAGTTGGCGGAAGGCCTGGACGGCCTGCACGCGCTGGTCGAAGTCCAGGGCCGAGCCTGGCTTGAGGGCACGCACCGACAAGTAGGTGGCAACGTCGATACCCTCGTCTTCGTAACGGGCACGCAGACGATCGAAGACGAACTCCAGTACCTGCTCGCCCAGGCCGGCGGCCTTGACCTTGGTACCGAACTGGCTGACTGCGAAGTTCACCGCTTCGTTCAGGTCCAGGTCCAGCTGTTTCTCGATCAGGATGCGCAGTACGCCCAGCGCTGCACGACGCAGGGCATAGGGGTCCTTGCTACCGGTCGGGAGCATGCCGATACCGAAGATACCCACCAGGGTGTCGAGCTTGTCGGCGATGGCCACAGCCGCGCCGGTCAGGGTCGACGGCAGTTCGGCACCGGCACCGCGCGGCATGTACTGCTCGTTCAGGGCCAGGGCAACGTCTTGCGGCTCGCCGTCGTTGAGCGCGTAGTAGTAGCCGGCAACACCCTGCATTTCAGGGAACTCGCCGACCATTTCGGTGGCCAGGTCGCATTTCGACAGCAGCCCGGCACGCGCCGCACGTTGGGCGTCGCCGCCAATGCGCTGAGCGATGAAGGCAGCCAGCTTGGCAACCCGCTCGGCCTTGTCGAAGACACTGCCCAGCTGGGCCTGGAACACTACGTTCTTCAGGCGCTCGTTGAAGCTTTCCAGCGGCTGCTTCTTGTCTTGCTTGAAGAAGAATTCGGCGTCGGTCAGGCGTGGGCGCACGACCTTCTCGTTGCCTTCGACGATCTGCTTCGGATCGCGACTCTCGACGTTGGCCACGGTGATGAAGCGCGGCAGCAGCTTGCCGTCGGCATCCAGCAGGCAGAAGTATTTCTGGTTGTCCTGCATGGTGGTGATCAGGGCTTCCTGCGGTACTTCAAGGAAGCGTTCCTCGAACGAGCACACCAGCGGCACTGGCCATTCGACCAGGGCGGTCACTTCATCGAGCAGCGCTGGCGGCACGATGGCGCTGCCTTCCTGTTGCATTGCCAGTTCGGCGGTACGCTTGCTGATCAGCTCGCGGCGCTCGGCAAAATCTGCCAGGACGTACGCCTTGCGCAGGTCTTCCTGGTAGTTGGCCGGGGCGCTGATGCGCACGTTTTCCGGATGGTGGAAGCGGTGGCCACGGGATTCACGACCGGCAGTCTGCGCCAGCAGGGTGCAGTCGACCACTTCGTCACCGAGCAGCATGACCAGCCACTGGGTTGGACGCACGAACTCTTCCTTGCGCGCACCCCAGCGCATGCGCTTGGGGATCGGCAGGTCGTTGAGCGAGTCTTCGACGATGGTTGGCAGCAGGCTGGCGGTGGCCTTGCCCGGGATGTGCTGGGAGAAGCGCAGCTTGGCGCCGCTCTGGTCGATATCCGACAGCTCTACCCCACACTTCTTGGCAAAGCCCAGGGCGGCCTGGGTTGGGTTGCCTTCAGCATCGAAGGCGGCCTGGCGTGGCGGGCCGTCGAGGTTGACGCTGCGGTCCGGCTGCTGGGTGTCGAGGTTGCGGATCAGCACGGCCAGGCGGCGCGGCGCGGCGAACACCTGCTTGTCGGTGTAGTTCAGGCCAGCGGCCTGCAGGCCTTTCTCGATACCGGCGAGGAAGGCGTCACCGAGGCTGCTCAGGGCCTTGGGTGGCAGTTCTTCGGTGCCCAGTTCAACCAGGAAATCTTGAGCACTCATTGTGCAGCCTCCAGCTTAGCCAACACTTCATCACGCAATTCAGGGGACGCCATCGGGAAGCCCAGCTTGGCGCGGGCTTGCAGGTAGCTCTGGGCTACGGCCCGGGCCAGGGTCCGTACGCGCAGGATGTAACGCTGACGCTCGGTCACCGAGATGGCGCGGCGGGCATCGAGCAGGTTGAAGGTGTGCGAGGCCTTGAGGACCATTTCATAGGTCGGCAGCGGCAGCTCCAGCTCGATCAGGCGGTTGGCTTCGCTTTCGTAGAAGTCGAACAGTTCGAACAGCTTCTCGACGTTGGCGTGTTCGAAGTTGTAGGTCGACTGCTCCACTTCGTTCTGGTGGAACACGTCGCCGTAGGTCACCTTGCCGAACGGGCCGTCGGTCCAGATCAGGTCGTAGACCGAATCCACGCCTTGCAGGTACATGGCCAGGCGTTCCAGGCCGTAGGTGATTTCACCGGTGACCGGGAAGCATTCGATGCCGCCCACTTGCTGGAAGTAGGTGAACTGGGTGACTTCCATGCCGTTGAGCCAGATTTCCCAACCCAGACCCCAGGCGCCGAGGGTCGGCGATTCCCAGTTGTCTTCGACGAAACGGATGTCGTGCACCAGCGGGTCGAGGCCGATGGCTTTCAGCGAGCCCAGGTACAGTTCCTGGAAGTTCGCCGGGTTCGGCTTGAGGACCACCTGGAACTGATAGTAGTGCTGCAGGCGGTTCGGGTTTTCGCCATAACGGCCATCCGCCGGACGACGGCTAGGCTGCACATAGGCGGCGTTCCAGGTTTCCGGGCCGACGGCGCGCAGGAACGTGGCAGTATGGAAAGTGCCGGCGCCTACTTCCATATCGTAGGGCTGAAGCACCACACAACCTTGCTCGGCCCAGTAGTTCTGCAGGGCGAGGATCAAGTCTTGGAAGGTACGCACGGCTGGCGTAGGCTGGCTCACGAAATTCACCTGTTTCTAGGGCTGCGAATATAAAGAGCGGGAGTATAACCCGATTCGCGCAGGCCTCTACCCTTGGAGCCTTATGCCACGTTGCTTTTGGTGTACCGACGATCCGCTTTACCAGGCTTACCACGACCAGGAATGGGGCACGCCGCAGCGTGATCCTGGCCAGTTGTTCGAGATGTTGCTGCTCGAAGGCTTCCAGGCCGGGTTGTCGTGGATCACTGTGCTGAAGAAACGCGAACGCTACCGTCAGGTGCTGTTCGGCTTCGATCCGCAGCGCCTGGCACAAATGAGCGATGAAGAGATCGAAGAGCGCATGCTCGACCCGGGCATCATCCGCAACCGCCTCAAGCTCAATGCCGCGCGGCGCAATGCGCGGGCCTGGCTGGCGCTGGAGAACCCCGTTGAATGGCTTTGGTCGTTCGTCGGCGGCGCACCGAAGATCAATCATTTCGGCCAGCGCAGCGAGGTCCCGGCAGTCACCGATGAGGCCAAGGCAATGAGCAAGGCACTGCAGAAAGCCGGCTTCACCTTTGTCGGCCCGACTATCTGCTACGCCTTCATGCAGGCCACCGGCATGGTCATGGATCACACCCGCGATTGTGATCGCTACGCCGCTCTGCTGCGCTGAGGGTTACAATGGCCGGCTTGCAGAAAGAGGAACCAGCCTGTGGATAAATTCAAGGGCGCCTTGATGGTCGGGGCGTTGCGGTTGTTTGCCAAACTCCCCTGGGGCGCGGTACAGCGAGTCGGCGCGGCCATCGGCTGGATCATGTGGAAGGTGCCGAACAGTTCGCGCAACGTCGTGCGCATCAACCTGGCCAAATGCTTCCCGGAAATGGACCCGGTTGCCCGTGAGCAACTGGTTGGCCGGACCCTGATGGACATCGGCAAATCCTTTACCGAAAGCGCCTGTGCCTGGATCTGGCCGGCCCAGCGCTCGCTCGACCTGGTGCGCGAGGTCGAAGGCCTGGACGTGCTTGAAGCTGCCTTGGCGTCGGGCAAGGGCGTGGTCGGCATCACCAGCCACCTGGGCAACTGGGAAGTGCTCAACCACTTCTATTGCAGCCAGTGCAAACCGATCATTTTCTATCGCCCGCCCAAGCTCAAGGCGGTTGATGACCTGTTGCGCGAGCAGCGCGTGCAGCTGGGTAACCGCGTGGCCGCTTCCACCAAGGAAGGCATCCTGAGCATCATCAAGGAAGTGCGTAGAGGCGGTCAGGTCGGCATTCCGGCAGACCCGGAGCCGGCCGAGTCGGCGGGGATCTTCGTGCCGTTCTTCGCCACCAAGGCGCTGACCAGCAAATTCGTGCCAAACATGCTCGCTGGCGGCAAGGCAGTCGGGGTGTTCCTGCATGCCCTGCGCCTGCCGGATGGCTCTGGCTTCAAGGTGATCCTGGAAGCGGCGCCCGAGGCGATGTACAGCGAAGACACCGAAACCTCGGCGGCGGCCATGAGCCAGGTGGTCGAGCGCTATGTGCGGGCGTATCCGAGCCAGTACATGTGGAGCATGAAGCGCTTCAAGAAGCGTCCGGCGGGAGAGCCGCGCTGGTATTGAGCTCCCTATCGCAGGCAAAGCCAGCTCCCACAGGATCGAGTTTGGCCATCAATTGTGGGAGCCGGCGTTGCCGGCGATGGACCGCGAAGCGGTCCTAAACAGCCTTGTCGAGCTTCTTCAGAAACACCGTCATCTCTTTCTCGGCCTGCTTGTCGCCATGGGCGCGAGCCGCTTCCAGCCCCTGCTCCCAGGCCTTGCGTGCACCCGCCAGGTCTCCCTGTAGCTGATGCGCCTTGCCCAGCAGCTTCCATGCCGCCGAATACTTCGGGTCGTGCTCAACGCAGCGCTGCAAGTGCACGGCCGCCTCGGCGCCATTGCCTTCATCGAGCCAGGCCTTGCCCAGGCCAAAGCGCAACAGGGCGTTATCCACACCCTTGGCCAGCATCTTTTCCAGTGATTCGCGCATTCCAGGTCCCTCTTTAGAAGAAGCTCAACCCTACATGGAACAGCTTCTCGACGTCACGGATGTACTTTTTATCCACAACGAAGAGGATCACGTGGTCGCCGGCTTCGATCACCGTGTCGTCATGGGCGATCAGCACTTCTTCGTCGCGAATGATCGCGCCGATGGTGGTGCCCGGTGGCAGGGCGATGTCTTCGATGGCCTTGCCGATCACCTTGCTCGACTTCGAGTCGCCGTGGGCAATCGCCTCGATGGCCTCGGCCGCACCGCGGCGCAGCGAGTGCACGCTGACGATATCGCCGCGGCGCACGTGAGCCAGCAGGGTGCCGATGGTGGCCAGCTGCGGGCTGATGGCGATGTCGATTTCGCCACCCTGGACCAGGTCGACATAGGCCGGGTTGTTGATGATGGTCATTACCTTGCGCGCGCCCAGGCGCTTGGCCAGCAGCGAGGACATGATGTTGGCCTCGTCATCGTTGGTCAGGGCCAGGAAGATGTCGGCTTCGGCGATGTTCTCTTCGAGCATCAGGTCGCGGTCCGAGGCGCTGCCTTGCAGTACCACGGTGCTTTCCAGGGTGTCGGACAGGTGCCGGCAGCGTGCCGGGTTCATCTCGATGATTTTCACCTGGTAACGGCTCTCGATGGCCTCGGCCAGGCGCTCGCCGATCTGCCCGCCGCCGGCGATGACCACGCGCTTGTTGGTCTCGTCGATGCGCCGCAGCTCGCCCATCACCGCACGGATGTGCGCCTTGGCGGCGATGAAGAACACTTCGTCGTCGGCCTCGATGACCGTGTCGCCTTGGGGCAGGATCGGCCGGTCACGGCGGAAGATCGCTGCCACGCGGGTGTCGACATTGGGCATGTGCGCACGGATCTGGCGCAGTTGCTGGCCCACCAGCGGTCCGCCGTAGTAGGCCTTGACCGCCACCAGTTGGGCCTTGCCTTCGGCGAAGTCGATCACCTGCAAGGCGCCGGGATGTTCGATCAGACGCTTGATGTAGTGGGTTACCACCTGCTCGGGGCTGATCAGCACGTCGACCGGGATGGCGTCGTTGTCGAACAGGCCGGCGCGGGTCAGGTAGGCCGATTCGCGCACCCGGGCGATCTTGGTCGGGGTGTGGAACAGGGTATGGGCGACCTGGCAGGCCACCATGTTGGTCTCGTCGCTATTGGTTACCGCCACCAGCATGTCGGCATCGTCGGCGCCGGCCTGGCGCAGCACGGTCGGAAAGGAGGCGCGGCCCTGCACGGTACGGATGTCCAGGCGGTCGCCGAGGTCGCGCAGGCGGTCGCCATCGGTGTCGACCACGGTGATGTCGTTGGCTTCGCTGGCCAGGTGTTCAGCCAGCGTACCGCCGACCTGCCCTGCGCCGAGGATGATGATCTTCATCCGCTGTTCCCTTCTCTTGTTATCCGCGCACGGCGGCGATTTTGATCAGCTTGGCATAGTAGAAGCCGTCGTGTCCGCCTTCCTGGGCCAGCAACTGGCGGCCATGGGGCTGGCGGATACCGGCCTGGGTCGCCAGGTCCAGCTCGCGGGCACCGGGGGTGCGGGCGAGGAAGGCCTCGATCACTTCGGTGTTTTCCGTCGGCAAGGTCGAGCAGGTGGCGTAGAGCAGGATGCCGCCGACCTCGAGGGTTGGCCACAGGGCGTCGAGCAGCTCGCCTTGCAGGCTGGCCAGGGCGGCGATGTCGTCGGCCTGGCGGGTCAGCTTGATGTCTGGATGGCGGCGGATCACCCCGGTGGCTGAACACGGCGCATCGAGCAGGATGCGCTGGAAGCCTTTGCCATCCCACCAGCTGGCGGTGTCGCGGGCGTCGCAGGCGATCAACTGGGCGTCGAGGCCCAGGCGATCGAGGTTCTCGCGCACGCGGGTCAGGCGCTTGGCCTCAAGGTCGATAGCGACCACGGCGTCCAGCCCCGCTTCAGCTTCCAGCAGGTGGCAGGTCTTGCCACCCGGGGCGCAGCAGGCGTCGAGCACGCGCTGGCCGGGGGCCAGGTCGAGCAGGTCGGCGGCCAGTTGTGCGGCTTCGTCCTGGACGCTGATCCAACCCTGGTCGAAACCGGGCAGGCCGCGTACATCGCAGGCTTCGGCGAGCAGGATGCCGTCGTCGCTGAACTCGCAGGGTGCGGCTTCAAGGCCGGCTTCACGCAGCAGTTCGAGGTAGGCATCGCGGCTGTGATGGCGGCGGTTGACCCGCAAAATCATCGGCGGGTGGGCGTTGTTGGCGGCGCAGATGGCTTCCCATTGCTCAGGCCAGAAGGCCTTGAGCGATTTTTGCAGCCAGCGCGGGTGTGCAGTGCGCACCACCGGGTCGCGTTCCAGCTCGGCGAAAATCTCGCTGCTTTCCCGTTGCGCACGGCGCAGCACGGCGTTGAGCAAGCCCTTGGCCCAGGGCTTTTTCAGCTTGTCGGCGCAGCCTACGGTTTCGCCGATGGCGGCATGAGCGGGGATGCGCGTGTAGAGCAGCTGATACAGGCCGACCAGCAGCAGCGCCTCGACATCAGTGTCGGCGGCCTTGAACGGCTTCTGCAGCAGGCGCTCGGCCAGGGCCGACAGCCGTGGCTGCCAGCGCGCGGTGCCGAAGGCCAGGTCCTGGGTCAGGCCACGGTCACGTACTTCGACTTTGTCCAGCTGACTTGGCAGCGAGCTGTTCAGCGATGCCTTGCCACTGAGTACTGCCGCCAGGGCGCGGGCGGCTGCCAGACGTGGATTCATTGGCCAAGTACCGTGCCGGTGGCGAATTTCTCGCGGCGACTGTTGAACAGGTCACTGAAGTTCAGCGCCTTGCCGCCAGGCAGTTGCAGGCGGGTCAGGCACAGCGCCTGCTCACCGCAGGCGACGATCAGGCCGTCCTTGCTGGCAGAGAGGATTTCCCCTGGGTTGCCCGAGCCTGTGGATAAGCTGGCGGTGAGCACCTTCACGGCTTCGCCGTTGAGGGTGCTGTGGCAGATCGGCCATGGGTTGAAGGCGCGAATCAGGCGCTCCAGCTCAACCGCCGGACGGCTCCAGTCCAGGCGCGCTTCGTCCTTGTTCAGCTTGTGTGCATAAGTGGCCAGGCTGTCGTCCTGGACTTCACCCTGCAAGGTGCCAGCGGCGAGGCCCGCAACGGCCTCGAGCACGGCTGGCGGGCCCATTTCGGCGAGGCGGTCGTGCAGGGTGCCACCGGTGTCGCTGGCACTGATCGGGGTGCTGACCTTGAGCAGCATCGGCCCGGTGTCCAGGCCCGCTTCCATGCGCATCACGGTGACGCCGCTTTCGCTGTCACCGGCTTCGACCGCACGCTGGATCGGCGCGGCGCCACGCCAGCGCGGCAGCAGCGAAGCATGGCTGTTGATGCAGCCCAGGCGCGGAATATCCAGCACCGCCTGGGGCAGGATCAGGCCATAGGCGACCACCACCATCAGGTCCGGCTGCAGGGCTGCCAGTTCCGCTTGTGCCTCGGCGTTGCGCAGGGTCGGTGGTTGCAGGACCTGGATGCCGTTATCCACAGCCAGCTGCTTGACCGCGCTTGGCATCAGTTTTTGCCCACGACCGGCCGGACGGTCCGGCTGGGTGTAGACCGCCACCACGTCATAGGGGCTGTCGATCAGGGCCTTGAGGTGTTCGGCGGCAAACTCTGGGGTGCCTGCGAAGACAATGCGCATGGAGTTCTCGCTTAAAAAGAAAAAGGCTTGCCGGAGCAAGCCTTTGGGAAGAGGAGATCAAGCTTGCTGGCGATGCTGTTTTTCCAGCTTCTTCTTGATCCGGTCGCGTTTGAGCGTCGACAGGTAGTCAACGAACAGCTTGCCGTTGAGGTGGTCGCATTCGTGCTGGATGCACACCGCCAACAGGCCTTCGGCGATCAGCTCGTACGGCTTGCCGTCGCGGTCCAGCGCCTTGACCTTGACCCGTATCGGGCGATCGACGTTCTCGTAGAAGCCGGGCACCGACAGGCAGCCTTCCTGATACTGATCCATTTCGTCGGTCAGCATCTCGAGTTCGGGGTTGATGAACACCCGTGGCTCGCTGCGGTCTTCGCTCAGGTCCATGACTACGATGCGCTGGTGCACGTTGATCTGGGTGGCGGCGAGGCCGATGCCAGGGGCTTCGTACATGGTTTCAAACATGTCATCGATCAACTGGCGAACGCCGTCGTCGACTTCGGTCACCGGTTTGGCGATGGTACGAAGGCGCGGGTCCGGGAATTCGAGGATGTTCAGAATGGCCATAAGCGTATGAGCTGCACTGTGCGATGAATTACAAACATGAGTACACATAATAAAGGGATTCGGCGCATTCGGCACCTGGCAAAGGTCAGCTAAGGTTTCAGGGGGCTTTTTCACCCGTGTCTGCAAGCCTGAAGGACTGCCCTCGAGGGAAATCCTTCAACCGGTTGTCAAAGTATTATCAACAGAGTTATCCACAGCTTCTTCACGGCTGGCCCAGGCTGCCCGATCAAGGATGATCGTCATGTCGCAACCCTTATCGCCGGCGTGTTCACCCGCCGAACTCGAAGCGCGCTTGCGTCTTCATTTGCTGCCGTCCCTGGGGTCGCGGCGTTTTCATACCCTTATCCAGGCCTTTGGCAACGCCTCTGCGGCACTCAGTGCGCCGGCCGCTGCCTGGCGCGTGCTGGGCGTGCCAACGGAGAGCAGCGATGCCCGGCGCAGCCTTGAAGTGCGTGACGGCGCGGCAGCGGCAATGCGCTGGCTAGAGGCCCGCGACCAGCATTTGCTGATGTGGGATGACCCCTGCTACCCAGGCTTGCTGGCCGAACTGGGGGACGCCCCGCCGCTGCTTTTTATCGCCGGCAACCCGGCCATTCTGGAAAAACCGCAGTTGGCGATCGTTGGCAGTCGAAGGGCGGCGAGGCCTGCGCTCGATACAGCAGCGGCCTTCTCTCGAAGTCTTGCCCGGGGTGGTTTTGTCATTACCAGCGGCCTGGCCCTGGGGGTCGATGGCGCTGCGCATCAGGCTGCCCTGGACGCCGGCGGGCAGACCATCGGTGTGCTGGGTACCGGGCTGCAAAAATTTTATCCACAGCGCCACAGAGCGCTGGCGGCGGCGATGATCGAGCGAGGTAGCGCGGTGGTCTCCGAGTTTCCGCTGGATGCCGGGCCTGTGGCCGGTAATTTTCCCCGGCGAAACCGGATCATCAGCGGCCTGTCGCTGGGAGTGCTGGTGGTCGAGGCGAGTCTTGCCAGTGGTTCGCTGATTACCGCGCGACTGGCGGCTGAGCAAGGCCGCGAGGTGTATGCCATTCCAGGCTCGATTCACCACCCCGGCTCCAAGGGCTGTCACCAGTTGATTCGTGATGGCGCCTTGTTGGTGGAAACCGTCGACCAGATCGTCGAAACCCTGCAGGGCTGGCAGCGCTTGCCGCCCTTGCAATCGCCTGTAACCGCCAGCCATGCCCTGGTCGACTTGCTGCTGGCCGCGCCGCAAACCACCGAGGGCCTGGCCAGTAGCAGTGGCTGGCCGTTACCCAGGGTGCTGGCCGCGCTGACCGAGCTGGAATTGGCCGGAAGGGTCTGTAATGAAGCTGGGCGTTGGTTTGCCCGGCCCGGCTAAGTACACTGCTCATCTGCCTTTATGCGGAGTGAAAGCAATGGTGAGCAGTTGGCGTGTGCAACAAGCCGCGCGTGAAATTCGGGCAGGTGCGGTGATTGCCTATCCGACCGAAGCGGTCTGGGGCCTGGGTTGTGACCCTTGGAACGAAGAAGCGGTGGATCGCCTGCTGGCGATCAAGTCGCGTTCGGTCGACAAGGGGCTGATCCTGATCGCCGATAATATCCACCAGTTCGACTTCCTTTTCGAGGATTTCCCCGAAACCTGGCTGGACCGCATGTCTGCGACCTGGCCGGGGCCGAACACCTGGCTGGTGCCGCATCAGAACCTGCTGCCGGAGTGGATTACCGGGGTGCATGACACGGTGGCGTTGCGCGTTAGCGATCACCCGGTCGTGCGGGATTTGTGCGCACTGGTCGGGCCGCTGATTTCCACGTCGGCCAACCCGCAAGGTCGCCCGGCTGCCAAGACCCGTTTGCGCGTCGAGCAGTACTTCCGCGGGCAGCTGGACCTGGTGCTCGGTGGCGCCCTGGGTGGGCGGCGTAACCCGAGTGTGATTCGTGACCTGGCGACCGGTGAGATTGTGCGGGCCGGCTGAGGGCCTCATCGCTGGCAAGCCAGCTCCAGTAGGAGCGGGCTTGCCCCGCGATCAATTCACCCCCGCTTCAAGGCAGCAACACCGTCGACCCCACCGTCCTGCGCGCCGACAGCTCGCTCTGTGCCCTGGCCGCCTCGCTCAGTGGATAACGTTGCTGGATATCCACAGCCAGCTTGCCGCTGGCAATCATCGCAAACAGATCGTCAGCCATCGCCTGGGTGTTCTCGGCGTTATTGGCATAGCTGGCCAGGGTTGGCCGGGTGACATACAGCGAGCCCTTTTGCGCCAGGATCCCTAGGTTGACCCCGCTCACCGCGCCAGAGGCATTGCCGAAGCTGACCATCAGCCCACGCGGCGCCAGGCAGTCCAATGAAGTCAGCCAAGTGTCCTGGCCGACGCCGTCGTACACCACCGGGCATTTCTTTCCGTCAGTCAGTTCCAGTACCCGCTGGGCCACGTCTTCGCGGCTGTAATCGATGGTCGCCCAGGCGCCCAGGGCTTTGGCTCGCTCGGCCTTCTCGGCGGAGCTGACAGTACCGATCAACCTGGCCCCCAGGGCTTTGGCCCATTGGCAGGCCAGCGAGCCGACGCCACCTGCTGCGGCGTGGAACAAGATGGTTTCGCCCGGTTGCACCGCGTAGGTCTGCTTGAGCAGGTATTGCACGGTCAGGCCCTTGAGCATCACCGCCGCCGCTTGCTCGAAGCTGATGCTGTCGGGGAGTTTGACCAGGTTGGCCTCAGGCAGCACATGCACTTCGCTATAGGCGCCCAGCGGGCCGCCGGCATAGGCGACGCGGTCGCCGACCTTGAGCCGGGTGACTTGCTCGCCCACCGCCTCGACCACTCCGGCGCCTTCAGTGCCCAGGCCCGATGGCAGTGACGGCGGCGCATAGAGACCGCTGCGAAAGTAGGTATCGATGAAGTTCAGGCCGATCGCCTGGTTACGCACGCGGACCTGCTGCGGGCCGGGCGCCGCCGGCTCGAAGTCGACCAGGGTCAGGACTTCGGGGCCGCCGTGCTGGCTGAACTGGATACGCTTGGCCATCTGCACTCTCCTGAAGGTACCGGAAAACCCCTATCGGACGCCTTTGCTTGATCGCCGTCAACTGCGGCCCGCCTGCCGCCGGTGGTATGCTACGCGCCGAATTTGCCTTAGCCCGCTTCCAGGTGACCTGATGACTAGCCGCACCGAGGCCGTGAAAGCCTACCTGCTCGACCTGCAAGACCGTATCTGCACCGCCCTCGAAAACGAAGACGGCGGCGCCCGCTTTGTCGAGGACGCCTGGACGCGCGAGGCCGGCGGTGGCGGGCGAACCCGGGTGATCGGCGACGGCAAGGTCATTGAAAAAGGCGGGGTGAACTTCTCCCACGTGTTCGGCAGCGGTTTGCCACCCTCGGCCAGTGCCCACCGGCCGGAGCTGGCTGGGCGCGGTTTCGAAGCCCTGGGCGTGTCGCTGGTGATCCATCCGCACAACCCGCATGTGCCGACTTCCCACGCCAACGTGCGGTTTTTCATCGCTGAGAAAGAAGGTGAAGAAGCCGTCTGGTGGTTTGGCGGCGGCTTCGACCTGACCCCTTACTACGGCAACGAAGAAGACTGTGTGCATTGGCACCAGGTTGCCGAGCGCGCCTGCGCGCCTTTTGGCGCCGACGTCTATCCGCGCTACAAAGCCTGGTGCGACCGCTACTTCCACCTCAAGCACCGCGGCGAGCCACGGGGCATTGGCGGCCTGTTCTTCGATGACCTCAACGAATGGGACTTCGACACCTGCTTCGCCTTCATCCGCGCCATCGGCGACGCCTATGTCGAGGCTTACCTGCCGATCGTCCAGCGCCGCAAGGATCAGCCCTATACCGCCGAGCAGCGTGAGTTCCAGGAATACCGTCGCGGCCGCTATGTCGAGTTCAACCTGGTCTACGACCGTGGCACCCTGTTCGGCCTGCAATCGGGCGGACGTACCGAATCGATCCTCATGTCGCTGCCACCGCAAGTGCGTTGGGGGTACGATTGGAAGGCCGCGCCAGGCAGCGAAGAAGCACGTCTGACCGAGTATTTCCTGCAGGACCGTGATTGGCTTGGCGAGGCCAGGACCAGCCACTGAACCGCTGTGGATAACTTTCCGGCCCTGCCCGACCTTGACCCAGGAACCGCGTGAATGGACCAGTACGTTGTATTCGGCAACCCGATCGGCCACAGCAAGTCGCCGCTGATCCACCGCCTGTTCGCCGACCAGACCGGCCAGCAGCTGGAGTACAGCACGCTGCTGGCGCCACTGGATGATTTCAGCATGTGTGCCCAAGGCTTTTTCAAGCAGGGCCTGGGCGCCAACGTCACCGTGCCGTTCAAGGAAGAAGCCTATCGCCTGGTCGATAGCCTGACGCCACGGGCCAAGCGTGCGGGGGCGGTCAACACCCTGAGCAAGCTCGCCGACGGCAGCCTGCAGGGCGACAACACCGATGGTGCCGGCCTGGTGCGCGACCTGACCGTCAATGCCGGCGTGCAACTGACCGGCAAGCGCATCCTGCTGCTCGGCGCCGGCGGTGCCGTGCGTGGGGTGCTGGAGCCATTGCTGGCGCACAATCCGGCTTCGCTGGTGATCGCCAACCGCACGGTGGAAAAAGCCGAACAACTGGCCCGTGAGTTCGCCGACCTGGGGCCGGTGGCTGCCAGCGGTTTCGACTGGCTTGAAGAGCCGGTCGACCTGATCATCAACGCCACTTCGGCGAGCCTTGCCGGCGAGTTGCCGCCGATCTCCGCCAGCCTGATCGAGCCGGGTAAAACCGTGTGCTACGACATGATGTATGGCAAGGAGCCGACGCCTTTCTGCCGCTGGGCCAGCGAGCACCAGGCCGCCAAGGTCCTGGACGGCCTGGGCATGCTTGCCGAACAGGCCGCCGAGGCGTTCTTCATCTGGCGTGGCGTGCGCCCCGACACTGCCCCGGTGCTGGATGAACTGCGCCGCCAGCTGGCGCGCGGCTAATCTTTGAAGCGGATCGGGCAGTTCGCTGCCCCTTCGAGCTTGTGCAATTCCTCGATCACTTGCGGGCGCGCCCGTTGTAGCGTCAGGCTGCCGCCCGCACGGCCCAGCCGCCGGGCTTCGCGGTGGAGCATGTCGACCCCGGAATAGTCGATGAAGTTGATCTGCCGCGCATCGATCACCACCTGCGGGCCCTGGCAGCGTTGCAGGCGTACCTGCAGGTAATGGCTGGCGCCGAAGAAGATCGAGCCACCCACCCGCAGCACATCGGCATCGCCTTCACGAGACTGCTGCACCCGTGGCCGCGAAGTACGCTTGAGGTAGAAAAACAGCGACGCCAGTACCCCGGCGTAGATTGCTGTTTGCAGCTCCAGCAGCAAGGTGGCGGCAGCAGTCAGGGCCATGACCAGAAATTCCGAGCGGCTGACCCGAAATAGTGCGCGGATCACCCGACGATCCACCAGTCCCCAGCAGATCAGCAGGATGCTGCCGGCCATGGCCGGGATCGGGATATGTGCGATCAGTCCCGCCCCTGCTACCGCAAATAAAGTTACCCACAGGGCGGAAAACACTCCGGCCAAGGGCGAACGGGCGCCAGCGTCATAGCTGAGCCCGGAGCGGGTGAAGGAACCGGACGACAGGTAGCCGGAGAAGAACCCCCCGACCATGTTCGACAAGCCCTGGGCGCGGATCTCCTGATTGGCATCGATGAGCTGTTCGGAGCGTGAAGACAGCGAGCGGGCAATCGACAGGCTGGTAACCAGACCGAGCATGCCTACCGCGACGGCGCTGGGTAGCAGACGCAGGATCAGTTCCAGGTCCAGCAGTGGCAACGGGCTCAGCGGTGGCAACTGGCCGATGAAGCCGGGGACCAATTGCACGTGGCCAAAAACGCCTGGCAGCGACCAGACCAGCAAGCTGGCAACCGCCAAGGTTATCAACAGGCCGGGCCAGCGCGGGCGCATTACCTTTACCGCAACGCCCAGCAGTACGGTACCCAGGCCCAGCAACAGTGAAGGCCAATCCACCTCCCCGGCGTGATCCAGCAAGTTTTGCAGGGTTTTCAATGCCGTGGCCTGGCTGGGCAGGTTCATCCCCAGCAAGTTGGGCAGTTGCCCAAGCGCGATCACCACCGCAGCACCCAGGGTGAAGCCCAGCACCACCGATTGCGAGACAAAATTGACCAGCGCACCAAAGCGCAGCAGCCCCAGCAACCACTGAAACACCCCGGCGAGGAAGGTCAGCAGCAGGATCAGGGTGATGTAGTCACTGCTGCCAGCGACCGCCAGCGGGCTGACGCTGGCATAGAGGACGATTGAGATCGCTGCCGTCGGCCCGCAGATCAGGTGCCAGGACGAACCCCACAGGCAGGCGATCATGACCGGCACAATCGCCCCGTACAGCCCGTACTCGGCAGGCAGCCCGGCGATCAGGGCGTAGGCGATTGATTGCGGCAGCGCCAGGATCGCCCCGCTCAGGCCGACCAGTAGATCGCGGCGCACACTGGCCCGGGTCTGGCGCGGCAGCCAAGTGAGAAACGGCAGCAGTTGGTGGCGGTCGGGCCAGGCCATGAAGGGTCTCTATCGCAGGTGGAAGCTGTTCAGGGTGCGATGTCGGGCGCTTGGGTGCAAGCCGGGTCAGAAGACAAAGTTCACGTGTTCGCCGTGGTGCAGCTTCAGCTCCAGGGCATCAACCATGGCGGCCGCCACCCGGGCCAGGCGTTGCAGTGGCTCGGCCAGGCCCGGCTCAAGGGTGCCGTGGGTCTGGTGAAAATGCTCGATACCCAGGCCAGCAACCTGTTGTGGAGTATTGACCAAGGTCCAGTGCAGCGGGCTGCGCTGCAACAGGTCGACGATCTGGTCGGCGCAGGCCCGTTGCTGCTCGCTGTGCCCTTCGCTGTGATCCAGCACGTCGAAATCGCCCACCAGCAGCAGCCGGCGTATAGTTGTGCGGGCCATGCCGGCGATCAGCGCTTGGCTCATGCGCAGCTGCGCGGCAAAGTCGTCAGGCGCCAGTGCCGCCAGCAGGCAGATCACCGCCGAACCGCCAGCTACGCTTTGTTCAGCCTGATCGGGGTTGTTCAGGCCGCCGCTCTTGAAGTGCAAGCCGGGGCGTGGCGCCAGGCTGTTGAGGTCATCGACCACGGCGATCACCTCGTGCTGGCGCTTGAGCAATTCGGCCATCAGGGCGCTGCCCAGGCTGCTCAGTCCTCCGAGCAGGGCCAGTTTGAACACTGGGGTTTCGGCATTTTTCACCAGATCACTCCATTGGCGGCGGGTGATCATTTGACCCGCGCAGCGCGCTGCGGGTTCGTTATGATTCAGGAGTTTTCGTGCAGAGGATCAAGGGTTATCACGCCCATATCTACTATGACGCCAGCACCATGGAACAGGCCCGGCAACTGTGTGAAGAAGCCGCTCGGCTGTTTCCGGTGAGCATGGGCCGCATGCATCAGAAGCCGGTCGGACCGCACCCGGACTGGAGCTGCCAGCTGGCCTTCGGGCCTGAGGTGGTGGGCGTGGTGTTGCCCTGGTTGGCGTTGTATCGCCATGGGCTGGTGGTGTTTCTGCATCCGCTGACCGGGGATGAGCTGGCCGATCATCGCGATCATGCGATCTGGATGGGAGCGGTGCGACCGCTGGATCTGACGATTTTTAAGTAGTTTACGGCTCCGGGGTAGGAGCGGGCTTGCCCCGCGATTGCGATCTGTCTGATGGACCGCAATCGCGGGGCAAGCCCGCTCCCACAGGTATCAAGCCTTGCGCGCACCCCGCACACCCTGGGCCAACGCCGAGCACAGCTCGAGCACATCACCCACGGCCTGTTCGGCATTCTTGGCATTGGCAATCTTGTCCACCAGCGCCGAGCCTACCACTACACCATCTGACAGTTTGGCAATGGCAGCTGCCTGCTCTGGCGTGCGGATACCGAAGCCGACGCTGATCGGCAGGTCGGTGTGCCGGCGCAGGCGCTCGATGGCGCTGCTGACGTGTTCGGTGGTCGCTGAACCGGCACCGGTCACGCCGGCAACCGACACGTAGTAGACGAAGCCCGAGCTGCGCTCAAGCACGCGCGGCAGGCGCACGTCGTCGGTGGTCGGGGTGGTCAGGCGGATGAAGTCGATACCTGCGGCCTGGGCCGGGGTAGCCAGCTCGGCATCATGCTCTGGCGGCAGGTCGACGATGATCAGGCCATCCACGCCCACTGCCTTGGCCTGGGCCACGAAGGCCTCGACACCAAAGCGGTGGATCGGGTTGTAGTAGCCCATCAGCACGATCGGCGTGGTCTGGTTGCCGACGCGGAACTCGCTGACCATCTGCAGGGTTTTCGCCAGGGTCTGGCCGGCTTCCAGGGCGCGCAGGGTGGCGAGCTGAATTGCCACGCCGTCGGCCATCGGGTCGGTGAACGGCATGCCCAGCTCGATCACGTCGGCGCCAGCAGCCGGCAGGCCTTTGAGGATCTCCAGCGAGGCATCGTAGCCAGGGTCGCCGGCGGTGATGAAGGTGACCAGTGCGGAGCGGCCTTCGGCCTTCAGTTCGGCGAAGCGTTGTTCAAGACGGCTCATGCCTGTTTCTCCTGGGCGGCCATATGGCTCATCACGGTTTGCATGTCTTTGTCGCCGCGCCCGGACAGGCACACCACCATCAGGTGATCCTTGGGCAGGGTTGGCGCGCGTTTGATCGCTTCGGCCAGGGCATGGGAGGTTTCCAGGGCCGGAATAATGCCTTCCAGGCGGCAGGTGGTGTGGAACGCGGCCAGGGCTTCGTCGTCGGTGATGCTGACGTACTCGACGCGTTTCACTTCGTGCAACCAGGCGTGTTCAGGGCCGATGCCGGGGTAGTCGAGGCCGGCGGAAATCGAGTGGGCGTCGGTGATCTGGCCGTCGGCATCCTGCAGCAGGTAGGTGCGGTTGCCATGCAGTACGCCCGGCACGCCACCGTTGAGGCTGGCGGCATGCTTGTCAGTGTCCACGCCATGGCCACCGGCTTCGACGCCGATGATCTGCACGCTGGCGTCATCGAGGAAATCGTGGAACAGGCCCATGGCATTGGAGCCGCCGCCGACGCAGGCGATCAGGCTGTCGGGCAGGCGCCCTTCCTTGGCTTGCAGCTGTTCGCGGGTTTCTTTGCCGATGATCGACTGGAAGTCGCGGACCATTGCCGGGTACGGGTGCGGACCGGCCACGGTGCCGATCAGGTAGAAGGTGTCGTCGACGTTGGTGACCCAGTCACGCAAAGCCTCGTTCATTGCGTCCTTGAGGGTGCCGGTACCGGCGGTGACCGGGACGATTTCGGCGCCCAGCAGCTTCATGCGGAACACGTTGGCTTGCTGGCGCTCGATGTCGGTGGCGCCCATGTAGATCACGCAAGGCAGGCCGAAGCGTGCGGCGACGGTGGCAGTGGCCACACCGTGCATGCCGGCGCCGGTTTCGGCGATCAGGCGTTTTTTGCCCATACGCTTGGCCAGCAGTACCTGGCCAATGCAGTTGTTCACCTTGTGCGCGCCGGTGTGGTTGAGCTCTTCACGCTTGAAGAAGATCTTCGCGCCGCCGCAATGTTCGGTCAGGCGTTCGGCGAAATACAGCGGGTTGGGCCGGCCGATGTAGTCGCGCTGAAAGTACGCCAGTTGCTCGAGGAACTCCGGGTCGGCCTTGGCCGCCTCGTATTCGCGGGCCAGGTCGAGCACCAGCGGCATCAGGGTTTCTGCCACGTAGCGGCCGCCGAATGCGCCAAACAGGCCGTTGGCATCGGGGCCGGCGCGGAAGTTGGTCTGGGTCATGGGTCGCTCCAGGGCGGTAGTGAAGTCGGGAATGGCTTTACTCTAACCACGACACGCGCAACTGAAAACCGATAAGATTGCGACAACATGTCAGGAAAACTCACACGTCATGCGCCAGGACCTGCCTCCCCTCAATGCCCTTCGGGCCTTTGAAGCCACTGCCCGGCTCAACAGCGTCAGCCAGGCGGCCGAGCAGCTGCACGTTACCCACGGTGCGGTAAGCCGGCAATTGAAGGTGCTTGAAGAACACCTTGGGGTGGCGTTGTTCGTCAAGGAAGGGCGCGGCCTTAAACTCACAGATGCGGGTGTGCGTTTACGCGATGCCAGCAGCGACGCGTTCGAGCGTCTGCGCGGGGTGTGCGCCGAACTGAGCCAGAGCAGCGCCGATGCGCCGTTCGTCCTCGGCTGTTCCGGTAGCTTGCTGGCACGCTGGTTCATCCCGCGGCTGGGCCGGCTGAAGGCGGACCTGCCGCAACTGCGCCTGCACCTGTCGGCCGGTGAAGGTGATCTCGACCCGCGCCGCCCGGGGCTGGACGCCCTGCTGGTGTTTGCCGAGCCACCGTGGCCGGCGGACATGCAGGTTCATGTGCTGGCCCAGGAGCGCATTGGCCCGGTGCTCAGCCCGCACTTCCCCGGCTTCAACCGCTTGCAGCAGGCGCCGGCTGAGGCGCTGCTGGCTGAAACACTGTTGCAGACCACCTCTCGCCCGCAAGCCTGGCCAAGCTGGGCCGCGCAGCAGGGTATAGACCCGCAGGCGCTGCGCTACGGGCAGGATTTCGAGCATCTGTATTACTTGCTGGAGGCGGCAGTGGCGGGGCTGGGTGTGGCGATTGCACCGCAACCGCTGGTAGCCGACGATCTGCGGGCCGGCCGTCTGGCTGCACCCTGGGGATTTTGTGAAACACAGGCCGCGCTGGCCCTGTGGGTGCCGCGACGCGCCGCAGACGGGCGCGCCGAGCAGTTAGCCGGCTGGTTGCGCGCCGAGCTGGCGCGCCAGGCCGCTTAGTTACCGCGTTTGCACAGCAGGTACGCGGCCAACAGGCCGAGGGCGCCAACGGCGACACCGGCAGTGGTCCAAGGGTGCTCCTGGGCATAGTCGCGGGTGGCGAGGCCAGTCTGGCGGGTCTTGGTTTTGACGTCTTCGTAGGCATCGCTGAGCAGGTTGCGCGAATGGCGCAGGGCATTCTCGGCGTTGCCCTTGAGCGTCTTCAAGGTTTTGCGCGACTCATCCGAGGCATCGTCCTTGAGGCTTTCCAGGGACTTGAGCAGGCTTTCGATTTCCGCTTCCATGCTTTGCAGCGAAGCTTTGCGCAGCGAGGTGTTGGCCATGGTGACTCTCCTTCGAGGTTGAGTTGAGCTGTGTAGTTTCCGACTACAGGGTGTTGGGAAAGTGCAGTCGAACTTTTAGCGGTATTTACCCCTCGCAGGTAAATCAGCCCGGCGCTGCTAGGCTCTATCTCACATTAAAAAAGGAGGTTGCCATGTCAGATCACCACACCTACAAGAAAATCGAGCTTGTCGGCTCGTCGCCTACTTCCATTGAAGAGGCGATCAACAACGCCCTGGCCGAGGCAGGCAAAAGCATCAAGCATCTTGAATGGTTCGAGGTGGTCGACACCCGTGGCCATATCAAGGACAACAAGGCCGCGCATTTTCAGGTCACGCTCAAGGTGGGCTTTCGCATCGTCAATAGCTGAAGCGGCGACACTGGCTTGTGCGGGTCAATTGCGTTACACAGTCTGAGGCGCCCGGCCCTCCTGGCGCCCTTCTCTACTTTGATCTGAACAAGGAAAGCGATCGATGAAGAAGTTAGTAGTAGCGATAGGTTTGATGACGTTGGCGGGTACCGCGTTGGCGGCCGGCAAGCCATGTGAAGAGCTCAAGAGCGAAATAGCAGCCAAGCTCGATGCCAAAGGCGTCAGCGGCTATTCGCTGGAGATCGTCGATAAAGGCGCTGCCGCTGGTGGCAAGGTCGTGGGTAGCTGCGAAGGCGGTACCAAGGAAATCGTCTACAAGCGCGGCTGATCGATATTGAATCCATCGCGGGGCAATCCCGCTCCTACCTGATTGTAGGAGCGGGATTGCCCCGCGATAGGGCCCTCAGCCGCCCAGCACCGTCTGCGCCAGCAGCTCATAAGACCGAATCCGGTCCGCATGCTCATACAGATCGCAGGTAAAGATCAGCTCATCAGCCTCGGTTTGCTCCAGCAGCACCTCAAGCTTGGCGCGGATTTTCTCTGGGCTACCCACCATCGCCAGGCCAAGGAAACTGCCCACCGCTTCACGCTCATGAGGCAGCCACAGGCCGTCCATGGTCTCTACCGGCGGACGTTGCACCAGGCTTTGGCCGCGCATCAGGGCGAGGATGCGCTGATACACCGAGGTGGCCAGGTAATCAGCCTGTTCATCAGTCTCGGCCGCCACCAGGGGTACGCCGAGCATCACGTAGGGCTTGTCGAGCACGGCCGAAGGCTGGAAGTGGTTGCGGTACACACGAATCGCTTCGTGCATGTAGCGCGGGGCGAAATGCGAAGCGAAGGCGTAGGGTAAACCGCGCATTCCGGCCAATTGCGCACTGAACAGGCTCGAACCCAGTAACCAGATCGGTACTTCAGTACCGTATCCCGGCACGGCAATGACTTTCTGATCCGGTGTGCGCGGGCCCAGGTAACGCATCAGTTCTTCGACATCATCGGGGAAGTCGTCCGCACTGCCAGAGCGTTCGCGGCGCAGGGCGCGGGCGGTCATCTGGTCGGAGCCGGGTGCGCGCCCCAGGCCCAGGTCGATACGCCCGGGGTAAAGACTGGCCAGGGTCCCGAACTGTTCGGCGATCACCAGCGGCGCATGGTTGGGCAGCATTACCCCGCCGGCGCCAACGCGAATGGTCGACGTACCACCGGCCAGGTAACTGAGCAGTACCGAGGTTGCAGAACTTGCGATGCCATCCATGTTGTGGTGCTCGGCCACCCAGAAGCGGTTGTAGCCAAACTTTTCGACATGTTGCGCCAGGTCCAGCGAATTGCGCAGGGACTGCGCCGGGCCGCTGTCGGCACGCACTGGTACCAGGTCGAGGGTGGAGATCTTGATATCCGCAAGTCGCTTCATGGGCGTTTGAGCCTCCTGGGCAGTCGATTGGCCGAAATAACCCAACGGCCTTTCTAGCTCTGTATGGGCACATCTGCAGGAATCAATGCCAGGGTTTGTAATCCGTCTGAACTTGCCTGAGTCAAGGATCTCTGAATTTAAGGCAAGGCGCGATATCACGCGTCCCACGGAGCTCAGGAGGCATTATGAAAAAAACAGCATCGGCTATCTGGCAAGGTGGCTTGAAGGACGGCAAGGGCCTGCTTTCTACGGAAAGTGGCGCCCTCAAGCAGAACCCCTATGGCTTCAACACCCGCTTCGAGGGCCAGCCGGGCACCAACCCGGAAGAATTGATCGGTGCGGCGCATGCCGGCTGTTTCTCCATGGCCCTGTCGATGATGCTCGGTGAGGCCGGATTGACCGCAGAACGCATCGATACCATTGCTGAAGTGACCCTCGACAAACTGCCAGATGGCTTTGCCATTACCGCCGTGAACCTGATCCTAAAGGCCAAGGTGCCCGGGGCCAGCGAAGCGCAGTTTCTTGAGATCGCCAACAAGGCCAAGGCCGGTTGCCCGGTATCGAAAGTGCTCAACGCGAAAATCAGCCTGGATGCGACGCTGCTGAGTTAAGGCAGAACCGGGACGCGCTTCTTGTGGTCAAATGAGGGTCGGTAGAACGTCTGCCGCCACAAGGAGCTGTCCCATGATCCGTGTTGCAATCGCTGTGCTGGCTTCGCTGCTGGCAACGTCTGCGTTGGCCGCGACCAAGAACTGTGAAGAGCTCAAGGCCGAGATTGAGGCGAAGATCCAGGCCAACAACGTGAGTTCCTACACCCTGGAAATTGTCAGCAATGACGAAGTCAAAGACCAGAACATGGTGGTTGGCAGCTGTGAAAACGGCACCAAGAAGATCATCTATCAAAAGAATGATCGCTAGGTATCAGGGTGTGCAGAAGATGTCGTTCGATTCCTCGGCCACGACCTTGCGCTGAGCGTCATAGAGGTAGGCGCTGGGCTGCATGGCCGGTGCCCGGGCTTCCAGGCGGTAGCGCTGACCGGCCTCGAAATGGGCGAATTTGACCGTCAGGTAACAGGTACGCTCGGTCGGGTCGGTGCTGAAACCACCGGAGTAGATTTCGTAATCGAACCTCACCACCAACTCGTGTGCGCCGGGCGTGACCTGGAAGAACCGGCCATCGGTCAGGCGCTGGCCATCAAGCCGTTCGGCCATCACCAGTTTGCCCGGTGTGATGGTGTAAAGGTCGACCCAGGCCTGCTTGTTATCCACAGGTGGCAGGGGGCTGGCGCAAGCTCCCAGGGTACTGATTGCGAGCAGCATCATAGGCTGGCGCATGGCGAACTCCGACGTGCGGGTTACAAAGCATAAGCATAGCGCCATTCACGCCTTTAGGTACGCTGGCAGCCCGCCGGCTGGCCTTTGCCGACCACTTTGCGCTGTTCGTCATAGAGCTTGGCCCAGGGGCGGAATCCGATGCTGCCGGCCTCAAGCTGATAACGCTGGCCGGCACTGAAATCCTTGAACTTCACATTCAGCTGGCAATCGCGCCACAGCGGCTCGTCGACCGGGCCGATATTGCTTGGGGTAACCGGGAAGAGATAGCGCACGGTCAGCTCATGGCTGCCTGGCGGTACCTCGAAATAGCGTTTGTCGGCCCAGGCACGTTCGTCAATTTCCATGGCATGCAGGGTGTCATCCTGGCCCGGTGCGAGGTCGATCCAGGCCTGGTTGGGGTCGGGATCGGGCAGGCCGGCGCAGCCGGACAGAAGCAGAAGACCGCTGATGACAAGCAGTGTACGCATGGCAAAACTCCAGCCGGGCAGGATAGTCTTGAAGCTGACGAGTACTTGAGCGGATGACGGGATACGAATGCTTCGACTATTTTTTTTGTTGCGCTCAAGTCATGTGTCACTCGACCACATTTTTCGCTACTTGGTTCCCTTCCTGGCCATTGGACTGCTGAACGGTTGCACCAGTGTCAGTTACTACGGGCAACTGGCCAGTGGTCAGTGGCAGTTGTTGCAGGCACGCCAGCCGGTCGCCGAACTGGTAGCCGACCCGGCCACCGACAGCGCATTGCGCCAGCATTTGTTGCATGCCGAGCAGGCCCGGGCCTTCGCCAGTGCGCGTTTGAAGCTGCCGGACAACCGCAGTTACCGGGTGTATGCCGACATCGGCAGGCCCTATGTGGTCTGGAATGTGTTCGCCACACCGGAGTTTTCACTTGAGCCGCAAACCCATTGCTTCCCCATCGCCGGCTGCGTTGCCTACCGCGGTTATTACAGCCAGGGTGCGGCGCGAGGAGCGGCGGCGCTGCAGAAACAGCAAGGGCTGGATGTGTATGTGGGTGGCGTTGAGGCTTATTCGACCCTGGGTTGGTTCGACGACCCGATCCTCAGTTCGATGCTTGGTTGGGGCGATGAACGCCTGGCCACGGTGATCTTCCATGAGTTGGCCCACCAACGGGTCTATGTGCAGGACGACACTGCGTTCAACGAGTCCTTCGCCACGTTTGTCGAGCAGGAAGGTACCCGTCAATGGCGAGCGGCGCGGAGTCTGCCAGCGCTGGCCGAGGCTGGCAGCCAGCAGCGCGAGCAGTTCGTCGGCTTGGTGCTGGCCAGCCGCGAACGGCTCAAAGCCTTGTACGCGGCGCCGCTGACCGAGCCCGCCAAGCGCGCTGGCAAGCAGGCCGAGTTCGAACGCTTGCGCCGTGAGTACCGGGCCTTGCGCGATAGCCAATGGGGCGGTGTCGGGCGCTATGACGCCTGGATCAATGCGCCGATGAACAATGCCAAGTTGCTGCCCTTTGGCCTGTATGACCAGTGGGTGCCGGCGTTTGCGCAGCTGTTTGCCGAGGTGGGGGGCGATTGGCAGGTGTTTTATCAGCGAGTAGAAGCTTTCGGGCGGCTGCCCCTTGAGCAGCGTCAGCAGGCGCTGAAAAGCATCGCGGGGCAAGCCCGCTCCTACAGTGGGAGCGGGCTTGCCCCGCGATAGGGGCCTCAGCCGCGCTGAAAAGCCTGATGCAGTTCCGCCAACGTAGCAAAGTGATAAGCCGGCTGCTCCGCTGTCAGCTCTTCATGGCTACCAAAGCCATAACCCACCGCTACCGCTTCCAGGCCGTTGCTGCGCGCGCCGATCAGGTCGTGCTTGCGGTCGCCGATCATCAGGGTGTGCGCAGGGTCCAGGGCTTCTTCGGCCAGCAGGTGGCGGATCAGCTCGACCTTGTTGGTGCGGGTGCCGTCCAGCTCGCTGCCGTAGATCACCTTGAAGTGCCGGGCAAAATCGAAGTGCCGGGCGATCTCGCGGGCAAACTCCCAGGGTTTGGAGGTGGCGATGTACAGGGTGCGGCCCTGCCCTTGCAGGGTTTCGAGCATTTCACTGACGCCGTCGAACACCTGGTTCTCGTACAGGCCGGTGACCTTGAAGCGCTCGCGATAGAAGTTCACCGCGTCCCAGGCCTTGGCCTCATCGAAGTCATAGAACTGCATGAACGCCTGCAGCAACGGCGGGCCGATGAAGTGTTCCAGGCGCGTCAGGTCCGGCTCATCGATGCCGAGCTTGGCCAGTGCGTACTGGATCGAGCGGGTGATGCCCAATCGCGGATCGGTCAGAGTACCGTCGAGGTCGAAGAGGATGTTTTGCTGGTGCATGGCAGTCTCGAATAGGCTGTGGGCAGGTTCACTCGGGCAGGTGGTAGCCTTCGGCCAGGTGCTGATCCTTGAGTTTGACGTAGTTGCCGGCGCTGTAGGGGAAGAACGCGCGCTCCTTCTCGGTCAGGGCGCGAGCTTGTTTGACCGGGCTGCCGACATAGAGAAAACCGCCTTCCAGGCGCTTGCCCGGAGGCACCAGGCTGCCAGCGCCGATGATCACTTCGTCTTCGACGATTGCACCATCCATGATGGTGCTGCCCATGCCGACCAGGATGCGGTTGCCCAGGGTGCAGCCATGAAGCATGACTTTGTGACCGATGGTTACTTCATCGCCGATCAGCAGCGGGAAACCATCCGGGTTGAACGGCCCGGCATGGGTGATGTGCAGCACGCTGCCGTCCTGGACACTGGTGCGCGCGCCGATGCGGATGCGGTGCATATCGCCGCGGATCACCGTCAATGGCCACACCGAGCTGTCGGCGCCGATCTCGACATCGCCCAGCACCACGGCACTGCGGTCGACAAAGGCACGCTCGCCAAGCCTGGGAGTGTGATGCTGGAAGCTACGGATGGCCATGATAGGAATTCTCTTTGGTATGGATAGGGCTGCGGTCGGCGTCGATTGTAATTAAGATGGGGAAGTGTTTCTTCTGCCAAGGTGTTTAACCGTGAGTGCGAACAACCCGCTTCTGCAGTCTTATGACTTGCCGCCCTTCTCGGCGATCCGTGCCGAGCATGTGCAGCCGGCGATTGAACAGATCCTGGCCGACAACCGTAAAGCCATTGCCGACATCCTCCAGGCCCAGGGCAAGCACCCAAGCTGGGCCGGCCTGATCCTGGCCATGGACGAACTCAACGACCGCCTGGGCGCCGCCTGGAGTCCGGTCAGTCACCTCAATGCCGTGTGCAACAGCGCCGAACTGCGTGAAGCCTACGAGGCCTGCCTGCCGGCGTTGAGCGCCTACGCCACCGAAATGGGCCAGAACCGCGAGCTGTTCCAGGCCTATGAAGCGTTGATCGCCAGCCCCGAAGCCGCCGGCTTCGATGTGGCGCAAAAGACAATTCTCGAACACGCCCTGCGTGACTTCCGCCTGTCGGGTATCGACCTGCCGGCCGATAAGCAACAACGTTATGCCGAAGTTCAGAGCAAGCTCAGCGAACTGGGCAGCCGCTTCTCCAACCAGCTGCTGGACGCCACCCAGGCCTGGACCAAGCACGTCACCGACGAAGCGGCACTGGCCGGCCTGACTGACTCGGCCAAGGCACAGATGGCTGCCGCCGCCCAGGCCAAGGGCCTCGATGGCTGGCTGATCAGCCTGGAATTCCCCAGCTACTACGCGGTGATGACCTACGCTGAAGATCGCGCCCTGCGCGAGGAAATCTACGCCGCCTACTGCACCCGCGCCTCCGATCAGGGCCCTAACGCCGGCCAGTTCGACAACGGTCCGGTGATGGGCGAGATCCTCGATCTGCGTCAGGAACTGGCTCAGCTATTGGGCTACCAGAACTTCGCCGAGCTGAGCCTGGCGACCAAGATGGCCGAGTCCAGCGATCAGGTGCTGAGCTTCCTGCGTGACCTGGCCAAGCGCAGCAAGCCGTTTGCCACCCAGGATCTGGCCCAGCTCAAGGCCTATGCCGCCGAGCAGGGGTGCCCGGACCTGCAAAGCTGGGACAGCGGTTTCTATGGGGAAAAACTCCGTGAACAGCGCTACAGCGTTTCCCAGGAAACCCTGCGTGCCTACTTCCCGATCGACAAGGTGCTGACCGGCCTGTTCACCATCGTCCAGCGCCTGTACGGCATCGAGATTGCCGAGCTCAAGGGCTTCGATAGCTGGCATCCGGATGTGCGCCTGTTCGAAATCAAGGAGCACGGCCAGCACGTCGGGCGCTTCTTCTTCGACCTCTATGCCCGTGCCAACAAGCGCGGCGGTGCCTGGATGGACGGCGCCCGCGACCGTCGCCTGACCGCTGACGGCCAGTTGCAGAGCCCGGTGGCCAACCTGGTGTGCAACTTCACCCCGGCCGCCCCTGGCAAGCCGGCGTTGCTGACCCACGACGAAGTCACCACCCTGTTCCACGAGTTCGGCCATGGCCTGCATCACCTGCTGACCCGTATCGAGCATGCCGGTGTTTCCGGTATCAACGGTGTGGCCTGGGATGCGGTCGAGCTGCCGAGCCAGTTCATGGAAAACTGGTGTTGGGAGCCTGAAGGCCTGGCGCTGATTTCCGGCCACTACGAAACTGGCGCAGCCCTGCCCCAGGATTTGCTGGAGAAGATGCTGGCGGCGAAGAACTTCCAGTCCGGGCTGATGATGGTTCGCCAGCTGGAATTCTCGCTGTTCGACTTCGAACTGCACGCCAGCCACGGCGACGGCCGCGGTGTACTGCAAGTGCTCGAAGGCATCCGCGACGAGGTCTCGGTCATGCGCCCACCTGCGTACAACCGCTTCCCCAACAGCTTTGCGCATATCTTCGCCGGTGGTTATGCGGCCGGTTACTACAGCTACAAGTGGGCTGAAGTGCTGTCGGCCGACGCCTTCTCGCGCTTCGAAGAAGAAGGCGTGCTCAATGCCGACACCGGTCGCGCGTTCCGCGAAGCGATCCTGGCCCGTGGCGGTTCCCAGGAGCCGATGCTGCTGTTCGTCGACTTCCGTGGCCGCGAGCCGTCAATCGATGCACTCTTGCGCCATAGCGGCTTGAGTGAGGAAGTGGCGGCATGAGTGATGGGCCTGTGATAACGAAAAAGCGCTTTATCGCCGGGGCGGTCTGCCCGGCGTGCAGCGAGCCGGACAAACTGATGATGTGGAGCGAAGACAGCGTTCCGCACCGTGAGTGCGTGGCCTGCGGGTTTTCCGACACCCTTAACGAGCAAGGGTTGTCGGTGCCCAAGGAACTGGGGACCCGGGTCAACAAGGTCGAGGTGAAACCGGCTGCGGCTACGGTGCAGACGGTACAGTTCTTCCCTAATCCGAAGTTGAAGAAGTCAACCGAGTAAACGCGCCAGCGCCAGCGTTTTCGGCTGGTGCCCAGCGGTACTGGAATCGAACGCAAGCCCCGTGTACTGTATATAAAAACAGTATTCGGGGTTTTTCATGTTCAATCCTCAAGGACCGGTGCGGGGTCGTGGCACCGCGAGCAATCCCCATAACCGCTTCGCCCCGAATCGCTCGGTGGCCGAGGATGACGGTTGGTACCAGGAAGTGCCCCTGACCCAGGGCACTGAAGTACGCATCGAAACCGCCAAGAGCATCATCACCCGCAACAACTCGCCCGACCTGCCTTTTGATCGTGCGATCAACCCTTATCGCGGCTGCGAGCATGGCTGTATCTACTGCTATGCGCGGCCCAGCCATGCCTATTGGGACCTGTCGCCGGGGCTGGACTTCGAAACCAAGCTGATTGCCAAGACCAACGCCGCCGCCGTGCTCGAACAGCAATTGAGCAAGCCGGGCTATGTGTGCGCGCCGATCAACCTGGGCTCCAACACCGACCCCTACCAGCCCATCGAACGCGAGCAAAAGCTGACTCGCCGACTGCTGGAAGTGCTGCTGCGTTATCGCCATCCGGTCACCATTGTCACCAAAGGCTCGTTGATCCTGCGTGACCTTGACCTGCTTGCCGAACTGGCCCAGCAGCGTCTGGTGCAGGTGATGATCAGCCTGACCACGCTGGACGACGAACTAAAACGCACCCTGGAGCCCCGGGCAGCAGCACCCAAGGCACGGCTGCGGGCAATCCGGGTGCTCACTGAGGCTGGTGTTCCGGTGGGGGTGTTGTGCTCGCCGATGATCCCGATGATCAACGACAGCGAGCTTGAGCACTTGCTCGAGGCGGCCAAGGCCAACGGCGCCCTGAGCGCGGCCTACATGATGTTGCGCCTGCCGCTGGAGGTCGCGCCGCTGTTCGAGCAATGGCTGCAGGACCATTACCCGCAACGGGCCAATCATGTCCTGAGCTTGATCCGCCAGAGTCGCGGTGGTGAGTTGTACGACAGCCGCTTCGGTGCGCGCATGCGCGGCGAAGGGGTATTTGCCGAGTTGCTGGCGCAACGCTTCAGCAAGGCGATCCGCCGCCTGGGGCTGAACCGGCGCGAAGGCTACGCGCTTGATTGCAGTGCGTTTTGCCCCCCTGGCGGGCAGATGTCACTGCTCTGATTTCAATAATGGGTATTGGCCATTAATGTTTTTTTGATATTATCCTGGCAACTCTTTGAATCTCTGGAACGCCCGTACTAGAGCCTCGCAATTCAGTTTGAGTTAAGTTTCGCCGAGTAGCGTAGGAATTCAGCCAGCAACTGATGTGATTGTTGGCGCGCGTATTTCATCCAACTGTCATACGCCGTTTGAATCATCAACCCGGTAAAATGGACTTAACCTAAAACCGTCAAAGAGGATGAATCATGCCCGTCAAGGACCCATCCAAGGCCGTCCCGGAAACCCCCACCGAGAGCGCCGATGCCGCCCTGAAGCATATCGTCGACGGCTTTCTGCGGTTCCATCACGACGTTTTTCCCGAGCAGCAGGAGCTGTTCAAGAAACTCGCCACCGCGCAAAAGCCCCGTGCGATGTTCATCACCTGTGCCGACTCGCGCATCGTGCCCGAGTTGATTACCCAGAGCTCCCCTGGCGATCTGTTCGTGACCCGCAACGTCGGTAACGTCGTGCCACCTTACGGGCAGATGAACGGCGGCGTATCCACCGCCATCGAATATGCTGTGCTGGCCCTCGGCGTACACCACATCATTGTCTGCGGTCACTCCGATTGTGGCGCCATGCGCGCGGTGCTCAACCCCCAGAGCCTGGAGAAGATGCCGACGGTCAAAGCCTGGCTGCGCCATGCCGAGGTCGCCCGCACGGTGGTCGAAGACAACTGCTCCTGTGGCAGCGAGCATGAAAGCATGCAGGTGCTGACCAAGGAAAACGTCATCGCCCAGCTGCACCACTTGCGCACCCACCCTTCGGTGGCCTCGCGCCTGGCGGCTGGCCAGCTGTTTATTCACGGCTGGATCTACGACATCGAAACCAGCCAGATCGAAGCCTACGACGCGGCAAGCGACAGCTTCCTGCCCCTTGCCCAAGGTCAGCCGATCCCCTGCGCAACACCCAGAGGACGCTACTAAGCGTTCCAGACACCCCCGCGAATAGCTGATTGACGGCCGCACCTGCCTGGTGCGGCCTGGTCATCGGCTGCCTTGAATTTCCCTGACTGCCTTGCCGGCGCCCGCTGGCGGTGTGTGCCTGCGCGTGTGTCAGGGGTTGTGCCAGCGGCCATTGGAATGGCCATGAATCGTGAAAGAAGGAGTGACAGGGTGAACAAGACACAAGTGAAAGCGGCTTTGCCGCGTGAATTGCTGGCCTCGGTGGTGGTGTTCCTGGTCGCCCTGCCCTTATGCATGGGCATCGCCATTGCCTCGGGCATGCCGTCGGCCAAGGGCCTGATCACCGGGATCATCGGCGGCATTGTCGTCGGTTGGCTGGCCGGCTCGCCGTTGCAGGTCAGCGGTCCGGCAGCCGGCCTGGCGGTGCTGGTGTTCGAACTGGTGCGCCAGCATGGCGTGGCGATGCTCGGCCCGATCCTGCTGTTGGCCGGCCTGCTGCAATTGCTCGCCGGGCGCTTGCGCCTGGGCTGCTGGTTTCGGGTCACGGCGCCGGCGGTGGTGTACGGCATGCTCGCCGGTATCGGCGTGCTGATAGTGTTGTCCCAAATGCATGTGATGTTCGACAGCGCCCCCCAACCCTCGGGCCTGGCCAACCTGCTGGGCTTTCCGGCAACCCTGACTCAGGCGCTGCCGTTGGAAAGCCGGGGCAATGGCTGGCAGGCCGGTGCGCTCGGGCTTGGCACTATTGCCATCATGTGGGCTTGGGAGCGCTTGCGCCCGCAGTCGCTACGATTCGTTCCGGGGGCCTTGCTTGGCGTGGCCTTGATGACCGCAATCAGCATCTGGCTGGCATTGCCGGTGAACCGCGTCGAAGTGCCGGCGAACCTGAGCGAAGCCATCGACTGGCTGCGCCCGACTGACCTGCTCAACCTCGCCGACCCGAACCTGCTAGTCGCCGCCTTCGCCCTGGCCTTTATAGCCAGCGCCGAAACCCTGCTCTCTGCCGCTGCGGTCGATCGCATGCATAACGGCCAGCGTTCGGACTTCGACCGTGAACTGTCGGCGCAGGGGCTGGGCAACATGCTCTGTGGGGTACTCGGTGCGTTGCCGATGACCGGGGTAATCGTGCGCAGCTCGGCCAACGTCCAGGCCGGCGCGCAGACGCGCCTGTCGGCGATCCTGCACGGGGTCTGGTTGCTGGCCTTCGTGGTGGTGTTGAGCAGCGTGCTGCAGCAGATTCCGGTGGCGAGCCTGGCCGGTGTGTTGGTCTACACCGGGGTCAAGCTGGTCGACTTCAAGGCCTTTCGCGGGCTCGGGCGCTATGGACGCATGCCGATGTTGACCTATGCCGCGACTGCGCTGGCAATCATCTTCACCGACCTGCTCACCGGCGTGTTGCTCGGTTTTGCCCTGACCCTGCTGAAGCTGGCGCTCAAGGCCGCACGCCTGAAAATCAGCGTGGTCAGCCTTGATCAACCGGGCCATCTGGAGCTGCGCCTGAGCGGCGCGGCGACCTTTCTCAAGGTGCCCGCGCTGGCCCAGGTGCTTGAAGGCATTCCGCCCGGGACCACCCTGCATGTGCCACTGGCCAACCTCAGTTACATCGACCACTCCTGCCTGGAGCTGCTCGAGGACTGGGGGCGGGCCAACGCCGGCAAGGGTTCGCGGTTGCTGATCGAGCAGCGACGACTCAAGCGCCGGGTCGAGGGGCGAGTGCGCACGACGGCGGGGTTGGGGGCCTGAGGTGATTCATCGCGGGGCAAGCCCGCTCCTACCGGGAGCCGGCTTGCCCCGCGATGCTTTTTTCAAGCCGGCTGATCCAGCTCCAGGCCCACACCCAACTGCCGCGACAGGCATGGCCAGCGCTTCCAGGCTTCGCCAGTGTCCGGGCTGCTGAGCTTGTCGCGGTACTGTTCGACTGACTCCAGGGCAAAGCTCTGGTCATTGAGCATCTCATCCACCGAGTGGTGCACCACTTCATCCAGCTGGTTGGCAAAGTCTTCACCAATCAGTTGATGGGCGATCAGGTTGGCCACGGTGGTGTCCAGCGGGATCAGCGGCTGGTTGAAGTGCTTGATGTACAGATCGTTAACTTCTTCCACCAGGCGGTGGGCCAGGTAGGCCTCATCCAGCAGGCAGCCCAGGCCCAGGTGGGTATTGGTGATGGTGGGCGGTTGCAGGAAATACTGTTCGGCGATTTTCAGCACCGGTTTGATCTGCGACTCGATGCCGGCTTCGCGGGCAACGTCATTGGCCGCTTCCAGCAATTCCGGAACCTGATCGATATAAGCGCCGACGAAGCGCGCCAGGGCGCCTTGGGCATCGGCCTCTGGCAAATGGATTGAAGGATGCAGGTGGGGCAGCTGTTTTTCGAGTTGCTCTTTCAGTTGGCCGGTTTCGGTCTCATGTTGACGGGCACGGGTGATCTGCTCGCGCAAAGCGGCGATGTTCATGACAACTCCAGGGTAAAGGCGTGACAAACGGAAGACATAAGGTAGCTCGGTTCTGAAAATGGCTAAGACGCATTTGGCATAACCATTAACAACTTAATATTCGCCAATTATATCGAAATGCCATCATTGTGCCCCAAGCCAGGTAATTCGCGGCTTTGCGCGCAAACGTTCAACTTCTTCTGATGTTTTCCTTGCGCGCGTTGCGAGGCCGGGGTCGCTGTCTATACTCCGGTTTGAAAGTGATTCGCTGATGAGGCCCGACTGCAGTTCGCAGGGGCTCGGTCGTCGAAGTTCGCAGTCTTGGCCGCCGTACCCTTAGCCGTAGGTCCACGCCTCCGGGATAACAAGAACGATAAGGGGAACCCGCAATGATGCGACATCCACATGTCTGGATGGGCCTCCTGTTGTGGTCGGTATTCGGTCAGGCGCACGCCGCCTGGACCGTGAACATGGCGCCAGGGGCGACTGAAGTCAGCAACGCAGTGTTCGACCTGCACATGACCATCTTCTGGATCTGCGTGATCATTGGTCTGGTGGTCTTTGGCGCAATGTTCTGGTCGATGATCATCCACCGTCGCTCCACCGGCCAGCAGCCTGCGCATTTTCACGAGCACACCTGGGTCGAGATCATGTGGACGGTAGTGCCGTTCCTGATCCTGGTGGCCATGGCCATCCCGGCGACCAAGACCCTGATCGATATCTACGACGCCAGCGAATCGGACGTCGACATCCAGGTCACCGGTTACCAGTGGAAATGGCATTACAAATACCTGGGCCAGGACGTCGAGTTCTTCAGCAACCTGGCCACCCCCGCCGAGCAGATCCACAACAAAGCCCCCAAGGATGAGCACTACCTGCTCGAAGTCGATCAGCCGCTGGTGCTGCCGGTGGGGGCCAAGGTGCGCTTTCTGGTGACCGCCGCCGACGTTATCCATTCCTGGTGGGTGCCGGCCTTTGCGGTCAAGCGTGACGCCATCCCCGGCTTCGTCAACGAAGCCTGGGCCCGGATCGAGAAGCCCGGCATCTACCGCGGCCAATGTACCGAATTGTGCGGCAAGGACCATGGCTTCATGCCGGTGGTGGTCGAGGTTAAGTCCAAGGCCGACTACGACACCTGGCTCGGCGAGCGCAAGGCCGAAGCGGCCAAGCTCAAGGAGCTGACCAGTAAGGAATGGACCCTGCAAGAGCTGGTCGAGCGCGGCGACAAGGTCTACCACACCACCTGCGTGGCCTGTCACCAGGCCGAAGGCCAGGGCCTGCCACCGATGTTCCCGGCGCTCAAGGGGTCGAAGATTGCCACCGGGCCGAAGGAAGATCACCTGAGCATCGTCTTCCACGGCAAGCCGGGCACGTCCATGGCCGCCTTCGGCAAGCAGCTCTCGGAAGTCGATATCGCCGCCGTGGTGACCTACGAGCGTAACGCCTGGGGCAACAACAAGGGCGACATGGTCACGCCAAAAGACGTGCTGGCGATCAAACAGGCAGAAAGCAAATGAGCCGGGTTGACGCGTATCCGCGCCCCAGCCAACGGACTGCAGGAGACAGGACATGAGCGCAGTGATCGACGACCACAGCCACGGTCATGAGCACGCCCACGGGCCGGCCAAGGGCCTGATGCGCTGGGTGCTGACCACCAACCACAAGGACATCGGCACCATGTACCTGTGGTTCAGTTTCATGATGTTCCTGCTGGGCGGCTCGTTCGCCATGGTCATCCGCGCCGAACTGTTCCAGCCTGGCCTGCAGATCGTCCAGCCGGAATTCTTCAACCAGATGACCACCATGCACGGCCTGGTGATGGTCTTCGGTGCGGTGATGCCGGCCTTCGTCGGCCTGGCCAACTGGATGATCCCGCTGATGATCGGCGCGCCCGACATGGCCCTGCCGCGGATGAACAACTTCAGCTTCTGGCTGTTGCCGGCAGCTTTCCTGCTGCTGGTCTCGACCCTGTTCATGCCCGGCGGCGGGCCGAACTTCGGCTGGACCTTCTACGCCCCGCTATCGACCACCTATGCGCCGGAAAGCGTGACCTTTTTCATCTTCGCCATCCACTTGATGGGCATCAGCTCGATCATGGGCGCGATCAACGTTATCGCTACCATCCTCAACCTGCGTGCCCCGGGCATGACCCTGATGAAAATGCCGCTGTTCGTCTGGACCTGGCTGATCACCGCCTTCCTGCTGATTGCGGTGATGCCGGTGCTGGCGGGTGTGGTGACCATGATGCTGATGGACATCCACTTCGGCACCAGCTTCTTCAGCGCCGCCGGCGGCGGTGACCCGGTGCTGTTCCAGCATGTGTTCTGGTTCTTCGGCCACCCCGAGGTGTACATCATGATCCTGCCGGCCTTCGGCGCGGTCAGCTCGATCATCCCGGCGTTCTCGCGCAAGCCGCTGTTCGGCTACACCTCCATGGTCTACGCCACCGGGGCGATCGCCTTCCTGTCGTTTATCGTCTGGGCCCACCATATGTTCGTGGTCGGCATCCCGGTGGTCGGCGAGTTGTTCTTCATGTACGCCACCATGCTGATCGCGGTGCCCACCGGGGTAAAGGTGTTCAACTGGGTCAGCACCATGTGGGAAGGCTCGCTGACCTTCGAGACACCGATGCTGTTTGCCATCGCCTTCGTCATCCTCTTCACCATCGGTGGCTTTTCCGGGCTGATGCTGGCGATCGCCCCGGCGGACTTCCAGTACCACGACACCTACTTCGTGGTTGCTCACTTCCACTATGTGCTGGTGCCCGGTGCGATCTTCGGCATCTTCGCCTCGGCCTATTACTGGCTGCCGAAGTGGACCGGGCATATGTACGACGAAACCCTGGGCAAGCTGCACTTCTGGTTGTCGTTCGTGGGCATGAACATGGCCTTCTTCCCCATGCACTTCGTGGGCCTGGCCGGCATGCCGCGCAGGATTCCGGACTACAACCTGCAGTTCGCCGACTTCAACATGATCTCGTCAATCGGCGCCTTTACCTTCGGTGCCACGCAGATCTTCTTCCTGTTCATCGTCATCAAGTGCATTCGCGGCGGCGCCCCGGCGCCGGCCAAACCCTGGGATGGCGCCGAAGGGCTGGAATGGTCGGTACCGTCACCGGCGCCCTATCACACCTTCCAGACTCCTCCGGAAGTGAAATGAACGGCTCCGGCCCGAGGATGCAGCCATGAGTGAAGGGACCTCGCTCAAACGCCTGGTTTGGCGGCTGATGCTGCTGACCGTGGTGATGTTCGCTTTCGGTTTTGCCTTGGTGCCGATCTACGACGTGATGTGCAAGGCCTTTGGCATCAATGGCAAGACCGGCGGGCAGTACGAAGGCACCCAGGTCAGCGACCCCAACCGTACGGTGAAGGTGCAGTTCATGTCGACCAACGCCAGCGACATGGTCTGGGACTTTTATTCCACCGCCGACCAGATCGACGTCAACCCGGGGGCGGTCAACCAGATGGTGTTCATCGCCCGCAACCCGACCGACAAACCCATGAGCGCCCAGGCCATTCCCAGTATTACTCCAGCCGAGGCGGCGGCGTATTTCCACAAGACCGAATGCTTCTGCTTTACCCAGCAGGTGCTGCAGCCGGGTGAGCGCATCGAAATGCCGGTGCGCTTCATCGTCGACCGCGACCTGCCCAAGGATGTGAAACACCTGACACTGGCTTACACGCTGTTCGATATCACCGCTCGCCACCCGCCGGTTGCACACCTGGCGGACCCGGTTGCACAGGGCGCCCGATAAGGAGAACACCAAGATGGCTTCCCATGAGCACTATTACGTCCCGGCGCAAAGCAAGTGGCCGATCATTGCCACGGTCGGCATGTTCATCACGGTGTTCGGCCTGGGCACCTGGTTCAATGACCTGAAGGCCGGGCGGCCGGAATCCCACGGGCCGTGGATCTTCTTCTTCGGTGCCCTGTGCCTGGCCTACATGCTGTTCGGCTGGTTCGGCGCGGTGGTCAAGGAAAGCCGCGCCGGGCTCTACAGCCCGCAGCTGGACCGCTCGTTCCGCTGGGGCATGTCGTGGTTCATTTTCTCCGAGGTGATGTTCTTCATCGCCTTTTTCGGTGCGCTGTTCTATGTGCGCAACCTGGCCGGGCCCTGGCTCGGTGGCGATGGTGCCAAGGGTGTGACCCACATGCTCTGGCCGAACTTCGAGTTCGCCTGGCCGTTGCTCAATACCCCAGACCCGAAACTGTTCCCGCCGCCCAAGGACATCATCGACCCCTGGCACCTGCCGCTGATCAACACCATCCTGCTGGTCAGCTCCAGTGTCACCGTGACCATCGCCCACCATGCCCTGCGCAAGAACCACCGCGGGCCGCTGAAGGCCTGGCTGGCGCTGACCATCCTGCTCGGCCTGGGCTTCCTGGTGCTGCAGGCTTACGAGTATCACGAGGCCTATACCGAACTGGGGCTGACCCTGGGCTCGGGCATCTATGGCGCCACCTTCTTCATGCTCACGGGGTTCCATGGTGCCCACGTGACCATGGGCACCTTGATCCTTTTCGTGATGCTGGTGCGGATCATGCGCGGGCACTTCAACGCCGACAAACACTTCGGTTTCGAGGCGGCCAGCTGGTACTGGCACTTCGTCGATGTGGTCTGGGTGGGGCTGTTTATCTTTGTTTATGTGCTGTAGCCGGGTTCAGAACGGCGCGTGGGACACCAACTGGCCGCTATAGAAACCCCAGGTCACCAGGGCCAGGGTCAAGGCGGCCAGGGTGACGCGAACAGTCAGGGCTTTAAGCAGGCGAGTCGACTGCCCGTCGTCCTTGACCAGAAAGAACAGGCCGCTGAACAGGCTGGCGATGGTCGCCAACAGCATCAGGACAATCGCGGCTTTCAGCATGGCGAAACTCCGGGGGGATGCAGTGATGAGTACAAGTATAGCGACTGACCTTTCGAGGGCCCGGTGACGCGCTTTCGCCCCGGCATCGTGCCGACCCTGGTGGTGCTGTTGCTGCTGCCGGGGTTGATTGCGCTCGGCTGCTGGCAGCTCGGGCGTGCCGAGCAGAAACGCCAGCTGCTGCAGGCCTACGCCGAGCGTAGTGCCGGCGACGCGGTAGGCAGTGCGCAGTTACTGCAGATCGATGATCCGGCATATCGCCGGGTGCACCTGTATGGCCGTTTTGATGGTCAGCACAGCCTGTTGCTGGATAACCGCATGCGCGATGGCCAGGTCGGCGTCGAGCTGCTGCAACCCTTTCTCGACCAGGCCAGCGGCCTGTGGCTGTTGATCAATCGCGGCTGGTTGCCCTGGCCGGACCGGCGCATACCCGTGCAGTTCAGCACGCCTGATCAGCCTTTGAGCCTGGACGCCTCGGTGTATGTCGCCCCGGGCGCCACCTTTCAATTGCAGGCCGACCCGGCAGGCGGCAGCTGGCCGCGGCTGATCACCGCCATCGACGCCAGCATGCTGTGGCCGCTGTTGGGCCGCGATGGTTTCGCCCACGAATTGCGCCTGGAACCGGGCCCGGCCAGCTACCGGCTGGACTGGCCGGTAGTCGCTCTGGGCCCGGAAAAACACCTGGGTTACGCCGTGCAGTGGTTTGCCCTGGCGTTGGCCCTGGGGCTGCTCTACCTCTATTTCGGCTGGCATAACAACAAGGAGAAACAGCATGGGAGCCGTCACAAGTCCACTCAACATGTCTGAAGGCAAGGTCCCGCGCAGTCGTGCGCGCGGGCGGCTGCAGCTGCTGCTGATCCTGCTGGTGGTACTCGGCCCGATGATCCTTGCCACCAGCATGTACAAACTCAAGTTCTGGGTGCCCGACAGCCGTAGCTACCACGGGGAAATGATCGGCAACGGCCAGACCCGCACCGACCTGGGGGTGAGCGCTGACGAGGGGCGCTGGCAACTGCTGGTGAGTACGCCCAAGGATTGCGCACTGGACTGCCAGCAACTGGTGTACCTGGCCCGGCAGATCCAGATCGGCCTGGGCCGCGATGCCAGCCGCGCCAGCCATGCCCTGGCCGCCGCCCAGCCATTGGCCAGCGACTACCAGGCCAAGCTGGACCGCGAGTACCCGCAACTGCAGCGTTACTCCCTGGACCTGTCGCGCTACGGCGCGGTCAGCCAGGGCAAACAGGATGCCCAGCTGTGGATCATCGACCCGCACGGCAACCTGGTGCTGCGCTACGACGCCAGGGTCAAGGGCAAGGACTTGCTCAACGACCTGCGCCACCTGCTGAAGCTGTCCAACATCGGGTAGGACATCGCCATGGCCAGACCAGGATTTCGCCTCGCCGTCTTCGCCACCCTGCTGGCACTGGTTGTCGTGTTGCTCGGTGCCTATACCCGCCTGACCCACGCCGGCCTGGGTTGCCCGGACTGGCCGGGCTGCTATGGCTTTATCAGCGTGCCCAAGACCGAAGCGCAACTGGCCCACGCCGAGCTGCACTTCCCCGACACTCCGGTGGAGGCGCACAAGGGCCGCAACGAAATGGTCCATCGCTACTTTGCCGGCACCCTGGCGCTGGTGATCACGCTGCTGGCCCTGCAGGCCTGGCGCCGTCATGGCCGCGATGGCCAGCCTTATCGCCTGCCCCTGCTGTTGCTCGGCGTGGTGTTCGCCCAGGCGGCCTTCGGCATGTGGACGGTGACCCTCAAGCTCTGGCCGCAGGTGGTTACGGCACATCTATTGGGCGGCTTTGCCACCTTGAGCCTGTTGTTCCTGCTCAGCCTGCGCCTGTCGCGGGCCTTTGCACCCTTGCCCAAGCTGCCTTTGAGCGTGCGCCGGGTGGCGGCGCTGGGCTTGCTGGTGGTGATCGGCCAGATCGCCCTGGGTGGCTGGGTCAGCGCCAACTACGCGGCAGTGGCCTGTATTGACCTGCCGACCTGCCATGGCCAGTGGTGGCCGCAGGCCGATTTTGCCAACGGCTTTCACCTGACCCAGCACATCGGCCCCAATTACCTCGGCGGCCAGCTCGACAGCGATGCGCGCACGGCGATTCACATGAGTCACCGCCTGGGTGCCTTGCTGGTGACCGCAGTCATGCTGACCCTGAGCTGGAAGCTGCATCGCCATGGCTTGAGCAGGCTGGCCGGGTTGGTGCTGGTGGCGCTGGCAGTGCAGGTGACCTTGGGGGTCAGCAACGTGCTGTTCCACCTGCCGCTGGCTGTGGCCGTGGCGCACAACGCCGGTGGCGCCATGTTGTTGCTGAGCATGGTGCTGGTCAATTACCGCATTCGCCTGGTTGCCCAGGCCAAAGTTCGTCGGGTCAGCCAGGGCTGGCGCCTGACCCCGCTGGCTAGCGGCGGAGTCGTTCATTATCTGGGAGATAACTCATGGCGACGCTTCTGAGCGAGCGCAGGCTGCAAGCAGGTTGGCGTGATTACCTGGAGCTGACCAAACCCAAGGTGGTGGTGCTGATGCTGATCACCTCGCTGGTCGGTATGTTCCTCGCCACCCGCGCCGGGGTTCCGTGGACCATCCTGTTGTTCGGCAACCTTGGCATCGCCTGCTGCGCCGGCGGTGCTGCGGTGGTCAACCATGTGGTGGACCGGCGTATCGACGCGCTGATGGCGCGTACGCATAAACGCCCGATTGCCGAAGGCCGAGTGGCACCGGCGGCGGCACTGGCCTTTGCCCTGCTGCTGGCGACAATGGGCATGGCCCTGCTGCTGGTCTTCACCAATGCCCTGACCGCCTGGCTGACCCTGGCCTCGCTGCTCGGCTACGCGGTGATCTACACCGGCTTTCTCAAGCGCGCCACGCCGCAGAACATCGTTATCGGCGGCCTGGCCGGCGCCGCCCCGCCACTGCTGGGCTGGGTGGCAATCAGCGGGCATATCAGCGCCGAGCCATTGCTGCTGGTGCTGATCATCTTCGCCTGGACGCCGCCGCACTTCTGGGCCTTGGCCATTCACCGCAAGGAGGAGTACGCCAAGGCTGATATTCCCATGCTGCCGGTGACCCACGGCGAACACTACACCAAGGTGCATATCCTGCTGTACACCCTGGTTTTGCTGGCGGTCAGCCTGCTGCCCTACGCCATCCACATGAGCGGCCCGTTGTACCTGGCCTGCGCCCTGGCCCTGGGCGGGCGCTTCCTGCAGTGGGCCTGGGTGTTGTACCGTGGCAGTCGGCCGCACGCGGCGATCAAGACCTTCAAGTACTCTATCTGGTACCTGTTGCTGCTGTTCATCGCGCTGCTTGTTGACCACTACCTACTGTTGAACCTATGACTCGAACCCAGAAAACCGTCTTTATTCTCGTTGCCCTGGTCGCCGTGATCCTCGGGCTTACCGTCAACAAGGTGCTCAATGGCCGCAGCGAGGGTAATCCTACCGAGCTGATCGATGCCGGCATCATCCTGCTGCCACAGAGCCGCACCGTGCCTGCCGTGGAGATGACCGACGAGCAGGGTCGGCCGGTGGTGATGGACGAGCTCAAGGGCAAGTGGTCGCTGCTGTTCTTCGGCTACACCTTCTGCCCGGACATTTGCCCGACCACCCTCGCCCAGCTGCGCCAGGTGAAAAGCGAGCTGCCCAAAGAGGCGGTAGACCGATTGCAGGTGGTACTGGTCAGTGTCGACCCGAACCGCGACACCCCGGCACAGCTGAAGCAGTACCTGGGCTATTTCGACAAGGATTTTCGCGGGGTGACCGGCTCGCTGGAGAACATTCAGAAGCTGGCCAATGCGGTGAGCATTCCGTTCATTCCGGCCGATACCAGCAAGCCGAACTACACGGTTGATCACAGCGGCAACCTGGCACTGCTGGGGCCGGATGGCAAGCAGCGCGGGTTTATCCGGGCGCCGTTCAACAACCAGAAGCTGGTTGCTCAATTGCCTGGGCTGGTTAAGCGCGACTGAAAGCATCGCGGGTCAAGCCCGCTCCCACAAAACCTGTGGGAGCGGGCTTGACCCGCGATAGGTCTTTGAATCAGAACGCCGGCTTGACCGCGCCCTTGTACTTCTCTTCGATGAACTTCTTCACTTCCGGCGTGTGCAGGGCTGTTACCAGCTTCTTCACAGCGTCCGCGTCCTTGTTGTCTTCGCGGGTCACCAGGATGTTCACGTAAGGCGAATCGCTGCCTTCGATGACCAGTGCATCCTTCTCAGGGTTGAGCTTGGCTTCCAGCGCGTAGTTGGTGTTGATCAGCGCCAGGTCGACCTGGGTCAGCACGCGCGGGATGGTCGCGGCTTCCAGCTCACGGAATTTCAGGTTCTTGCTGTTCTCGGTGATGTCTTTGACGGTCGAGAGGATGTTCTTGTTGTCCTTGAGCTTGATCACACCGGCCTTGTCCAGCAGCAGCAAGGCACGACCGCCGTTGGTGGCATCGTTGGGGATGACCACGGTGGCAGTCGAAGGCAGCTCGTCGAGCTTCTTGTACTTGCTCGAGTAGGCGCCCAGCGGCTCCAGGTGCACGCCGGCAACGCTGACCAGATCAGTGCCCTTGGCCTTGTTGAACTCATCCAGGTACGGCTGGTGCTGGAAGAAGTTGGCGTCCAGGCGTTTCTCGGCGACCTGTACGTTCGGCTGGATGTAGTCGGTGAATACTTTCACCTTCAGTTCCACGCCTTCTTTGGCCAGGGCCGGTTTGACGAACTCGAGGATCTCGGCGTGCGGCACCGGGGTGGCGGCGACGGTCAGGGTCTCGGCCTGGGCCGAGAAAGCCGCGACGGCGGCGACAACAGCAAGCAGCTTTTTCATCAAATCACTCCTTGTGAGGGCCGATCCGGCCCCCGGTGCGTCGGCTAGTGCCGACCCATGGGGTTACTTACGGGAAAAATGCACAACCAGTTTGTCGCCCACGCTCTGCAGGACTTGAACCAGGACCAGCAGCAGAACCACGGTGACCACCATCACATCGGTCTGGAAACGTTGGTAACCGAAGCGGATCGCCAGGTCACCCAGGCCGCCAGCGCCCACTACACCGGCCATGGCGGTGTAGGACACCAGGGTAATGGCAGTGACGGTAATGGCCGCGAAGATGCCCGGGCGGGCCTCGGGCAGCAAGGCGTTCATGATGATCTGGCGGGTAGTGGCGCCCATCGACTGGGTGGCTTCGATGATGCCGCGGTCGACTTCACGCAGCGCTGTTTCCACCAGGCGGGCGAAGAACGGCGTGGCTCCAACCACCAGTGGCGGGATGGCCCCGGCGACGCCCAGCGAGGTGCCGGTGATCAGCACGGTGAAGGGGATCATCACGATCAGCAGGATGATGAACGGCAGCGAGCGCAGGATGTTCACCACCAGCGACAGCAGCGCGTACACGCCCTTCTGCTCGAACAGCTGGCGCGGGCCGCAGAGGAACAGCAGCACGCCCAGCGGCAGGCCGAGCAGCACGGTGAAGAACAGCGAGCCGAACAGCATGATCATGGTGTCGATGGTGGCCAGCCAGATTTCGGCCCAGTCGACGTTGGCAAAGAAACTCAAAGCGTCCATCAACGCAGTACCTCCATATGAACATCAGCCGCAGTGAAGCGGGCAAACGCCGCTTCCATGTCGCCGCCAGTGACGGCCAGGGTCAGCTGCCCATACGGGGTGTCCTTGATACGGTCGATGCGGCCAGCCAGGATGCTGTAGTCCACACCGGTTTCCCGGGCCACAGTGCCCAGCAGCGGCGCGTAGGTCGAGTCACCCTGGAAGGTCAGGCGCACGATGCGCCCTGGCACGTGGGCGAAGTCGTCGCGCTGTTCGCTCTCGTCGATCTGTTCATCTTCCTGGACAAAGCGCTTGGTGGTCGGGTGTTGCGGATGCAGGAACACATCGGCCACCGGGCCCTGCTCGACGATCTGCCCGGCGTCCATTACGGCCACGCGGTCGCAGACCCGGCGGATCACGTCCATTTCATGGGTGATCAGCACAATGGTCAGTTTCAATTCGCGGTTGATCTCGGCCAGCAACTGCAACACCGAAGCGGTGGTTTGCGGGTCAAGGGCGCTGGTGGCTTCGTCACACAGCAAAATCTTCGGTTTGGTAGCCAGGGCGCGGGCGATGCCGACGCGCTGCTTCTGGCCGCCGGAGAGCTGCGCCGGGTACTTTTTCGCGTGATCGGACAGGCCGACGCGGGCCAGCAGTTCGTTGACGCGGGTGTCGATTTCCTTGCGCGACAGCTCGCCGGCCAGGGTCAGTGGCAAGGCCACGTTGTCGGCGACAGTCTTGGAGGCCAGCAGGTTGAAGTGCTGGAAGATCATCCCGACTTGCTGGCGGAATCGGCGCAGATCGTTGGCGTTGAACGCAGTGACGTCTTCGCCGTCGACGATGATCTTGCCGCCGCTCGGCGCTTCCAGGCGGTTGATCAGGCGCAGCAGGGTACTTTTACCGGCACCGGAATGGCCGATCAGCCCGAACACCTGGCCGTCTTCGACGCTCAGGTTGGTCGGGTGCAGTGCGGGAATATCCCTACCGGCTACGCGGTAGGTTTTATGAACATTTTGAAACTCGATCACGTAGCGAACCTTGTGGGGCGCATGGGAATGGGGTCAGCGGTTAGCCGGGCGCGCATTTTAGCCTGTTCGTATAGAGGTTCTTAGCATTTATTTCGCAATTGACCAATGCTACTGGAATAACGCGATCAGTGGTCAATCCGAAGGAACGCCTGCACAAGCCATCAGTCCCTACTGAATAGGGCCCACCGTGGGGTCGAACCGCAGGACTGATTGAGTGAGGAGAGCACACTGATGCCCAGCAAGAAGAACCCGCCCAAGGAAAGCCAACTCGCCGGTACCCAGACCCCCGACCGGGCCAATACCAACGCCAAGCTGCAAAGCCTGGAGGTGTTTCGCAGTGACGCCACCGGCCAGGCTCTGCGCACCAATCAGGGGGTCAAGGTTGCCGACAACCAGAACACCCTCAAGGCTGGCGACCGTGGCCCGTCGCTGCTTGAAGACTTCATCATGCGTGAGAAGATCACGCATTTTGACCACGAGCGCATCCCTGAACGCATCGTGCATGCCCGCGGTACCGGGGCCCATGGTTACTTCCAGGCCTACGAATCTCATGCCGCCTTGACCAAGGCCGGCTTCCTGCAGGACCCGGAGAAAATTACCCCGGTGTTCGTGCGTTTTTCCACCGTTCAGGGCCCACGGGGTTCTGGTGATACCGTGCGTGATGTGCGCGGTTTTGCCGTCAAATTCTTTACCGATGAAGGCAACTTCGACCTGGTGGGCAACAACATGCCGGTGTTCTTCATTCAGGATGCCATCAAGTTTCCCGACTTCGTCCATGCGGTGAAGCCTGAGCCGCACAACGAAATTCCCACCGGAGGCTCGGCCCACGACACTTTCTGGGACTTCGTTTCGCTGGTGCCGGAGTCAGCGCACATGGTGATCTGGGCGATGTCCGACCGCGCCATTCCGAAAAGCCTGCGGACCATGCAGGGTTTCGGTGTGCACACCTTTCGACTGATCAATGCCGAAGGCAAGTCAAGCTTCGTCAAATTCCATTGGAAGCCCAAGGCTGGTGTATGTTCGCTGCTCTGGGACGAAGCGCAGAAGCTGGCGGGTAAAGATACCGACTACCACCGCCGCGACCTCTGGGAAGCGATCGAAACCGGCAATTACCCGGAATGGGAGTTCGGCGTGCAGATCGTTGCTGAAGAAGACGAGCACACGTTCGACTTCGACCTGCTCGACCCGACCAAGATCATCCCCGAAGAGCTGGTGCCGGTTACGCCGCTGGGCAAGATGGTGCTCAACCGCAACCCGGACAATTTCTTTGCCGAAACCGAACAGGTTGCCTTCTGCCCCGGGCATATCGTTCCCGGCATTGATTTTTCCAACGACCCGCTGCTGCAGGGCCGTTTGTTTTCCTACACCGATACCCAGATCAGCCGGCTCGGCGGGCCGAACTTCCACGAGATACCGATCAACCGCCCGCTGGCGCCCAACCACAACGGTCAGCGTGATGCATTGCACCGGACCACCGTGGACAAGGGCCGCACTTCCTATGAACCCAACTCGATCGACGGCGGTTGGCCCAAGGAGACCGCGCCAGCAGCCAGCGATGGTGGCTTCGAGTCGTACCCGGAACGCATCGAAGCGCACAAGGTGCGCCAGCGCAGCCCGTCGTTTGCCGACCACTTCTCCCAGGCACGGCTGTTCTTCCAGAGCATGAGCCCGACCGAGCAGGAACACATCGTCAGTGCCTACAGCTTCGAGCTGGGCAAGGTTGAGCGTGAGTTCATCCGCGCCCGCGAGGTCAACGAGATCCTCGCCAACATCGACCTCAAGCTGGCCGCGCGCGTGGCGGCGAATCTGGGCCTGCCGGCGCCGAAGAAAGGCACGGTGGATGTGCCTGCGCCAAGCCTCAAGGAGTCCCCTGCCCTGAGTCAGATGAACCTGCTGGGCGAAGGCATCAAGGGCCGCAAGGTCGCAGTGCTGGTGGCCGATGGGGTGGATGCCGCCAGTGTCGATGGCCTGGTCAAGGCGCTGGAAGCCGAGAGCGCACAGATCAAGGTACTTGGCCCTACTTCGGCGCCGGTCAAGACCGCCCAGGGCAAGCCGTTGGCAGTGGATGCTTCGATGCAAGGCATGCCGTCGGTGATTTTCGATGCAGTCTGGGTGCCGGGCGGCAAGGCCTCACTGCAGGCCCTGGCGGGTGATGGTGTAGCGGTGCACTTCCTGCTCGAAGCCTACAAGCACCTCAAGCCGATCGGCTTGGCCAGCGAGGCGCAAGCCGTGCTCGACAAACTGGGGCTCAAGGTCGACAGCGGTTTGCTGCTAGGCAACGATGACAAAGCTTACAAGGCCTTCATCACTGCAATCAGCAAGCATCGGGTGTGGGCGCGTGAGGCTGCAGCGAAAGCCATTCCGGCTTGAGGCAGGAACCGGGTGCCCGCCTGGGCACCCTTTTTGTTACGGGCGGCGCGGGATCAACACCGCCTGGGCAGGCTGATTGCGATGAATCTCGTGGCTTTGCTGCAAGGCAAATTCACTGTCGAGTTTTTTCACCCGTTTGCCCAGCAGGGTTTGCAGCCAGGGCGCATCCTGCTTACGCGGAACCTGGAACACCACCTCGCACTGGTAATTGACCACATCGGCGGCGATGTCATCCAGTTGCTTGCGCATTTCGCGAATATTCGTAGTTTTCAATGCAACGACCGTGTTGGGCGCGGTCGGGTCGATCAGTTTGGCGGCCGGGCGGGCTTCGGCGGCCTTCAGGGCAGCCTCGGCTTTATCGAGCTCGGCCTTGCGCGCCTGGGCGATAGCGCCGTTGACACCACCGGTCAGCGCTGGTGCCTTGGGCATCAGCGCGCGGGCGCGGGCCAATGCGGTGGCAGCCGCATTCACATCACCCTTTTGCAGGACGATCTGGCTGCGTTGCAGATAGGCTTCGGCCAGCTGACGCTGGTATTGCTCGATCCGGCTGTCATTTGGCGCTTGGCTTTGCAGGGTAGCGAGTTGATCTTCGGCAGTGGCCAGCTCGCTGCTGGCGATGCTTTGCTCCAGCTGCTGCCAGGCATCAGGCTGGGCAGGCACGGCGGCGTTGTCGGCCGGGGTGCTGGAGCACGCGGCGAGGATCAGCGAAAACGCGGCAAGGAGCAGATAACGGGAGGCGAACGGCTTCATTCCTGCGACTCTCTATTTGCGCAAAAAGCGAGCAAGTCTACACCCAGTCCGCAGACTCGAAAATAACTCTTCAGGACCCTGCGCGTTTTTAATGTCGCAGGGTGCAACCGCCGAGGCTGCACCCCACGCCTTCAGCGCCGGGGCAGTGCCAGGCTTAGCAAGAATAGCACTGCGGCGCAGACCACGATGGACGGCCCGGCCGGGGTGTCCTTGAACCACGATAGCGCTAGCCCTCCGCAAACCGCAGTCACCCCCAGCAGGCTGGCGCCCAGGGCCATCTGTTCCGGCGAGCGAGCGTGACGTTGCGCCGCAGCGGCGGGAATGATCAATAGCGAAGTGATCAGCAGCACGCCGACGATCTTCATCGCCACGGCGATCACTACCGCGATCAGCAGCATCAGCGCCAGGCGCAGCGCGGCGACAGGCAGGCCTTCGACCATGGCCAGTTCTTCATGCACGGTGACCGCCAGCAGCGGGCGCCACAGCACCACCAGCAACAGCAGCACTGCGGCGCTGCCGCCGAGAATCCAGGCCAGATCCCCCGGGCTGATGGCCAGCAGGTCGCCAAACAGGTAGGCCATGAGGTCGATGCGCACATCGTGCATGAAGCTCAGTACCACCAGGCCAAGGGAAAGCGTGCTGGGCGCAAGAATCCCCAGCAGGGTGTCCGAGGCCAGCGGCTGACGCTGTTGCAGGGTCACCAGCAGGATAGCCAGCAACAGACAGCCGACGGTTACCGCCAGGGCCGGGCTGACATCCAGCACAAAGCCCAGGGCGACGCCGAGCAGCGCGGCATGGGACAGGGTGTCGCCAAAATAGGCCATGCGCCGCCAGACCACGAAGGACCCCAGAGGGCCTGCGACCAGTGCCAGAGACAAACCTGCGAGCAGGGCGTAAAGCAGAAAATCAGCCATGCTTGCAGTGATCTCCGTGGACATGGCCGCCTTTGGCCGGGGTAACCACCGAGCCGTGCAGGTCGTGGGCGTGGTCGTGGTGGTGGTGATAGATCGCCAGACTCGGCGCGTTGCTGCCGAACAGCTCAACGAAAGCCGGGTCGCCGCTGACCTGCTCCGGATGGCCGGAACAGCAGACGTGACGGTTCAGGCAGACCACCTGGTCGGTGGTGCTCATGACCAGGTGCAGGTCGTGGGAAACCATCAGCACGCCGCAGCCATGACGGTCGCGCAGGCGGGTAATCAGGCTGTACAGCTCGGACTGGCCGGCGACGTCGACGCCTTGCACCGGTTCGTCGAGTACCAGCAGTTCAGGTTCGCGCAGCAACGCCCGGGCCAGCAATACACGCTGCATCTCACCGCCGGAAATGCCCTGGATCGGGCTGTCGATGACCTGTTCGGCGCCGACTTCCTTCAATGCCGACAGCGCCGCCGCGCGGTCAACGCCGGGTACCAGGCGCAAAAAACGCAGGACCGAAAGCGGCAAGGTGGCATCGACCTGAAGCTTTTGCGGCATGTAGCCGATGCGCAGCCGTGGCTTGCGCCAGACCTTGCCGGTATGCGGCTTGAGCAGGCCCAGCACGGCGCGCACCAAGGTGGTTTTGCCGGCACCATTGGGGCCGATCAGGGTGACGATCTGTCCGGGCTCCACGGCCAGGTCGATGCTGTCGAGTACCGCCTGGCCGGCGAAGCTCACGCCCACCTGTTCGAGGCGAATCAGCGCATTGCTCATCAGGCGCTCCGGCAGTTGCCGCACAGGCCAACCACTTCGACCGTCTGTGCTTCGACACTGAAACCGACCTCTTTGGCGCTGGCGACGATGGCGTCGCTGATGCTGCTTTGCTCAAGCTCGATGGCCACGTGGCATTCGCGGCAGATCAGGAACTGCCCCTGGTGCGCATGCTCGGGGTGACTGCAGCCGATAAAGGCGTTGAGCGAGGCAATGCGGTGCACCAGGCTGTTTTCCAGGAGGAAATCCAGCGCCCGGTACACGGTGGGCGGCGCCGCCCGGCGACCGTCCTGCTCGCTCAGCACGGCAAGGATGTCGTAGGCACCCAGCGGCTTGTGGCTCTGCCATACCAGCTCCAGCACGCGCCGGCGCAAGGCGGTCAGGCGCACACCCTGGCGTGCGCACAGCGCATCGGCCTCGGCCAGGGCGCTGTGCACGCAATGGGAGTGGTCGTGGGGGCGGTTGGCCAGCGGGGTTTTAGGCATGAGCGGCGACGGTTCTGATTGGAGACGTTATTATGTTACCTGTTTCAGCCCCTGTGAGTGGTCATCGTGTCCCGATTTTTTGCCCTTTTTGTCGCTTTTATCGCCACCTTGGCGATGGCCCAGGCACAGGCCGAAGTGCGTGTGCTGACCAGCATCAAGCCCCTGCAACAGATCGCTGCAGCGGTTCAGGATGGCGTCGGCACCCCTGAAGTGCTGCTGCCGCCAGGCGCCTCGCCGCACCATTACGCCCTGCGTCCTTCCGACGTACGGCGCGTGGGTGATGTCGAGTTGCTGTACTGGATCGGCCCGGACATGGAAGGCTTCCTGCCTCGTGTGCTCAAGACCCGCAGCAAGCCAAGCGTCGCCGTGCAGGACCTGCCTGGCCTGCACCTGCGCCACTTTGGCGAAGATAGCCACTCCCACGACGAAGATGGCGACGATCATGACCACGATCACCGCCCCGGCAGCCTCGATGCGCACCTGTGGCTGTCGTCGGTCAACGCCCGGGTGATTGCGGCGAAGATGGCGGCTGACCTCAGCGCTGCCGACCCTGCCAACGCGGCGCGCTACCAGAGCAACCTCAAGGCCTTTGGCGAGCGCCTGGATACACTCGACCTGCGCCTGCAAAAGCGTATGGCGGGTATCAGCGGCAAACCGTTTTTTGTCTTCCATGAGGCTTTCGATTACTTCGAATCGGCCTATGGCCTGAAACACACCGGGGTGTTCAGCGTGGCTGCGCAAGTGCAGCCAGGTGCTCAGCACGTGGCGGCGATGCGCAAGCGTCTGCAGGAAGTGGGCAAGACCTGTGTGTTCAGCGAGCCGCCACTGCGGCCACGGCTGGCCGAAACGCTGACGGCGGGGCTGCCGGTGACCCTGGCTGAGCTGGATGCGCTGGGCGGGACCGCGCCAGCCAGTGCCCAGGGCTATGAGCAGTTGCTGGAGACGCTGGGGAATGATCTGGCGGGGTGCCTGGAGAAGTTGTGACGCCCTGATCGCGGGGCAAGCCCGCTCCGACCTATTGTAGGAGCGGGCTTGCCCCGCGATGTTTCACAACGCAAACGGCAAAGCGATTTCCACCTGCTGCCGCGCCGCCAGGCGCACTTCAAAGTCCGCCGGATCGTGAATCAGCACGTCCATCCCGGCAAACGACTCGGCAGCAATCAAGCGCGACAGCCAGAAGCGCACGCAGGCAATGCGCAACATCACCGGCCACAGGTTGGCCTCGGCCGAAGTGAACGGCCGCAGCGCCGCATAAGCCCCCAGCAACGCCCGCGCCCGCGGGCCGTCGATGAGCCCGGCATCATCGCAGCACCAGTCGTTCAGGGTGATCGCCAGGTCGTAGAGCATCGGCCCCGAGCAGGCGTTGTAGAAGTCGATCAGGCCGGTCAGGTGGGTGCCTTCGAACAGCACGTTGTCGCGGAACAGGTCGGCATGCAGGTTGGCCCGGGGCAGCGCCATGATCTGCGCCTTGTGCTCGCCCACCTCGTCCAGGCAAGCCTGCAGCAGCTGGCGTTGTCCGGCGTTCAGGCGCGGCATCAGTTCGGCGCCGGTTTCCAGCATCCAGTCCAGGCCGCGGTCGGTCTTGCGCTCCAGGACCTTGTCACGGGTGGCCAGGTGCAGGTGCCCGAGCAACTCGCCCACCTGCACGCAGTGCTGATTGTTGGCGGTCTTGATGTGTTTGCCCGGCAGCCGTGGCTGCAGCAGCGCAGGCTTGCCGGCCAGCTCTCGCAGGGCCACGCCGTCGTTGCCACGCAAGGCGTACGGTACCGGCAGATCGGCCTCATGCAGCACATCGAGCAGTTCGATGAAGAACGGCAGGTCCTGGATCGGCCCGCGTTCGACCAGCGTCAGCACGTACTCCCCTTGTTCCAGGCTGACAAAGAAGTTGCTGTTCTCGGTACCGGCGGCAATGCCCTGGAAGTCCCGCAGGCGGCCCAGGCCGTACGGCGCCAGAAAGGTTTCCAGCTCAGGCCGGGTCAGGGGGGTGAAGACTGACATGATCAAAAATTGCCCATACGGGCACTTCAGCAGGGAAGTGCCAGGTTGATGTAAAGGGTACGGCTTACCACTCGAAGATTTTCCACGACGGGATCAGCATGTCCGGTTGGTCGGAGCGGATGAAATTGCCCTCCGAACCATCAGCGCGTACCAGGAAGTAAGGTTTGCCGCCTTTCGGGGTCACCTTGATTGCATACAGGAAGCCATTTTGCCGGTATTCCTGGATGGTTTTGTCGCCTTCCGTGCGAATGGTTACATCCGGATCAGCCGATGGCGCGTCGTCCGCTGCCAGGGTGACGACCGGAGTGACTGCCAACAGGCTGAGCAGCAACAGGCGATTTAGTGTACGCATGATAACCTTGTCCCTTTGTCGTCAATGTTCCGGACATTCTAGCGCCGGGCCCGTCGAAAAGGTTGATTCTGCACATGAGCCAAGCTCCCCTCGTCCTGGTGGACGGTTCCTCGTACCTGTACCGCGCCTTTCACGCGCTGCCACCACTGACTACCTCCAAGGGCCTGCCAACCGGCGCGGTCAAGGGCGTGCTGAACATGCTCAAGAGCCTGCGCAAGCAGTATCCGGACAGCCTGTTCGCGGTGGTCTTCGACGCCAAGGGCGGCACCTTCCGCGACGAAATGTTCGCCGAGTACAAGGCCAACCGGCCGAGCATGCCCGACGACCTGCGGGTGCAGATCGAGCCGTTGCACGCCAGCGTGCGTGCCCTGGGCTACCCGCTGCTGTGCGTCGAAGGCGTGGAAGCCGACGACGTTATCGGCACCTTGGCGCGCAGCAGCGCTGCGGCCGGGCGTCCGGTGATCATCTCCACCGGCGACAAGGACATGGCGCAGCTGGTCGACGGCCACATTACGCTGGTCAACACCATGACCGGTAGCGTGCTCGACGTGGCTGGCGTGCACGAGAAATTTGGCGTCGGTCCTGAGCACATCATCGATTTCCTCGCCCTGATGGGCGACAAGGTCGACAACATCCCGGGTGTACCGGGGGTAGGCGAAAAGACCGCGGTGGGCCTGCTGACCGGTATCGGCGGCGGCCTGAGCGACCTTTACCAGAACCTCGACAAGGTTCCGGCCCTGGCCATTCGCGGCGCCAAGACCCTGCCGGCGAAGCTTGAAGAGCACCGTGACGCGGCGTTCCTTTCCTATGAGCTGGCAACCATCAAGATTGACGTGCCACTGGACGTTGAAGTCGATGCGCTGGTCTGCGGCGAGCCAGACCGTGACGCGCTGCTGGCGCTGTATACGGAGATGGAATTCAAGAGCTGGATCGACGAAGTCCAGCGCGACGCCAAGCGCGCCGGCCAGGAGGTGGTGGTCGAAGCGCCGCAGGAAGTGGTCGAGGCCCAGTACGAAACCATCCTCGACCAGGCCCGATTCGACGCTTGGCTAGAGAAGCTGCGCCAGGCGCCACTGTTCGCTTTCGACACCGAAACCACCGGGCTCGATGCCCAGCAGGCGCAACTGGTCGGCGTGTCGTTCGCGGTCCAGGCCCATGAAGGCGCTTATGTGCCGTTGACCCATTCCTACATGGGCGTGCCCGAGCAGCTCGACCGCGACAGCGTGTTGCTGGCGCTCAAGCCGCTGCTGGAGGACCCGACCAAGGTCAAGGTGGCGCAGAACGCCAAGTACGACATGAACATCCTGGCCCACTGCGCCATCGGTGGTGGCGACATTGCCAACGGTATCCAGATGCAGGGCGTGGCCTACGACACCATGCTCGAGTCCTACGTGCTCGACTCCACCGCCACCCGTCATGACATGGACAGCCTGGCGCTCAAGTACCTGAACCACACTACCATCGGCTTTACCGACATCGCCGGCAAAGGTGCCAAGCAGTTGACCTTCGACCAGATCACCCTGGAACAGGCCGGCCCCTATGCCGCGGAAGACGCCGACGTGACCCTGCGTCTGCACCAGACCCTGCAGCAGAAGCTTGCGCAGATTCCAAGCCTGCAATCGGTGCTGGCCGACATCGAGATGCCGCTGGTACCGGTACTGGCCAAGATCGAACGCCAGGGCGCGCTGGTCGATGCCAAGCTGCTGGGCGTGCAGAGTATCGAGCTGGGCGAGAAAATGGCCGAGCTGGAACGCCAGGCCTTCGAGATCGCCGGCGAGGAGTTCAACCTCGGTTCGCCCAAGCAACTGGGCGTGATCCTCTACGACAAGCTCGGTATGCCGGTGCTCAACAAGACCGCCAAGGGCCAGGCTTCCACCGCCGAAGCGGTGCTGGCGGAACTGGCCGACATGGACTTCCCGCTGCCCAAGGTGCTGATGCAGTACCGCTCCCTGAGCAAGCTCAAGAGCACGTACACCGATCGCCTGCCAGAGCAGATCAACCCCCGCACCGGGCGTATCCACACCTCCTACCATCAGGCGGTGGCGGCCACCGGGCGCCTGTCGTCCAGCGACCCGAACCTGCAGAACATCCCGATCCGTACCGCCGAAGGCCGGCGTATCCGTCAGGCCTTCGTTGCGGCCCCGGGCTACAAACTGCTGGCGGCGGACTATTCGCAGATCGAGCTGCGGATCATGGCCCATCTGGCCCAGGACGAAGGCTTGCTGCACGCCTTCCGCAACGACCTGGACGTTCACCGTGCCACCGCTGCCGAGGTATTCGGCGTTGAGCTGGAGCAGGTCACTACCGACCAGCGACGTAGCGCCAAGGCCATCAACTTCGGCCTGATCTACGGCATGAGCGCCTTCGGCCTGGCCAAGCAGATCGGCGTCGACCGTAAACAGTCCCAGGCCTACATCGATCGTTACTTCGCCCGCTACCCCGGCGTGCTGGCCTACATGGAGCGCACCCGCGCCCAGGCGGCCGAGCAAGGTTATGTCGAAACCCTGTTTGGCCGGCGCCTGTACTTGCCGGAGATCAACGCCAAGAACCCGGCCCTGCGCAAAGGCGCCGAGCGCACTGCAATCAACGCGCCGATGCAGGGCACGGCGGCCGATATCATCAAGCGCGCCATGGTCGCTGTGGATAACTGGCTGACCGATTCGGGCCTGGATGCCCGGGTAATCCTCCAGGTGCACGATGAACTGGTGCTGGAGGTGCGCGAAGACCTGGTCGAGCAGGTGCGCGAGCAAATTCGTCCACACATGAGCGGGGCTGCCCAGTTGGATGTTCCGTTGCTGGTTGAGGTCGGAGTGGGGGCAAATTGGGACGAAGCGCACTAAAAATGCGCTGAAAATCGGGGAAAAGCTGCGGCATATCGTCGCGGCTTCTGGCCTGGCTAGATGGAATCAGTGCCGGAAATTTCCCATCTATCGCAAATAGTTTTTAAACGTCCGGAACTAAACCGGTGAACCGCGACTCAGAGTAACTGAATGGCTGGTGAAGCCCTTCGATGCTCCTATGTTGTGTTAAGTGTTGGCAGATATCTGGACCCCGCCCTAGCGGTCCGGAAACTTGAACCCCGAACTTCCCCCTCCCCATACGAAGTCCGGGGTTTTTTTTGCCCGGCGTTTGCCGGGCAGCCCTTATTCGGCGGGCTTGTCCGGCAGTTCCATCCAGCGCGCCAGCACCCCGTAGGCCTCTTCCAGGCCCTGACGCTTGGGCGCCGAAAACAGCTGGATCGACACGCTGTCGCCCCAGCCTTTGCGAATTTCCGACTGCACTTTGAGCAGGGTGTTCTTGGCTGCACCGAAGGTCAGCTTGTCAGCCTTGGTCAGCAGGATGTGCATCGGCATGCCCGAGGCGCGCGACCAGTCGAGCAGCATCATGTCGAAGTCGGTCATCGGATGGCGCACATCCATCATCAGGATCAAGCCCTTCAAGGCCTCGCGGCTGCCCAGGTAGGCCTCCAGGTGGCGCTGCCAGTGCTGCTTGAGCGGGATTGGCACCTTGGCATAACCGTAACCCGGCAAGTCGACCAAACGCCGTTCATCGTCCAGACTGAAGAAGTTCAACAGCTGGGTGCGCCCCGGGGTTTTCGAGGTGCGCGCCAGGCTGGCGTGGGTCAGGGTGTTCAGGGCGCTGGACTTGCCGGCGTTGGAACGGCCGGCAAAGGCCACTTCATAGCCCTGGTCGGGCGGACACTGGTCGACCTTGGCAGCACTGATGGCGAATTTGGCCTGTTGGCAGAGGCCGAGGATGGGGTTTTTGACTTGCATGGGATATCCGGTGTGGGCGTTGCCAGAGGCAGGCTCGGCAAGCGGTGTCGTTTCCGTTTCAGTAACGGGAGTATATAATGCCCCAGATTTTGTGTGCGCATTATCCCAGCGTAGGAGGATGTGCACGGGGGCATCGGATTCAAGCTTGCGCATTAGAACGCAGTGCAGCCCCCAACCCTGAAAGGTCGTTCGCATGACGAAATGGCTGCTTGTTGTCGGTGTCTTGATACCGTTATTCAGCGCTCAGGCTACACAGGATCCCGAGGCGTTGTACAACCGCACGTGTGCGGCTTGTCACGCCGGGCAGCTGCCACAGGCACCGAAAGCAGGTGATCGTGCGGCTTGGGAGCCAAGACTGGCGAAGGGTATGGAGATGCTGGTGGTGCATGTCACCCAGGGTTTCAAGGCTATGCCAATGCGTGGATTGTGCATGGACTGCAGTGCCGAGGACTACCAGGCAATCATCCAGTGGATGAGCCAAAGTCCCGATACATAACTCTTTCACCCTTAGCCGTAGTTGGATTAGCTGATGAACAAACTACTCGTGAGTCTGCTGTTGACCTTGGGCATCACCGGTGCAGCCAATGCCGCAGAGCCTATCAAAGGGGATGCCGCTGCTGGTCAGGCCAAAACTGCTGTATGTGGCGCTTGTCACAATCCGGACGGCAACAGCCTGGCGCCGAACTTCCCGAAACTTGCAGGCCAGGGTGAAAAGTACCTGGAAAAGCAATTGCATGACATCAAGTCGGGCAAGCGCACCGTGCTGGAAATGACCGGCATGCTGGCCGCCTTCAGCGACCAGGACCTAGCGGATATCGCCGCTTACTTCTCCAGCCAGAAAGGCAGTGTCGGCGCGGCTGATCCGAAGCTGGTCGAGCGTGGCCGCGCCCTGTTCAACGGCGGCGACGTCGAGAAAGGCCTGCCGGCCTGCACCGGCTGCCACTCGCCTAACGGCGCAGGCATTGCCCTGGCCGGCTTCCCGCACCTGGGTGGCCAGCACTCCAGCTACGTAGCCAAGCAGTTGACCGACTTCCGCGAAGGCAACCGTACCAACGATGGCGATGCCACCACCATGCGCACCATCGCTGCCAAGCTGAGCAACAAGGACATCGAAGCGCTGTCCAGCTACATCCAGGGTCTGCACTGATCCGCGCTTTAACGCTGGGTTAATACTGCGGCGCAAAGATGAAAAGGGTGGCTTCGGCCGCCCTTTTTTGTGCCCGCTGCCGTTACACTAACGAACTCGGGCCTGCCTCGACCTGTCCTGCGACCGGTCGCGCCAAGGCGACTCAATAGACTGCTCAGGAGTAAAGCATGCGTAATCTGATTCTCGGCGCCGCGCTGGTCACCGCCAGCCTCTTCGGCATGACTGCCCAGGCGGCAGAACCGGTACCCTCCGACCGGTATACCGAGCTGCAGAACCCGGTTCCGGTGTCGGTACCTGGCAAGATCGAAGTGGTCGAACTGTTCTGGTATGGCTGCCCGCACTGCTACAGCTTCGAGCCGGTGGTCAATCCATGGGTCGAGAAGCTGCCCGAGGACGTCAATTTCAAGCGGATCCCGGCGATGTTCGGTGGCCCTTGGGATGCCCACGGCCAGATGTTCCTGACCCTCGAAGCCATGGGTGTTGAACACAAGGTTCACGCTGCGGTGTTCGAAGCCATTCAGGTTCAGCGCAAGCACCTGACCAAGCCTGAAGAGATGGCTGACTTCCTCGCCACTCAAGGTGTTGATCGCGACAAGTTCCTCGCCACCTTCAACTCCTTTGCCATCAAGGGCCAAGTGAAGCAGGCCAAAGATCTGGCCCAGAAGTACGGCATCACCGGCGTACCGAGCATGGTTGTCAACGGCAAGTACCGCTTTGACCTGGGCACCGCCAAAGGTCCGCAGGGCGTGCTGAATGTCGCTGACTACCTGATCGCCAAGGAGCGCGCCGCTAAGTAAGCGGCGCCAGCCATGCGCCGCTGGAGAACCGAGCGTGGCGTTGGCCTGCATGATCCGCAGGTCAACGAACATCACTTGCAGGCCAACGGCCTGCCAGAGGATGGCCGGCTGCGGCTGCTCAGTTTCAACATCCAGGTCGGCATCAGCACCGAGCGTTACCGCCATTACCTGACTCGTGGCTGGCAGCACTTGCTGCCGCACACCGGGCGGGCCGGCAACCTGCAGAAAATCGGCGACCTGCTCGCCGATTTCGACCTGGTCGCCTTGCAGGAGGCCGACGGCGGCAGCCTGCGCTCGGGCTACGTCAACCAGGTCGAGCACCTGGCCCAGCTCGGTGCTTTCCCTTACTGGTACCAGCAGCTCAACCGCAACCTCGGTCGTCTGGCCCAGCACAGCAATGGCGTGCTCAGCCGCCTGAAGCCGCAACTGCTCGAAGATCACCCGTTGCCGGGCCCTGCCGGGCGTGGGGCAATCCTGGTGCGTTTCGGCGAGGGTGAAGACGCCCTGGTCGTGGTGATGATGCACCTGGCCCTTGGCTCCAAGACCCGAGCCCGGCAGCTTGCCTACATTCGCGAACTGATCGGCGGCTACCGCCATCAGGTACTGATGGGTGACATGAACACCCATGCCACCGACCTGCTCGAACACTCGCCGCTGCGCGATCTGGGCCTGATCGCGCCCCAGATTCAAGCCACCTTCCCCAGCTGGCGGCCACAGCGCTGCCTTGATCATATTCTGCTCAGCCCGAGCCTGACCCTGGAGCGGGTCGAGGTTCTGGCCCAGCCTATTTCCGATCATCTTCCGGTCGCGGTTGAGATTCGTTTGCCTGATGCCCTTGCTGTGGATACGCTGCCCGCTTTGAGCTAATTGCCATTACCCTCTGCGGACCCAGGCATGACCGACGAAGCCCAGCGCTGGAAAGAGAAATACCTCAAGAGTATCGAGCAGCAAGAGAAGCTGGAGCGCCGTTGGGAGGCCCGTCTCGACCTGTTGCGCCGTGGTCTTGTGCGCAGCACGCTGGCCGCTGAAGGCAGCGACCGCGCGGTGGACCAGTGCATGAAGGAAATGCGCGAGGTGATCCGCACCGACAACATGGACGCCGCCCTCGCCGGCTTGATCCCGCGCCTGGAAAAGGCCGTGCTCGATTCCGAGCAGCGCCGGGAAACCCGTATCGCTCAGGTCACCACTGCCCTCGCCTCGCTGGTCAGCCAGTTGCAGACCCTGCCCTTGCCCAGCGACGTCAGCCGACCGCTGAAAAAATTCGCCAAGCAGGTCGAGGCCCGCGCCAGCCAATCCCGGGAAATGCCCCTGCTGCTGGGCGAGTTGAGCGGCTTGCAGGGCCAAGCACTGCTGGCGCTGGAGCGGCCTGAAGAGGCGCATCGGCCCGGCTTGCTGCAGCGTTTGTTCGGAAACCGCGAAGCCGAAGCAGAAGCCGAAGCCTTGCAACCGGCGCTCGCAGGAACAGCAGTGGCTGTACCTGAGGCCAGAGAGCAGCTTGCGCCGATGCCGCAAGCTGTTGTGGAAACTGCACCGCAAGAGCCCGTCGATATCGATGAGTTGCAGCCCTTGTCGGCTGCTCAAGCGCTTGTGCCCGAGGCGTTCGAGCCCGCAACGGTCGAGGCTGAAGCTAACGAAGAGCCACCGCTTACGGCTGCGCCCGAGCCCGAGCCCGAGCCAGTTCTAGAGCTGCCAACAGAGCCCGAACCCGAACTGCCAGCGCCGGTCGAGTCCATCATTTTGGACAGTGAGCAGGATGTATTGGCGTTACTCGAACATAGCCCGGACGATCCCCCCGCTCACCAGCCAGAAGCCGAGGCTGTCGACGATGAGGACGCCCAGTACGCCCTGCCCGATGGCACCGAGCCCACTTACAGCTCGGTCGCAACTCATATTGAAGAGACTCTGCTTGGCTTGCTCGACGACCTGACCCTGCCCGAACGCCACAAGGCCCAGGCGCAATCCATGCGCGAGCGCCTGGAGCACGGCCTGAACTGGTATGAGCTGCTGCCGGTGCTGGATGATCTGGCAGTGCTGATGCTGGCGATCAACGACAGTGGCCAGCACGAATTCGAAGCCTACCTGCAGCAACTCAACGAACGCCTGGAGTCATTCCAGAGCCACCTGCACGAAGCCAGCGAAGGCCATGCCGACAATACCTCGGCAGCGCGCGACCTCGACAGCCAGCTGCGTGAGCAAGTCGATGGCCTGCAAAGCAGTGTGCAGGGCGCAGCCGACTTGGGCAGTCTCAAAAACATCCTCGAAAACCGCCTCGAAGGCTTGCTCGGTACCATGGACGAGCACCAGCAACAGCGCGATCAGCGCGAGCAAGAGATGGCCAGTCGCCTGCATGGCTTGGCCGAACGGGTGGCAAGCATGGAGCAGGAAGCCCTGGGCTATCGCGAGCACCTTGAGGAGCAGCGTCAGAAAGCCCTGATCGACCCCCTCACCGGCCTACCCAACCGCGCCGCCTGGTCGGAGCGGGTCGATCAGGAAGTGCTGGAGTGGCAAGAAAGCGGTGGCCACCTGCTAATGGCGATCCTCGATCTTGACCATTTCAAGCGTATCAACGACAGCTATGGCCACCTGGCTGGCGACAAGGTGCTGAAGATTGTCGCCAGCGTCCTGCGCAAGCGCCTGCGCAGCCGTGATTTCATCGCCCGCTTTGGTGGTGAGGAGTTCGTCTTGCTGATTCCGCAAACCTCGCTGCCTGCTGGCTGCCAACTGGCGGAAACCTTGCGCGCAGCCATTGAAGCCTGCCCGTTCCACTTCAAGGGCGAGCGGGTGACCATCACCTTGTCGATCGGTATCAGCGCATTTCGCAGCGGTGAGCGCAGCGAGGTGGTGCTCAAGCGGGCGGACGAGGCGCTGTACCGGGCGAAACATCTTGGTCGAAATCGTGTCGAACAGGGCTGAGTGGCAACATTGGGGATACGGTAAGCTTACGCTTTGCAGACTCTCATCACAGTGCCCTCTCCATGAAAGCGTTTTTCACCGCCCTCCTGCTGCTGACCCTGGCAGGTTGCGCCACTGGCCTGCGGATCGATCGCAGCCACACCTCCGCCAACCAGGACGAACGGATCCAGTTCGTCGTCCTGCATTACACCAACGCGTCGCTGGAGCGTTCCCTGGCCTTGCTGACCCACGGTGAAGTCAGCAGTCATTACCTGATTGGCGATTCACCGGCGACCGTCTATCAACTGGTCGACGAGGGCCGCCGTGCCTGGCATGCCGGCGACAGCCAGTGGGATGGCCGCACCTGGCTCAATTCCACCTCCATCGGTATCGAGATCGTCAATCCGGGTTTTACCGACACGCCAACCGGGCGGGTCTGGCAGCCGTACACCGAGGCACAGATCGAAGCGCTGATCGTCCTGCTCAAGGACATCGTCAAGCGCAACAACATCAAACCCCGCTACATCATCGGCCACAGCGATATCGCGCCGCTGCGCAAACTCGACCCGGGTCCGATGTTCCCCTGGAAGCGCCTGGCAGACGCGGGGCTTGGGGTCTGGCCGAACGCACAGGCCGTGGCCCGGCAGCAGGCGTACTTCAATGTCAATCCGCCGAGCATCACCTGGTATCAGCAGCAGTTGAAGCGCTTTGGCTATGCCATCGAGCAGACCGGCGAATACGACGTCAGCACCAAGCACGTGTTGGCAGCCTTCCAGATGCGCTTCCGCCCCCAGCGTTTCGATGGTGTGCCGGATGCACAAACAGCGGCGATGTTGCAGGTGCTCAACAGCAGTCGTTAACCGGCACCGCCCAACGGGCAGGCTGACTTGGCTGGCAGTTGCTATACCTCTTGGTATTCAACTGGATGCTTATTGATGTCAGCTGCCCTGTCCGTGCTGCGCCACCTGCTCTATCGTCCCTGGTTATTGGCCATACTCGCGGCTACGGCCAGCGCGATCCTGTTGCTCATGGCCAGCGTTGGCGTGGCCATGCACCAGATACAGCAAAGCGAAATCGAGCAGATGAACGCCAAGGGCGAGCGTTTTCTCGTGCGCCTGGAACAGATATTCGGCCAGTTGCGCGAAGGCGTCGATCAGCTTCAGGCCCAGCCTTTGCGGGGCTGCGACGCCAATATGCTAGCGGCCTTGCAGCAGGTCGGCTTCAGCTACCGTTTCGTTTATGAAGCCGCCTACGTCGATGGCACTATCGCTTGTTCCAACCGCATCGGCGAGCGCACCATCAATCCGTTACGCCCTGCCGATATCCAGGGCCCTACCTACAGCTACTGGCTCAACACCACCACTGAACCCGATGACAACCTGGCGGCGTTGATGCTTGGCCGTGGCAAATTTCTCGTCGCCACTTCCCGTGGGCACCTGACCGATGTGGTCGACCTGCCGCCGGAGGGCAGCTTGCTAGTGGTGCTGGACAACGGTGCACGTGCAGTTCCGGTACTTGGCCCGCCGCAAGTATGGCCGCCGTCAACCGACTGGCCGCCGGCCTCCAACGATTCCCTGCTGGAGCTGTCGGACCGGCTTATCTACCGTATGCCGACCAAGTCGCCGGACTATCAGCTTGTGCTGATCGCCCCGCGGGCCAGCTTGCCGTTGAAGATGAACGGCATTCTCTGGCTACTGTTCCCAGGCAGCCTGGTGCTGGCTTGGTGCATTGGCTGGTTGGTGCTGCAGCTGGTTCGCCAGCGTCGCTCGATGAGCTCGGAGCTGCAGGGCGCCTTGCGCCGGGGGGAGTTGCAAGTGCTCTACCAGCCGATCTTCGAACTCACCAGCCGCCGCTGCGTGGGGGCTGAAGCCCTGGTACGCTGGCGACGGCCGGATGGCACGCTGACCAGCCCGGACTTGTTCATCCCGCTGGCGGAGAACACGGGGCAGATCCGTCAGATTACCGACTTCGTCCTGCAGCGAGTGCTGGAGCAATTGGGCCAGTTGCTGCGCGCCAATCGCCAGCTGTACATCTCGGTAAATCTTGCCGCTTGCGATGTCATGGTGCCGAGAATCGGTCGGGTAGCCGCGAGGTTGCTGGCTTTGCACCATGTGGCGGCCAGCCAGATTGCCTTCGAGGTCACCGAGCGCGGGCTGATTGATGTAGTGGTGGCCCGGGATAACCTGCAAGCCTTGCGGGCGGTGGGGCATCAGGTGTTGATCGATGATTTCGGCACCGGCTATTGCAGCCTGGCCTACCTGCAAACCCTGCCGGTCGATTGCCTGAAGATCGACAAGGCCTTTATCGATGCATTGGGCCATGACGCGGCCAGCAGCGGGGTGGCGCCGCACATCATCCGCATGGCCCACGCCCTGCAGTTGCGGGTGATTGCCGAGGGTATCGAGTACGAAGACCAAGCCTTGCTGCTGAACAGTGAAGGGGTCAATTACGGCCAGGGCTGGCTGTTCGCTCATCCGCTCAACGCCCGCCAGTTCATCGAGCTGATCACCCGCGGCCGGCGTCTCGGGCCTCGTCGCATCGACGATGAAGCCTGAGCCGCAGGTGAATCAGACCGGCAAGGCCATATAGAACTGGGTGCCCTGGCCTGGCCGCGAATACACCCCCATGCGCCCGCCGTGCAGCTGGACGATCTCCTTGCACAGCGCCAGGCCCAGGCCTGCACCGCCCTTTTTGCGCCCGACCTGGACGAAAGGCTCGAAGATCCTGCCCTGCTGGCCGTAGGCGATGCCCTCACCGTTGTCTTCGATGCTGATGATCACCCGCTCGGCGTGACGGCGTGCATGCAGACGGATGCGCCCGGCATTCGGCGTATGGCGCACGGCGTTGTCGAGCAGGTTGTCCATGACCCGGTCCAGCTGCGCGGGGTCGGCCTGGATGCGCGGCAGGGGCGCAGTGAGTTCGACCTGCAACTCGATCTGCTTGTCGTTGGCCGCAGCAGCAAAACGCTCGCAGGCACGGCCCAGCAGTTCGTCGATGGCACAAGGGGTGAGTTCGAGCTTTTGCAGGCCGCTCTGGTAACGGGAGAAGTTCAGCAGGTCATTGATCAGCTGGTTCAGGCGCTGCATCTCTTCGCCGATGGTGTCGGACAGGTCCGCCTCCCGCGAATCAGGGGCAAAGCTCAGGCGCTCACGCAGCAGGCCGAAAGCCATGTGCATGCCGGTCACCGGCGTGCGCAGCTCATGGGAGGCACGCAGGACGAATTCACTGCGTACCCGTTCGAATGCGCGTTGTTCGGTGACATCGTGCAGCACCATCACCGCGCCGAGGATTTGCCCTTGTGGATGGCATACCGGTGTCAGGCTGTAGGAAAGCAGCCGGGATTCTTCATCTATTTCCAGGCTGAGATCATCGGGCACCCGGTCCAGGGTGCCGCCGCGCAGCACCAGGCGCAGTTGTTCGTCCAGCTCCGGGCGCTGCAGGGCATCGCCAAGCCCGGTGCACAGGCGTGCATCTTCCCAGCCCAGCTGGCGTTGGGCGACCGGGTTGAGGTGCTCCAGATGGCCCTGGCGATCGATGATCAGCAAGCCGTCGTCGATGCTGTCGAGCACCGCTTGCAGACGCTGCTGGCCGGCCAGTACTTCGTCGATGTTGGTTGCTTGATGCTTGCGCAAGGCTTCGGCCATCAGGCCAAAGCGGCGGGTCAGCTGGTTCAGCTCCAGGGCGTGGGCGACCGGCAAGGTCACCTCGAAGTTGCCTTGGCCGATCTGGTCGGCGGCCTTGGCCAGTGCTTCGATCGGCTGGCCGACGCGGCGGGCGATGCCATGGGCTGTAACAAAACCGAGAATCAATACTGTCAGGCCAACCAGGCCGAGCAAGCCGCCAATCAGCAGGGCGCGGTCATGGGCTTTCTGCTCGCTTTCGTTGATGTGCTGCAAGGCGCGTTTATGCGATTCGACCAGATCGGCACGCAGTACGTTGAAGGCGTGGCCCAACGGTTGGTCCGCGCCCAGACTCTTGGAAGGCGAGCTACTGCTACGGTAGGCCTGGAGGAAGGCCTGGTAATCGATACTGGCTTTGGCAAAGCCCTGATCGCCAGGGCTGTCGTCGTCATGGTTGATGCCTTCGTCCAGCAGTTGCTGGAACTGCCTTTGCAGCCCTTCGAGGGCTGGTTTGTCCTGGGAGTCATCCAGCAGCAGGGTCAGTTGCTCGCCCAGGTTCTGCCGTAGCTTCAGGCCCAGGTCGAGGGTCACCGAGTTTTCCCGCACCAGCGCCTGTTGCGCGTTGGCCATCTGCAGCACGCTGACCAGGCCCAGCAGCAAGCCGAACAGCGCGACAGTGATCAGCGCTGAAATGCTGAGGAAAAGCCGCGTGCGCAGCTTCATCGCCAGTTTCACAGGTTGTACTGCTTGCGTTTGCGGTACAGGGTCGAGGCATCAATACCGAGGGTCTTGGCGGCCTGGTCGAGGGTTTCACTGGTGGCCAGTACCGCACCGATATGGGCGCGTTCCAGTTCATCCAGGCTCAGCGCCGCGCCAATGCGCGGGGCATTGCTGGCCGGTTGTTCGGCCATGCCCAGGTGGCTGATCTCGACGCGCTCCTGGGCACAGATGATGCTCGCCCGTTCGACCACGTTGCGCAGCTCGCGGATATTGCCTGGCCAGCGGTAATTGAGCAGCGCGGCGCGCGCTTCGTCGCTGAACGCGCGTGCCGGTCGCGAGTATTCCTTGACGAAGCGGGCGAGGAAACGATCGGCCAGGGTGAGAATGTCTTCGCTGCGCTCGCGCAATGGCGGCAGGTGCAGGGTGATGACATTCAGACGGTACAGCAGGTCTTCCCGGAAGCGTCCTTCGCGGACCATGTCCTCAAGGTTGAGGTTGGTCGCGGCCAGAATCCGCACATCGGCACGGCGGGTCACCGGGTCGCCGACCCGCTCGTATTCCTTGTCCTGGATAAAGCGCAGCAGCTTGGGTTGCAGGGTCAGCGGGAAATCGCCGATCTCGTCGAGGAACAACGTACCGCCGTCAGCCTGGTTAACCCGGCCCAGGGTACTTTCGCTGGCACCGGTAAAGGCACCGCGGCTGTGGCCGAACAGCTCGCTTTCCATCAGCTCGGCGGTCAACGACGGGCAGTTGATGGTCACGCAGGCTTTGCGCGCACGCTTGCTCCAGCCGTGAATGGCGCGGGCCAGTTCACCTTTACCGGTACCGGACTCACCGAGAATGAGGATGTTGGCGTCGGTGGTGGCGACCTGGCGGGCAGTTTCCAGCACTACCATCATCGCCGGGCTGTGCGAGTCGAGGCCGTCCTTGGGTTTGCGGACTTCGCCTTCCAGTGCTTCCAGGCGTGCCGACAGCTGACGGACTTCCAGTTGCTTGGCAGTGGCCAGGCGCAACTGGTCCGGGCTGCACGGCTTCACCAGGTAATCGGCGGCACCGGCCTGGATTGCATCAACCGCGGTGTCGACCGCCGAATGCGCAGTGACGATCACCACGCGCATCCACGGCGCCTGGATACGCATCTGCGCCAGTACATCCAGACCGTTGTCCTCGCCCAGGCGCAGGTCGAGGAAACACAGGTCGAAGACTTGTCGTTGCAGCAGGGTTTCGGCCTGCGCCGCACTGTTGGCGGTGGCCACACTGTAGCCTTCATCTTCGAGACAGTAGCGGAAGGTTCGCAGGATGGCGGACTCATCGTCGACCAGCAGAATACGGCCTTGATGTTCCTGGGCTGGCTCCATTTCCTACGCTCCTTTGAGAATGATCTAGGTTAGTGTCGGAAAAATCGGGCAAGTTGCATGGTTCATTCTGATTCATTCCGCTGTCTGCATGGTAGCCGTTCGCCCAGCACTTATCTAACCCACTGAAAAGTCAGCGGTTGTTTACCCGCAAGGAACTGGCACGGGCTCTGCGAAGACAAAAGACTCTGACCCATCGGAGGCTTTGTCATGTCCGCGCCCTATCCGTTGGCAGTCGCTACTGCCCTGTTCCTGCTGCTGCCGATGGCCAGCAGCGCCGCCGAATCGCCTTCTTCCAGCGTGCAGCAGGCCCGCCAGGAAGGCGCCTTGCAAACTGCATTGGCGCTCAACCGCTTGCTCAACCCGTTCAAGATCGAGGTCAAGGTCCAGGGCAGCACGGCGCATTTGCAGGGTGAGGTGGAAAACGAGGTCGAGCGTCAGCTGGCCGAACGTATTGCCCTGGCGACCCGCGGCATCGAGGCGGTGCAGAACGACCTGCAGCTAAATGCCGAACTGGTCGAACAACCGCTGGAGCTGCGCGCCTATGCCCAGCGCCTGGAGGACGCGACCCTCGCCTCCATTATTCGCGCGCGCCTGCTGTGGAGCACTCATACCCAGGCAGCCCCTATAGAAGTAGACAGCCGTGAAGGTGTGGTCACCCTGCGCGGCCAAGTCAGCAGCGCCGAAGCCAAGGAGCTGGCGGGCGTACTGGCAAGCTCCACCGAGGGCGTTTACCTGGTCAACAACCTGATCAGCCTGGGTGCCGCGGATATGGCCAGGTTGCGCGAAGAGCGCCAGGAGCTGGTTGCCGATCCGCAGCTCAGCGACGCCTGGATCAACGACAAGGTGCAGACCAGTTTCATGTACAGCCGCAACCTCGATGGCCCGAACATCAAGGTGGCGACCCAGGATGGCGTGGTGCGCTTGTCTGGCGAGGTGGTCAGCAGCGAGCAGAAGACCATTGCCGTCGAGGTCGCCCGGCAGATTCGCGGCGTTCGCGGGGTCGATGCCGACATGCTCAAGGTGGCGAGCAAGGTCCCGGGCTGATCATGCAAAACGCACGAGCGCCTGCGCCCGATCGTGCAGGATACGTTTCGGTCGGGATCCAAATATATGGATAACATATTGATTTTTAACGATAAAAAATTGTTTTAAAGGCTGGCATGCAGGCTGCAATGACTACATCAAGTCAACAGTAAACGCAGCAGGAGGAGCACGGCATGAACCGCTACCCCGCCACCCTAGTGCAGGTTTCTTCGCTTCAGCTGCGCCAAGGCCTGTTTTTCAGCCTGGCGCTGTTGCTGACCCTGATTGCCGGTCAGCTCTATAACAGCTGGGAAACCGCGCACAGTGCCGAGCAGCTGGCTGCCCAGGCAGCGCTGGTGGCGCAGGTTCAGGCGCAACGCTCCATTGCACCGCTGCAGGCCCGGGTCGCACTGTCTACGCCAGTGACCACTCCAGCCGTTGTTGATAACGCTGCACCCCGTGATCGCTGGGTGTTTTAAGCGAGCACCCAAGGACCTCTTCTAAAAACGGTAAGGAGAATCACCATGTTGAGTTGGGCCATCACCTTCCTGATTATCGCCATTGTCGCTGCCGTGCTGGGCTTCGGTGGTATCGCCGGCGCCGCTACCGGTATCGCGAAGATTCTGTTCATTATCTTCCTGGTGCTATTCGTGGTGTCCTTCTTCTTTGGTCGCCGCGGTAGGGGCTGAGTATGAGCACAACGCTAGGCAGAGCCCTGGTTGCCGCCCTGATCATGGGCGGCAGCGCAGTGGCAATGGCGGCCAATGACGGCCAGGTCCGGGCCAATCAGGTTCTTGGCTCGGACCCTGAATACCGGGAAACCTGGCAGGACGTGGTCAAAAACGAAGAGCGCTTGCCCGAATGGGTCCTCAACCTGAGCGGTACCTCCGAGCAACAGATGTCGGCGGTTGAGGAAGATGGCGACAAGTATCTGGTCGGACCGTTGTGCGAGTCCGAGCAGAAATGCCTGAACAAGCGCCTGATCGTTGCCTTCAGTTGGGACAAGGACGAAGCCTACGGGATGCTGGTTGAAGTACCCGAAGGGTTGCCGTCCGACAAGTCGCCCACACGCCACGCCGACTACCGATGGCTGGGCAAGCCGGACGAAGGCATGCAGGCCCTGCTCAAGGAGCAACTCAAGCGGGATCCGAACTGGTACTGAGGTGTTGCTCACACATCAGTACATATATAGAAGCTGAACCTTTTTCCATTTCAGGCTTCTATGCTGCGCCACCCGAGGAAGGCAGGCGCATGACCAAGGGGCCGGGCTGCTCTGATTGTTTCAGGATCGGAGGGGCCTAGGGGTACAGGGAGTACCTCCGATGAGGGCCGGGTCAGGTGCAGCGGTAGCGGAAGTTCCGGGTCGGGTAACTGCCTTCAGGCAGAGGTGCCCGACCGGGCTTCCGTAGCGCTCTTTGAGGCAATCGCCTTTTCCTCGCAGTAAATTCGTTTTTCCTACCGAAGCAGTCGACGCATATTTTTGCCCGACCGTACATCGATATTTTTTCACCCCGCCGCCCTACCAAAGTCGAAGCAATTTCACCCATTCGGATTGTCGAACAAAGGCCTTTGCCTTGCAGGTGGATACCTCTATATCTGCCGGATTATGGCGCTTTGGCCATCGTCGGAATTCCGAACGGTAGGCGAATAACCCATTGTGACGTACGATTTGGCCGATAAACCTCATGCCGATTCGGCATAGGGTAGTCGTTTACGGCATTAGACGGAGCCCCCCCACGTCGGAATAGTTGCGCCTTTTTTCGCTGGCCTGAGCGTTCCTACGCTCGCTTGCGGTGACCTTTTACGATGTCATCGGCAGATAACAAAAACGATACGGATCGCTGGCAACAGCTCTGGATCGCGGTTATCAGCCTGGTGGCCGTTTCCACTTGAAGAAAGGTAACGACATGAAGAAGGCAAAGCTAAGCCTCGCCTGGCAGATCCTCATCGGTCTGGTACTGGGGATTGCAATCGGCGCTTTACTGAACCATTTCAGTGCAGAAAAGGCATGGTGGATCAGCAACGTCCTGCAGCCTGCAGGTGACATCTTCATTCGCCTGATCAAGATGATCGTCATCCCGATCGTGATTTCGTCGCTGATCGTGGGTATCGCCGGGGTTGGCGATGCGAAAAAACTCGGCAGTATCGGCCTCAAGACCATCATCTACTTCGAGGTGGTGACCACCATCGCCATCGTCGTCGGCCTGGTGCTGGCCAACCTGTTCCACCCGGGTGCCGGCATCGACATGAGCACCCTGGGTACCGTCGACATCTCCAAGTACCAGGCCACGGCGGCCGAGGTTCAGCATGAGCATGCGTTCATCGAGACCATCCTCAACCTGATCCCGTCGAACATCTTCGCAGCGCTGATGCGCGGTGAGATGCTGCCGATCATCTTCTTCTCGGTGCTGTTCGGCCTGGGCCTGTCGAGCCTGCAGGCAGACATCCGCGACCCGCTGGTGAAAACCTTCCAGGGCGTCTCCGAAGCCATGTTCAAGGTCACTCACATGATCATGAACTACGCACCAATCGGTGTGTTCGCGCTGATCGCGGTGACCGTCGCCAACTTCGGCTTCGCCTCGCTGCTGCCGCTGGCCAAGCTGGTGCTGCTGGTGTACTTCGCCATCGCCTTCTTCGCCTTCATGGTCCTTGGCCTGATCGCCCGCCTGTTCGGCTTCTCGGTGATCAAGCTGATGCGCATCTTCAAGGACGAACTGGTCCTGGCCTACTCCACCGCCAGCTCCGAGACCGTGCTGCCGCGCGTGATCGAGAAGATGGAAGCCTACGGTGCGCCGAAAGCCATCTGCAGCTTCGTGGTGCCGACCGGCTACTCGTTCAACCTTGACGGTTCGACCCTGTACCAGAGCATCGCGGCGATCTTCATCGCCCAGCTGTATGGCATCGACCTGTCGTTGAGCCAGCAGTTGCTGCTGGTGCTGACCCTGATGGTCACTTCCAAAGGCATCGCCGGTGTACCGGGCGTGTCCTTCGTGGTCCTGCTGGCCACCCTGGGCAGCGTTGGTATCCCGCTGGAAGGCCTGGCCTTCATCGCCGGTGTCGACCGCATCATGGACATGGCCCGTACTGCCCTGAACGTGATCGGCAACGCCCTGGCGGTACTGGTTATCGCTCGTTGGGAAGGCATGTACGACGATGCCAAGGGCCAGCGCTACTGGAACTCGCTGCCGCACTGGCGCAGCAAGGAAGCCGTACCGGCTGGCAAGCCTGCCAGCAAGTAAGCGCTAACCGGCTGCACGAAAAGCCCCGACCTGGTCGGGGCTTTTTTGTTGACCCTATCGCGGGTCAAGCCCGCCCCTGCAGTGTGGGAGCGGGCTTGACCCGCGATGGAGACGGTGCCTGAGTCGACGTTTATGGCGCGAAGCCAACCCGGCCCGCTATCATTTGCGCCATCTTTGGGGGGAACAACGGATGCTCAACGGCCTTTGGCTTGGTTTTTTCTTGGTCGCCGCCGTCTCGGCACTGACACAATGGTTGGTGGGCGGTAACGCCGGGATCTTCGCGGCAATGGTCGAAAGCATCTTTGCCATGGCCAAGCTCTCGGTCGAGGTCATGGTCCTGCTGTTCGGCACCCTGACCCTGTGGCTGGGCTTTTTGAAGATTGCCGAAAAGGCCGGCGTGGTCGAGTGGCTGGCCAAGGTCCTCGGCCCGTTGTTCGCCCGGCTGATGCCGGAAGTCCCGCCCGGCCATCCGGCCCTGGGCCTGATTACCCTCAACTTCGCCGCCAACGGCCTGGGCCTGGACAACGCCGCTACGCCCATCGGCCTCAAGGCCATGCGCGCACTGCAGGAACTCAACCCCAGCTCCACGACCGCCAGCAACGCGCAGATCCTCTTCCTGGTGCTCAATGCTTCCTCGCTGACCCTGCTGCCGGTGACCATCTTCATGTACCGCGCCCAGCAAGGGGCAATGGACCCGACCCTGGTGTTCCTGCCGATCCTGCTCGCCACCAGCGCCTCGACCCTGGTCGGCCTGTTGTCGGTGGCGGTGATGCAGCGACTTCGGCTATGGGACCCGGTAGTGCTGGCTTACCTGATCCCGGGCGCCCTGCTGCTGGGCGGGTTCATGGCCTTTCTCGGCACCCTGTCGGCCACGGCGCTGGCGAGCCTGTCATCGATTCTCGGCAACCTGACGTTGTTCGGCCTGATCATCCTGTTTTTGGTGATCGGTGCGCTGAAGCGGGTGAAGGTCTATGAAACCTTCGTGGAAGGCGCCAAGGAGGGCTTTGACGTCGCCAAGAGCCTGTTGCCCTATCTGGTTGCCATGCTCTGCGCCGTCGGCGTGCTGCGCGCCTCAGGGGCTCTGGAGCTGGCTCTGGATGGCATCCGTCATGCGGTCGAGTGGCTGGGCTGGGATACCCGCTTTGTCGAAGGCCTGCCCACAGCCCTGGTCAAACCGTTTTCCGGCAGTGCGGCACGGGCGATGCTGATCGAAACCATGCAGACTCACGGCGTGGATAGCTTCCCGGCCCTGGTGGCAGCCACCATCCAGGGCAGCACCGAAACCACCTTCTACGTGCTGGCAGTGTACTTCGGCGCCGTCGGCATCCAGCGCGCCCGCCATGCAGTAGGCTGTGCGTTGCTGGCGGAGCTGGCCGGAGTGGTCGCGGCGATCTTCGTCTGCTACTGGTTCTTCGCCTGAAGCTGACCGGCCTGGACTACCGTCCAGTCGACCAGTTGCTTCATCAACTGGTCGCTGGCCGTGCCAAAGCTGCTGACCACCGCTGAAACCTGCTTGTCGCTCACCGGCTGGCGCACCTCAAAGCGCCGGCTGGCGAGGATGCGCTGGCTGCGGCCCTGCACCAGGCGCGCGTCGTAGCGGATCACCACCGCCAGGCCATCGGCGCTGTACTCGCTCTGGAAGGCCTGCAGTTCACCGGCAATTTCATAATCGCTTTGCAGGTTGCTGTCGTCGGCGCTGAGGCGCTGCACCCGGCCGTCACGCTGGAAGGCATCGAGCATGCGATTGCGCAGCAACGTCGGCGCCGGGTCGCTCCAGCGTGCACCCTTGTAGCTGCTGATCAGGTCGCCTTGCGGCACCACGGCGATACGCGGGCTGTTCAGGACATCGCTGGCGATCGGCTTGTTCACCCGCAGCGACCACAACGTGCTGTGCGGCACAGTCCGGGTGCTTTGCGCCGAAGGCAGGCGGTAGATGTCGGCAGGTTCGGCCTGGGGCAGGATCGAGCAGGCGCTGCTCAGGCTCAGCGCAGTGGCCAGGACGAGGTAGCGGCAGGTATGGCTCATGGCTCGAACTCCTTGTTTTTGTCACGGCCCAGCAGGTAGCCGCTGGGGTTGGCTTCCAGGCGCTGGGAGATACCTTTGAGCGAGGTCAGGGTATCGCGCAGCTCGCGGATTGCCGGCGCCAGTTGATTGAAACCCTGGGCGCCGCCGTCGATGGCTTCGCGGTTGTCATTGAGCAGGCTGTTGATGGTCGCGGTGCTTTGCGCCAGCGACTGCATGGCTTGCTCTGCGCTGCCGAACATCTGCTTGCCTTGGTTGCTGAGCAGGCCGTTGGCGTTGCGCATCAGTTCGCTGGTCTGCTCGAGCATGGCCCCGGCCTGCTTGCCGACCTGGGCCAGTTGCTGGATGGCCTCGCGGATGTCGCCACGCTGGTCGTTGAAAGCTCCGGTGGTCTGTTCGAGGTTGTTCAGGGTGTTGCTCAGGCGGGCGACGTTGTCCTGGGAGAACAACGCGTTGGCGTTGTGCACCAGGGCGTTGATGTTGGTCATCAGGTCGCTGCCGTCATCCAGCAAGCGGGCAATCGGCGACGGTGAGGCGATGATCACGGGCAGTTTGCCATCCTTGCCCTTGAGCTCCGGGCTTTGTGGCGTACCACCGCTGAGCTGGATGAACGAGGTGCCGGTGATGCCGGTGAGGGTCAGTTTGGCCTGAGTGTCCTCCTTGATGGGGGTATCGGCGCTCAGGCGCACCTGGGCCAGTACCCGGCGCGGATCACTGGGGTCCAGGCGCAGGCTGGTCACGTCACCGACCTTGATGCCGCTGTACTGCACCGAGCTGCCCCGGGACAAACCGGAGACGGCTTCGTTGAACACCACTTCGTAGTCCTTGAAGGTGCTGTCGACGCTGGACTTGGTCAACCACAGGCCGAACAGCATGGCGCCGGCCACCACCAGTACGGTGACCAGGCCGATCAAAACATGATGTGCACGGGTTTCCATCTCAGAGCTCCTTGGGCGCTGTAGCGGCCTGGTACGCCGCGCGGCCACGCGGGCCATGAAAGTAGTCGTGAATCCAGGCGTCGTCGGTGTCTTCGACCTGGGCAATGGGCCCGGCAACCAGCACCTTTTTCTGTGACAGCACGGCGACGCGATCAGTGATGGTGTAGAGGGTGTCCAGGTCGTGGGTGATCAGGAACACGCTCAGGCCCAGGGCGTCGCGCAGGGTCAGGATGAGCTGGTCGAAGGCCGCCGCGCCAATCGGATCAAGGCCGGCGGTGGGTTCGTCGAGAAACAGGATGTCCGGGTCCAGGGCCAGCGCCCGGGCCAGCGCCGCGCGCTTGATCATCCCGCCTGACAGCGACGACGGATATTTGTCTGCCGCGGAAATCGGCAACCCGGCCAGGGCCAGCTTGACCCCGGCCAGGTGCTCGGCATCTGCGCGGCTCAGGCCCGCGTGCTCGATCAGCGGCAAGGCGACGTTTTCGGTGACGGTCAGTGACGAGAACAACGCGCCCTTCTGGAACAGCACGCCGAATCGCCGCTCGACCAGTGAACGCTGCTCGTCGCTGGCGCTGCTCAGGTCCTGGCCGAACACCCGCACCTGGCCTTCGTTGGGCCGGCGCAGGCCGACGATACTGCGCAGCAACACCGACTTGCCACTGCCCGAGCCGCCGACCACCGCGAGGATTTCGCCGCGGTACAGGTCCAGGTCGAGTTGCTCGTGCACGCTCTGGGTGCCGAAGCGGTTGCAGATGCCCCGGGCTTCGATCACCGTCCCGCGAGCGTTGCCGTTGGCCTCTTTCACCAGCCCATCTCCATGAAAAACAGTGCCGCCACGGCATCCAGAACGATCACCACGAAGATCGACTGCACCACGCTGGAGGTGGTGTGGGCGCCGACCGATTCGGCGCTGCCGCTGACCTTGAAGCCTTCCAGGCAGCCGATGGCAGCGATCAGGAAGGCGAAGAACGGTGCTTTCACCAGCCCGACCAGGAAGTGCTGCACACCGATATCGCTTTGCAGCAGCGACAGGAACATCGCCGGCGAGATACCCAGCGACAGCGCACAGACCACCGCCCCGCCGATAATGCCGCAGAGCATGGCGACAAAAGTCAGCAACGGTAGCGCGATCAGCAACGCCAGCACCCGCGGCACCACCAGCAACTCCACCGGATCGAGACCCAGGGTGCGGATGGCGTCGATCTCCTCATTAGCCTTCATCGAACCGATTTGCGCGGTGAAGGCGCTGGCAGTACGCCCAGCCATCAGGATTGCGGTCAGCAGCACGCCGAATTCACGCAGGAACGAGAACGCCACCAGGTCGACGGTAAAAATGCTGGCACCAAAGCTGGCCAGCACCGTGGCGCCGAGAAAGGCCACCACCGCACCGACCAGGAAGGTCAGCAAGGCGACGATGGGCGCGGCGTCCAGGCCGGTCTGTTCGATATGCGCAACCACCGAGGTAACCCGCCAGCGCTTGGGCTGGAACAGACGCAGGAACAGGGTTTGCAGGATCAGGCCGATGAAGCCGAGGATCTGCAGGGTGTCTTGCCACAGGATGTCGACCGCGCGGCCGATACGGCTGAGCAGTTGAATCAGCACCGAGCGTTCCGGCTGCTTTTGCGGGATGCAGAAGTCCTGCACCGAGCAATACACAGTCTTGAGCAGCGCCTGGCTGGCAGCGGGCAAGTGTGTGGCGGTTTCGGTCAGCCGCGCCAGGCGCTCGGCACCGAGCAGCTCGACCAGCAAAGCCGCACCGGCGGTGTCGAGCTTGCCAAGCTGGTCGAGATCGACCTCGGTAGAGGGGTCATACTGGCCGGCCAGGCTGTCGCTACTGCGCTTGAGGCTGGCGTAGTTGGCCAGGGTCCAGTCACCGGTGATCCGCAGCCGTGGCGGGCTGCTTGCAGTATCCAGGGTGGCGCTGGCGTGTGTAGTCATAGGCTCCATGCAGTCCGACCAACGGTTCGCAGCCTCAGAGCATAGCGTTACTCGGCCGCAAGCGCTTGACCATCGTCAACCACGCGAAAGCGCAGCACGCCGATGACCTGGCCGTCTTCGGTCAGCACCCGCACCTGCCAGCGCCCGACCGGGTTGCCGGGGAAGTTCTGCTTGTGGGTCCAGGCCCGGTAGCCTTCCTTGCGCCCGCCATGAATGTCCAGGGCGATACGGTCGACCTCTTTGCCCTCGAATTGCCAGACATGGTAGATCCGCTCGTTCAGCCCACGAGGGGCCTTGATCGCGGTAAAGGCGTAGAGACCACTGCGTATTTCACTGGCTTTGATCTGCTCCAGGCTTTTGCCAGGCGTGCGGTTCTCGACCTGGGTGCTGACCGCCACTTCGGTCATCCACAGGGTCGCTGGTGGCACCCAGGAGCGCAGCATCCAGCCGCCGGCACCGACGGCCAGGGTCATCACCACCAGCACAATCCCACGGCGCCAGTGGCTGATCGGGAAGCTGCTGGCCAGGCTCGGGAACGACAGCAGCATGGCGATGCCCAGGGCCAGCTTGAAGCTCTGCGAGGTGGTCAGGTGCAGGATGATTGGCAGCGCGGTCAGCAGCGCGGCAAACAAGGTCAGGGTATGCAGCGCCAGGTACAGCCAGCGCCGCGGGGCCAGCCACTTGTAGTACAGCGGGTCGATGATCGATATCAGTCCGGCTGCGGCGAGTATGCCGGTAAACACCAGCTGGCCACTGTTCCAGGTGGTGGTCACGAAGAAGAACGGCAGGACGAAGAACAGGCTTTCCTGGTGGATCATCTGCGTCGCGTAGCGCAGCAGCGGCTGGGGGATTTCGCGCTTGAAGACCTTGGTGAAGACCTTGGTGAAGGTGTTCTCCATCATCAGCCAGATCCAGCTGATGAGCATGACGATGGCGATCCAGCTGGCCAGGCTCTCCTGGCGATCGACCAGAATGAAGCTGCCGACACCGGAAATGAAACCACCGAGGGCGATGACTCCGGGATAGCGCTTGATCAGCTCGATCAGGCGCTGGAGGTAAAGAGGCATGAAGGTGTTCGCAAGGTCAGGTAAAAACCTTCACAGGATACTCTGTAGGAGCGGGCTTGCCCCGCGATGATTTCAGCGGGAACGCCGCCGCCCCCAGATCAACACCCCGGCCAACAACACCCCCACCGCCAGCGCCACCCACCCATACAGCTCGTCAAAACTGAGCAGCGGCTTCTCGATCCGCACATAGCCAGGCTCGGCCAGTAACTGTTGCAGGGCCCGGTTGGCATCTTCCAGGCTGATTCTGCGCAACGCCCGCACCGGATCGGCAAAGCGCCCGTCGGCGTAATCGTTCAGCGCCCCCCAGTAATAATCGGCCAGGACGCTGTTGCCCTGGGTGGTCCAGGCTTCGCGGTCGATGGCGGCCTGTTTGATGCGCTGGAACGTTGCCGGGTCCAGGCCATCCTTGCGCAGGCGCTCGAGCATGGCGGCCAGGGCCTGCTCGGCGGCATCGACATCGGCGCGGTCCAGATCGGCATTGAGCACCATCAGCCCGGTGTCACCGAAGCTCTCGCGCTGGCTGAACGGGCCGTAGGAAAACCCGTGCTTGAGCCGCAGTTCGTCGTACAACGCCCAGTCCAGGTAGCGCTGCAGCAGGTCCCAGGTCTGGCCGTGGTCGTTGTCCAGTACCGGTTCGAGGAATAGCCAGTGCAGGCGCGCACTGTCGCCCAGCCAGCCACGGGTCAACTCACGGCGGGCTTCGGCTTTGTGCGTGACACCGTCGAGCACCCGGCGCTCACCCGGCTCGACCGCTGGCAGCTCGCCATAGGTGCGCTCCAGATAGGCTGGCAGCAGGCGGTCGAGGCCGCCGACAACGATCAGGGTCATGTTGTTGGCCGCGTACCAGTGCTCGCGCAGGTCATTGACCTCTTCCAGGGTCATGTCCTCGATCGACGAACGTTCGGCGCACTTGAGCCCCAGCTCCACTGCCAGTTGGTCGCTGGCGCGATGGCCGATGTCCTGGCGGTCGAGCCAGCGCTGCAGGTGCGAGTAATGGCCACCGTCTTCACGTTCGACGATGCGCTTGGACAGCTCCAGGGCTTTTTCATCGATCCGGGTGTCGTTGATCACCGCCAGCAGCAGGTCGAGTACCTTGCGCTGGTTGCGCGCCGGCGCTTCGATGACGAAGGTGGTGTCGGCACTGCTGGTATAGGCATTCCACTCCCCGCCCAGTGCCTGCATGCGTTCTTCCAGGCCGCCCTCGCCGCTGTCGTCGATGCCGCTGAACAGCAGGTGTTCAAGCAAGTGCGGCAGCTCCTGGCGCTCGCAGGGGAAGTCATCGAAGCCAACACCCACCACCAGGCGAATCGACACATGGCTGCGTTCATAACCCGACTTGAGCACCACCTGCAGGCCATTGGGCAGCAGGTAGCCTTCGACCTGGGAGCGGTCGATGGCAAAGCCGGGCGCGCAGCCCAGCAACAGGCAAATGAACATCAGGCAACGCATGGCGAGCTTCCTTGCGGGAGTTCTTGAGGTGAAGCGGTCAGGGTGAGTGAGCGTCGTCCGGCACGCTGTCGAGCAGCAGGCCGCCGGTATCGGCGCCGCCCAATACCACATAGGCACTGCTGCAGAACAAGGAGTTCAATCGTTTCATGTCGGCGATCAGTTCCAGGTGCAATGAGCTGGTCTCGATACTTTGCACCACTTTACGTTGCAGTCGGCTGACATGGGCGTGGGCCAGGCGTCGTTCCTGGGCGCGGAAGCGGCGTTTTTCCCGCAGCAGCTGGCGGGCGCTTTCCGGATCGGCGCTGAGAAACACCGACAGGCCCAGGCGCAAATTGGCCAGCAACTGGCTGTGCAAACCGGTGAGCTCTTCCAGGCCGACGTCGGAAAACTCCCGGCGCTGAGAGGTCTTCTGCTGTTGAACCTTGCGCAGCATGCGCTCGATCAGGTCGCTGGCAAGCTTGAGGTTGATCGCCAGCTCAATGATCTCGGCCCAGCGCCGGCTGTCCTGCTCGCTGAGGTCTTCGCGGGGCATTTGCGCCAGGTACAGCTTGATGGCGTTGTACAGGGCCTCGACGTCTTCGCCCAGGGCGCGCATCTGCTGGGTCATGGCGGTCTGGGTGCCGCGCAGCACATTGAGCATGGCATCGAGCATGCTGTCGACCAGATCGCCCATGCGCAGGGTTTCGCGTACCGCGTTGGCCAGGGCCAGGCTTGGCGTAGTCAGCGCGGTAGCGTCCAGGTGCCGTGGGCGGGCACGGCCGTTGGCTTCTTCGCGCTCAGGCAGTAACCAGCTGCACAGGCGGCCCATGGGCGTCACCGTCGGCAACAGGATCAGGCAGCGCAAGGTGTTGTAGAGCAGGTGAAAGCCGATGACCAGTTCCTGGGGGCTGAAACTCAGGCTGTCCATCCACGCCACCAGCGGATTGAGCACGGGAATGATCAGCACCAGGCCGATCAGCTTGTACAGCAAACTGCCCAGCGCCACCTGACGGCCTGCGGCGTTCTGCATGCTGGTGCTGAGAAAGGCCAGCAGGCCACTGCCGATGTTGGCGCCGATCACCAGGCCGATGGCCACCGGCAGGCTGATCAACTCGGCACCGGCCAGGGTTGCGGTGAGCAGCACGGCGGCCAGGCTCGAGTAGGAGATCAGTGCAAACAGGGCGCCGACAAGGGCATCGAGGAGGATATCGCCGGTCAGCGAGGCGAACAGCACTTTCACCCCCTGGGCATGGGTGATCGGCGCCGCCGCTTCGACGATCAGCTGCAGGGCGAGGATGATCAGGCCCAGGCCGATAGCGACGCGGCCCATTTGTCCGGCGCGAGTCTGCTTGCGGGAAAGAAAGAAGATCACCCCGAGAAAGATCAGCAGCGGCGACAGCCACGACAAGTCAAATGTCAGCACCCGCGCCATCAGCGCGGTACCGACGTCGGCACCGAGCATGATCGCCAGCGCCGGGGTCAGCCCCATCAGGCTCTGGCCGACGAACGAGGTCACCAGCATCGCCGTGGCGTTGCTGCTTTGCACCATCGCCGTCACCAGAATACCGGCGACAAAGGCCAACGGCCGCTTGGACATGTTCTGGCTCAGCACCCGACGCAGGTTCGAGCCATACACCCGCAGGATGCCGGTACGCACGATGTGCGTGCCCCAGATCAGCAACGCCACGGCGGAAAGCAGATTGAGCAGGGTCAGCATTGAAAAGGCCCCCTGTTATGCGCCCCAGTGGGGCAAATGGATGATGCCGTGAGCCTGTCCTGCTACCAGGCGGTTTTTCCCAGTGCCCACTTAAGCTGTAGTCGGCCAATGGCCGTGGCGCCAGCATCGCATAGCCACGGCAGGCTTTGAAACAGCACTGTCATGAAGCTGGATGAAAAAAGGGCCCCGCAGGGCCCTTTTCAACAGCACCGGGATTACTGACCCGGGATGTCCTTGCGAAGTTTCACCGGATCGCTCTGTTGCTTTTTCTTGGCCATGGCCGTGCGCATCTTGATGTTGATCGCTTCGACTGCCAGCGAGAACGCCATGGCGAAGTAGACATAGCCTTTCGGTACGTGCACGTCGAAGGATTCGGCGATCAGCACGGTACCGACCACGATCAGGAACGACAGGGCGAGCATCTTCAGCGACGGGTGCTTGTCGATGAAGTTACTGATGGCGCCGGCACAGAGCATCATCACCAGCACGGCGACGATAATCGCCGCGATCATCACCGGTACGTGGGAAACCATGCCCACGGCAGTGATCACCGAGTCCAGGGAGAAGACGATGTCGATGATCGCGATCTGGATGATGGTGTAGAAGAACTTGCCGCCGGCGCCGCTTGGCTCGTCGCTGGTTTCGTCTTCACCTTCCAGGCCGTGGTAAATCTCCTGAGAGCTTTTCCACAAGAGGAACAGGCCGCCGAAGAACAGGATCAGGTCGCGCCCGGAAATGCCCTGGTCGAACACTACGAACAGATCGGCGGTCAGGCGCATTACCCAGGTGATCGACAGCAGCAGGAGGATCCGGGTGACCATGGCCAGTGCCAGGCCGAAGATCCGAGTGCGCTGCTGCATGTGCTTGGGCATGCGGCTGACCAGGATCGAGATCATGATGATGTTGTCGATACCGAGAACGATCTCAAGCGCCGTCAGAGTAAAAAAGGCAACCCAGATTTCTGGGCTGGTCAGCCATTCCATGTGTATTCCTTCGAACGATGTAAGCAGAACGCCCCAGGCAATGGGGCGCGGCTACGGTTAGGTGATTCTGTTGTCTTATAGGCTACTGAACAGGGGGAAAATTCCCATGAGCAGCGCGGCGAGCATTATGCACAGGCAGACCAGCACTGCCCACTTCAGGGTGAAGCGCTGATGATCGCCGAACTCAATGCCGGCCAGGGCCACCAACAGGTAGGTAGAGGGTACCAGCGGGCTGAGCAGATGCACGGGTTGGCCGACGATCGACGCGCGGGCCATCTCAACAGGCGAGATGCCGTAATGGCTGGCCGCTTCCGACAGCACCGGCAATACCCCGTAGTAGAAGGCGTCGTTGGACATGAAGAAGGTGAACGGCATGCTCACGATCGCCGTGATCACCGCCAGATAAGGGCCCAGCGCATCCGGGATGACCGCCAGCAGGCTTTTGGACATGGCGTCGACCATGCCGGTGCCGGAGAGGATACCGGTGAAGATACCGGCGGCGAAAATCAGGCCGGTCACCGCCAGGACGCTGCCGGCATGGGCGGCGATGCGGTCCTTCTGCTGTTGCAGGCACGGGTAGTTGACGATCATCGCGATACTGAAGGCGATCATGAACAGCACCGGCAGCGGCAACAGGCCCATGATCAGCGAGACCATCAGCAAGGCGGTCAGGACGCCGTTGAACCACAGCAGTTTGGGACGGCGGGCATCCGGGAACTGCGAGACGCTGATTTCACTGTGATCGATTTCATCGCCCGGCAGATGCAGTTCGCCCAGGCGAGCGCGCTCACGCTTGCCGTACATGTAGGCAATGGCCAGCAGGGCGACGACACCGGCGAGCATGGCCGGGATCATCGGTACGAAGATATCCGACGGGTCGACATGCAAGGCACTGGCGGCGCGAGCGGTCGGGCCACCCCAGGGGGTCATGTTCATGATGCCGCCGGCGAGGATGATCAGGCCGGCCATGATCCGCGGGCTCATGCCCAGGCGGCTGTACAGCGGCAGCATGGCCGCCACGCAGATCATGTAGGTGGTGGCGCCGTCGCCGTCCAGCGACACTACCAGGGCCAGCACTGCCGTGCCGACCGAGACTTTCAGCGGGTCGCCTTTGACCAGCTTGAGGATCTTGCGTACGGCCGGGTCAAACAGGCCGGAGTCGATCATCAGGGCGAAATACAGGATAGCGAACATCAGCATGACCCCGGTCGGCGCCAGTTTGCTGATGCCTTCGAGCATCATTGGGCCGATCTTGGCGGAAAAACCGCCGAACAGGGCGAAAAGAATCGGTACCAGAATCAGCGCGATCAAGGCCGACAGGCGCTTGGTCATGATCAGGTACATGAAGGTGATGACCATGGCGAAGCCGAGGAAGGTCAGCATGGGAGTACTCCAGGCGTAGCGCGTCGAAGGAAGAACGATTCGGGCGGATCAGCGCGCGGGGCGCGGCGCGTGGAATAGCGGAGGGATGGCTGCAGGGAGGCGGTCGTAGGAAAGCATCAGTATCACCATTGTTGTTGTTAATTGGGCCGGGCGCTGTATGAAAGACACAGGGCCCTGGCTGACCGGTCTGGTGCCGGTAGTGGAGGCAATCCTAAGGCGGGAAGCTTTCAGCCAGCTTTCGCTGGCCCAAAGCCGACGAGAGGTGCATTGTTGGCTGTAAGCCAATAGGTAACAGGAGGGAGCGATGCGCGATTCGTACGAAGGCGGCTGCCATTGCGGCGCCCTGCGCTACCGGATTCAAGGCCCGTTGACGGATGTTGCCCACTGCCATTGCTCGGTTTGCCGGCGGGTCAGTGGTGGCTTGTTGATCACCTGGTTGACGGTGAACTGTGATGATTTCCAGTGGTTGAGTGGTACGCCGCAACGCTATGACTCATCGGCCAGTTGCGTGCGATATTTTTGCAGTCGTTGCGGTGCCCATGTGGCCTTGACCACTGATCTGAGCCCGCAGAGCATCGACGTCACCGTGACGACGCTCGACCAGCCGGAGCTGGCGCCGCCCAACCGGCACATCTGGATCGACAGCCGCCTGTCCTGGCTGCACCTGGATGAACAGTTGCCTGAAGAGCATGGCGAAACCCTGTGATCAGGGCAGTTGCAGACCGCCGCCGGCCTTGTGCAGTGCGCGCAAATGTTCGCCCACCTGCTTGATGTTGGCCTCGACCGCTTTGATTTCAGCCGCGCGTGTCGGGCCGAGCAAGGCGCGCACCTCCTTGTCGAGTTCGGCGCTGAGGGTTTGCAGCTGTTTTTGCCGCTGGCTGGTTTCACTCAGCAGCTTTTCCCGCTCACTGGCCTGGGGCAAACCGTAGCCACTGCTGCCCAGCAGTTCCGCCGGGCGGCTGAGAAAACCGCTGTTGGCGAGAATCTGCTGCAGGGTGTTGTTAGCCTTGCCGACGCTGGCGTCATTGAGCTCCCGCCCGGTCAAGTAGCGCTGCTTGACCTCGTCCTGGGCCAGCAACAGCTGGCGGCGCAGGCTGGCTTGCTCCAATAGCAGCAACGCCGCGCTGGTGCGCAGGTCGGCTTGGGCAAACCACTGCTGGCGTTGTTCGGCAGATTGTTCCAGCCAGGCTTCGACGCTGTCCTGCTTGATCGGCAGCTGCTGCTTCAGTACCAGGAACATCGCCTGGTAGCGGTCGCGGTAGGAGTCGAAGCGGTAACCCAGGCGTAGCGCCTCGCGCGGGTCGTCGAGCACGCTGACGTCAGCCAGGCCGCGGCCTTCGAGTACTTCGAGCAAGCCATTGGGAACGATGCTGTCCAGATTGTTCAGGCGTGGGTTGGCGGTGCCGCTACGCAATAGCTTGAGGGTTTCGACCGCGCAGTTGTTGGACAGGAAGTAATAGTTGCCGTCGTAGCTCCAGTGCATCTCGGCGGCCTGCCGTACCAGGCTTTCCAGTTCGTTACGGTTGAGCCTGAGCGGGATAGAGGCGAGGCTGCGCAGTTCAGTCTTGGTGTATTCGTCGATGACCTGGGCCAGTGGCAACACGAACAGCCGCGACGGGTAGGCACCGGTCAAACCGTCCCAGCTCGACAGCTGCACATCATTGACGAACGCCCGGTACGACAGCACCAGGTGCTGGTCCAGGTCCAGGCGGCAGTCCGGCCCGCGCGGGCGCCCTGGGGCGCAGATCACCAGGCGCAGCATGCTGTGGCCCCAGCGGCTGACCCAGTTCTGGTTGGCTTCGGCCAGCAGGTAATCCACGGCATAGACCCGCTCGGGGTCGATCTCGCCCAGCGGCGATTTGGCAAAGTCATTGCCGGCGTTGAGGAACGGCAATGCGCTCGGGCATGGCGGATGCTCGGGCGCCCAGTCGAAATGCTCCTTCAGGTAAGCCTGCAAGGCCGGGCGGCGGCAGGCAAAGCTTGGGTCGAGCAGGAAGTACTCCATGTTGACCGCAATGAATTCCTTGGGGCTGCTCAGCTCATAGCTGTCGGGGCTGCGTGCCACCTGGCGGTTGTGCTGTTCGCGCTCGCCACGACGGCCGACATATTGCGGCCAGCCAGCCAGGTCGAGCAGGCGCGGGTCGTCACTGAGGGTAAAACGGCGTTCGGTCTGGCCACGGCACTGTTCGGGCAGGCCGACTTTGCCCTGGCTGTTCTGCTGTCGGGTGCACTGGGTGATTAGCCGACGTTGCGCACCCTGCCACAGGCGGGCGCGGTCATAGATGTGGGTCAGCTCATGCAGGACGGTGGCCAACAACTCCTGGCGTACGGTGCCGTGGGGGCGGCCGGTCTTCTGCGTGGCGGCGCTGCCATCGGCAAGGCCCGGCAGCAGGCGGCTATTGAGCTCCAGGGTGGAGACCAGCGATGCCTGGCCGTAGGCGTCGGCCGGCATGCGGCTGCTCCAGCTGACCTGGATGCGTCGGTCAAGGCGGGTCTTGAAGCTCGGCGGCAGTGCCTGCAGGGCTTCGTCCAGCAATGCCTGGCTGGCCCGCTGTTGCTGCGGGTTCAAGTCATCGGCCTGCAGCACCAGCTGCAGGTCGGCCAGTGCCGGGCTGCCGAACAGTATCAGCAGGCAACCCAGCAGCCAGGCACGCACCGGCTTCACAGAGCGAGAATGGCTTCAGCCAGGACCTGGTCACTGGCCTGGCGTGCTTCAGGAACACGCTGGCGCAGGGTATCGAAGGCGGCTTCGAGTTGTGCGCCACGGATCTCGCCACGGCTGGCGACATAGCTGGCGGCATCGTCGCGGGCTTCGCGCACGACTTTGGAATCGCGAATCGAAGTAGTGGTGTCGGAGGTGAAGTCGATCGAGCGGCCGAAGGCGCGAACGATGATGTTGCTGGTGGCCACCAGGGTTTGTGCCTGGGCCACATCGGCCAGCAGCAGAAGGCCAAGGGTGGCGGCAATCAGCGGGTTACGCATGGAGCATCTCCGGGAAAACAGAAGTAATCATTGGACGAGAATTGCCTGCGCCAGTTCAAGGTCGCTGGCATGAAGTTCCGGGTTGGCCTGGCGCAGCCGGTCCAGTGCAGCCTCAAGGCGAGCGCCCCGCCATTGACCGTCGCTGCCCACAAAGGCAGCGGCATCGTCATGGGCGGCCAGCAGCAGTTTGCGATCGAAGGGCGCCGACGTCACTTTGCTGGTGACGTAACCACTGACGACAAGGTTGTTGGTGGTCAGGTCCAGCGCCTGGGCGGCACCGCTCCAGCAGAATACGAGCAACAGCAATGACAGATAACGCATGGGTCTCGAACGGCAGCTGAATCAGGCGGCAAAGGCTATCCCAATGCGCTGGTGAGGACCAGCGCAGAGGGCCCGGCTTAGTTGCACGTTGTTACATGCATGGGCCGGAAGCGAGTGCTTCAGAGCGCCAGGATGGCCTGTGCCAGTTGAGCGTCGCTGGCCTGCAGGGTTGGGGTCTGCTGGCGAATGTGGGCGAAAGCGCTCTCCAGTTTCGCGCCGCGGATGTCACCGTGGCTGGCAACGAAGCTGGCGGCGTCGTCACGGGCGGCCTGGACGATCTTGTCGTCACGGAACGAGGACGACACATCGGAGGTGGCATCAGTGGAGGCGGCGACGCCACGAACGACGGTATCGGTGGTGACGACAAAGCTGGTGGCGTTGGCAGTGGAAGCCAGGGCCAGCAGCAGCGCGGCGCCAAACAAGCGTGAATGGAACATGGTCGATCTCCTGGATAGGCTTTTTGGTGGTTCTTATGTCAGACGCACGCTCAGCTTGTTGCGCTACTTATTACCAAGCTGGGTACGCTAAGGGTATCACGCGATAGGAACCTGAGGCTTGGACCACCTCGTCGCAAGATTTATCAACTGTACCGGTCATATTGATTAAATGTATAACTGTACCTGTCGTGGTGTCAGCCGCTCTATCTCGGGCCTTTAAACGACAAAACCCGTCAGCAGTCACCTGCGACGGGTTTTGGGGAATTCGAGGTGCCGGCCTTGGCCGGCGAGCCCTGCATTAACGCCAGAAAGGCTTGCTCAGCTCTTCGTAGCGTTGTGCTTCGCTGATACCGGCATCAGCCAGCAGACGCGAGTCCAGGCGAGCCAGTTGGTGGCGGCTGGCAATACGGCGTTGCCACAGCATCAGGTTGGCCAGCAGGCGCAGTGGCAGCGAGGCCTTGGATTGTTCGGCGGTGTTTTCGAAAACCAGATCGGAACTGAGGGTACGTTCCATGATGTCATCCTTCCGCTTGTGGCGGCATTAGGTAGTGATTTAACTGATGCCAATGATCCTCCTCTGCCGTCCATAACAGTAGATACAGTTCACCTGCATTGTGATGGGCCAGTTAACTGTTTTAAGCGACTGTTGCACTCGGAATAGGCGCAACTGTACTGGTCGGCACTGAAATGGTGCATTTCTGCTCGGAGAAGGGACAAGAGGGCGGAAAATGGTGGTGAAACCACCGGTACAGTAGAACAGTTTTTGCCAAAATAAATAAATCAGTTGTCCGGCCGGTTGGCATTGCGCACAACCGGCCGGTTACTGTGCAGGTCAGCTGGCGAGCATGCGCCCGGTTTCTTCCAGGTTTTCGTGCCAGGCCAGGGCTTCGCGCAGGATGTGCGGCGTGTGGCCGCCGCGTTCGCAAGCACGGGTGAAGTAGTCGTTCAGCGCGTCGCGGTAATCCGGGTGCACACAGTTGTCGATGATCACCCGGGCACGTTCGCGTGGTGCCAGGCCACGCAGGTCAGCCAGGCCCTGCTCGGTGACGAGGATGTCGACGTCGTGCTCGGTGTGGTCGACGTGGCTGACCATCGGCACCACGCTGGAAATCGCCCCGCCCTTGGCAATCGACTTGGTGACGAAGATCGCCAGGTGCGCGTTGCGGGCGAAGTCGCCCGAGCCACCGATGCCGTTCATCATCCGCGTGCCGCAGACGTGCGTGGAGTTGACGTTGCCGTACAGGTCGAACTCAAGGGCAGTGTTGATGCCGATGATGCCCAGGCGGCGGACCACTTCAGGGTGGTTTGAAATTTCCTGCGGGCGCAGGACCAGTTTGTCCTTGTAGCGCTCCAGGTTACCGAAGACGTCGGCGTTGCGGCGGGTCGACAGGGTGATCGAGCTGCCCGAAGCGAAGCTCAGCTTGCCGGCGTCGATCAGGTCGAAGGTCGAGTCCTGCAGTACTTCGGAGTACATGGTCAGGTCTTCGAACGGCGAGTCGATCAGGCCGCACATCACCGCGTTGGCAATGCTGCCGATACCGGCCTGCAGCGGACCGAGCTTGTTGGTCATGCGCCCGGCGTCGACTTCCTGCTTGAGGAAGTTGATCAGGTGGTTGGCGATGCCCTGGGTTTCGTCGTCTGGCGGCAGCACGGTGGACGGCGAGTCCGGCTGCTCGGTGATGACGATACCGACAATCTTGGCCGGGTCGATCGGGATCGCGGTGCTGCCGATGCGGTCATCGACTTTTACCAGCGGGATCGGCGTACGGGTCGGGCGGTAGGTCGGGATATAGATGTCGTGCAGGCCTTCCAGGTTGGCGTTGTGCGCCAGGTTGATCTCGACGATCACCTGTTTGGCGAAAATCGCGAAGCTGGCCGAGTTGCCCACCGAAGTGGTCGGCACAATGTGGCCTTGCTCGGTGATGGCGACCGCTTCGATGACCGCGATGTCCGGCAGCTTGAGCTGCTGGTTGCGCAGCTGCTCGACGGTTTCCGACAGGTGTTGGTCGATGAACATGACCTTGCCGTCGTTGATGGCCTTGCGCAGGGTGCTGTCGACCTGGAACGGCATGCGACGGGCCAGTACACCGGCCTCGGTCAGCTGTTTGTCGAGGTCGTTGCCCAGGCTTGCGCCGGTCATCAGGCTGATTTTCAGGGGCGACTGCTTGGCGCGCTCGGCCAGTGCATGGGGCACGGCCTTGGCTTCACCGGCACGGGTAAAACCGCTCATGCCGACGGTCATGCCGTCCTCGATCAGGCCAGCGGCATCAGCCGCACTCATTACCTTGCTGTGCAGGGAGGACAAGCGGATACGATCACGGTACATGGATTGTTATCTCGGGCTACTAAAGCTAGATGCGCAGTCTAGTGTTTTCGCCTGGCTTCGTCCCGCGACCAAGGTCGAATGCGAAGCCCTGAAATAGAGCCTTCTGTCGGCGGGCCGGGCATGAAAAAGCCCCAGCCGGTACCGCGCTGGGGCTATTTGTCACAGCAGGTTGAACGGCTTATTCGACCGCTTTGACCATGTCTTCGATGACCTTCTTGGCGTCGCCGAAGACCATCATGGTCTTGTCCAGATAGAACAGTTCGTTATCCAGGCCGGCGTAGCCGCTGGCCATCGAGCGCTTGTTGACGATGATGGTCTTGGCCTTGAAGGCCTCGAGGATCGGCATGCCGGCAATCGGCGACTTCGGATCGTTCTTCGCTGCCGGGTTGACCACGTCGTTGGCGCCAAGTACCAGCACCACGTCGGCCTGGCCGAACTCGGAGTTGATGTCGTCCATCTCGAACACCTGGTCGTATGGCACTTCGGCTTCGGCCAGCAGTACGTTCATGTGCCCGGGCATGCGCCCCGCCACCGGGTGGATCGCGTACTTCACGGTCACGCCGTTGTGGGTCAGCTTCTCGGTCAGCTCTTTCAGTGCGTGCTGGGCACGGGCCACCGCCAGGCCGTAGCCGGGGACGATGATCACGGTGTCGGCGTTGCTGAGCAGGAAGGTCGCATCGTCGGCCGAACCGGATTTCACCGGGCGGGCTTCCTTGGCGCCCGCCGGGCCGGCCGCTTCTGCCGCGCCGCCGAAACCGCCGAGGATCACGTTGAAGAACGAGCGGTTCATCGCCTTGCACATGATGTACGAGAGGATCGCACCGGACGAACCGACCAGGGAGCCGGCAATGATCAGCATCGAGTTGTTCAGCGAGAAGCCGATACCTGCTGCCGCCCAGCCCGAGTAGCTGTTGAGCATCGACACCACCACCGGCATGTCGGCGCCGCCAATCGGGATGATGATCAGCACGCCCATGATGAACGCCAGGATCAGCATCAGGGCAAAGGCGCTGTAGCTGCCGGTGAACGTGAACACCAGGCCCAGGCCGATGGTGGCAAGGCCGAGTACCAGGTTCAGTTTGTGCTGTCCGCTGAACTGTACCGGTGCGCCCTGGAACAGACGGAACTTGTACTTGCCCGAGAGCTTGCCGAATGCAATGACGGAACCTGAGAAGGTGATCGCACCAATGGCGGCACCGAGGAACAGTTCCAGGCGGTTACCGCTAGGGATCGGGTCGCTGATACTGGCGACGATGCCCAGCGATTGCGGCTCGACCACTGCGGCAATGGCGATGAACACCGCGGCCAGACCGATCATGCTGTGCATGAAGGCGACCAGCTCGGGCATCTTGGTCATTTCAACGCGCTTGGCCATGATCGAGCCGGCAGTACCGCCGACCAGCAGGCCGACAATGACGTAGCCGATACCATCGGTGGCCAGTTCAGCTCCGAGCTTATAGATGAGGCCGATGGTGGTGATCACCGCCAGGGCCATGCCGAGCATGCCGAACAGGTTGCCGCGCCGCGACGTGGTCGGGTGCGACAGACCCTTGAGCGCCTGGATGAAGCATACCGAGGCGACAAGGTAGAGAAGTGTTACCAGGTTCATGCTCATGTTTACTTCTGCCCCTCTTGCTTCGCTGCGCCCTTGCTTGGGGCTTTCTTCTTGAACATCTCCAGCATGCGCCGGGTGACGAGGAAACCGCCGAATACGTTGACCGCCGCCAGGGCCACCGCGAGGGTGCCCATGGTCTTGCCCAGCGGTGTGACGGTCAGCGCGGCGGCCAGCATGGCGCCGACGATGACGATGGCGGAGATGGCGTTGGTGACCGCCATCAACGGGGTGTGCAGTGCAGGGGTGACGTTCCAGACCACGTGGTAACCGACATAGATCGCCAGCACGAAGATGATCAGGTTATAGACGCCGTGAGAGATCAGCATGTCTTCCATTGTCTGGCTCCTTATCCGTTCTTGCGGATGACCTGGCCGTCGCGGCACATCAGGCACGCGGCGACGATGTCGTCTTCGAGGTTGATCGTCAGCGCGCCGTCCTTGTCGAACAGCAGCTTCATGAAGTCGAGCAGGTTGCGTGCGTACAGGGCCGAGGCATCGGCGCCGACCTGGGCTGGCAGGTTGGTCGGGCCGACGATGGTCACGCCCTGCTCCACCACCACCTGGTCGGCGACGGTCAGCGGGCAGTTGCCACCCTGGGCTGCGGCGAGGTCGATGACCACCGAGCCGGGTTTCATCTGCGCCACGGTTTCGGCGCTGAGCAAGGTGGGTGCCTTGCGGCCGGGGATCAGTGCGGTGGTAATGACGATATCGGCCTGCTTGGCGCGCTCGTGCACCGCCAGGGCCTGGCGCTGCATCCAGCTGGCCGGCATGGGCCGGGCGTAACCGCCGACACCTTCGGCGCACTCGCGCTCTTCATCGGTCTCGTAAGGGACGTCGATGAACTTGGCACCCAGCGACTCGATCTGCTCCTTCACTGCCGGACGCACGTCCGAGGCTTCGATCACCGCACCCAGGCGCTTGGCCGTGGCGATGGCCTGCAGCCCGGCGACACCGGCGCCGAGGATCAGCACGCGCGCGGCCTTAACGGTACCGGCAGCGGTCATCAACATCGGCATGAAGCGCGGATAGTGGTGAGCCGCGAGCAACACCGCCTTGTAACCGGCAATGTTTGCCTGCGACGACAACACATCGAGGCTCTGGGCTCGCGAGGTGCGCGGCGCAGCTTCGAGGGCAAAGGCGGTAATGCCGCACTCGGCCATCTTGGCGATGGTTTCGTTATTGAACGGATTGAGCATGCCCACCAGGACAGTGCCGCTCTTGATCTGGGCCAGTTCGCTATCGTCAGGGGCTACAACCTTCAGAACCAGCTGAGCTCCAAACGCATCGGCAGCGCTGCCAATAGTGGCGCCTGCTGCTTCATAGGCACTGTCCGGAACGCTGGCGTTGATGCCGGCGCCGCTCTGGACGGTGACCTGATGCCCCTGGCCAATCAGTTTCTTGATGGTTTCCGGGGTTGCAGCAACCCGTGTTTCGCCCGTCTGCGTTTCGAGAGGAACACCAATGTGCACGTCATTTCTCCTGCGTGATCTTTTGTTGGTAAACCAGTGCACTGCGGATGGTGCGCTGGGGCGGCCGATCAGCACGATCCCGCCGAATTCAAGCGGGGCGCGGCATTTTGCAGGTGATTCCTGAATCGCTTCAACCAGTTTTGAAGGGTGACGGCAATCAAACTACAAGTCACCCTGTGACCGAATGTCGCAATAACAGGCCTGGAGCCCGCCAAGCGCGGGCTTCAGGGAGATTACGGTAAAATTTGAAAATTTTCCGCCGAATTTGCTGAATGCCTGGCTAAAAGCGCGATTTATGCTGTGAAGGCCGCATAAACAGCAGGGTTAAGGGCTTTTGTGAGGGCCTCTGAAACAGTTGGCCTAAATGCGACATTTCCTTATATCTGTAGGGTTTCAGTTTTGCTGACTACGGGGTCAAGTTATAGCTGTCGTCCTTATGCGCTGCGGCGTAGCGGCTCGCCTCTCCCACCAGCCAGTCGCGGAAAGCGCGCAGCGAAGCCGATTCCACCTTGCGCTCGGGGATCATCAGGTAATACGCCTTGATGCTCGACAGCGCGTGCGGGCTGGCCACCACCAGGCGCCCTTCTGCCAGTTCGCGCTGGATCAGGAAGGGCGGAATCAGCGCCACGCCCATCTCGTGCATGGCGGCCTGTGCCAACATCGAGAATAGCTCATAGCGCGGGCCGGTCATGTCGCGGGCGACATTCATCTCCAGGCTGTTGAACCACTGACGCCAGGCATAGGGCCGGGTGGTCTGTTGCAGCAGCGGCAACTGGGCGATCTGCTCGCCCGTGAGCTGCTTGTTATTGCCAAGCAACGCCGGGCTGCACACCGGCACGGGGTTCTCGCCCATCAGCCGATGGGACTCGGTGCCCGACCAGTCGGCATCACCGAAGTAGATCGCCGCGTCGAAGCTGGTATCGGCGAACAGGAATGGCCGGGTGCGGTTGGTCAGGTTGACCGTGACCTCGGGGTGGCGCTGCTGAAAGTCCTTGAGCCGTGGCAGCAGCCATTGGGTGCCGAATGTCGGTACCACCGCCAGTTCGATGACGTTGGCGCCCTGCTGGCCCATTACCGACAGGGTGTCGCGCTCCACTGCGTCCAGCTGGGTGGCGACCCGGCGGCTATAGGAAAGCCCGGCTTCGGTGAGCTTCACCCCGCGGCGGGAGCGGCGAAACAATTCGACATTGAGAAACTCCTCGAGCCCGGCGATTTGCCGACATACGGCGCCCTGGGTCAGGGATAGCTCCTGGGAAGCCTTGGTAAAGCTCTCGTGGCGGGCTGCAGCCTCGAAGCAGACCAGGGCCGCCGTACTGGGGATCTTGCGCCGCATGTACATCAACCTCACTAATATGGCGTAAAGATGGCCTTTAGGGCCATTACGAAGTGAGAAATTATCACAAGAGCATGCGCAATCCTCGTTTGTCTCGTCGCCTGAACGGGCCTAGGATCAAGGCACAACAACTCTGGTCCCATTTCTCGAGGATTCGCTCATGGCCGGTAAAGCAAGCTTCAACTGGATCGACCCGCTGTTGCTCGACCAACAGCTCACTGAAGAAGAGCGCATGGTGCGTGACAGCGCTTATCAGTTCGCCCAGGACAAGCTGGCTCCGCGCGTGCTGGAAGCGTTCCGTCACGAGCAGACCGACCCGGCGATCTTCCGCGAGATGGGCGAAGTCGGCCTGTTGGGCGCGACCATTCCCGAGCAGTACGGCGGCAGCGGCCTGAACTACGTGTGCTACGGCCTGATTGCCCGGGAAGTGGAGCGTATCGACTCCGGCTACCGTTCAATGATGAGCGTGCAGTCGTCGCTGGTCATGGTGCCGATCAACGAATTCGGTACCGAGGCACAAAAGCAGAAGTACCTGCCCAAGCTTGCCAGCGGCGAGTGGATCGGCTGTTTCGGCCTGACCGAACCCGACCACGGCTCCGATCCGGGCTCGATGATCACCCGCGCCAAGAAGGTCGACGGGGGCTATCGCCTGAGCGGCAGCAAGATGTGGATTACCAACAGCCCGATCGCCGACGTGTTCGTGGTCTGGGCCAAGGATGATGCCGGCGACATTCGTGGTTTCGTCCTGGAGAAAGGCTGGCAGGGCCTGAGCGCCCCGGCGATTCACGGCAAGGTCGGCCTGCGCGCCTCGATCACCGGCGAAATCGTCATGGACAACGTGTTTGTCCCCGAAGAGAACATCTTCCCGGATGTGCGCGGCCTCAAAGGTCCGTTCACCTGCCTGAACTCTGCGCGTTATGGCATTTCCTGGGGTGCCCTGGGCGCCGCCGAGGCCTGCTGGCACACCGCGCGCCAATACACCCTGGACCGTAAGCAGTTCGGTCGCCCGCTGGCAGCCAACCAGCTGATCCAGAAGAAGCTGGCCGACATGCAGACAGAAATCACCCTGGCCCTGCAAGGCTGCCTGCGCCTGGGCCGGATGAAGGACGAAGGTACCGCTGCGGTCGAAATCACTTCGATCATGAAGCGCAACTCCTGCGGCAAGGCCCTGGACATCGCCCGTATGGCTCGCGACATGCTGGGTGGCAACGGTATCTCGGACGAGTTCGGCGTTGCCCGTCACCTGGTCAACCTTGAGGTGGTCAACACCTATGAAGGTACCCATGACGTGCACGCGCTGATCCTTGGTCGCGCACAGACCGGCATCCAGTCCTTCTATTAATAAGGAGCCAGCCATGGGCGCGCTATCTCATCTGCGGGTGCTGGATCTGTCGCGAGTGCTGGCCGGGCCCTGGTCCGGGCAGATACTCGCCGACCTCGGCGCCGAAGTGATCAAGGTCGAGCGCCCGGGCAGCGGCGATGATACGCGCGCCTGGGGGCCGCCCTTCCTTAAGGACGCCTACGGCGAGAACACCAGCGAGGCTGCCTACTACCTGGCGGCCAACCGCAACAAGCGTTCGCTGACCATCGACTTCACCCAGCCCGAGGGCCAGCGCCTGGTGCGCGAGCTGGCAGCGAAGTCGGATGTGCTGATCGAGAACTTCAAGGTTGGTGGCTTGGCTGCCTATGGGCTGGACTATGAAAGCCTGAAGGCGATCAACCCGCGCCTGGTCTATTGCTCGGTCACCGGCTTTGGTCAGACCGGGCCCTACGCCAAGCGCGCCGGCTATGACTTCATGATCCAGGGCCTGGGCGGGCTGATGAGCCTGACCGGCCGGCCGGAAGGTGAAGAAGGTGCGGGGCCGGTGAAAGTCGGTGTCGCGCTGACCGACATCCTCACCGGGCTGTACTCGGCCGTGGCGATCCTGGCCGCCCTCGCCCATCGTGACCGCGATGGCGGCGGCCAGCACATCGATATGGCGCTGCTCGACGTGCAGGTTGCCTGCCTGGCCAACCAGGCCATGAACTACCTCACCACCGGCACGCCACCGCGGCGTCTGGGCAATGCTCATCCCAACATCGTGCCTTACCAGGATTTCCCTACTGCCGACGGCGACTTCATCCTCACCGTGGGCAACGACGGGCAGTTCCGCAAGTTCGCCGAAGTGGCTGGCCAGCCGCAATGGGCAGACGATCCGCGCTTTACTACTAATAAGCAGCGGGTTGCCAACCGTGCCGAGCTGATCCCGCTGATCCGCCAGGCCACGGTGTTCAAGACCACCGCTGAATGGGTCGCGCAGTTGGAGCGGGCGGGTGTGCCGTGCGGGCCGATCAACGACCTGGCGCAGATGTTTGCCGATCCGCAGGTCAAGGCGCGGGGCCTGGCTATCGAGATGCCTCACCCGCTGGCCGGGCAGGTGCCGCAGGTGGCCAGCCCGATTCGCCTGTCCGAGACGCCGGTGGAGTATCGCCATGCACCGCCGTTGCTGGGGGAGCATACTGAGCAGATCCTGGGCGAAGTGCTTGGCTTGGCGGCATCGGAGATCGAGCGTCTGCGGGTGGCCAAGGTGGTCTAAAGCTTCAAGCTATAAGCTGCAAGCTACAAGTTGAGCGCGGTGCCTCTGCTTTTACTTGCAGCTTGAAGCTTGTGGCTTATAGCTAAAACGCCGCCGCTGAAACAAAGTTGAAATAAGTCCTTGACGCCCCTGTGGATCTGTCTATAATTCGCCCCACTTCCGGCGCAGTCGGAACTGAAAACTCCTTGAGTTTCAAAGAGTTAGTGGTTCCAGGGTTATCCGGAAGGGCTTCGATCGAAAGATCGACAGCGGTGAAAAAGGCTGTTGACAGCGGTTTGAAACGCTGTAGAATTCGCCTCCCGCTGACGAGAGATCGCAGCGAGTCAAGTGGTTGAAGTTGAAAGGCTTTTTAATCGAAAGCATCTGAAAAACTTCAAAATAAACGCTTGACAGGCTCTGAGGAAAGCGTAGAATGCGCGCCTCGGTTGAGGCGAAAAGCTCTTAACCAACCGCTCTTTAACAACTGAATCAAGCAATTCGTGTGGGTGCTTGTGAGCTCAGACTGATAGTCAAAAAGATTATCAGCATCACAAGTGGCTACACGAAAAATCGAAAGATTTGAAAGTAAGTCATTTGAGATTGCTGAGCCAAGTTTAGGGTTTTCTCAAAACCCAAGCAGTATTGAACTGAAGAGTTTGATCATGGCTCAGATTGAACGCTGGCGGCAGGCCTA